>NZ_MUMH01000073.1:60996-94694 GCF_002155965.1 Allokutzneria sp. NRRL B-24872
CTCGTCAAACGCGATCATCTTGGCCATTGCGGCGTAGTCCTCCGGTGCATGGATGACACGATGCGTGGCCAGGCTCGGTGCCCGCGACGGACGCCCGGTTCTTCCCGGACTCACCGTCCCGACCTCTTAGCACTCACCGGTAGCGAGTGCTAATGCAGGTTTAGCACTCGGAGGGGGCGAGTGCAAGCTAGCGCGTGACCGTCGGCACCTTGGTCGGCAGGCCGCGCGAGACGCTCGGGGTCGGCGGGATCGGGTTCTCGGTGTTCTCCGCGCCGCCGTTGACGATCAGCACCACCACGAGCACCAGCACGGCGACGGCCACGACGGCGAGCACCGGGATCACCCAGCGGGCCAGGCCGGAGCCGCTGCTCTTGCCGAAGGCGGTCGTCCCGGCGGGCATCGGCGGGCGCAGCCGCATCGGCTCCCCGTTGGCCGGGGGCAGCGGCTGCTGCTGGTAGCCCTGCTGCGGCAGCGGCCGGTGCTGCTGGGGCTGCTGCTGCGGCGGCTGGGGCTGGTCCTCGACCTCCTCGTGCAGCGCGACCTGCTCAGGGCGCTTGGACAGCACCGTCGCCACGGCCGCACCGATGCCGCCGAGCAGCAGCAGGACCACCGGCCACCTGCGCCGCTTCTTCGGCTGCTCCTTCGCGAACTTGGCCGCGAGGTCCTTGTAGGCCGCCGTGGTGGTCTTGTGCAGCTCCTTGCGGGCCGCCTTGAACTCCTTGCGCGCGGCCTTGCTCCGCTTGCCGAGCTGCTTGCGGGCCTTGCGGCCGCGCTTTCCGAGGTCCTCGGCCGTGTCAGCGACGCTGGCCTGGATCTTCTCGGGGGTCAGTCCGCGCTTCGCCAACTTCTTCTCCGCCTTCGCCAACGCACGTTTCGACACCTTGATGCCCTGCTCAGCGGCCTTCTCCGTGCGCACACGCGCCGCCTTCAGGCCGGTACCCATCGCCCTGCCGACCTTCTCGCCGGCCTGGGACATGGTCTTCACCTCGTCCATGGCACTCCTCCAAGACACGCCTGTGGACAGCCATACCCAATCCTGCCCCTTCCCACGCGAACTCGCCGTGGATGGCACGATGGCGTGGTGGCTGAGAGCAACGAATCCCTCGTGGGCAAGACCGTGAAGGTCACCCTGAACACCTCGCACGGCGAGATCCGGCTGAACCTCTTCTCGAACCATGCGCCGAAGACGGTCAGCAACTTCGTCGGCCTGGCGCAGGGCACGAAGGAGTACAGGGAGAACAACGCCAAGGGCGAGACGACCGGACCGTTCTATGACGGCTCGATCTTCCACCGCATCATCGACGGCTTCATGCTGCAGGCGGGCGACCCGACTGGCACCGGCCGCGGCGGCCCCGGCTACCGCTTCGCCGACGAGTTCCACCCGGAGCTCTCCTTCAGCAAGCCCTACCTGCTGGCGATGGCGAACGCGGGGCCGAACACCAACGGCTCGCAGTTCTTCATCACCGTCGGGCCCACCACCTGGCTGAACTTCAAGCACACCATCTTCGGCGAGGTGGCCGACGCCGACTCGCGCGCCGTCGTCGACGCGATCGCCAAGGTGCCGACCGACCAGGGCGACAAGCCGCTGACCGACGTGACGCTGGACAGCGTCACCGTCGAGATCACCGAGGACTGAGCGGACCGGCATGACGGTTCCACCGTCCCCACCGACGGGGCCGGACGGGGGCCAGCCCGCGTTGCCGGGCTGCGTGCGGCACCCCGACCGGCCCACCGGGCTGCGCTGCACGCGGTGCGAGCGGCCCGCCTGCCCGGAGTGCCTGCGCGAGGCCTCGGTCGGCTACCAGTGCGTCGACTGCGTCCGGGAGGGCAACCGCGACGTGCGGCGCCCGGTCACGGTCGCGGGCGCCGAACTGGTCAGCAAGCCGATCGTGGCTCCGGTGCTGATCGCGCTGAACGTGGTGGTCTTCGTGATCACCGCGGTGCAGTCGGGCAGCATCATGACCAACTACGACGGCTCCGACCTGTTCCTCGACTGGTTCATGCGACCCGTCCTGGTCGCCACCGACGAGTGGTGGCGGCTGGTCACCAACGGTTTCCTGCACGACGGCGTCGCCCACCTCGGCGTGAACATGCTCGCGCTGTGGTTCCTCGGCAGGGACCTGGAGCTGCTGCTCGGCCGGGGGCGCTTCATCGCCAGCTACGTGCTGTCGCTGCTCGGCGGCTCGGTCGCGATCATGCTCTTCGACTCGCCGATGACCGCGGCGGTCGGCGCTTCCGGCGCGATCTACGGCCTGCTCGGCGGGCTCCTGGTGGCCGTGCTCAAGCTGAAGCTCAACATCGGGCCGGTGCTCGGCGTGATCGCGCTGAACGTGGCGATCACCTTCAGCGTCCCGAACATCTCCTTCCTCGCCCACGCCGGTGGGTTCGTGGTCGGAGCCGCGCTGATGGCGGCGATGCTCTACGCGCCAGCCAAGCAGCGCCGCTTGTGGCAGCTCGGCGCGTTCGCGGCGACCACCGTCGTCCTGGCCGGGCTCACGCTCTACCGCTACAACGAGTTGCAGGCGCTGCTACTGGGCGGCTAGCCCGAGCAGTTCCTTCGTGACGTCGACCGGATCGGCGCCGAGGTCCAGCCTGGTGAACACCAGCAGGGTCTCGGCGCCGTCCCGCGTCTGGACGTCGATCTCCAGGACCGTGCTGGTCCTGCCGAACCTGCGCGAGCTGTGCAGGCGCGGGGTCAGCTCGGCCCAGCTCCACGAGCGCGTCCCGGTCAGCCCGCGAACGGTGATGCCGTCGGCGTCGGCGGCGAGCCTCGGCCGGGCGACCGTTCCGAATAGCGCGGCGAAGCCGAACAGCACCGCGGCCACCGTCGCGAAGACCTGCGTCGGGGTGTCGCGAGCGAGGAAGATCCAGGTCAGAGCGCCTGCGGAGAGCACCCAGCCGGCACCGACCACCACGGCGGGAGCGGACCAGTTCCGGGGCCCGGTGGCGCCTGCGTCGTTCATCCGACCGTCTCCCAGAGTTCGTGTTGCGGTCTCGGTAACCACATCATCTAGTGCCTCGGGGCCGACCGAGACCGGCTATCCAGTGGACGCCCCGGCGAGTTATCCACAGCAGTTGTCCCCAGTGGGGATGAACTTACAGCCGTGTCCTTCCGGAGCCCGGACCCCGGGACGGCGAACGGCCCGGACACCGTGGTGTCCGGGCCGTTTCGACAGCGCGATCGGCCTGCCGGCCGGGGTGGTCAGCGCCAGCGCATCGTCATGAGCAGGCCGGTGATCATCAGAGCGAACCCGACGGCGAAGTTCCACGAGCCGAGGTCCTGCATCACCGGGATCTGCTGACCAGCGAGGTAGTTCACCACCAGCCAGGCAAGACCGAGCAGCATCATGCCCAGCATCACCACGACGTACACGGGGTGTGACGGGCCGGCACCCCGCACCTTCACCGGCGTGCGCCGGTCTGGCGGTGCGGTGTACACGTCCTTCTTGCGGACCTTGGACTTAGGCATTCTCGTCCTCGCGTGCTCCTCGACCGGCCGGTTACCGGGCGTTTCCGGGGTCCGCACAATCCGGCCCCGGCCCTGTGAACACGTTAACGTAACCGCCTGGGTTAGCGAACTACCTCTGTGGTCACCGCAGCCGAAGGAACGGGAGGGCCGGGTGCGCAGGCTCGACGGCTGGCGGTTCGCCGTGCCAGCGGTGTGCCTGGTCACCGGCCTGTTGTTCGCGGTGAGCCGCAACGCCTCGGACGGCTACGACCTCAGGGGCGGCAGGACGACGGAACTGTCCGGGGTGGTGCGCGAAGCGGAGTCCGACGTCAGCGGGGCGCAGCAGCGTCTCGCCGCGCTCCGTGCGGAACTCGACCGGCTCAGCCTCGCGCAGGAGGGCTCGGACCAGCGGGTCTCCGAGGCGCGCAGGCTCGCTGACCGGCTCGGCGCCCGCGTCGGGCTGAGCCCGCTGACCGGTCCCGGAGTCGCGGTGCGGCTGACCGACGCCCCGCGCGGGCCGGACGGCCGCTACCCCAAGGACGTGGACCCGGACTCGCTCGTCGTGCACCAGGTCGACGTGCAGAGCGTGCTCAACGCGCTGTGGGCGGGGGGAGCGGAAGCGGTCTCGGTCGCTGACCAGCGGTTGGTGAGCACCTCGGCTGTGAGGTGCATCGGGAACACACTGCTCTTGCACGGACGCACGTACTCTCCGCCTTACGTTGTACGAGCGATCGGGGACACGGAACGCATGAGCGCGGCACTGGACGCGGAACCGGGGGTGCGCCTGTTCCGTCAGTACGCCCAGGTCTACGGCCTCGGCTACCGCGTCTCGGCGAGCGAGGCGATCGGCGTGCCCGGCTACACCGGGCCGTTGCGGCTGGACAAGGCGCAGGAGGTGCCGCGGTGAGTACGAACCCGCCCCCGTCCCCGGGGCAGCGGCCGGTTCCGCGCTACCAGCGCGACCAGGCCCATCCCCAGACCCCGCCTTCCGGCGCGCCCGTTCCGCAAAGCCCGCCGCCGCCCGCCCGACCGCAGGGCCCGCCTCCCGGCGCTCGGCCCCAGGGACCGCCGCCGAGGCAGAACCCGCAGCCGACCCCGCGCCCGGCTCAGCCAGTGCGCGCGCCGCAGCCGGATGAGCCGCCGACGCAGCCGATCCCGCGCGTGCGGGCCACACTGCCGCCGCCTCCTCCGCAACCGCCGAGGCGGCCCGCCCGGCTGATCGAGGACGACCAGCCGACGCGGCACATCCCGCGCGTGGTGGACGAGGAGACCACGGAGGTCGAACAGCCTCCTGAGGACGTCATCGCCGCCGCGGCCGTGGTCGCCGCAGCCGAGGAACCCGACGAACCCCCGGCCAAGCCGCCGGAGGAGCAGCCGAAGGAGACCGGGCGCGTCGTCGTGCGCTCCATCGGAGAGCTGTTGATCACCGCGGGCCTCGTGGTGCTGCTGTTCGTCTTCTACGAGGTCTACGTGACCGACTGGCTCTCCGCTGGCAAGCAGTCCGACGCCACGGTCGCGCTGGACGACCGGTGGAAGGGCCAGGAGGACCCGCAGCGCAAGACGCAGTTCCAGGTCGGCGACGGCGAGGGCTTCGCCAAGATCCGGATTCCGAAGTTCGGCGCCGACTACGTCTACACCGTGCTCGAGGGCACCACCGACAAGATCCTCGAGGTGGGTCCCGGCCACTACAAGGGCACGGCCTTCCCCGGGCAGCCTGGCAACTTCGCGGTCGCGGGGCACCGCGTCGGCAAGGGCGCGCCGTTCAACGACATCGACCTGCTCGACCCGTGCGACGCCATCGTGGTGGAGACCTCCGACAGCTGGTTCGTCTACCGGATGATGCCGAAGTCCAACCAGGTCAAGGACTGGGACAAGAGCAAGGCCGCCGACCAGAAGTGCCAGCGGGTCGGGACCCTGCGCACCACCGCGGCCGACGGCGGCGCCTACGGCAAGACCGTCGGCCAGGAGATCGTGCTGCCCAGCCAGAGCGGTGTCATCGCGCCCGTGCCGAACCGACCGGACGCGCAGCTGCCCTCGGGCCAGCAGGCCTCGCTGATCACGCTCACCACCTGCCACCCCCGGTTCTCCGCGCGGCAGCGGCTGATCGTGCACGGCGTGCTCACCCACCAGTACAAGAAGGACCCCGCCAAGCCCGGCGAACTGCCGCCCGAGATGCAGGAGAGCTAGCGATGTACGGCTGGATCTGGCGCCACCTGCCCGGACCGCTCCCGGTGCGGATCTTCGAGGCGCTGCTGCTGGTCTCCGCGGTGGTCGCGCTGCTGCTGTTCGTGGTGTTCCCGTGGATCGAACCGCGGCTCCCGTTCAACCAAGTCACCACTGGATGAGGGTGGGTTTCCCCGTGCGCGTTCTCGTCGTCGACAACTACGACAGCTTCGTCTACAACCTGGTGCAGTACCTCGCCCAGCTCGGCGCCGAGTGCGTCGTCCAGCGCAACGACGCGGTCGAGGTGGAGCGGATCACCGACTTCGACGGCGTCCTGGTCAGCCCCGGTCCCGGCACCCCGGAGCGCGCCGGGTCGAGCATGGACGTGATCCGGCGCTGCGCCGACGCGCGACTGCCGATGCTCGGCGTCTGCCTCGGCCACCAGGCGCTCGGCGCGGCGTGGGGCGCGACGGTGGAGCGCGCGCCGGAGCTGCTGCACGGCAAGACCAGCCGGGTGCTGCACGACGGCGTCGGCGTCCTCGAAGGGCTGCCGAATCCGTTCACCGCGACCCGGTACCACTCGCTGACCGTCCGCGAGGACACCATCCCCGACGAGTTCGAGGTCACCGGTCGCACCGAGACCGGCATCGTGATGTCCATGCGCCACCGCGAACTCCCGCTGCACGGCGTGCAGTTCCACCCGGAGTCGGTGCTCACCGAGGGCGGTCACCGCATGCTGGCGAACTGGATGGCCGGTGCCGGTCACCCCGTCGAGGAGGCCAGGGTCCGCGAGCTGGAGTCGGGCATGCGCGCGCTCGCCGCCTCGGCCGCTCCCGCCTGAAGCTGATGTTTCACGTGAACCCAGTGGTTCACGTGCCCCGGATCGCCGCCCACGCCGCCCGCAGCGGATGCGTGTCGTAGATGATCCGCAGCTGCACGATCCGGCCGACGTCGTCGAGTTCGATCGTGTCCACGCAGTCGAAGCTCGTCCTGGTGCCGTCGCTCATCGTCCAGCCGTAGCGGAACTCCACGGCGACCCGGCGCGGGTCCCGCACGGAGACGTACAGGTCCTGTTGCTCGATCTCCGAGCGCTGCGTGTCGGCGACCAGCTTCGGGTAGAACCGCGACGCGGGCAGCGTGCCGTACAGCGGGGAGACCACGGTGCCGTCCGAGGTGAACAGGGCGATCACCCCGTCGACGTCCGCGGCGGCGAGCAGTTCCAGGTAGCGCTCCACGGTCGCCCTGGCACGCAGCACGGCATGGTCGTCCATGGTCTGCAGAGACTACGAGCAACCCGGCGAAAGAAGAGGGCCCGATCCACGATGTGGACCGGGCCCTCCGCCGTCTGCGGCGCGCCTCAGCGCGTGCTGGACGTTCCGATAGCGCCCACCTGGACGTCGATCGTGGCGTTCTTGCTGACCGACTGCCCGCTGGACGGGGTCTGGTCCTGGATCTTGCCCAGGTCCCACGGGTTGTCCGGGGAGACCGGGGTCTGCTTGAGGGTCCCGGTCCAGCCGTAGTTCTGGCGCAGCAGGTTCTCCGCCTGGTTGGGCGTCTTGCCCTCCAGGTTCGGCATCTTGAACTGATCGCCCTTGGACACGGTCAGCGTGATCTTCATGTTCTGGGCGATCTTGCCCGTGCGCGGGGTCTGGTCGATGACCTTGTCCTTGTCCTCCGCCGAGCTCTCGTACTTCACCTCGATGTTGGTGAACTTGAGTTCCGCGAGCGTGGACTTGGCGGAGTTGATGTCCTGGCCGCGCACGTCCTGGATCGTGGACTTGTCCTGGAGCTTGCCGAGGGTGATCTTCACCGAGTCGCCGCGCGCCGCGAACGTGCCCGGTTCCGGCGTCTGCTTGACCACCTTGTCCACCTGCGAGCTCTCGTCGGTGGGCTGCGAGTCGGTGGTCGCGTTCAGCACGAGACCGGCCTCCTTCAGCAGCTTTTCCGCGTCGTCCCGCGATTTGCCGGTCAGTGACGGCACCGTGATCCGGTCCGGCCCGCTGCCGATCCGCATCCGGACCTCCGAGCCCTTCTTGACCTTCGTGCCGGGCTCGGGGGAGCTGCCGAGGACCTTGCCGATCTCGTTGCCGCCCGAGGGAACCATGTCGGAGACCGGCTTCAGACCCAGTTCCTTGAGCTTGCTCTCGGCCGGACCCTGCGACATGGCCTTGAGGTCGACGGGGATGGTGACGTCGTCGGTGCTGCTCGGCGCGAAGAACAGGCTGGAGATCCACACGGTCAGCGCGAGCACCGCGACGAACAGGCCGGTGAGCAGCGCGATCCGGGTGGCCCGCTTGCGCTTGGCGTCGCGGTCGTCGTCATCGTCGTCGGAGAGCGAGTTGGGCCGGTGCCGTCCGGCGCTGAGCACCTCGGTCGCCGAGGAACCCCGGGACGACATCATGGCGGTGCGCTCGTCCTCGCTCATCACCATCGGCGCCATCGGCCGCTGGCCGGAGAGCACGCGCACCAGGTCGCCGCGCATCTCGCCGGAGGACTGGTAGCGGTTGGCCGGGTTCTTGCTCATCGCCTTCAGCACGATGGCGTCGAGGACCTGGGGGATCTGCGGGTTGAGCGAGGACGGGGGCTTCGGCTCCTCGCGCACGTGCTGGTAGGCCACCGCGACGGGGGAGTCACCGGTGAACGGCGGTTCCCCCGTCATCAGCTCGAAGAGCACGCAACCGGCCGCGTAGACGTCGCTGCGGGCGTCGACGGACTCGCCGCGGGCCTGCTCGGGCGAGAGGTACTGCGCCGTTCCTATCACCGCGGCGGTCTGCGTGACGGCTGCCTGGCCGTCCGCGACGGCGCGCGCGATGCCGAAGTCCATCACCTTGACGGCGCCACCACGGGTGATCATCACGTTGGCGGGCTTCACGTCGCGGTGCACGATGCCGTGCCGGTGGCTGAAGTCCAGCGCCGCGCAGACGTCGGCCATGACCTCCATGGCCCTGCGGGCGTGCAGCGGCCCCTCTGTCTTCACGATGTCGCGCAGCGTCTTGCCGTCGACGAACTCCATGACGATGTACGGAAGCGGTCCGTGCTCCGTCTGTGTCTCGCCGGTGTCGTAGACGGCCACGATCGCCGGGTGGTTCAGGGACGCGGCGTTCTGGGCCTCGCGTCGGAAGCGGATCTGGAACTGGGGGTCGCGGGCGAGGTCGGCGCGCAGCACCTTGATCGCCACGTCGCGGCCGAGGCGGACGTCCTTGCCCTTGTGGACCTCCGACATGCCGCCGTAGCCGAGCGTCTCACCCAGCTCGTAGCGGTTGGAGAGCAGTCGCGGAGTGCTCATCGGTGCGTCGTCCCACTCCTCGTCAAGAAACTTCTCATCATGCTTACTGTCTGTCCTCGACCCGACACGCGTTAGCCGCCCGGCTCAGATTCACAACTGAGTGTGATCCGCTCCCCGGGCCGCACCTCACCGGAGGGCACCATCTGTGTGACGGTGCACCGGCTCGGATCGGTTGGCTGGTGACCGAACTCGTTCCGGGTGACAGAGTCAAAGCCCAACCGGGTCAGCTTGGCAACTGCCTCACTTGCCGGCCGGTCCACGAACTCGCTGGCGTCGAGCCTCACCAGAGTGCCCGGTCGCGATCCGTTGTCGCGCGTGGGGTGGGTGGTGCTCGACCGCTGACCGCCCTGGGTGGCGCTGTCCAGCGTCATCCGGGGGTGGACGGGCTCGCGCAGCAGCCACACGCTCAGACCGATCAGCGCGAGCAGGAGCAGGATGATCACCACCCAGAGCCCGATCCTGCGGGGTTTCCCGCCAGGCGGCAAGGGCATTCCGTGTGGCGCGTAGCCACCGTGCGCGGGGCCGAGCGAGATCATCGCCTGCCCACCGATCGGGGTACCGCCGTGCTGCGGCGGGAGCTGGTGGAGACCGTGCTGCGGTGACGGCGGCATCACCGGCGCCGACATCACCGGAACTCCGGTCACCGGGGTGGGCGCCGCGCTGGACATGCCGTGCGTCGACGGCCTCGGCAGCGGCAGCCCGGCCCTGATCGCGGCGACCGCGCTGGCGAACTCACCGCCGCTGCGGTAGCGCTGCCACGGGTCCTTGACCAGCGTCGCCTCGACGAGCACGCGGGCGTGGTGCGGCACGTCCGGCGGCAGCGGCGGCGGCACGTCCCTGATGTGCATCATCGCCACGGTCACCGCGTTGTCGGAGAGGAACGGCCGGTGCCCGGCGAGGCACTCGTAGCCGACGACCGCCAGCGAGTACACATCGCTCGCCGGCTCGGCCTCACCGCCGAGCGCCTGCTCGGGGGCGATGTAGTGGGCCGTCCCCATCACCATGCCGGAGCGCGTCACCGGCGCGGCGTCGGCGGCCTTGGCGATGCCGAAGTCGGTGAGCTTCACCTTCCCGGCCGGGGTGACCATGATGTTGCCGGGCTTCACGTCGCGGTGCACGAACCCGCGCTCGTGCGCGGCCTGCAACGCCTCACCGGCCTGCTCCAGCACGTCCAGCGTGCGGTCGGCGGCCAGCCTGCCCTCCTTGGCGAGGATGGTGGCCAGCGGCTCACCCTCGACCAGCTCCATCACCAGGTAGGCGGTGTCCTCGGGCCCGTCCGGCACCGCGGCGGTCTCGCCGTAGTCGTGCACCGAGGCGATGCCCGGGTGGTTCAGCGAGGCCGTCATCCGCGCCTCGCTGCGGAAGCGGTGCAGGAACTCGGCGTCCCCGCAGAGCTCCGCCTTGAGCACCTTCACGGCGACCCTGCGGTCCAGCCGCGTGTCGGCCGCCTCCCAGACCTCACCCATCCCGCCCACGGCGATGCGCCTGCCGAGCCGGTAGCGGTCGGCGAGCAACTGGCCGGAGGTGAGCACGACTCAGCCACCTTCCAGCCCTGCGCGGATCACCGCGCGGCCGATCGGTGCCGCGACGGAACCACCGGTGGCCTCGAGGCCGCGGTCGCCACCGTCCTCGACCATCACGACGACCGCGATCTTCGGCTTGTCGGCGGGGGCGAAGGCCACGTACCAGGCGTGCGGCTTGGTCAGCTTCGGGTTGGCCCCGTGCTCCGCCGTCCCGGTCTTGGAGGCGATGGTGACGCCGGAGATCTTGCCGGGGCCGGTGGTGCGCTCCTCGGACTTGATCATCATCTGCTTGAGCGTCTCGGCTGAGCTGGCGGACATCGCGCGCTCGGCCTGCTTCGGGTCGATCTCGGAGAGCACGCTCACGTCGTGGGTGACGATCCGCTTCTTCAGCTGCGGTTCCATCCGCATGCCGCCGTTGGCGACCGTCGCGGCGATCATGACGTCCTGCAACGGGGTCAGCTTCACGTCGCGCTGGCCGATGCCGGTCTGGAAGAGCGCCGCGTCGTCCGGGATGTCGCCGAGCGAGGAGCCGACAACGCCCATCGGGATCTTGAGGTCCTGCTGGCCGATGCCGAACTTCTCCGCCTGGCGGCGCAGCTTGGTCTCCCCGAGCTGCCCGGCCAGCTCCGCGAACGCGGTGTTGCACGAGCGGGCCAGCGACTCCTCCAGCGAGGCCGTCTGGCCGCTGCCGCAGCGGTTGCCGTCGAAGTTCTCCAGCTTCGTCTTCGTGCCAGGCAGCTGGATGTTGGGCGCCGCGGTGAGCTGGTGGTCCTTGGTCAGCCCGTTCTCCAGCGCCGCGGCGGCGACCACGAGCTTGAACGTCGAGCCCGGCGGGTAGTTCTCCGAGATCGCCCGGTTCAGCATCGGCTTGTCTTTGTCGTCGTTGAGCTCGACCCACGCCTTCTGCCGGGCGGAGGAGTCGTGCGTGGCGATCCGGTTCGGGTCGTAGGACGGCGTGCTGACCATGCCGAGGATCTCGCCGGTGTCCGGGCGCAGCGCCACGACCGAACCGGTGAAGCCCTTGTCCGTCATGGCCTTGTACGCGGCCTCCTGGACCTTGGGGTTGATCGTGGTCTCGACGTTGGCGCCCTTGGGGTCCCGCCCGGTGATCAGGTCGGAGAGCCTGCGCACGAACAGCGCGCTGTCGGAGCCGTTGAGGATCGCGTTCTCGGCCTTCTCCAGCTGGGTGGGCGCATAGCTCACCGAGTAGAAGCCGGTGACCGGCGCGTAGGCCGGGCCGTTCGGGTACTTCCTGAGGAAGCGCAGCTTGTTGTTGGTCTCCTCGGAGGTGGCGATCACCCCGCCACCGGCGACGATGATCTTGCCGCGCTCCCTGGAGTACTCCTCGTAGAGCACCCGCTGGTTGCGCGGGTCGTTGCGGTAGTCGTCGCCCTTGATCACCTGCACGTAGGTGGCGTTGGCCAGCAGCAGGACGATCATGCCCATCATCGCGAGCGCGACCCGGCGCAGGGGAGTGTTCATGTCGGACGCTCCACGAGCACGGTGCTGGCCTCTGCGATCGGTGCCTGCTGGGGCTTGGGGCCCTTGGGGGCGAGGGGAGCCGGTCGGCGCGCGGCGTCGGAGATCCGCAGCAGCAGCGCGATGGCGGCGTAGTTGGCGATCAGCGACGAACCGCCGTGGGAGAGGAACGGCGCGGTCAGACCGGTCAGCGGGATCAGCTTGGTGACACCGCCGACGACGATGAACACCTGCCAGCACACCGCGAAGGCCAGGCCGCCCGCGAGCAGCTTGCCGAAGGTGTCGCGGACCGCGAGCGCGCTGCGCAGACCGCGCATCACCAGCAGCAGGTAGAGGATCAGCAGCGCGGCCAGGCCGATGAAGCCGAACTCCTCGCCGATCGCGGCGATGATGAAGTCGCTCTGCGAGAAGGTCACCAGCTCCGGCCGCCCGGCGCCGATGCCCGTTCCGCCGAGCCCCCCGGTGCCGAGGCTGAACAGCGACTGGCTGATCTGGTTGCCCTTGCCGAAGTAGTCGGCGAACGGGTCGAGCCAGGTCTGCACGCGGGTCTGCACGTGACCGAAGAGCTGGTAGGCGACCAGGCAGCCGCCGATGAAGAACGACAGGCCGATGACCAGCCAGGCCACCCGCTCCGTCGCGATGTAGAGCATCACCAGCACGATGCCGAAGAACAGCAGCGAGGTGCCGAGGTCCTTCTCCAGCACCAGGACGCCGACCGAGAGCGCCCACGCCACCAGCAGCGGCGCGAGGTCGCGGGCGCGCGGCAGCTCCATGCCGGCGAACTTGCGCCCGGCGGCCATGAACAGGTCGCGCTTGGACACCAGGAACGCCGCGAAGAAGATCAGCAGCAGGATCTTGGCGAACTCACCCGGCTGGATCGACATGCCGGGCAGCCGCAGCCAGATCTTGGCGCCGTTGACCTCGGAGAGGCTGGACGGCAGCAGACCGGGCAGCGCGAGCGCGACCAGGCCGACGAGACCGGCGGTGTAGCCGTACTTCGCCAGCATCCGGTGGTCCTTGACCAGCCACATCACCACGGCGAAGAGCACGAGGCCCGCCGCCGTCCACACCACCTGCTTGGGCGCGGACTCCGACGGGACGAACCGCTGGAGGTCCTTGGCCCGCTGGATCACCGCGGGGTCGAGGCGGTTGATCATGACGAGACCGAGCCCGTTGATCAGCGCGACGCACGGCAGGATCAGCGGGTCCGCGTACGGCGCCCACTTGCGCACCGCGAGGTGCGCCAGCCCGAACAGGGCCATGAACGCCGCGCCGTAGTACAGGATCTGCCTGGTGAGCTCCTGCTCCTGGTTGGCGTCGGAGATCGCCAGAGCGAGGGTCACCAGACCGGCGGCGAAACCGAGCATGGCCAGCTCGGTGCCGCGCCGCGTCTGGACCTGGGGTGCCTGCGGCGTGCTGACCGGCCCCAGGCTGGGGTTGGTTCCGGTTGCCGGACGCCCCATCAGCCCACCGTCCGGCAGTCCACACCCGGCGTCGGCTTCGGGATCGGTGACGGCTGCTGGCCGTTCGGGTCCTGCGGGTTGCCCGGGTCGGCCTGGGTCGTCGTGGTCGGCGGCACCGACGTCCCGCCGTTGTTGGGCGGCGGCACCTGGCCGGTCCCACCGGCCGGGCAGACGGGCAGCAGCCAGTCCAGCCGCAGCCTGCGGACCGCCATCCTGGCGCCCTCGATGCCCTCGACGTTCTCGTTGGTGATGCCGTTGCGGACCAGGTCCTTGCCGAGGTTCTTGAGGTCCTTCAACGAGACCTCCTCGCACGGCTGGGCCGCGTCGGGCGCGCAGGAGCCCTCGACCTCGCGCTGCAGCTTGAAGCCGAGCACATCGCCGCGCAGGCCCTGGAAGATCGCGACCTTCTCCTGCTCGTTGACCCCGACGTAGTACTGCTGGAGCACCCACCACCGGAGCACGAAGCCACCGCCTGCGAGCAGCGCGAGCACCACGAGCGTGATCAGGAACCCGCGCAGCTTGCTCCTGCGCCTCGGCGGCGGGGGAGTGTCCATCGCCCGCCGCTGCGGCGCGTTGTTGCGCTGCGGGTTGATCGCGCTGGCCCTGGCCGCCGGGGTGTCCGGCGGCGGCGGGTCCTCGCTGCCGTCACCGGCCGCACCGCCGACGATCGGGTCGTTCTCGCCGTAGTCGACGTCGACCACGTCCGCGACGATGCACGTGACGTTGTCGGGTCCGCCGCTGCGCAGCGCCAGCTCGATCAGCCGGTCGGCGCACGCCTGCGGATCGGGGATGCGCATCGCGTCGTCGAGGGTCTCCTGGCTCACCGGCCCGGAGAGGCCGTCGGAGCACAGCAGGAACCGGTCGCCGGCCCGCGCCTCCCGGATCGCGAAGCTCGGCTCCACCTCGTGCCCGGTCAGGGCGCGCAGCAACAACGAGCGCTGCGGGTGGGTGGTCGCCTCCTCCTCGGTGATCCGGCCCTCGTCGATCAACGACTGGACGAAGGTGTCGTCGTGGGTGATCTGCGAGAACACCCCGTCGCGCAGCAGGTACGCGCGCGAGTCGCCGACGTGGACGAGGCCGAGCTTGTTGCCCGCGAACAGGACGGCGGTGAGCGTGGTGCCCATGCCCTCCAGTTCGGGGTCGGTCTGCACGAGCTCCGAGATGGCCGCGTTGCCCGCGATCACCGCATCCCGGAGTTGGCTGATGAGGTCGTCGCCCGGCTCGTCGTCGTCGAGGGGGGCCATCGCGGCGATGACGACCTTGCTCGCGACCTCACCGGCGGCATGGCCGCCCATGCCGTCTGCGAGCGCGAGCACACGGGGGCCCGCGTACACGGAGTCCTGGTTGTTGGAACGCACCAAGCCCCGGTCGCTCCGGGCCGCATAACGAAGGACGAGGGTCATGAACGCAGCTCGATCACCGTCTTACCGATACGGATCGGTACGCCGAGCGGGACCCGGACGGGTGCCGTGACCTTCGCCCGGTCTAGATATGTTCCGTTGGTGGAGCCCAGGTCCTCGACGTACCAGTCGGTGCCCCGCAGGGACAACCGGGCGTGCCGCGTCGACGCGTAGTCGTCGTCGAGCACCACGGTCGAGTCGTCCGCGCGGCCGATCAAGATCGGCCGCCCGTCGAGGGAGATCCTGGTTCCCGCCAGCGCCCCGTGCGTGACGACGAGCTGACGAGGTTGTTTGCCTCGGGCCTGCTGCTTCCCGGAGGAGCGGCGGAACCCTGGCATGGAGACCCGGATGCCGGATGCGGCGTACAGGTCGGAGCGGACGACACGCAGCGCAGCCAACACGAACAACCAGAGCAGGGCAAGGAACCCTGCTCTGGTCAGCTGCATCACCAGATCTGGCACCTGTTGTGTTCGCTCCTGCCTCGTGCGACCGCGTCGTCGTGGAGTGGGGTCTAGCCCTGGGCGCGGAACACCAGGGAGGAGTGGCCGATGCGGATCACGTCACCGTCGGCCAGCTGCCACGCCTGCGCCGGGTTGGAGTTCACCGTGGAGCCGTTGGTGGAACCCAGGTCCGCCAGCATGGCGTTCTGACCGTCCCAGGTGATCTCCAAATGGCGGCGCGACACGCCGGTGTCCGGAAGGCGGAAATCCGCGTCCTGGCCGCGACCGATCACGTTGGAGCCCTGCTTCAGCGTGTAGTTGCGGTTCGACCCGTCGTCCAGCTGCAGCGTCGCGGTCAGCTGGCGCGGAGCGCCACCCACGGCGGGCGGGGCGTACCCCTGCTGGCCGTAGCCCTGGTCGTAGCCGCCCTGCTGCTGGCCGTAACCCTGGTCGTAACCACCCTGCTGCGGCTGCTGGCCGTAACCCTGGTCGTAGCCCTGCTGCTGGCCATAGCCCTGGTCGTAGCCCTGCTGGCCGTAGCCGCCCTGCTGGGGCTGCTGCTGGCCGTAGCCCTGGTCGTAGCCCTGCTGCGGCTGCTGGCCGTAGCCCTGGTCATAACCGCCCTGCTGGGGCTGCTGGCCGTAGCCCTGGTCGTAGCCGCCCTGCTGGGGCTGCTGGTCGTAGCCGGGCTGCTGCGGCTGCTGGCCGTAGCCCTGCTGCTGCTGGTCGTAGCCGTACTGGCCGCCGTAGTTCGGGTCGTAGCCGCCCTGCTGGGGCTGCTGCTGACCGTAGTTGGGGTCCTGTCCGTACTGGCCCTGCTGCTGCTGGCCGTAGCCCTGGTCGTAGCCGTACTGACCCTGCTGCGGTGGGGGCTGCTGGGCGTACCGGTCGCCCTCGGGGTACTGGCCGGGTGGCTGGCTCATGGGTCGGTCTCCTGCGGTACGAGGTGGTGCCGGCCGTCGGGTCGGCGCTGCGTCTGGGTCGACTGACGAGCTGGTACGGAACTGTCCGGTGTGCAGCGTCTCAGAACGCTCCATGGAGACTACGACGTCACCGTATGTATCCCACCCGTGCTCGGCCAGATGCTCGTTGATGCAGTCCGCGAGCAGTTGGCTCACTCGCTGTTCATCCGAAGCGAGTCGGTCGAAGTCGGCTGGGCCCAGTCTGACGACGTAGTGGTTGGGAGCGAGCAGACGCCCTCCGGCGAGCTCCTTGATGTTGTCGT
Source organism: Allokutzneria sp. NRRL B-24872 (assembly GCF_002155965.1). Classification (GTDB taxonomy): domain Bacteria; phylum Actinomycetota; class Actinomycetes; order Mycobacteriales; family Pseudonocardiaceae; genus Allokutzneria. The sequence goes on from NZ_MUMH01000073.1 coordinate 77,424, forward strand.
CGGCCTCTCGCTCTAGGGCCTGCGCCACCTCCTGCGGTACGACTTTGCCTCCGAACACGCGCGCGAACGTATTGCCGATCACACCTTCCAAGCGGCGCTCGAAGCGCTGCAGGCCCACGGCAACCCTCCACGTGATGTGTTCCTCGAAGCATCGGTCCTAGGACGTCTGACCATGGTCCTCCGTTCCTCGGCCGAGCGCTTCTTCCCTTCGATCGTATCCGGGTCCTCCAGGGGGCACAGGGGGCGTTTTGCAACCCACCCGGGGGTGCGTGCTAGGCTTCCGCCGCACCACAGAGCACGACAAATGAACAGCAGTTCCGGGCAAGTGGCGGAATGGCAGACGCGCACGGTTCAGGTCCGTGTGTCCGAAAGGACGTGGGGGTTCAACTCCCCCCTTGCCCACCCACGAACGAAGGCGAGCGCTCGCACAGAGCGCTCGCCTTTTTCGTGTGTCCACGACGTTGGGGGAGCGACTCCCCCAAGCCCCTACGGTGCGTGCTCCTGGCGAACCAGCGTTGTCCCTGCGGGTGGGCACCAGCTTCGGTTTCACGTTTCTGGTTCTGCGGGCGAGGTGCTCCGAGGTCCTTGGTCGGGACACGTGGGTAATCGTGATTCTTCAATCTGGTACGCGGGTGAGACAGGTCACTACCCTGGAGAGGTTGGGTCACTGCGCGCACCTGGGGGAACCATGCGTGGTTGGGGATCTCGTCTCGTCGTACTGGTCGCCGCGCTGGCGGTGAGCGTCGCGGGTCTGCCCGGTACCGCTCCGCCGGCACGGGCCGCGGCCGGTGAAGTGGTGTCGATCCGCTCGCACAACTTCCCGAACGCGCACTTCCGGCACGCGGACTGGCTGGGGCGCATCGCTGACGTCTTCCCGAACAGCGCGGACCTGGTCAAGGAGGACGCGACCTGGGAGCTGCGGCCGGGGCTCGCCAGCAGCAACTGCCTCTCGCTGGAGGCGCGCAACTACAAGAACCACTACCTGCGGCACCGCAACGGCGAGGTGGTGCTGGAGCGCTACTCCGAGGACTTCGGCTTCCGCCAGGACGCGACCTTCTGCAAGGTGCCGGGGCTGGCCGACGCCAACGGCTTCTCGTTGCGGGCGTTGCAGTTCCCCAACGCCTACCTGCGGCACGCCTTCGGCCTGCTGAAGCTCAACGACTACGACGGCGGCGAGCTCTTCCGCCAGGACGCGACCTTCCACACGGCGGCGCCGTGGATCACCGGCCGGTTCTACAACCCGATCCTCAACGCGGGCGCCGACCCGAGCATGGTGATCCACAACGGTCAGTACAACCTGGTGCAGGGCGACTTCTACAACGACGACGACATCGTCATCCGCCAGGCGAGCACGGTGGAGGGCCTGCGCACCGCGACGCCGCACGTGGTCTGGCGCAACCCCGCCTGCCCTGCCGTGGCGTGCAAGGAGATCTGGGCGCCGGAGCTGCAGCGGATCGGTGACCGCTGGTGGATCTTCTTCACCGGGCAGGACGGCTCCGGCGGGCACACCCACCGGATGTACGCGCTGCGGTCGACCACCTCGGAGATCACCAGCCGCTACGACTTCCTCGGCGAGCAGAAGCTGCCTGGCGACACCTGGGCCATCGACGGCGTCTACCTGACCCACCAGGGCAAGGACTACTACCTGTGGTCGGGCTGGGAGAGCCAGAGCGCGAACCGGGTGCAGCACCTCTACATCGCGCGGATGCAGGACCCGATGACGCCGATCGGCGACCGCGTCCGGATCTCCTCGCCGACGCAGCCGTGGGAGACCCTGCCCAACGGGCTCGGCATCCTGATCAACGAGGGGCCGCAGCCGATCGTCGCGCCGAACGGCAGGCTCTCGGTGGTCTACTCGGCCAACGGCAGCTTCACCAACGACTACTGCCTCGGCAGGCTCACCCTCGACGGGGACCCGATGAACCCCGCGGCGTGGACGAAGTCCGGCGGCAGCGTCTTCTCCGGCGTGCACACGGCGACCTCGCCGGGCCACCACGGCTTCGTGACGATCGGCGGCAGCCCGTGGATCGTCTACCACGCCAACATGGACCCGGGGACGGGCTGGCCGGGCCGCAGCGTCCGCATCCAGCCGATGTCCTTCGACGCGGCTGGGCTGCCGGTGCTGGGCGTCCCCACCTACATCCACCAGGGGATTCCGCTCCCGAGGTAGCCGGGAGTGATCCACGCCACGACGACCGGTTCGTCGTGGCCGGTGAACGGTTGACCGACGCGCGCCGGTGGGGAAACTCCTCCACCGGCGCCGTCGCGCTGTGGACCAATCACCGCCGGAATGGGCTGCGGAAGCCCTGACCTGCTTTTCGTCTGTGGGCGGACGAAGTGCCCCGCTGCTCACACGAACGGCCGCACAGCCGGACTGAAGTCGAAATGCCGTTCACCGACCGGTCACCGCTCGCGCCGGGCCGCCGGTCGCAGCACCCCCGGTTTCGTAGATACGTCGCACCCGCGGTCCTGGTACTCCAGTTACTGCAAACAAATGCAGCCGCTGATTCCGGCGCAGGGTGTGAATGCGGGAATCACGCGGTGAAAGCCGAGGGGAGGCGAAGCGCGTGAGCCGCACTACTGGGCAGACGGCGGTCGACGGAGGTTTCCACGTCCTGCCCACCCGGGCCGTCCCCCCGGTCGAATTACCAGCTCCCGCTGAGCACCTCGCGGCGCAGGCCGCTGAGCTGCTGGGCTGGCGCGGCATCATGCTGCCCCCGATGACCCTGCTGGGTCGCAAGGTGATCGTGGTCGCCGAGCTGCTGACCGCCGAGCACGCCGAGCGCGTGTGCCTCGGCGCGCCGCCGGTCACCGACCGCACCACCGTCTCCACCTGGGTCTGGCCCGAGATGGCCGGCCGCGTTCCCCCCACCGCCGTGCGCATCGTTGGCGTGCTGGCGGTCTCCAGGCACTGGCGCAGCGCGCTGACATCGGTCGTGCCCTTCGCCAGGTTCACCAACGCGGCCGTCGTGGTCCCCTCCACGGTCGCGGGCGCTGACGACTTCCTCCTCAACTGCCTCATGCGGGCCCGGCAGTACGGCGTCGCCGTCGCCACCGCCGAGGAGCGCGACGGGGTCGAGCTCGCCATGCCGGCCCGCGCCGAGCAGCCCGCAATGGACCTGCAGGAATCCATGATCCGCTGGATGCACGAAATGGTGTACGAGCAGCTGCTCGCCACCGTGCCCGCCTGAATTGTTTCCCTCCGCGACGCCGACGATCCCTCAGATTTCCCCGAGAACCCGATCGAGGTAGGCGTTGCGGAATCGGCCCGTCGGGTCGAGCTTCGCCCGCACCCGGCGGAACTCGTCGAACTTCGGATACCGACCGGTAAGTATTTCAACGTCGCACCCGTGCATTTTGCCCCAGTGCGGACGGCCGCCGACGGCCGCGACCACGGACTCGAACACCTCGAACCAATGCCGGTGCGGCATGCCCACGAACTGGTGGACGGCGATGTAGGCGCTGTCCCTGCCGTGCGCGGTGGACAGCCAGACGTCGTCGGCCGCGGCCACGCGGACCTCGACGGGGAACATCACCGGGTGCTCCAGGCCCGGTAGCGCCGCTCGCAGTTCGCGCAGCACGTCGCAGACGGACTCGCGCGGGATCGCGTACTCGGACTCCACGAAGCGCACCTGGCGCTCGGTGACGAAGACGCGGTGTGAGCGGTCGCTGTAGGAGCGCGGGGACAGCAGCTCCGAGGACAGCCGGTTCAGCGGCCGCACGAGGCCCGGCACCGCCCGGCCCAGTCGGCACACCGTGCCGAAGGCCAGGTTCTCCATCACCTGGTACTCCCAGAACTTCCGCGCCGGGCTCAGCGGCTCGCACTCCGCGCCGGCCGGGAGCCGGTTGTTCCGCTTGACGAGCGCCTTGCTGCCGTAGGGGAACCAGTAGAACTCGAAGTGGTCGTTGCCCTCGGCGAGCTCGTCGAAGCGCTCAAGGACCTCTTCGAGCGGAGCCGGGTACTCGTTGGCCTCCAGCGCGTAGGCCGGTTCGCAGCGCAGGGTCACCGAGCTGAGCACGCCCAGCGCGCCGAGCCCGACCCGCGCCGCCGCGAACTCCTCCGGGTTCTCCTCCGCCGAGCAGCGCAGCACCGAACCGTCCGCCAGCACGAGCTCCAGCGCGGCGACCTGGGTGGCCAGCCCGCCGAAGCGCGCGCCGGTGCCGTGGGTGCCGGTGGAGATCGCGCCCGCGACGGTCTGCCGGTCGATGTCGCCGAGGTTGGTCATGGCCAGCCCGAGCCGGTCCAGGTCCGCGTTGAGCTGCTTCAGCGTCGTCCCCGCGTGCACCTGCACCAGACCGGTCGCGGTGTCGGCGGAAACCACTCCGGAGCACGCGGCGAGGTCGATCGCGACGCCGTCGGTGGCCGCGATGGCGGTGAAGGAGTGCCCGCTGCCGACCGGCCGCACGGGCAGGCCCTCGCGCTCGGCGGTGCGGATGGCCTCGACGATCTCCTCGGTGTCACGGGGGCGGAAGGTGTGCCGGGGGCGAGCCGTGGCGGTGCCCGCCCAGTTCGTCCAGGTGGCAGGGGCAGAGCGTGTGCGCATCACTACCCTCCGTCGCGGAGATCACGGGTGCCGCCGAAATTACGTGAAACGCTTTCGTCTATCAAGGCTCTGGCCTTACCGTGCATAACGTGGCTATCAACGGACTGCGCGCGCGTTATGACTCGGCGACCGTCGAGCTCGATCCGCCGTTCGCACTGGTCGACCTCGAAGCGTTCCGCTCGAACGCCCAGGAGCTGCTCAGGCGGGCCAACGACCGCCCGATCCGGGTGGCGAGCAAATCGGTCCGCTGCCGTGACCTGCTGAGCCAGGTGCTGGCCATGCCGGGCTTCTCCGGGGTGATGGCCTACTCGCTGTCCGAGGCGCTGTGGCTGTTCGAGACGGAGCTGACCGACGACGTCCTCGTCGGCTACCCGACCGCCGACCGGGGGGCGCTGCGCGCGCTCGTCAAGGACGACGCCGCGCGGGCCGCGATCACGATCATGGTCGACGACGCGGCGCAGCTGGACCTCGTCACCGACGCGCTCGACGCCGGGCACCCGGACATCCGGGTCTGCATCGAGCTGGACGCGTCCTGGCGCCCGCTGGCCGGCATCGGTCAGGACTGGCTGCACGTCGGCGTTCGGCGCTCGCCGGCGCACACCCCGCTGGAGGCCGCGAGGTTGGCGCGGGAGGTGTTGCGGCGCCCGGGGTTCACGCTCGTCGGCGTGATGGCCTACGAGGCCCAGATCGCCGGGCTCGGTGACGCCCCGCGCGGGAAGCCGGTGCGGGCGGCCGCTGTCCGGATGATGCAACGCCGCTCCTTCGCCGAGCTGGCTGAGCGGCGGGCCGCCGCCGTCGCCGCGATCCGGGCGCTCGCCCCGCTGGAGTTCGTCAACGGGGGTGGCACCGGGAGCCTGGAGCGGACCTCCACCGAGGAGGCGGTGACCGAGCTGGCCGCGGGGTCCGGCCTGCTCGCTCCGACGTTGTTCGACACCTACCAGGCGTTCCGGCTGCGCCCGGCCGCGCTGTTCGCGCTGCCGGTGGTGCGCAGGCCCGCCAGCGGTGTGGCCACCGTCTTCGGCGGCGGGTACCTCGCCTCCGGGCCGGTCGGCAGCGACCGGCTGCCGACCCCGTACTTGCCGCAGGGCCTGCGACTCACCGGCACAGAGGCGGCCGGTGAGGTGCAGACCCCGTTGTTGGGCGCTGTCGCGGACGAGCTGACCGTTGGCGACCGGGTGTGGTTCCGGCACGCCAAGGCCGGTGAGCTCGCCGAGCGGTTCGCCCAGTTCCATCTACTCGACTCCGGCGGGCTCACCACGGTGCCTACGTACCGCGGTGAGCGACGCTGCTTCGGCTGAGGTGGCGGTTCAGCCGATGCGCTTGGAGAGGTAGTCCCTGATCAGTTCCTTGGCCTCCGAGATCAGGACGGCGTCGCCGTCCGGGTCCCGGCGGAAGGCCAGCTTCAGCACGCTGTCCGCGGCCTCTATGGCCACGGCCATCGGGGTGACGACCTGGCTGTCGGGGAAACCGAAGCGCTCGGTGATGAGCGTGGACAACCGTTCGGCGATCACGGTGTTGCTGTCCCGCTGCTCGTCCATCAGGTGCGGGTCGATCACGTCGCCGAAGTGGACCTTGCGGAACGCGGGCAGGTCGCGGTGCATCGACACGTAGATGTCGAAGACCGAGTCGACGACCTGCCACCAGTCGGTGAGCTGCTGCTCCGCGAAGCGCTGACCGACCTCGTTCATGAAGCGGTCGAGGTTGCGCAGGGTGAGGGCCTGCACGACAGCGCGCTTGTCGGGGAAGAACTGGTACAGCGAGCCGACCGCGACGCCTGCTCGTTCGGCGATCAGGGTCGTGGTGACCCCGTCGTATCCGACCTCGGCGATCAGGTCGGCACAGGCGTCCAGCATTCGTTCCACCCTGCGCGCACTGCGCTGCTGCACTGGACGGCGACGCAGCGGTGTGACGTCGGCGGGCACGGCTACTCCTAACTTGGGGGCTCAGGCGGCCGGAGCGGGGACAGGGTCGCTGTCCTCGTTCTCCGGACACGCCGCCGTATGGACGTGTGTGGTGGCCGGTCCAGTCGTCCCACTAGTTTCCCGGCGTCTTCCCTCGGAGCCCGGTGTTCTTCCGCCGATCAGGTGGAGGAGCCGGTCCGAGCGGTACGGGCGGTCCGTGCGGTTGGAAGAACCTCTGCTCTCACAAGGGGTCTGACGCACGAGGAAACCACAGGGACACCCCCTGTGATCACCAACACCGTTACCTCGACGTCATCTTTCCTAAGCGTGTCAAGGCCTTCGCCGGTTACCCAGAGTCCATCTCCTGGTCGACGGCGCCGGTAGGGAAACAGGGTTTCCTTAAGGTCTGCTGCCTCGGCTTTTACGATCAAGATCGCAACGAATTTCAGATACGGGCTGCTATACCCGCTGTTACTTTCGGGTACCCGGCGCGCTACCTGACCGACCGGTCGGCTACGGCACGGCCCTCCGGAGGCGGTGTCACTCGTGAATCGGTTACACGGCGTGGCGCAACTAAACGGTCGTATAGGAAGCCCATACGCGACTATCCCCCGTAAAAACGGCAAGGTTCACTCGAATGGGGGACAAGGCGGCGAGCTGTAGGACCGAATGGGTGGCGGTGCTCGGGAAGGCGCCGAGCGTCGGCGCTCCCCGAAACGTGCAACGCACCGTCTCCGTTCGAGTGCCCTCGGTGACGCTTTGCGGGGGTGGCAAGGCCGTTGTTCGGCGCGAATTGACGACCACCCGGCTCCGAAGAACCGGCCCCATCGAGCCGCCGCGAATTCTACTGGTCATCTGACCAACAATGACGGCAGAGAAAAACCCGGCGCTCGCGGGAGGTGAGCGCCGGGTTTCTTCCCTTACTGCGGGGGACGGGAGTTGGAATTCCGCGAGCCGGTGCCGGTCGGGGGGAGGGGGGAGTGCTTATCGGCACCGGCCCGCGGAGGTCTGTTGAGTTGTCCGGCCGTGCGGCCGTGTTCTGACGTGTGGCCCGGCGGTCCAGGTCCGAGTCGGTCGGGGGTTCGCCCGGACCCGGACCACCAGCCACGGGGCGGTCTCCTGGCGCCTGCGCTCGGGGGGCGCGGCTCGACAGGACCGCCGTGTGTCCTCTCCTAGGACACCTTCGCCACGGGCTGAGCCGTGCGGAGGTGCCTGGCAGGACGTGGCGCGAGGCCGCCGGCGACGAGGTGCTCGTAAGCCGCGCGCCACACCGAACACGGTGCCTTCTGCTGGCGCCAACGGGTCGAGCACTCGGGGCAGTTGCCCCGCTCGTCGGGCTCGTGGGCGGCGAGCATGGCGCGCCACCCCTCGGTGAGCCTGGGCAGTTCGGAGCGGGCTACGGACAACAGGGACGGGGCGTCCGCGCGGTCGGCCAGCTCGGTGAGCATGTCGAGCCGCTCCCAAACCGCGTTGCGCAGCACCTGACCCAGAATCTCGTCCACAGCTCCACCGTCACCTTTCCGCCTGCTCGGCGGCCTCGCGCAGAGCTGACCTGAGCTGGGATACCTCGCCCTGGCACAGCACCGCGGTCTCGCCGGGGGGTCCGACGAGGAGAACTCGGTTCTGCTCGACGACCACGGTGAGGCTCCGGTGCCGGTTCGCCACGTCGCGGCAGCCGATCAGCCACTCGCGACGAGAACCGTTCCTGGCGGCCGAGGCGGGCGTGACGGGCTTGCTGCCGCCGGTGGCGGTTCCCGTCTGCTCGGCCAGTTCCACGGTCCCGGTGTCCCTCCGTGTTCGTTCACTTACAGGAACTAAGGTTGGGGGGAGTCGAACCGGAACGGGGACTTTCAGCGCCGATCGGCGTCAGTTCCACGGTGAGCGGCATCTCAACTTCGGTCGGACCGATCAGGAGACCGGTCAGACCGCTCAGCGCGGGCGATCAGCACTTCACCGGCGCGCGAGGATGCCCTTACTCTTCGAATGACGCCCGTCGGACCGTAAAAGGGGGCGCTTAATGAGCACCATCGGTTCCCAAGGATCGCCTGTTACTCCCGAGGTGTGGGAGCAGCAGGAGATGCGGGACGCGCTGGCCGCGCGCGACGTGTCCTCGGTGTACCGGCTGCTGCGCAGGCACGGGGTCTCCCAGCGCCAGATCGCGGCACTGACGGGTCAGTCGCAGTCCGAGGTCTCGGAGATCCTCAAGGGTCGCCAGGTCATGGCCTATGACGTGCTGGCCAGGATCGCCGACGGCCTCGACGTGCCGAGGGGCTACATGGGCCTCGCGTACGACGGGGGCACGGCCATGAGGGTGGTCGGTCCTCCCGACGACCCCCAGGCCGAGGAGGAAGAGTCGGTGAAACGGCGCATGTTCCTCGCCCACGCCGCCGCGATCACCATGGGCGCGTCGGTGTTCGGCGACAAGCAGGGCCACTGGGTCACCAACCCGACGCAGACCCCCGCCCGCGAACGGATCGGCAAGACCGACGTCCAGCAGGTCGAGGCCGCGACCAAGGCGCTGCGCGCGCTCGACTACCAGTACGGAGGGGGCACCTGCCGCGACGCGGTGGTCGCCCAGCTGTCCTGGGCCGAGCAGTTGCTGCGCGCCGACGCGGCCGAACCCGTTCGGCGCAGGCTCCAGCTGGCGCTCGCCGACCTGCACAGCCTCGCGGGCTGGACGTCCTTCGACACCGGCATGCTCGACCCGGCGCGCAACCACTTCGGCAAGGCGCTGCAGTTCGCCAAGCACAGTGAGCACAACGAGCTGGTCGCGAACATCCTCTACCGGATGGGCCGGGTGTACCTGCACTACGAGGCGCCCAACGACGCGCTCAAGCTCTTCCAGCTCGGCCAGCTCGCCGCGCAGGACTCCGGCTCGGCGCTGACGGTGGCCGTGCTCTGCGCGAACGAGGCCTGGGCCTACGCGATGATGGGCAAGCGGGACCAGGCCATGAAGATGGTCGGCCGCACCAAGGACGAGTTCGCCCGGGCCGACTTCGCGACGGCGCCGGACTGGGTCAAGTTCTTCACCGTCAACGACCTGCACGGGATGATCGGCTCGGTGCACCACTCGCTGGCCGGCATCGAGGAGTTCCGCGCCAAGCACGCGCCGCTCGCCGTCGCCGAGCTGATCAAGTGCACGCAGGGCTACGAGTCCGACATGAAGCGCACCCACGTGTTCGGCCTGAGCATGCTCGCCGCCGACCACATCCGGGCGGGCGACGTGGACCAGGGCCTGCGCGTCGGCCGGGTGGCCTTCGACATGGGCGAGGGCGTGAACTCGGTGCGGGTCGCCGACCGGATGAACCACATGCAGGAAGAGGCGGTCAGGTACCAGCACATCGGCGACGCCAAGGAGCTCGCCGACGACGTCCAGCAGTTCCGGCTGCGCACCGGCTCCCCGCACTTCCGGGGCAAGCTCGCGCCCGGGAACCCCAGTACGTGACGGTGGACGTGCAGGCGGGGACGAGCGGGCGCTACACCCGCCCGAAGCTCGCCACCGCGTTGCGGGCGATCTGCGACGCGGTCGGGCTGGACTCCCGGGGTGCGCGGCTGCTCCGCTTCGTCAACAACGCGGTGTTCCAGCTCGCGGCGCAGCCCGTCGTGGTCCGCATCGTCCTCTCCCCGTCCCTTCGGCATAGAGCTGACAACGTTGTCAAGGCCGCGGCCTGGCTCGCCGAGCACGACGTGCCCGCCGTTCGTCTGCTGCCGGGCATCGCTCAGCCGATCGAGGTCGACGGGCACATCGCGACGCTGTGGCAGTCGGTCCCGGAGAACGGTCCCCGGCCGACCGGCTTCGACCTGGCGCGACTGCTGCGCCGGATGCACGAGCTGCCGCACGCGCCGTTCACCTTCCGCAAGTGGGAACCGCTGCTGGACGTGCGGCGCAGGCTCGCCGACGCCGAGGAGCTGGACGGCGGCGACCGCGACTTCCTGGAGCTGCGCGTGGACGAGGTCGAGTCCGAGCTCGCCTCGCTGCGCTTTCCGTTGCGCCAGGGCGCGATCCACGGCGACGCCCACCTCGGCAACCTGATCTCCGGCAGCGCCGAGATGCTGCTGTGCGATCTGGACTCGGTCTGCGTCGGGCCGCGCGAGTGGGATCTGACGCCGCTCGCGGTCGGCATGCTGCGCTTCGGGCACGGGACCGAGCGGTACCGGGCGCTGGCGCGCGGCTACGGCTTCGACGTCACGCGCTGGCCGGGTTTCCGGGTCTTGCGGCAGGTCCGGGAGCTGAAGCTGACCACCGGCGTGCTGCCGATCCTGCGCAGCAACCCGGACGTCCGACCTGAGTTGGCGCGTAGGCTGAAAACCTTTCGTTCGGGTGACATGTCAGCCAAATGGACGCCCTATCAGTGAGCTGCTCGGCAGCTATGCTCACCGCCTTGTGGACGATGCCAAGCATGACAATCGTTCCCCAGAATGAGTTTGTCCGTAACGCAATCCTTCTGTAGGACGACATGCGGATGTCGGAGCTAAGTCAAGACCCGCGCTCTGGTTACCGCCAGTAACGGGCGGTTTCTCTCGGCGAGTCACGGTGTGTGCACAGCGGAGGGGTGGAGATGGTGTTGGGCATCGGTGGGCTCACAGGCAGGAAGTGGCACAGTCGCCGCGCGCTGCAGGCAGCTGAGATGTTGGACGAGGTCGTTGACAGCCAGTTGCCGCTGGTGACGGAGCTGTCGGAGGAGAGCAGGCGGCGTTCCGCCGAGTACCTGTCCGAGCTGGTCATGCTGGCTCAGGACTACCGGCACTTCGCTGCCGGCTGGATCGACCAGGCTGAGCTGGAGCGCAGGGGCAACGCCACCGTCGCGCGCCTGGAAGTGCTCAGCAAGCACCGCCTTCCCGCCCGGTTGACCGAGCAGGACTGAGCGACAACGGCCGTCCGTCCGACGTGGGGGCGCTGACGAACGGCCAGCACCGACTTCGACCGGGTGGGGACCTCCGCGACTCCCCGCCACGGTCACCTCAGCCGGGAGCCGCCCGTCCGAGCGCGGCGCCCAAGCCCACCGCAAGGGCCATGACCAGCAGTTCCGTCGTGATCCACGCCGCGAGGACCAGCCGTGAGCGCGCTGAAGCGCCCGGCGAGAGGCCGGGCAGCAGCCGGAAGCGCAACTGGGCGCCGATCCCGCCGAGCACGGCGAGCAGCACCGCCTTCACGATCACCAGCCAGCCGTAGCCCGTGCCGGTCAACGCGTCGAAGAGCGGCCGGTCCACCCGCACCGAGAGCTGGACGAGCCCGCTCACCGCGCCGCTGACCGCGACCGCGGCCAGGCAGCACGCGGCGAGCCGGGAGAACTTCGGCAGCACGCTCGCCAGCAGCGCGCGGTGCGGCGCCACCAGCACGAACACCGCGAGCAGACCGCCGACCCATGCCGAGGCCGCGAGCACGTGCACCGCCGTGGCCAGCATCGCGGGGGTGTGCCCGGCCGAGCCCGCCGCGTGGCCGGTGAGCGGTAGGGCGACCACGCCGAGCAGGGCCACCACGACGGGCAGTTCGACCGGGATGGTGCGGCTACGCGTGGTGACGAGGCTGAGCACTCCGAAGATCAACCCGCAGCCCGCCGTCACCAGGAGTGCTCGACCACTGCTGACCTGCGAGGAGTACTCCGCCAGATCGCCGATGCGCAGGCCGAGCCCGTTCGGCGACAGCTCGGCGGCTTGCCACCAGAGCAACGCGAGCGCGGCCAGCACCCAGACCGCGCCGAGGACCACCCCGGCCCGCTGGGCGGTCGCCGCCGCGGCCGAGGCCCTGCGCTCGCCACGGAGCAGCCAGCCGAGCACGCCGACGCCCACCGCGCCGATGCCGACCGCGTCCACGAGCAGTCGCACCACGGGCAGACCGATCCGGACGACGGCGCTGTCGGGCAGGCCGGGCAGGGCTGCGGGAGCGGTGGCGGCGACCCCGGCGAGCACGCTCGCGAGGGCCGCCACCAGCACGCCCGGTAACAGCAGCGCCCGGCCGCCGCGGTGGAGCACGGCCTAGCCCCGCGTGTTCGGCGCCCGGGAGAACCGGAGCGCGATCACCACGCCCGCGCCGAGCAGCACCGCGGCTCCGGCGAACCAGACCCACACGGGGAAGCCGCCGTTGGAATCGGCCTGGCGACCGGCGACAGCGGTCACGGTCGCCGCTTCCGAACCGCTGGGCGCGGGCGTGGCCGAATCGGCGGGCTTGGCACCGGACAGCGGGGTGCCGGGGCCGTCCTTGGTGAGGCGGAAGGACAGCTTGTCGCCGACCGGGTGGCCGTCTGCGGAGAGGATGCGGAAGGCGATCGTGTACTCACCGGCCGGGCCGAGCGGCGTGGCCGCGACCGTCACGGTGTTGTTCTCGACCTTCGGCTTGTCCGTCGCCCACCTGGTGCCGCCGGGGCCGGTCAGGGTCACCGTGTTGACCAGGTCGGCCGCCTGGACCTGCTGGTCGAACACCAGCTTCAGCTCGGTCGGGCTGGACTCGACCTGCGCGTCCTTCTTCGGGCTGCTGTCGACGAGGACGTTGTGCGCCAGCGCGGGACCGGCGCTGAGCACCAGCGCCAGCCCCGCCACCAGCAGTGCGGTGAGCGCGCGCCTCATGCCGAGGTCGCCTTGCGGCTGCGCGCGATCGCTCCGATGCCGAAGCCGACGCCGAGCGCGCCGACGACCAGGCCCGCGCCGCCGAGCATCCGCGCGGTGTTGTCGGCGGTCTCGGTCTTGGCTGCGGCGTCACCGCCGTGCGAGTGCGCGTCGCCGCCCGCCGCGGCCTTGGGGGTCAGCTTGAGCACGGGAGCGGGGCGCTCGGGCTCGGCGCCGTTGACCGGCAGCTGCTCCCACTTGACGACCTTGCCGTCGTCGTAGGTCTGCGCGGTGGGCATGACCAGCTTGTCGGTGTTCTCCGGGAGCTTGCCCATGGAGACCTCGAACTCGGCGAACTCGTTGTTGCCGATCTTCACGCCGGGGTCGGCGGTCCAGGTGATGGTGCGCACCGCCTCGGTGATCTTGCTGCCGTGCGATTCCACCGGCGTGGCCAGCGGCGCCTTGGTGACCTGGGCCTTCCAGCCGGGGACGGCCTTGGTGCGCACGGAGGTGAGCGGGTGCTCGGCGGGCAGGGTGACCTCGATCTTCACGGTGCCCGCGGTCGCGGACTCGTTCGGCACGCGGAAGGCGACCTTGGTGTAGCCGCCCTGCTCGGCGGTGCCGGGCTGCGCGGTGACGTGGGCGAGCGCGGGGGCCGCGGTGAGCAGCGTGGCGACTCCGGTGACGGCGAGCACGCCGAGGACGCGTCGGTATGACGACATGGCTTGGGGACTCCTGATGCGTTGGGAAGGGGTGAAGGCGCGTTTCAGGAGGTCAGCGGGGGGCCACGGCGGGCGTGCGTCCGGCGCAGCAGCACGTCGAGCGCGGTGATCAGGCCGGAGCGGGCGGGGATGACCGCGAGCAGCGGCGCGAAGACCGGCGGCTGCGGTGAACGGCGGGGGAGCACGGCGCCGAGCGCGGCGGCCATGCCGAAGATCGCGGACTCGGCGCCGACGAGCAGCGCCGCCGTGACGAGGGTCGCGACGACGTGCGCGGCGAGCATGGTCCAGGAGTCGGTCACCGCGCCGTGCTCGTGCAGCGTCAGCGCGTTGAGCAGCAGGTGCGTCGTGAGCTGGGCGGTGCCGAGCGTGGTGAGGATCGCCAGCGGGCCGCGCCGCTTGTCCGCGAAGGAGACCGCGACGGTGGCGATCAGCACGGTGAGCAGGACGGTCAGCGCGGTGTCCGGGGCGGAGCCGCCCGCCGCGACGTGGCCGACGGTGGCCAGTGCGGCCGAGGTGGTGGCGAGCAGGCACCCGCGGAGCGCTCGTAGCGCGCCGCGAACCGGGACCAGCCGTACCGCCACGAGCAGTGAGCGTAAGTCCTCTACCCATCGCGCGGGTGACCAGCGGGCTTACCTCACGTGATCAACAGTGCTGATCGTGTGTTTGGGCGACCTCGGATCGGGTAATCCCTGCGCCGTTCTCTGCGGCATCACACGGACGGGCTAAGCGGCGCGGACGCAGGTGCCGCGAGTGTTGCGCATTGTGGAACTGATTGCGACTGATGGAGCAGAAAGGGTGTCGGTTGGGCCACGGCGCCGGTGAGTCCGGTTGACCCCGCTACGCCGAACGGGTCAGGTTGGGATCGCTGAAGGCGGTCGGGGCCGGTCCACGTGACGGGTTCGCCTGGGGCACTGGGACCGGCCGCGTGGCGCTTCTGTTCGCTTTTGTGAAGGAGGGCGCGCCTAGCGGCGCACTGCACCGTGGCTACCGAGAACCCAGAACACCAGCGACAGGAAGACCACCGTCCCCTGGAACCTGAGGGGGCCACGACACTGCCCGGCGAACCGAGGACGCCGTCCTTGGCCGAGCGCCCCGGGCGGCTGGACCCCGTCGTGTTCGGGGTCGCGGCCGTCATCACGCTCGCCTTCATCGGCTGGGGCGTCTTCGGCACGGAGAGCCTGAGCACCGTCTCCGGCGCCATCCTGAAGTGGATCATCGCGAACGCGGGGTGGGCCTTCGTGCTCGCCGCGTCGGGCTTCGTGGTCTTCGCGCTGTGGCTGGCGCTGAGCCGCTACGGCAAGATCCCGCTCGGCAAGGACGGCGAGGAACCGGAGTTCCGCACCGTGTCCTGGGTGGCGATGATGTTCAGCGCCGGCATGGGCATCGGGCTGATGTTCTACGGCGTCAGCGAGCCGCTCACGCACTTCACCAGCCCGCCGCCCGGCACCGTCGCGCCGATGACGGACGAGGCGCTGGAGACGGCGATGGCCACCACCCTCTTCCACTGGACGCTGCACCCGTGGGCGATCTACGCGGTCGTCGGGCTCGCCATCGCCTACGGCAGCTTCCGCAGGGGCAGGCGCCAGCTGATCAGCGCCGTGTTCGAGCCGCTGATCGGCAAGAAGCAGGCCAACGGCCCGATCGGCAAGGCCATCGACGTGATGGCGATCTTCGCGACCCTCTTCGGCTCCGCCGCCTCGCTCGGCCTCGGCGCACTGCAGATCGGCCGAGGGCTGAAAGAGGTCGGCTGGATGGAGTCGGCGGGCACCACCGTGCTCGTGCTGATCATCGTGGTGCTGACCATCGCCTTCATCGCCTCCGCGGTCTCCGGCGTCGCCAAGGGCATCCAGTGGCTCTCCAACATCAACATGGTGCTGGCCGGACTGCTCGCGCTGTTCCTGTTCGTGGTCGGTCCGACGGTGCTGATCCTCAACCTGCTGCCCGCCTCGATCGGCCACTACTTCGCCGACGCCGCCGAGATGGCCGCGCGCACCGCCGCCAGCGGTGGTGACGCCATGGCCAGCTGGCTCGGTGACTGGACGATCTTCTACTGGGCGTGGTGGATCTCGTGGACGCCGTTCGTCGGCATGTTCGTCGCGCGGATCAGCCGTGGCCGCACCATCCGCCAGTTCGTCAGCGGCGTGATCCTGGTGCCCAGCATGGTCAGCCTGCTGTGGTTCGCGATCCTCGGCGGCACCGCGCTGAACTTCCAGCGCAACGGCGTGGACCTCGCCGGGGCGAGCGGCCAGGAGGCCAAGCTCTTCGGCGTGCTCCAGCAGTTCCCGGGCTGGGCGGGCATCGCGAGCGTCGTGGTGATGATCCTGGTGGCGATCTTCTTCGTGTCCGGGGCGGACGCCGCGTCGATCGTGATGGGGACGCTCTCGCAGCGCGGGTCGATCGAGCCGAAGAAGTCCATCGTCGTGTTCTGGGGCGCGCTGACCGGCGCGGTCGCCGCGGTGATGCTGATGGTCGGCGGGGCCACCGCGCTGGACGGCCTGCAGAAGCTGACGATCATCGCGGCCGTTCCGTTCGCCGCCGTGATGGTGGCGATGTGCCTCTCGCTTGCCAAGGACCTGCGCAGCGATCCGTTGGTGCGCAGGGAGAACAAGGGCCTTGAGGTCGTCGAGGCCGCCGTCATCCAGGGCACCGAGCAGTACGGCGAGGAGTTCGCGCTGGAGATCTGCGACGGCAACGGGAACGGCTCCAGCAACGGCAAGGTGCTGATCTCCGAGCCAGCCAAGACCTCTGAGACCGAGGCGCTGCGGTGAGCTTCTGGGAGTTCCTGGCTTCCCGGTGGGAGCAGGTGCTCGTGGACGCCTCGCTGCATGCGAGCGCCGTGCTCCAGTGCACGGTGATCGCCGCGGTGATCGGGGTCCTTGTCGGCGTCGGGGTGTACCGCAGCCCCGGCGGCTCGGCGGTCGCGACGGCGCTGACCAGCGCCATCCTGACCATTCCGTCCTTCGCCCTGCTGGGCCTGCTGATCCCCGTGCTGGGGCTCGGCGTCGCGCCGACGGTGACCGCGCTCGTGCTCTACGCGCTGCTGCCGATCGTGCGCAACACCATCGTCGGACTGTCCAGTGTGGACGGATCGGTGACGGACGCGGCGCGCGGCATCGGGATGAGCCGGGCCGGTGTGCTGACGCGGATCGAGCTGCGGCTGGCCTGGCCGTCGATCCTCGCCGGCATGCGGGTGAGCACGCAGATGCTCATGGGCATCGCGGCGATCGCCGCCTACGCCAAGGGGCCGGGGCTCGGCAACCTCATCTTCTCCGGCCTGCAACGGGTCGGCGGAGCGAACGCGGTGAACATGGCGGTCGCCGGAACCCTCGGTGTGATCGTGCTGGCCCTGGTGATCGACGGGCTGTGGGTGCTCGTCGGTCGACTGACCACCCCGAGGGGGATTCGGTGAACGGCAAGACCGGTGTGGAGATCCACCTCGACAACGTCAGCAAGCGCTACCCGGGGCAGAAGAGCGCCGCGGTGGACGAGGTCACCATGACCATCCCGGCGGGGGAGACGGTGGTCTTCGTCGGCCCCTCCGGCTGCGGCAAGACCACCACG
>NZ_MUMH01000074.1 GCF_002155965.1 Allokutzneria sp. NRRL B-24872
GTGTCGCCCAGGGCGGGGAGAGAAGCGAGGTCCTGGGTGGGGCGCCAGCGGTCGGCCACGGCGACGCAGTCGGCGATGACCTCACGAGGGGTGATCGAGAGGGTGCCGGAGACCTCGATGGGGTCCTCGGCGACCAGGCCCAGAGCGGTCAGCTCGGCGGCGACCTGGTCGGGGCCGGAGATGTCCGCGCGCACGTCGTCACGGGGTAGCCCAGCCTCGGAAGCGCGGTCGTAGAAGGCGTTGGACAGCTCGCGCAGCGGCCCGGTGTAGAGCGGCCAGCCCAGCGACAGGCACACGCGAGCACCGGGTGCGAGCACGCGCGCGATCTCCNNCGCGCGCGATGTGCACGCCGCCGACGGAACCCGGCGCGTGCGGCAACGCGGTCGCGCTGGCCTTGGTGAAGGTCGAGCCGGGCACGGGCACCTGACGCCAGTCCTCGACGTCGGTCAGCTCGAAGCCGACCCCGCGCGCGGCGATCTCCGCCGCGAGGAAGCCGGAGCCGGAGCCGATGTCCACGGCGGAGGGGCCGAGAGACGCCGCGAGGCGGCCGAACAGGAGTTCGGCCGCCTCGGCGGGCAGTACTGGAATCACACGCCCGCGGCGCTCTTCAGCGCGTCGACCCGGTCCAGGCGCTCCCACGGGAGGTCCAGCTCGGGGCGGCCGAAGTGGCCGTAGGCGGCGGTCTGCGCGTAGATCGGGCGCAGCAGCTCCAGGTCCCGGATGATCGCGGCCGGGCGCAGGTCGAAGACCTGGCTGATGGCGGCCTGGATCTTGGCCGGGTCGATGTTCTCGGTGCCGAAGGTCTCCACGAACAGGCCGACCGGGGCCGCCTTGCCGATGGCGTAGGCGACCTGGACCTCCATCCGGGTGGCCAGGCCCGCGGCGACCGCGTTCTTGGCGACCCAGCGCATGGCGTAGGCGGCGGAGCGGTCCACCTTCGACGGGTCCTTGCCGGAGAACGCGCCGCCGCCGTGGCGGGCCATGCCGCCGTAGGTGTCGACGATGATCTTGCGACCGGTCAGGCCCGCGTCACCCATGGGGCCGCCGATGACGAAGCGGCCGGTCGGGTTGACCAGCACGCGCACGTCGCTGGTGTCCAGCTGCAGCTCGTTGATCTCCGGGGAGATCACGTGCTCGCGGACGTCGACGGCGAGCATCTGCTCCAGGTCGATGTCGGCGGCGTGCTGGCTGGAGAGCACCACGGTGTCCAGGCGGACCGGCTGGTCGCCCGCGTACTCGATGGTGACCTGCGTCTTGCCGTCCGGGCGCAGGTACGGCAGCGTGCCGTTCTTGCGGACCTCGGTCAGCCGCTTGGACAGCCGGTGCGCCAGCGCGATCGGCAGCGGCATCAGCTCGGGGGTGTCGGTGCTGGCGTAGCCGAACATCAGGCCCTGGTCGCCCGCGCCCTGCTTGTCGATGTCGTCCTCGGCGCCCTCGACCCGGGTCTCGTGCGCGGTGTCCACGCCCTGGGCGATGTCCGCGGACTGCGAGCCGATCGCGACGTTGACACCGCAGGAGTGGCCGTCGAAGCCCTTGGCCGAGGAGTCGTAGCCGATCTCCAGGATCTTCTCGCGGACGATCGAGGGGATGTCGGCGTAGGCCTCGGTGGTCACCTCACCGGCGACGTGCACCTGGCCGGTGGTGATGAGGGTCTCCACCGCGACGCGGGAGCGCGCGTCCTTGGCGAGCAGCGCGTCCAGGATCGAGTCGCTGATGGCGTCGCAGATCTTGTCCGGATGACCCTCGGTCACGGACTCGCTGGTGAAGAGTCTGCGGCTCTGCTGCGTCACGGTGGTCTCCTGAGAAAGTTCAGCTTCGGTAGATGGGCTCTGGCGTCGCAGGGCTCTGCTGTCCCAGGTCTGTCTCGCCCCTCGACGGGGCTGTCCCTCGAAAGGGCTGCGTCAGCGTACTTCGCGGCCGGAGCCGCCCGACGGAACGTATTCAAGCTTCTTGCTCACAGCGTCCCAGAGCAGGGCCGCGAGTTCAGCTTTCCCACCAAGTGGGAGCTCGGTGGCGGCCGCGCCCGCGTCCTCGGCGCTGAGCAGCCAGCCGGAGTTCTGCTCGACCTCGAAGGCCCGCCCGTCGCCGACGGCGTTGACGACCAGCAGGTCACAGCCCTTGCGAGCCAGCTTCGCCCGGCCGTGCTCCAGCGGCGTGCCCTCGGCGTCCCCGGTCTCGGCCGCGAAACCCACGACGAGCTGTCCAGGGAAACGATGTACAACCAGCTCGGCCAGCACATCGGGGTTGCGGGTCAGCTCCACCACCGGGTCCGGCCGGTCGTCCGACTTCTTGATCTTGTGCTCGGCCGTGGCCACCGGGCGGAAGTCCGCGACCGCGGCGGCCATCACCACCACGTCGGCGGTCTTGGCGGCGGTGCGCACCGCCTCGCGCAGCTCCAGCGCCGTGCCCACCCGCACCAGGTCCACGCCGGCGGGCGTGGCCAGGTCGGCGGTGTGCGCGGCGACCAGCGTCACGGTGGCACCGCGCTGCGCGGCGACCCTGGCGAGCGCGAAGCCCTGCCGCCCCGAGGAGCGGTTGCCCAGGAAGCGCACCGGGTCCAGCGGTTCGCGGGTGCCGCCGGCGGAGATCACCACGTGCCTGCCGTCGAGGTCGCGGGGCAGCGCGTCGCGGCGGGCCAGCAGCAGGCGGCACAGCTCGGCGATCTCGGCGGGTTCGGGCAGGCGGCCCTTGCCGCTGTCCTTGCCGGTCAGCCGCCCGCTCGCGGGTTCGGCGACGATGACGCCCCGCTCGCGCAGCAGCGCCACGTTGGCCCTGGTCGCCGGGTGCTCCCACATCTCGGTGTGCATCGCCGGGACCAGCAGCACCGGGCAGCGCGCGGTCAGCAGGGTGTTGGTCAGCAGGTCGTCGGCCAGCCCGTGCGCGGCCTTGGCCAGCAGGTCGGCGGTGGCCGGGGCGACCACGACGAGGTCGGCGTTCTGGCCGAGGCGCACGTGCGGCACCTCCGGCACGTCGGCGAAGACACCGGTGTGCACGGGGTTGCCGGACAGCGCCTCGAAGGTGGCGGCGCCGACGAAGTTCAGCGCCGCCGAAGTCGGAACGACCCGCACCTCGTGACCGGTCTCGGTGAGCCTGCGCAGCAGGTCGCACGCCTTGAAGGCGGCGATCCCGCCGGCGACGCCGAGAACGACCCGAGGGCGGGTCCCGTCCGTGTTACTCACTCGCCTTCGGTGTGCTCAAGCATCCCGGCGTGGATCTCGCGCAGCGCGATCGACAGCGGCTTCTCGCGCGGACCCGGCTCCACCAGCGGGCCGACGTACTCCAGCAGGCCCTCGCCGAGCTGGGCGTAGTAGTCGTTGATCTGCCGCGCGCGCTTGGCGGAGTAGATCACCAGGGCGTACTTCGAGCTGACCTTCTCGAGCAGGTCGTCGATCGGGGGGTTGGTGATGCCCTCGGCGCCGGTGATCGGCTGCGCGAGCGCGCCCAGCTCTGCGGGGATCGTCACTGAGATTGCTCCAAAAGTCTGCAAATCCGGGGTGCGGCCTAGTCCCGGGACGGGGCCGCGGTAGTCGGTGCTGCTGTGGTGCGTGCGGCCGGGCCGACCATCAAGTTTACCAAGTCAGCGGCGGCTTGACGCACGTCGGCGTTGACAACGTGGTGGTCGAACTCCTCGGCGGCGGCCAGTTCCTCGCGCGCGACCTGGAGTCTGCGCTCCACGACGGCCGCGTCCTCGGTGCCGCGCCCGGTGAGCCGGTCGACGAGCACCTCCCAGGACGGGGGCATCAGCATGACCAGCCGGGCCTCGGGCATCGCCTCCCGGACCAGCCGGGCTCCCTGGAGTTCGATCTCCAGGACGGCCGGTCGGCCCGAGTCGAGCGCGGCCAGCACGGGCGCGCGTGGCGTGCCGTAGTGGTTGCCCGCGTACTCGGCGTGCTCCAGGATCTCGCCGGAGTCGATCATGCGCTGGAACCAGTCGCGGTCGACGAAGTGGTAGTGGGTCCCGTCGACCTCGCCGGGGCGCGGGGACCGCGTCGTCGCCGACACGCTGAAGTACAGGTCAGGGGCCATCCTGCGGACCTCGGCCAGCACGCTGGACTTGCCGACGCCGGAGGGGCCCGAGACGACGGTGAGCCGGGGCCGGACGACGGTGGTGCTGTCGTCCGGCCCCGGCCGCTCCGCGATCACTCTGCGCTGAACTCCGCGAGCAGCGCCTTGCGCTGACGGTCGCCGAGACCACGAAGACGACGGCTGTTGGCGATCTCCAGGCGCTCCATGATCTGGGCGGCGCGGACCTTGCCGACGCCGGGAAGGGCCTCGAGCAGCGCCGAGACCTTCATCTTGCCCAGGATCTCGTCGCTCTCGGCCTTGGCCAGCACCTCCTTGAGGTTGGTGCCGCCGCGCTTGAGGCGCTCCTTGAGCTCAGCGCGAACGCGACGAGCAGCAGCCGCCTTCTCCAACGCTGCAGCCCGCTGCTCCTCGGTCAGCTGGGGAAGGGCCACGATCATCCTCCGTGGGGTGGGGGTTCTATCCAGTAGGAACGGTGCGGCGACCGTACCGACCGGGTCTGACAGGACACAACGCGGGTCACATCCGAACACGTCTCCAGCGACTCGCTCTAGCGACAGTGTCCGCCGTGTCCCACATTCGACATCAGTCCCGAGGATGACTACCCATTCGGGTTGTCCTCCTGCTGGCGGACGGTCAACGAACGTTAGCCGTGAATGCCCGTGAAAGCGGTATCACCCACACGTACATTCACGCCGAACGCTCGGCACCGGGCGCAAGTACTACCAGTACCGGCGCCTTCACCGCTACTGACCCGCTACAAGGCCGCCGATCTCCTACATCACACATTTCGTACGCGAGCCGAAACAACCCCTCTTGCCGGAGGGGTCCGCGCACGGTTTTCCGAACCCCTTTCGGGGTGCGCCGGACACACTCAGACACGCAGCGAAGCGGCTATCGCCTCACTCGCGCGCAAAGCCGCCGAACGCACTTCCGAGACGCCCGGACCGTGCCGGAGAACGTCGCGGGAAGTGGTCGGCAGAACGTGCGCGAGCTGATCTCCGAACACCGTTCGCAGATCCGCGCCGGTCGCGCCCTGGGCACCGATGCCCGGAGCCAGCAAAGGCCCGTTGACCTGGGAAAAGTCCAGTCCGGTCCGGCCGACGGTGGCACCGACGACGAGCCCGACCGAGCCCAGTGGATCGGCGCCGGAATTGCGCGCGGCGGCCTCGTCGATCATGGCCTGGGCGACGCTGCGGTCCTCGCCGTCCAGCGCCGCCGTCTGCACCGCGAGGGCCTCCGAATTGGACGTCCTGGCGAGCACGAACACGCCCCGCCCGGTGCGCTCGGCGAGGCTCAGCGCGGGCTCGAGCGAGCCGAAGCCGAGGAACGGTGAGAGCGTTACCGCATCCGCCGCCAGCGGCGAGGAATCGTCCAAGTAGGCCTTGGCGTACGCCGACATCGTTGATCCGATGTCGCCGCGCTTGACGTCCAACAGGACGAGGGCACCGGCCTGCCGGGACTCCGCGATGACCCGTTCCAGGACGGCGACCCCGCGCGAGCCGTGGGCCTCGAAGAAGGCCGACTGGGGCTTGATCACCGAGACGGTGCCCGCCAGCGCCTCGACGGCGGTCAGCGCGAAGCGCTCCAGACCTCCGATGTCTTGGGCGAGTCCCCAAGACTCCAATAGGGCGGGGTGCGGGTCGACGCCCACGCACAGCGGTCCCCGCTCGGAGACCGCTGTGACGAGGCGAGCGCCGAAGGAACGGGGGCTCACGCGCGGGCCTCGCGGACCGCCGCCTGGAGGTCCTGCAGCGAGCGCACTCCGATGTCTCCCCTGATCAGGGCCTCGATGCCGTGCACGGCGGCAGCGGCGCCCTGGACCGTGGTGACGCACGGGATGTCCCTGGCGACGGCCGCCGTGCGGATCTCGTAGCCGTCCAGCCGGGGCCCGTGGTTGCCGTACGGGGTGTTGATGACCATGTCGACCTCACCGGCGAGGATCGTGTCGACGACGTTCTGCTCACCCTCGAAGTGCTTGCGCACCACCGTGCACGGGATGCCGTTGCGCCGCAGCACCTCGGCCGTGCCGTCGGTGGCAAGAACTTCGAACCCGAGGTCGGCGAGCCGCTTGACGGGGAAGATCATCGCGCGCTTGTCGCGGTTGGCCACCGAGACGAAGACCCGGCCGCTGGTGGGCAGAGACCCGTACGAAGCCGCCTGCGATTTGGCATATGCCTTACCGAAGGAGGCGTCGATGCCCATCACCTCTCCGGTGGACTTCATCTCCGGGCCGAGCAGCGAGTCCACCCCGCGCCCGTCCGGGGTGCGGAAGCGGTGGAACGGCAGCACGGCCTCCTTGACCGCCACCGGGGCGGACACCGGCAGGTCGCCGCCGTCGCCGTTGGCGGGCAGCAGGCCCTCGTCGCGCAGCTCGGAGATCTTGGCGCCGAGCGCGATCCTGGCCGCCGCCTTGGCCAGCGGGACCGCCGTGGCCTTGGAGACGAACGGCACGGTCCGCGAGGCGCGCGGGTTGGCCTCCAGCACGTAGAGCACGTCGTCCTTGAGCGCGTACTGCACGTTGAGCAGGCCGCGCACGCCGATACCGCGCGCGATGGCCTCGGTGGTGCGGCGGACCGCCTCCAGGTCCGTGCGGCCCAGCGTGATCGGCGGCAGCGCGCACGCGGAGTCGCCGGAGTGGATACCGGCCTCCTCGATGTGCTCCATCACGCCGCCGAGGTAGACCTCCTGGCCGTCGCAGAGCGCGTCCACGTCGATCTCGATCGCGTCGTCCAGGAAGCGGTCGACCAGCACCGGGTGCTCCGGGCTGACCTCGGTGGCCCTGGCGATGTAGCCGGCCAGGGTGTCCTCGTCGTAGACGATCTCCATGCCGCGCCCGCCGAGCACGTAGGAGGGCCGCACGAGCACCGGGTAGCCGATCTCGTCGGCGATCCGCTTGGCGCCCTCGAAGGAGGTGGCCATGCCGTACTTCGGCGCGGGCAGCCCAGCGGCGGTCAGCACCTCGCCGAAGGCACCCCGCTCCTCGGCCAGGTGGATGGCCTCCGGCGAGGTGCCCACGATCGGCACGCCCGCGTCGGCCAGCCGCTGCGCCAGCCCGAGCGGGGTCTGCCCGCCGAGCTGCACGATCACGCCGGCGACCGTGCCGGAGCGCTGCTCGGAGTGCACGACCTCCAGCACGTCCTCGAAGGTCAGCGGCTCGAAGTAGAGGCGGTCGGAGGTGTCGTAGTCGGTGGAGACCGTCTCCGGGTTGCAGTTGATCATCACGGTCTCGAACCCGGCGGCCCGCAGCGCCATGGCCGCGTGCACGCAGGAGTAGTCGAACTCGATGCCCTGGCCGATCCGGTTCGGGCCGGAGCCCAGGATCAGCACCTTCTGCTTCTCCCGCTGCTCGGCGACCTCGCACTCCGCGTCGGGGTCCAGCTCGTAGGCGGAGTAGTGGTAGGGCGTGTTGGCGGCGAACTCCGCGGCGCAGGTGTCCACGGTCTTGAAGACCGGGCGCACGCCGAGGCGGTGCCGCAGCACCCGCACGCCGTCCTCGCCCGCGAGCTCGGGGCGCAACACGGCCAGCTGACGGTCGGAGAGACCGTTGCGCTTGGCGCGGCGCAGCAGCGGCTCGTCGAGCACCGGAGCCGTCTCGATCTCTTGGCGCAGCTCGTTGAGCGCGGCGATCTGGTCGACGAACCACGGGTCGATTCCGGAGACCTGGCACACCTGCTCGACGGTCGCGCCGAGGCGCAGCGCGCGGTCGACGGTGTAGAGCCGCCCGTCGTGGCCCTTCTTCAGCGCTTCCAGGGTCTGGTCAAGGGAAACGTCGGGGTCCGCCACGGTCCAGAACCCGGCCGCCTTGGTCTCCATCGAGCGCAGGACCTTGCCCAGCGCCTCGGGGAAGTTGCGGCCCATGGACATGGCCTCGCCGACGCTCTTCATCGTCGTGGTCAGCTCGGGGTCGGCGCCGGGGAACTTCTCGAAGGCGAAGCGCGGCACCTTCACCACGACGTAGTCCAGCGTCGGCTCGAAGCTGGCCGGGGTCTCGCCGGTGATGTCGTTGCGGATCTCGTCGAGGGTGTAGCCGATGGCCAGCTTCGCGGCGATCTTGGCGATCGGGAAGCCGGTGGCCTTGGACGCCAGGGCGCTCGACCGCGAGACGCGCGGGTTCATCTCGATGACGACCATGCGCCCGGTCTCCGGGTGGATGGCGAACTGGATGTTGCAGCCGCCGGTGTCCACGCCCACCGCGCGCAGCACGTCGATGCCGACGTCACGCATGTGCTGGTACTCGCGGTCGGTCAGCGTCATCGCCGGGGCCACGGTCACCGAGTCACCGGTGTGCACGCCCATCGGGTCGATGTTCTCGATGGAGCAGACCACGACCACGTTGTCCTTGCGGTCGCGCATCAGCTCCAGCTCGTACTCCTTCCAGCCGAGCACGCTCTCCTCGATCAGCACCTCGGTGACCGGGCTCTCCGCCAGGCCGACCGAGGCCAGGCGCTCCAGGTCATCCGGGGTGTGCGCCATGCCGGAACCGAGGCCGCCCATGGTGAAGCTGGGCCGGATGACCACGGGCAGGCCCAGTTCGGCGACGGTGTCGCGGACCTCCTCCATGGAGTGGCACACGCGGCTGCGCGGGGTCTCGCCGCCGATGGAGGCGACGATGTCCTTGAACTTCTGCCGGTCCTCACCGCGCTGGATGGCGTCGATGTCGGCGCCGATGAGCTCCACGCCGTACTTCTCCAGCACACCGCGCTCGTGCAGCGCGACCGCGGTGTTCAGCGCGGTCTGCCCGCCCAGGGTGGCCAGGATGGCCTCGGGGCGCTCGGCGGCGATGACCTTCTCGACGAACTCGACGGTGATCGGCTCGACGTAGGTGGCGTCGGCGAACTCCGGATCGGTCATGATCGTCGCCGGGTTGGAGTTGACCAGGCTGACCCGCAGGCCCTCCTCGCGCAGCACGCGGCAGGCCTGGGTCCCGGAGTAGTCGAACTCGCACGCCTGGCCGATCACGATCGGACCGGAGCCGATGACGAGGACGTGCTTGATGTCAGTGCGCTTGGGCATCTACTTCTTCCCGTCCATGAGCTCGACGAACTGGTCGAACAAGGGCGCGGCGTCGTGCGGACCCGCGGCGGCCTCGGGGTGGTACTGCACGCTGAACGCCGGAACGTCCAGGCAGCGCAGTCCTTCGACCGTGTCGTCGTTGGGGCAGTAGTGGCTGACCTGGGCGGCGCCGAACTCGGAGTCGAAGCGCTCGCCGGGGGTGCCCTCGACGGCGAAGCCGTGGTTCTGGGCGGTGATGGCGACCTTGCCGGTGGCCACGTCGATCACCGGGATGTTGATGCCCCGGTGGCCGTAGCGCATCTTGTAGGTGCCCCGGCCCAGTGCGCGACCGAGGACCTGGTTGCCGAAGCAGATGCCGAACAGCGGCAGGCGGCGGCTCAGGAACTCCTTGGTGAGCGCGACCGCGTGGTCCTGGGTGGCCGGGTCGCCAGGGCCGTTGGACAGGAACACGCCGTCCGGGGACACCGCGAGCACGTCGTCCACAGTGGACCCGAGCGGCAGCACGTGCACCTCGATGCCGCGCGCGGCCATCATCCGCGGGGTGTTGGACTTGATGCCCAGGTCCAGCGCGGCCACCCGGAACCGGGTCTCGCCGTCCGCGCGCACCACGTAGGGCTTCTTCGTGGTGACGTCGCGGGCGAGGTCGGAGCCAGCCATCTCCGGCGCCTGGCGGACCTCGGCAAGCAGCTGGTCGACGTCGGCCACGGCGTCGCCGGAGAAGACCCCGGCGCGCATGGCGCCGCGCTCGCGGATGTGCCGGGTGAGCGTGCGGGTGTCCACGCCGGAGATGCCGACGATCCCCTGGTTCACCAGCTCCTCGTCGAGCGAGCGGACGGAGCGCCAGTTCGAGGGCACGCGCGCGGGGTCGCGCACGACGTAGCCCGCGACCCAGATGCGCTCGGACTCGTCGTCCTCGTCGTTCCAGCCGGTGTTGCCGATCTGCGGCGCGGTCTGCACCACGATCTGGCGGTGGTAGGAGGGGTCGGTCAGGGTCTCCTGGTAGCCGGTCATGGCGGTGGAGAAGACCACCTCGCCGAGGCTGCGGCCGAGCGCCCCGTAGGACTCGCCTCGGAAGCTTCTGCCGTCCTCCAGCACCAGGACAGCGGGGGTGCGAGAACTCATCGCGCCGAGTTCCTCTCGGGGTCGTGATTCGGGGTCATAGTCTGCAAGGCGGCCTCCCACTCGGGGTAAACCGAACGGTCATCGCCGCGGAACCCGGTGTCCAGCACCCAGTTCTCGTCGAGCGCCCAGGTCACGACGAGGACGCCCTTGATGCCCATCGCCTTGCCCGCAAGGCCCCTCGCCGAGCGGACGCCGCGGAAGGTCTGCGCGGGAATCCACAGTGGACTGGCACCGACGCGCTCGACGTGCAGCCCGGCCGCGGTCAGCCGCGCCGTGGCCTCGGCGCGGAAGCCGACGTCGCCGACGGCGATGCGGTCGTGCCAGTCCCTGGCGTCCACGGTTCCGACGTAGACGCCCTTGAGCGGGGGCAGCAGGTCCTCGCCGATGCTGTCCGGCACCGCGAAGAAGCCGGGCATCACCGCGGACTGGCGGCGGGCCCGGTAGCGCCAGCCGCGCAGCATCGCCAGCAGGCTCAGCACCAGCAGGCCGACCACGATCAGGGTGAGCAGGGCGCGCATCAGCCGCACACCTTTCCCTCGTGCGCGGTGATCCGCCCGCGCAGCATGGTGAGGACCACCCGGGCGGGCAGTTCCATGCCCTCGAAAGGGGTGTTGTCGGAGATGCTGGCGAAGTCCGCGCCGCGCACCGTCCACCGCGCGTCCGGGTCGACCAGCGCCAGGTTGGCGGGCTCCCCCTCGGCCAGCGGGCGGCCCTGGTCGGGCAGTCCGGCGATCTGCGCGGGGCGCTCGCTCATCACCCGCGCGACGCCGCGCCAGTCCAGCAGCTCCGTGACCACCATCGTCTGCGCCACGACCGAGAGCGCGGTCTGCAAGCCCAGCATGCCCGGGCGCGCGCTGGACCACTCGCAGTCCTTGTCCTGCGGCGCGTGCGGGGCGTGGTCGGTGGCGACGCAGTCCACGACGCCCTCGGCGAGCGCGGCCCGCAGCGCCTGCACGTCCACAGAGGTCCGCAGCGGCGGGTTGACCTTGTTGACCGGGTCGTAGCTGGCCAGCAGATCGTCGGTGAGCAGCAGGTGGTGCGGGGTCACCTCGGCGGAAACCCCGGTGCCACGGGCCTTCGCCCAGCGCAGCACGTCGACCGTGCCGGTGGTGGAGACGTGGCAGACGTGCAGCCGACCGCCGGTGTGCTTGGCCAGCAAGCAGTCCCGCGCGACGATCGCCTCCTCGGCGACGGCGGGCCAGCCCGCGAGCCCGAGGCGCGAAGCCACTTCGCCCTCGTTCGCTTGTGCCCCAACGGTGAGCTTCGGTTCCTCGGCGTGCTGGGCGATCACCGCGTCCAGTGCCTTGCTGTACTCCAGGGCGCGGCGCATCAGCAGCGGGTCGTGCACGCAGTGCCCGTCGTCGCTGAACACCCTGACGCCCGCCTCGGAGCGGGCCATCGTGCCGAGCTCGGCGAGCTTGTCGCCCTTGAGCCCCACGGTGACCGCGCCCACCGGGTGCACGTCGACGAGGCCGACCTCCTGGCCCTTGCGCCACACGTGCTCGACGACGAGCTGGGTGTCCGCGATGGGATCGGTGTTGGCCATGGCGAAGACGGCGGTGTAGCCACCGAGCGCCGCGGCGGCCGAGCCGGTCGCGATGGTCTCGGTGTCCTCGCGGCCAGGCTCGCGCAGGTGCGTGTGCAGGTCGACGAACCCGGGCAGCAGGACTTTCCCTTGCGCCTCAACGACTTCAGCGTCGCCCGCGTCGAGTTCGGCACCGATCCGCGAGATCACACCGTCCTCGATGAGAACGTCGACGGGCTCTCCCTCGCCGTAGAGGAGAACCCCCCTCAGCAGCGCGCTCACAGCGCATTCCCTTCTCCGACAAGCAGGTGGTAGAGCACGGCCATCCGAACGTGCACCCCGTTGGACACCTGGTCCACGATCGCGGCGCGCTCGGAATCGGCCACGGCGGAGGAGATCTCCATACCGCGCAGCATCGGCCCCGGGTGCAGCACGACGGCGTGCTCGGGCAGCATCTTCATGCGGTTCTCGTTGAGCCCGTAGGCGATCGAGTACTCGCGCGCCGACGGGAAGAACCCGCCGTGCATGCGCTCGGCCTGCACGCGCAGCAGCATCACCGCGTCCAGCCCCGGCAGCTCCGCGTCGAGGTTGTAGGACACGGGGACCTTCCACGCTTCGACCCCGGCGGGCACCAGCGTCGGCGGCGCGATGAGGACGACCTCGGCGCCCAACGTGGTCAGCAGATGAACGTTCGAGCGCGCGACGCGGCTGTGCAGGATGTCGCCGACGATCCCGATCCGCCTGCCGCGCAGGTCGCCCAAGCGCTCCCGCAGGGTCGCCGCGTCCAGCAGCGCCTGCGTCGGGTGCTCGTGCATCCCGTCGCCCGCGTTGATCACACCGGTGCCGGTGTGGCCCAGCCAACCCGCGAGCCGGTGCGCCGCACCGGATGCCGGGTGCCGGACGATCACGCAGTCAGCCCCGGCGGCGGAGAGCGTGAGCGCGGTGTCGCGCAGGGACTCGCCCTTGTTCACCGAGGAGCCGCTGGCGGAGACGTTGATCACGTCCGCGCTCATCCACTTGCCCGCGATCTCGAAGGAGACGCGGGTGCGGGTGGAGTTCTCGTAGAACATCGTGATCACCGTGCGGCCGCGCAGCGTCGGCAGCTTGCGCACCTCGCGGCCGAGCAGCGTGGCCTTGAGCTCGGCGGCGGTGTCGAGAACGGCGGTGGCGGTGTCCAGGTCCAGGTCGGCGGCGGAGAGCAGGTGCTTCACCGCGCGTCCCCCTGGCTCAGGTAGACGCCGTCGTCACCGTCCACTTCGGACAGGTGGACCGCGATGTCCTCGCTGCGCGCGGTCGGCACGTTCTTGCCGACGTAGTCCGCGCGGATCGGCAGCTCGCGGTGGCCCCGGTCGACCAGCACGGCCAGCTGCACCGCGCGGGGGCGGCCGTGGTCGCGCAGGGCGTCGAGCGCGGCGCGGACGGTGCGGCCGGAGAACAGCACGTCGTCGACGAGGACGATGAGCCGATCGTCCACTCCGCACTCCGGCAGCTGCGTGTGTTCCAGCGGACGCGCGGGTTTGCGGCGCAGATCGTCGCGGTAGAGCGTCACGTCGAGCGCGCCGACCGGCACCTTGACGCCGCTGAACTCCTCGATCTTCTCCGCGAGCCGCGCGGCGAGCGGGGCGCCCCGAGAGGGGATGCCCAGCAGCACCACCGACTCGTGCTCCGCCGCGTCCAGCGCGGTCTTCTCGATGACCTGGTGGGCCATCCGGGCAACAGTGCGCGCGACATCCCCGGCCGACAGCAGCTCGCGCCGCTCGGCCGGGTCCGCCGCGGCACCGGAAGGTGACGCCACGGAAGGGACCTCCTTCCCCGCCTCACTGGACGGGTCCTTAAAGGACGTCTAGCAGGGCTTTTGCCCAGCCACCCGAGACCGTATCAAGAACTCGCGATCAGCCGTCCGAGTGGTGTGTCACTACTCGCCCGCCTGCCGCAGTGAGATCAGCTTGACCTGGTGAGTTCGAGCAGCAACCATTACTCTCCGTATTGGATGTGATGTTCCCTGCGGCAACTGGTGCCTGCCGACGGGGCGAACGAACGGAGAACCGCCACATGGGCGATTACGCCAAGGCGCTGGGCGCCAAGCTCCGCGCGATCCGCCAGCAGCAGGGCCTGTCGCTGCACGGCGTCGAGCAGAAGTCCGGCGGTCGCTGGAAGGCGGTCGTCGTCGGCTCCTACGAGCGCGGCGACCGAGCGGTGACGGTCCAGAAGCTGGCGGAGCTGGCCGACTTCTACGGCGTGCCGGTGGCGGAACTGCTGCCCGAGGGCCGGGTCCCGTCCGGGGCCGAACCGGCGACGAAGATCGTGATCAACCTCGAACGGCTCCAACAGCTGCCAGCGGACAAGGTGGGCCCTCTGGCCCGCTACGCCGCGACGATCCAGAGCCAGCGCGGCGACTACAACGGCAAGGTGCTCTCGATCCGCACCGAGGACCTGCGGTCGCTGGCGATCATCTACGACATGACCCCCGGCGAGCTGACCGAGCAGCTCATCGACTGGGGCGTGCTCCCGCCCGAGGCCAGGCCCTCGAAGGAAGACTGAGCGGACTGGGCCCGATACGGCGCAGGCACCACGACGAGGCACCCGCGAGCCAGTGGCTCACGGGTGCCTCGTGGTTTGGTGCGGTGCCTCGGGGGGGGGCGGGCGCTAGCCGTTGAGCGAGGCCCGCAGGTGGCCCGCGATCCCGGCGATGCGGCCGAGCACCCCGTTGACGAAGCGCGGGGAGTCATCCGTCGACAGCGTCTTGGCCAGCTCGATGGCCTCGTCGATGGCGACCGCGTCCGGCACGTCGGCGGCCCAGAGCAGCTCGTAGAGGCCGATCCGCAGGATGGCGCGGTCGACCGCGGGCATCCGGTTGAGGTTCCAGCCTTCGGCGTGCTCGGAGATCAGCTGGTCGATCCGGGCCGCGTTGTCGCGGACGCCCTCGACCAGGGTGATCGTGTAGTCGTTGACCGGGGCGACCTCGGTGGAGCCGACCCGCTCGGAGATGAGCGTGACCGGGTCCACCTCGCGGGCCTCGGCCTCGTAGAGGACGTCGACGGCCCGCTTCCTGGCCTTGCTGCGCGCACCCATGTCAGCTGTTGACGCGGCCGAGGTAGCGCGCGTCGCGGGTGTCCACCTTGACCTTGTCGCCGGTGTTGATGAACAGCGGGACCTGGATCTCGGCGCCGGTCTCCAGGGTGGCGGGCTTGGTGCCGCCGGTGGAGCGGTCGCCCTGCAGGCCCGGGTCGGTGTGCTGGATGACCAGCTCGACCGAGGCGGAGAGCTCGATGTACAGCGGGATGCCGTCGTTCGTCGCGACCATCGCGGAGGTGTTCTCCAGCATGTAGTCGGCGGCACCGCCGACGACCTCACCGGAGACCGTGATCTGGTCGTAGGTGTCGCCGTCCATGAAGATGAAGTCGGCGCCCTCCTTGTACAGGTAGGTCATCTCCCGCTTGTCCACGTTGGCGGTCTCGACCTTGGTGCCGGCGTTGAAGGTCTTGTCAACGACCTTGCCGGAGAGCACGCTCTTGAGCTTGGTGCGCACGAAGGCGGGGCCCTTGCCCGGCTTGACGTGCTGGAACTCCACGACGGCCCAGAGCTGGCCGCCGTCGAGCTTGAGCACCATGCCGTTCTTGAGGTCGTTGGTGGTGGTGGCCACGGTGGTGATCTCTCCTGAGGTGATGTCGGAGGGTCAGACGACCACGAGATCCTTCGTGGTCAGGGTGAGGAGTTCCGGTGCGCCAGCGCGCACGACGAGGGTGTCCTCGATGCGGACGCCGCCCCGCCCAGCGAGGTACACCCCGGGCTCGACGGTGACCGCCATACCGGCGGCAAGTGTACCGACCCCCACCTTGGACAACGCCGGAGCCTCGTGGACCTGCAGGCCGACGCCGTGGCCGAGCCCGTGCAGGAAGCGCTCGCCGTGCCCGGCCGCCTCGATCACCGCGCGGGCCGCCGCGTCCACGTCGGAGACCTTCGTCCCCACCGCGAGCGCGCCCCGTCCGGCGGCCTGCGCGGCGGCGACCAGCTCGTAGACCTCGCGCTGCCAGTCGGCGACCTCGCCAAGCGCGAAGGTCCTGGTCATGTCCGAGTGGTAGCCGTCGACCAGCGCCCCGAAGTCGATCTTGACGAAGTCCCCTCTGCGCAGCACGGCGCCGGTGGGCCGGTGGTGCGGGACCGCGGAGTTCGCCCCCGCCGCCACGATCGTCTCGAACGCCGGGCCCGCCGCGCCGTGCTCCAGCATCCGGCTCTCCAGCTCGCGCGCGACCTCCAGCTCCGTCCGCCCCGGCCGCAGCCCGCCGTGCTCGACCAGCGCCGCCAGCGCCCGGTCCGCCGCGGCGCAGGCCATCCGCAGCGCCTCCACCTCGGCCTCGTCCTTGATCAGCCGCAGCTGCTCGACCAGCCCCGCCGCGCGCACCAGCTCCGCGCCGCTCGCTTCCTTGATCAGGTCGAGCCCGTCCACGGTGACCTTGTGGCTCTCGAAGCCCAGCCGCCCGTTCGCCTTCTTCGCCAGCGCGGTGTCGCAGGGCCGGTCGATCGCCCGCTCCAGGTCCGGCACCTGGGCGTCCGACTGCGTCAGGTACCGGCCGTCCGTGCAGAACACGCTGCGCTCGTCGCCCTCCGCGTGCACCAGCAGCGCGCCGTTGGACCCGGTGAACCCGGTGAGGTAGCGGAGGTTGAGCAGGTCGGTCACCAGCAGCGCGTCGAGCTCCTTCGCACGCAGTTCCGCGCGCAGCAGTGAACGCCTCCGGGCGTGGGTTTCTGGCATATCCGCAGCGTACGTGGGCCCTGTCGCCCCGGTCGACCGTCGGCGCCCTTCCGTAGGCTGACGCGGGTGCGAACCTGGATGACCCGCGGCCTCGCCCTCGGCGCCCTGCACGCCGTGGCCCAAGTCGCGGTCGCGGCCGTCCGCGTCCACTCCCCCGAGGCCTTGGCCCTGCCCCGCGTCCTCGCGCTCTCCGTGCTCGTCATCGCCGCCGCTGCCTGGGCTTTCTTCGACAGCGCCGACACCAACTGGCTCATCGCCGCCGTGGTGGCAGGCCTCGTCGCGGGAGTGCTCGGCGTCGTCGGTCAGGCACTTCTCGTGGACGCCACCGAACTCTCCGCGCTCGGCGTGGCGCTCACCGGCGGCGCCGCGTTCACCGCCCTGCTCGTCCTCGCCCCCGCCACGCTCGGCCGCGCCTTGGGCAACCGCCTCAGGGCGTCACCTTCTCCTTGATCGCCCGGAGAATCCTGATCGCGTCCTGCTCCGCCTTCACCGGGTCCAGCGGGCGGCTCTTCCCGTCTGGCCCGTAGTCCGTACCGCCGACTCTCACGTGGGCAACGAGGTTGCTGTCCTGAAAAGCCGCTTCGCCGCCTGCCGCTCCCTGAACGACTTCGGGATAATTCCAGGAATACCCCTCTTCACCAAGGTCCAAGGGTCTCCGCGACTCGCTGGAGAATCCCTTCGCCCTGATTTCTTCTTTAGCTTCCCCGACGGAGTCGCTCTGGCCACGCGACCGCAACGGCACGAAGTACGACACCGACACTGTCCGCTGCTCAGGCATCGACTCGGCCGACAGTTTCTGATTGGCGAGCGTCCTGCTGCAGAGCTGGGTGTTGCGGCCTCCCCAGGAGTGAACGCGCTCGTCATCGTCGTCCACCTGCGCATCGGGGATTCCCGCCATGAGTTCCAGGATCGCGGCGTCCACCCCCGGAAAGCAGGTCCACGAGTGCAGGTACTTCTCAGGAGCCGTAGAGGAACAGCCACCCAGCAGGAGCAACCCGCAGACCACAGGGACACCGGAGCGCACTGCCGAAGACCTCATCTCTCTCATGACCAGCACCCTCTCCGAACTCAGACCGCGTCCTTGATCGGCCGGAGAATCTTGATCGCCCGCTGCTCCCCCTCGGGAACCATGGTCGGGACCACGTTCCGCAGCCGCCGACGACTTTCCATTCCGGCAAGTTCTCGGGCGAGGACGACGTCGAGCAGTTCGCCTTTTCCGTTGACGACCGCCTGCACGTTCCGCTTCTGCGACCAGGCCTCGAACCGCTCGGTCGACAGGGTCTCCGTCATGAGCTGAACTTGTTCCAGCTTTTCGTCGATGTCTCGCTTGAGCTGCTCGAACTCAGCTATTCGTGCTTCAAACACAGCACGTTCCCCCGAACGTTCATGATCGCTTTTCTGCGACCCTACAACGGGCCGGATGGCGCGGTGCGCGAACGGGGAATCAACCGCCGAGGGTGGAACCCGCGCGATAAGCGTCCCAGCGGTCGACGGGGACGTCGACGATCGGGGACTCGTTGGCAACGGCGGCGGGTTCGGAGCCGAGGCGCCAGAGCCTGCCGTCGTCGAGCAGGAAGGCGAAGGGGCGGCCGGGGGCGCGGATCGCCGGGGCTCCGGGGCGCAGGCGGGCCAGGACGGGCAGGCGCAGCAGGGCGGGCACGAAGGTCGGGAG
>NZ_MUMH01000075.1:0-714 GCF_002155965.1 Allokutzneria sp. NRRL B-24872
GGCCGTGCGCCGCGACCAGCGTGAAGCTCGCGCCGGGGGTGAGCACGACCGGCAGGACCGCGAGCGCGAATCCGATGACCGCCGCGAGTGGTGGCACCGCTCAGCTCGCGTAGTGGAAGGTCGTCGTGACCGTGCCGTCGTCGTCGAATCGGTGCAGCGCCAAGCCCGGAGCGTGCTCGCGGTTCGTCAACGGCCGCTCGCCGGGATCGAGGCGCCTGGAGTCGTTTCCGCGCTGCGCTTCGCGGCCAGGTCCGCCTTCGCCGCGACGGTCTCCCCGCATCCGCCGAGCCGCGTGGAGCGCCAGCAGCGGATGAGCGACACCGAAGCCGCCTCGGTACTCCAGTCCGCGATCGCGGCGCTGCGACCGCACCCGACCGTGACCATCGACGACACCGGTGTCCGACGCGGGTTCCAGACCGCCGCGCAGGACCAGAAGCTCATCGAGGGCGTGCTCGCGCTCGCCGTCGTCGAGTTCTTGACCGGCCCGCTCGCCTCGCGCCTGCGCTCCTGCCAGGCACCGCGTTGCGTGCGGTACTTCGTCCAGGACCACGGGCGGCAGCAGTGGTGCAAGACCTCGTGCGGCAACCGCGCCCGCGCCGCCCGCTTCGCTGACCAACGCCGCGACTAGGCCCGTTGTCCTGCAGGTGGTTCTTGCCTCGGAGCGGCGTCGTTGCTGTCCTGGGGTTGGGCTGCCTTCAAGACCCCCAAACCCCC
>NZ_MUMH01000075.1:720-1278 GCF_002155965.1 Allokutzneria sp. NRRL B-24872
GGTTGGGCGTGCTTGAAGACGGGCAAGCCCTCGCGACTCACAGGACAGGTCCTAGGCCCGTTTGTCCGTTTCGTACTCTTAACGGGACTTCCCCGAGCCGCGGAGGACCGATGGGCCAGCCGAGATCGTTGCCGCGCTTCGCAACCAGCGGGGTCGGGCTCGTCGCCGTGCTCCAGGCGGCCGTCCTCACGCTGCTGTCGGGGCGGTACGGCTTCCACCGCGACGAGCTGTACTTCCTCGCGGCGGGCAAGCGCCTCGACTGGAGCTACGTCGACCAGCCGCCGATCACGCCGCTGCTCGCCAGGATCGGCTCGACCTTGTTCGGCGACACGCCGAGCGGGCTGCGGGTGATCGCGACCCTGCTGGCCGTCGGGGTCACGGTGGTGATCGCGTTGGTGGCGCGCGAACTCGGCGGGGACGCGCGGGCGCAGGTCTTCTCGGCGGTGGCGACGTCGCTGTCGACCTACGTGCTCGTCGTGTCGCACATGCTGGCCACCGCGACCGTCGATCTGCTCGTGTGGTCGGTGATCGGCCTACTGGTGCTGCGACTGCTGCGCA
>NZ_MUMH01000076.1 GCF_002155965.1 Allokutzneria sp. NRRL B-24872
CGAAGATCCAGCGGAGCCCAGCGGCGGCGTGCCGCCACTGGGCTCCGCTGGATCTTCGGGGGCGGTGATCGCCCTGGTGGAGTCCTTGTTGGCGAGGAGGATCGGGTCCTGCCCGCCGAGCAGGGTCGTCGCCCCGGCCGTCACGGCGCCGACCAGCACCGCGACCAGTCCGGGCACGAGGGAGGAACGACGTGCGCGCTGTCCGGCCACGGCGCGGGACCGTACCACCATCGAGTGACACATGCCTCGTTCGTGGTAGCCCTTCGCGTTCGCCAGGATGGGTGGCATGAGCGAGGTGGACTCCGTTCGACTGACCGCGTGGGTGCACGGCAGCGTGCAGGGGGTTGGTTTCCGCTGGTGGACGCGGGCCCGTGCGCTGGAGCTCGGGCTGGTCGGGGCGGCGACCAACCTGCGGGACGGCCGGGTGGAGGTCGCGGCGGAGGGGTCGAGGGCGGAATGCGAACGGCTGCTCGGCCTGCTGCGCTCCGACGGCACGCCGGGGACCGTCTCCGCGGTGGTGGAGCGCTGGTCGGCGGCCCGTGGGGGCCTGAGCACCTTCGTCGAGCGCTGACGCGAGCACCCCGCAAGATCAAGTAAAGTTGAGGCATGTCGACCTCGCACCCGCCAGGTGCAGCCGCCTCCCTCACCCGCGCACTGGAGGAGATCGGGGACTTCGAGGTCCTGCTCGTGCTCGCGCACGTCTTCTCCGGGGCCAAGACCGAGCAGGAGTTGCTGGCAACGGCGGGCTCACAGCGGGAGCAGGCCAAGGAACTGCTCCAGCGGATGATCGAGTACGGCTTCCTGGAGCGCCGTCCCCGGATGCACCGCTCGACGATGGCCTGGGCCTACGAAGTCACTCGCAAGGGTGAAGAACTGCGCGAAGTGGTGACCCTGCTGGAGCGCTTCGGCGAGCGGTGGTCGGGCCCTGACGCGGAGCTTCTGCCATACCCGAGGGCGCGCGTGGCGCGCTGACCGCGCGCCACCTGGCCGGGGCGCGAGCGCCCTGCGGCTATTCTCCACCCCGATACCACGGCCGCCGGTCCCCACCGAAGATCCGCTTGCGGGAGGCGGGCACCGGAACCGGACCAGACACGGGAGCGGGCGCGCGTGCACCTCAAGAGCCTGACGCTGAAGGGCTTCAAGTCCTTCGCCTCGGCGACGACCCTGCGCTTCGAACCGGGTATCACCTGCGTCGTCGGGCCCAACGGCTCCGGCAAGTCGAACGTGCTGGACGCACTGGCCTGGGTGATGGGCCAGCAGGCGGCCAAGGCGCTGCGCGGCGGCAAGATGGAGGACGTCATCTTCGCCGGGACCACCGGCAAGGCCCCGCTCGGGCGG
Organism: Allokutzneria sp. NRRL B-24872; assembly: GCF_002155965.1. Classification (GTDB taxonomy): domain Bacteria; phylum Actinomycetota; class Actinomycetes; order Mycobacteriales; family Pseudonocardiaceae; genus Allokutzneria. The sequence goes on from NZ_MUMH01000076.1 coordinate 1,339, forward strand.
GCCGAGGTGACGCTGACCATCGACAACTCCGACGGCGCGCTGCCGATCGACTACACCGAGGTCTCGATCACCCGGCGGATCTTCCGCGACGGCGCCAGCGAGTACGAGATCAACGGCACCAGCTGCCGCCTGCTCGACGTGCAGGAGCTGCTGTCGGACTCCGGTATCGGCCGCGAGATGCACGTGATCGTCGGCCAGGGCCGGCTCGCCGAGATCCTGCAGTCCAAGCCGGAGGAGCGGCGCGCCTTCATCGAGGAGGCCGCCGGTGTGCTCAAGCACCGCAAGCGCAAGGAAAAGGCGCTGCGCAAGCTCGACGCGATGCAGGCCAACCTGACCCGGCTCACCGACCTCACCGCCGAGCTGCGCCGCCAGCTCAAACCGCTTGGCAAGCAGGCCGAGATCGCCCGCAAGGCCCAGACCGTGCAGGCCGACCTGCGCGACGCGCGCCTGCGGATCTACGCCGACGACCTGGTCAACGCCCGCTCGGAGCTGGCGAAGGACCAGGCCGACGAGGCGCAGGCCCGCGCGCGGCGCACCGAGGTGGAGCGGATGCTCCAGTTCGGCCAGAACGAGCAGTCCGAGCTGGAGGAGAACCTCGCCCAGGACGCGCCGCTGCTGGCCGCCGCGCAGGAGACCTGGTACCGGCTCTCCGCGCTGGAGGAGCGGCTGCGCGGGACCGTGCGGCTGGCCCAGGAACGCGCCCGCCACCTGAGCGCCCCGCTGGAGGAGCACCGCGGCGGGCGGGACCCGGAGGAGATGGAGCGCGAGGCCGAGGAGGTCGCCGAGCAGGAGCTGGAGCTCCAGGAGGGCGTCGAGCAGGCCAGGATGCTGCTGTCAACGGCGCTGGAGACCCGCTCCGAGCTGGAGCAGGAGCTCAAGGCCGCCGAGCGCGAGCACATGGCCGCCGTGCGCGCCGTCGCCGACCGCCGCGAGGGCCTGGCCCGGCTGGGCGGCCAGGTGGAGGCGCTGCGCAGCAAGACCGGCGCCACCGCCGAGGAGATCGAGCGGATGTCGGTCGCGCTCGCCGAGGCCAGGGAGCGCGCCGAGCACGCCCAGCTGGAGTTCGAGGAGACGCGGGCGGAGACCGGCGTCGAGGAGGACGCCGACACCGGGCTCGCCGGGCGCAAGGACGCCGCGGTCGAGGAGCACCGCCAGGCGCGGGCGCGGGTGGAGGAGCTGGTCGCCGCCGAGCGCAAGGCCGAGCGGGAGATCGCCTCCTGGAAGGCCCGCGTCGACGCGCTGTCCCTCGGGCTCAACCGCAAGGACGGCGCGGGCGCGCTGCTGGCGTCGGCGGCGCGGCTGCCCGGCCTGCTCGGGTCGGTCGCCGCGCTGATGACCGTGGAGCCCGGCGCCGAGGTCGCCCTCGCGGCGGCCCTGGGTGCCATCGCCGACGCGGTCGCGGTCGCGGCACCCTCGGATGCCGTTGCCGCACTTGAACTTCTGCGTGCGTCGGACTCCGGGCGGGCCGGGCTGCTGATCGGCGGCGGTGCTCAGCTGGAGCGCTCGGCGTGGCCGGTGCTGCCGCACGGCGCGCGCTGGGCGGTGGATCTCGTGCAGGCGCCGCAGTCGCTGCGCCCCGCGCTGACCCGCGCGCTGGAGCGGCTCGCCGTCGTCGACGACCTGCCCGCCGCGCGAGCGCTGGTGGAGCGCTTCCCCGGCGTGCGCGCCGCCACCGTCGAGGGCGACGTGCTCGGCGCGGACTGGGCCGTCGGCGGCTCCGGGCGCAGCCAGAGCGTCATCGAGGTGCAGGCCGCGGTCGACGAGGCGCGGGACAAGCTCACCGAGGCCGAGCGCGCGCTGGAGCACGCCGGAGCCGCGTTGCAGGGCGCCCGCGAGGACGAGAAGGTGCGCCGCGCGGCGGTCGCCGAGGTCCAGGAGCTGGTCAACGACTCGCGGGTGCAGCGGGCCCGCAGCACCGAGCGGCTGTCGCGGATGGCCAAGGCCGCCAGCGCCGCGCAGGCGGAGGCCGAGCGCCTGGCCGCGCAGCGGGAGAAGGTGGAACAGGCCCGCGAGGACGCGCTGAGCAAGCTCTCCGAACTGGAGGAGCGGCTGCTCACCGCCGAGTCCGAGCAGGTCTACGACGAGGAGCCGGACACCCAGCGCCGGGACGAGATCGCCACCCAGCTGGCCGCTTCGCGCCAGGAGGAGGTCGAGGCGCGGCTGGTGCTGCGGACCTCCGAGGAGCGGGCCCGCGCGCTGCTGGGCAAGGCCGACCAGCTGCGCAGGGCCGCGCGCAACGAGCGCGAGGCGCGCGAGCGGGCCGAGCGGTCGCGGGCGGCTCGGGTGCGCAGCGCGACGGTCGCCGAGGCCGTGGTGCGCGGCGGCGAGACCGCGCTGGAGCGCATCGCGCTGTCGCTGACGCGGGCGGCGACCGAGCGCGACGAGGCGCAGTCGCGGCGCACCGAGCGCGAGGCCGCGCTGAACAAGGTGCGCGGCCGGGTCCGCGAAATGTCCGGCGAGCTGGAGAAGCTGGTCGACGCGGTGCATCGGGACGAGGTGCTGCGCGCCGAGCAGCGGCTGCGGATCGAGCAGCTGGAATCCAAGATCACCGAGGACTTCGGCATCGGCCTCGACGACCTGGTCGAGGAGTACGGGCCGATGGTGCCCGTGCCGCCGAGCGCGCCCGAGGTCGCCGAGTACGAGGCGGCCAAGGAGCGCGGCGAGGACGTCAGCCCGCCCCCGCCGCTGCCCTTCGACCGCGCCACCCAGGAGCGCAGGGCCAAGCGCGCGGAGAAGGACCTCACCCTGCTCGGCAAGGTCAACCCGCTGGCGCTGGAGGAGTTCGCCGCGCTGGAGGAGCGCTACAAGTTCCTCTCCACGCAGCTGGAGGACATCAAGGACACCCGCCGCGACCTGCTGACCGTGGTCAAGGAGGTCGACGACAAGATCCTGGAGGTCTTCACCTCGGCCTACGAGGACGTGGCGCGCGAGTTCGAGACGGTCTTCAAGACCGTGTTCCCCGGTGGCGAGGGCAGGCTGCTGCTCACCGACCCGGACGACATGCTCACCACGGGCGTCGAGGTCGAGGCGCGGCCGCCGGGCAAGAAGGTCAAGCGCCTGTCGCTGCTCTCCGGTGGCGAGAAGTCGCTGACGGCGGTGGCCATGCTGGTGGCGATCTTCCGCGCCCGCCCCTCGCCGTTCTACGTGATGGACGAGGTCGAGGCCGCGCTGGACGACACCAACCTGCGCAGGCTGATCAGCCTCTTCGAGCAGTTGCGGGAGAAGTCGCAGCTGATCGTCATCACGCACCAGAAGCCGACCATGGAGATCGCCGACGCGCTCTACGGCGTGACCATGCGCGGCGACGGCATCACCCAGGTGATCTCGCAGCGCCTGCAGCGGCCCACCGCCGCGCCCGTCGCCGAGTGAGAACCGACGCACCCCAGGGAGAGACCGGAGTGGACACTCCGCAGGACGCGCCTCGGCGTTCGCCGCTGAAGCTGATCGCCGCGATCGTCGTGCCGCTGCTGGTGGTCGGCGTCGGCGTGTACCTCTACGTCACCTCGGCGGGCACCGCCAAGGTCGGTGACTGCCTCAGCGACGGCGCGACCCCGGACTCGCCGATGGTCAAGCTCGCCTGCGGGGAGGCCGCCGACTACCGCGTGGTGGGGCGGCTGGAGGGCAGGAAGAAGGACGAGATCAACGAGTCCACGCCGTGCGAGCGCTTCCCGACCACCGCGGTCACCTACTGGGAGGGCGATGACTCGTCGGGGAACCTGCTCTGCCTGGAGCCGTACCGCCCGTAGCCCCGATGGCGTAACGCACATCTGAAACTAGTTCCTTTTTTGTCCATTTCCATGCATGATGAGCGCCCGCTTGACGCGGATCTCACATCTCTTGGAAAGAAGTCCAGTGAGCACTCCTCAGAACATGCCGGACCCGACTCAGCCCGCTGCCGTCGAGCAGCAGCCCGCGAAGAAGAAGCGGTCGCCGGTGAAGCTGATCATCGCGATCCTGGTGCCGCTCGCCGTCATCGGTTTCGGTGTCTTCGGTTACCTCAACTCGGTCGGCAGCAGCTCCAAGGTCGGGGACTGCGTCTCCGGAAACGTCACCGACGCCAACACCATCAAGAAGGCCGAGTGCGGGCCTGGTGCGACCTACAAGGTCGTCGGCAGGATCGAGGACAAGAAGCAGGACGAGGGCGGCGCGGACGGCGCGATCTGCTCGCCGTACCCGACGGCGGAGGCGCTCTACTGGGAAGGCCGTGAGGGCGGGAAGGGCAACTTCCTCTGCCTGGAGCCGTTCAAGGCGTAACGCGATTCGTGAGAATGGGCCCGGTGCGACTTCTGCGTACCGGGCCCATTACTTTGTGCCCATGTATCCGCAGCAGCCCTATCCACAGCAGCCGATGCCGCCGCAGCCGGGTTTCGGGCGCGTGCTGCTGGACACCTCGTTCAGCCCGTTGAACTGGTTCCTGTTCTTCATCAAACCGACCGTGGTGATCAATGGTCAGCCCCGTCAGGTGGAATGGGGCCAGATGCCCGTGGACCTGCCCGCCGGGCAGCACACCATCGAGGTCGGTTTCCAGTACATGGGCAAGCCGCGCGGTCTCGCCAGGGTGACAATTCCCGTGCACCCCGGCCAGGTGCAGCCGGTGTTCTACCGCGCGCCCGCCTACATCTTCATCGGGGGCGCGATGGGGCCGACGCGTCCGGCGACTCCGGGCGCCATCGTCAACTACGTCGTGATCGGTGTCGCGGTGCTGATGATGCTGATGTTCGTGCTGCTCCTCTGACCTCGTCGATCCGGAAAGCCCCGGGTGGGTCCTGGTAGGAGGGGGTCGTCCTCGGCGAGGATCGGCGCATGCGCTGTGACGATGACGTCGTGGTTGTCGGTGGCGGGCACAACGGCCTGGTCGCCTCGATCCTGCTGGCCAGGGCCGGTCTGTCGGTTCGGTTGCTGGAGCGCGCGGAGCACGTGGGCGGCGCCTCCGTCGGCAAGCGCGTCTTCCCCGGCCTGCCCGCGAGGCTGTCGAAGTACTCCTACCTGGTGAGCCTGTTCCCGGACGCGCTCGCGGCGGAGCTGGGGCTGTCGCTGGAGCTGCGTTCGCGCGCGGTGTCCTCCTACACGCCGACCGTTCGCGACGGCCGACCGACGGGGTTGCTCGTCGAGCGCGAGCCGGGTGCGGCCACGGAAGCGTCCTTCGCGGAGCTGACCGGTTCCGGCGAGGCGTGGCGGGCGTGGACCTCCTTCTACGACCGGGTCTCCGCGTTCGGCTCGGCGCTCGGCCCCGCGTTGCTCGGCCCCCTGCGACGGCGTTGCGAGCTGCGCGCCGAGGTCGATCCGTCCACTTGGGACGATCTGGTGGAGCGACCGCTCGGCGAGGTGTTGGAGCGCGAGTTCGCCGACGACCTGGTGCGCGGTGTGGTGGCCACGGACGGCCTCATCGGCACCAACGCGTCGCTGCACGACTCCGCGGCCAACCGCTGCTTCGCCTACCACGTGATCGGCAACGGCACGGGGGAGTGGCGCGTGCCGGTCGGCGGGATGGGCGCGCTGGCCGACGCGCTCGAACTCGCGGCCGTCGAGGCGGGCGTCAAGGTGATCACGTCCACCCCGGTGTCGGCGCTGCACGAGCACGGTGATCACGTCGAGGTGGTGACCGAGGCCGGGGCCAGCTCGGCGCGGTGGGCGTTGTGCGCGGTCGCTCCGTCCACAGTGGACGAGCTGCTGGGCAGGGCCGCCGAGAAGCCGGAGGGCAGCCAGCTCAAGGTGAACATGCTCCTCGAGCGGCTCCCGCGACTGCGCAGCGGTGTCGACCCTGGGGTTGCCTTCGCGGGCACGCTGCACCTGGAGGAGGGTTACGCGGACCTGGAGCAGGCCTATCGCCTCGCGCAGGAGGGCACGGTCGCCGATCCGCTGCCGTGCGAGGTGTACTGCCACTCGCTGACCGATTCGAGCGTCCTGGGCGAACTGGCCGAGCGGGGGTACCACACGCTCACGCTGTTCGGGCTGCACGCGCCGGCGCGTCTGTTCACTGTGGACGGTGCGCGGGAGCGGGCGACCGATGCGGCGGTGGCGGCGTTGCAGAAGCACCTGGCCGAGCCGTTGGAGGACTGCCTCGCCGTGGACGCGGACGGAGTGCCGTGCTTGGCCGCTGAGTCGCCGTTGGACCTGGAGCGCGACCTGGGCATGCCCGGCGGGCACATCTTCCACGGCGATCTGGACTGGCCGTGGCTCTCCGACGACGAGCCCGCCGAGACACCCGCGCAGCGTTGGGGCGTCGAGGTTTCCGGGGCGAGCCGGGTTCTGCTGGCCGGTGCGGGAACGCGTCGCGGCGGCGGGGTGAGCGGCCTCGGCGGCTGGCACGCCTCGCAGGCGGTGCTGGAGGCCCAGGCCTAGACAACCGCTCAAGATCATCAAGCCGTAGGGTTGGTGGCGTGAGCGCGGAGAGCGGAATGCTGATCGTGCACGCCACCTACCACCGCCGCCTGCAACGCGAGCTGTCCAACGACACCTCGGGTGCCAGGGTGCTCGTCGCCGACCGGGGCCAGCTGGCCGACTGGGGCGGGACCGCGGCGTTCGAGCTGCCGGAGGGCTCCTACGAGGTCTCGGCCGCGGTCAGCAGGGCCGAAGCGGACTTCCTGGGAGAGGGCGAGCACGAGGAAACGGTGTACGGGGAGGCGCGCACCATCGTCGTGGTGCCAGCCGGGGGAAGCGCGGAGCTGTTCTACGCGCCGCCGTGGACCTCGGCCGGGCCCGGAGCGCTCGCCACCACCCGTCCTCGCACGGGTGGCCTGCGAGCGCTCCTGCCGGTCTTCGCCGCGCCGCTGGTGATCGTGGCCATCGTCGCGATCACCCTGGCCGTGCTCGCGGCCGTGCTGCTCTAGTCGACCTTGGCGGCGGCCATGACGCGCATGCGGTCGACGGGGTCGATCAGGTCGACGTAGTCGGTGTGGCGACGGACCCAGCCCGCCACGAACGGGCAGAGCGGGCGGACCACCAACCCGTCGGCGCGGGCGAAGTCGAGCGCGGCCCGCGCCAGCTCACCGCCGACGCCCTGGCCCTCGAACGCCGGCTCGACCTCGGTGTGGGTGAGCAGGACCTTGCCGCCGAGCCGGGCGTACTCCAGGTGTCCGGCGAGCGCGTCGCCGACGCGGGCTTCGAACCGGGTGCGTGCCGCCACCTCGGTGACCACGACATCCATGGGGAGCTCCTCTCGCCGTGAACCACTGCGTGTGGAGCATGCAATGCCGGGCACGCGCTCGCCATTCCAGCGCGTGCCCGGCATCGGGGGAGCGGTTTACTTGGCGGGCAGTTCCGCCTCGACCGTCTCCGGCGCGTTCGTGCTGTGCCGCAAGGACATCAGCCCGCCGACCACCAGGGTGATCAGCACGCCGAGCGGCGGGTACCACGGGTAGGCGAGCGCCAGTTCCTTGGCGCCGACCGGGAACTTCACCGTGAGGATGATCGCGGCCATGCCGAGCACTGTCACCACGAACGCCACCAGCGCGTCGCTCTGCCTGGCCTTCTTGAAGATCAGGCCGAGCAGGAACGAGCCGAGCAGCGCGCCGTAGGTGTAGCCGGTGATCGACAGGCCCTGCTCGACGATCGGGTTGTTCTTGCTGGTGAACAGCGAGGCGAAGCCGATCAGCAGGCCGGCCCAGACCACGGTCCAGATCTTGCCCTGGCGCAGGATCTCCGCGTCGGTGAAGGTGCGCTTGGAGACCTTCTGGATCACGTCGGTGACGGTGGAGGAGGCCAGCGCGTTCAGCGAGGAGCTCATCGCCGCCGCCAGGATGGCCGCCAGCATGAAGCCGGAGACACCGGGCGGGAGCACGTTGATGATCACGTGCGGGAACAGCTCGTCGCTGGCCGCCATGCCCATCGACGCCGGGGTGGCGCCCTTGAACAGCGCCCAGATCATCACGCCGATCAGCAGGAACAGGCCGAACTGGAAGAACACGATCACGCCGGAGCCGATCAGCGCCTTGCGGCTGTCCTTGAGGTCCTTGCAGGACATCAGGCGCTGCACGATCAGCTGGTCGGAGCCGTGCGAGGCCATGGACAGCACGGCGCCGCCGAGGATCGCGGTGATGATCGCGTACGGGCTGGTGAGGATGTCCGCGCCGAAGTCGAGAATCTGGAACTTGCCCGCGTCGAAGGCCTGGCCCAGCCAGCCGTCGGGGAGCTTGCCCGCGAGCACGGCGATCACCGCGATGCCGCCGATGACGTAGACGCCGAGCTGCACCGCGTCCACCCAGACCACCGCGCGCACGCCGCCGACGTAGCTGAACACGAGCATGCCGATGCCGGTGACCAGGCAGATCGCCCAGTACGGGGCGTTGATGTCGTAGGCGGCCAGCAGCACCTTGATCGGGATCGCGGTGGCGAACAGCCGCAGGCCGTCGGCGAGCAGGCGGGTGAACAGGAACGTCACCGACGCGGTGCTCTGCAGCTTCGAGCCGAACCGCTTGCCCAGGTAGGCGTAGGCGGTGACCAGGTTGCCGCTCATGTACTTGGGCAGCAGCACGAAGGCCACCACGATGCGCCCGAGCAGGTAGCCGATCGCCAGCTGGAGGAAGGTGAAGGTGCCCAGGTACGCGACGGTGGGCACGCTGATCACGGTCAGCGCGCTGGTCTCGGCGGAGACCACCGAGAGGCAGACCACCCACCATGACATCGGTTTGTCGCTGACGAAGTAGTCCTTCGAGGAGCGTTGCCGCCCACCGAAGAGCACTCCGAGCAGCGGCATACCGATCAGGAACGCCGCGACGATGATCAGATCGAGAGCGTGCATGGCCTCTCCTGCGGACTCCGGGACGGGACGTGCGGGGGACTGCTCAGCCGAGCGGGCGCGCGGAGCGCGGCATCGGGGTCTGGTCGGCCAGCTGGAGCACGCGCAGCCGTCTCGGCGGCGTGCTGGAGGGCTCCGGCAGCTGGAGCGGACGCCTGCCCGGGGTGATCGAGCCGAGGACGCGGGGGCCGCTCGCCCCGGTCGCCGTCGGCAGGTTCGCGGGCAGACCGTGCCAGGTCAGGAAGCCCAGCAGCGCGGTGAGGTAGGCCTCCTTGGCATCAGCCGCGATGCCGAAGGACTCGCTGGTGGCCAGCTCGATCGCGCCGAGGTGGCGGTCGAGGGCGGCCATGAGGGTCGCGTTGCGCACGCCGCCGCCAGAGGCGACCACGCGGGTGGCACCGTGGCTGCGGCACGCGTCGGCGACGGTGATCGCCGTCAGCTCGACGAGCGTGGCCAGCAGGTCCGGTATCGGGATGTCGGGAAGGCCGTCCAGCGCCGCGCGCAGGTGGTCGGCGTGGAAGTGCTCCTTGCCGGTCGACTTCGGCGGCGCCGCCGCGTAGTACGGGTCGGCCAGCAGGCGGGACAGCAGGTCCGGGTGAGGGGAGCCGTTGGCGGCGAGCCGGCCCCCCTCGTCGTACTGGAGCCCGCTGTCCGCGGCGAGGCGGCAAGCGGCGTCCAGCAGAGCGTTACCCGGACCCGTGTCGTAAGCCAGCGGGGCATGCGTCCCGCCGACCACGGTGATGTTGGCGATCCCGCCGATGTTCAGCGCGACCGCCACGTCCCCGGTGGTGGCCGGGGTCAGCCAGAGCGCGTCCAGCAGGCTCGCCAGCGGCGCGCCGTGACCACCGGCGGCGACGTCGCGCACGCGGAGGTCGGCGACCACTGGGGCGCCGGTCGCCTCCGCGATCCACGCGGGCTGGCCGAGCTGGAGCGTTCCCTTGCAGGTGCGACCGTCCACCCAGTGGTAGATGGTCTGGCCGAGCGAGGCGATCAGGTCGACCTCGCCGCAGCCGAGTTCGGCGACGCCCTTGCGCGCCGCGTCGGCGAAGGCCTGCCCGACGAGCGTGTCCAGCACGCACAGCCGTTCGGCGGAGCATTCCGCCGGGGGCAGCGCGGCGAGGAGGTCCTTGCGCAGCGGCTCCGCGTACGGGACCTCGATGGCACCCAGCGGCAACAGCTCGACGACCGGTCCGCCGGGGGCGTCCTCGCGCAGGCAGAACTCGGCCACCGCCACGTCGATGCCGTCCATCGACGTGCCGGAGATCAACCCGAGCACCCGCCAAGATTTCACGGAAAGAGGTCTAAACCATGGTGAATCTTTTCGCAAGCACCTGGCGGGCTTTGAGGCCAGGTTGTGAGCCCGAGTGAAGGGGAGTGCGAGGATAGCGACGTGCCTGTTGAGTCCGTGCCTGCCGTGCCCGTGCCCGCCGAGCCGTCGTTCTGGAGCGGCCCCCTGATCTGGGTGGTCCTCGGCGTCGTCGCCGTGCTCGTCATCGCTCTGGTGGTCGGACTGGTGCTGGCCAGGCGCAGGCGGGTGAGCCTCACCGAGGACCGCCGCCCCGACGGCGTGCCGCCGACCACGGGCAAGGACTCCTACAAGACCAAGGGCGCCATCGGCTTCTCGGCGGGTGCCGAAGCTCAGCACCCCGTCGTCGAGCGCACGGAGACCGACGGGCAGCCCGGTGTCGGCGACGACGCCTCCGTGCCGAGGGACACTCCGCGGCGCGGCATCGTCGACGTGGAACTCCCCGAGACCCCCGTCCCCGTCGCGCGGCCGGAACCGGAGCCCGAGCCGGAACCCGAGCCCGAGCCGGTCGTCGACGAGATCGAGCCGACCGAGGGCCGCATGGAGCGGCTGCGCGGACGGCTGTCGCGGTCCCGGTCGACCCTGGGGCAGAGCCTGCTGGGCCTGCTCGGCGCGGGTGACCTCGACGAGGACTCCTGGACCGACATCGAGGACACGCTGCTGATGGCGGACCTCGGCTCGAACACCGCCAACGAGGTCATCGAGCGGCTGCGCAAGGAGATCACCGCGCGCGGCGTGCGCACCGCGGACGAGGTCAAGGGCCTGCTGCGCGAGGTGCTCGTGGACGCGCTGCACCCGGAGATGGACCGTTCAGTGCGCGCGCTGCCGCACGACGGCCGGCCCGCCGTGGTGCTCGTCGTCGGCGTGAACGGCACCGGCAAGACCACCACCACGGGCAAGCTCACCCGAGTCCTGGTCGCGGACGGCCGCACCGTTCTTCTCGGCGCGGCGGACACCTTCCGCGCCGCAGCGGCTGAGCAGCTGGCGACCTGGGGCGAGCGCGCGGGCGCCGAGGTCGTGCGCGGGGCCGAGGGCGCTGACCCGGCCGCCGTCGCCTTCGACGCGGTCAAGCGCGGCATCGAGGCCAAGGTGGACGCGGTCCTCGTCGACACCGCTGGCCGGCTGCACACCAAGACCGGCCTCATGGACGAGCTGGGCAAGGTCAAGCGCGTGGTCTCCAAGCAGGCCGAGGTGGACGAGGTCCTGCTCGTGCTCGATGCGACCACCGGTCAGAACGGCCTCACCCAGGCACGCGTGTTCTCCGACGTCGTCGAGGTCACCGGCGTGGTGCTGACCAAGCTCGACGGCACCGCGAAGGGCGGCATCGTCTTCCAGGTGCAGCGTGAGCTGGGCGTGCCGGTGAAGCTGGTCGGCCTCGGTGAAGGCGCCGACGACCTCGCGCCCTTCGAGCCGAACGCCTTCGTGGACGCGCTGCTGCGCTGAGGTTGCCGAAGGGTTTCGCGGCGTCGCCGAGAACGCGGCGCCGCGCGCAACCTGGACGTAACAGAAGAAGGCCGACAGTTCACTCCGGGGAAACCTCGCGCGTCGCCGTGTGAAACACCGCCTTCCGATGCTGCTCATGCGAATGGGGCAGGCAGCGGAAGGACTACCTATGAACTCCGGCGACACCGCCTGGGTGCTGATCAGTGCCGCGTTGGTGCTGCTCATGACACCAGGGCTCGCGTTCTTCTACGGCGGCATGGTGCGCGCGAAGAGCGTGCTGAACATGCTCATGATGAGCCTCGGCAGCATCGCCGTCGTCGGCGTGCTGTGGGTGCTCATCGGTTACTCCACCGTTTTCGGCACCGATGTCGGCGGCGGCCTTCTCGGAAAACCGTTCGAGTTCTTCGGGTTGGAGGGACTGCTCGGCGCCGACTCGTTGTTCGGCACGATTCCCACCACCGCGTTCGTGGCCTTCCAGGCGATGTTCGCCATCATCACCGTCGCCCTGATCTCCGGTGCCATCGCCGACCGCGCCCGCTTCGGCCCATGGCTGCTGTTCGCCGCCGTGTGGTCGATCGTCGTGTACTTCCCGGTGGCGCACTGGGTCTTCGACTTCGACGGCAAGGACGCGGCGGGCAACGTCGTCGACCCGGGCGGTTGGATCGCCAACACCCTTGGCGCGCTTGACTTCGCCGGTGGCACCGCGGTGCACATCAACGCCGGAGCCGCCGCGCTCGCCCTCGCCCTGGTGCTGGGCAAGCGCAAGGGCTGGCCGAGGGAACCGATGAAGCCGCACAACCTGCCGCTGGTGGTGCTCGGCGCGGGCCTGCTGTGGTTCGGCTGGTTCGGCTTCAACGCCGGTTCGGCCGTCGCGGCCAACGGGACCGCCGGTGTCGCCTTCATCAACACCCTCGTCGCCACCGCCGCCGCCACGCTGGGCTGGCTGGTCGTGGAGCGCATCCGGGACGGTCACGCCACGACGCTCGGTGCGGCTTCCGGCATCGTCGCAGGCCTGGTCGCGATCACCCCGGCCGCGAACTCCGTGACGCCGCTGGGCTCCATCGCGGTCGGGTTCATCGCCGCTGTGCTGTGCGCCCTCGCCGTGCCGCTGAAGTACAAGCTGGGCTACGACGACTCGCTCGACGTGGTCGGCGTGCACCTGGTCGGCGGCCTCGCGGGCACCCTGCTGATCGGCCTGTTCGCCTCGAAGTCCGCCCCGGCCGGGATCGACGGGTTGTTCTACGGCGGTGGCTTCGACCAGCTCGGCAAGCAGGCTCTCGGCGCGGGCGCGGTGCTGGTCTACTCGTTCGTGCTCAGCCTGCTGATCGGCCTCGCGATCAAGTACACGGTCGGGTTCCGCGTCGGCGCTGAGGCCGAGGTGACCGGCATCGACGAGTCCGAGCACGCGGAGAGCGCCTACGAGCTGGTCTCTTTCGGTGGCCGCGGCTCCGGCCGTGCCGCGAGCGTGACCACCCTGTCCTCCCCGGCCCTTGAGGAGAGCAAGCCATGAAGCTGGTGACCGCCATCGTCAAGCCGTTCACCCTGGACGACGTCAAGAGCGCGCTGGAGCAGCTCGGCGTGCTCGGCATGACAGTCAGCGAGGTGCAGGGCTACGGCAGGCAGAAGGGCCACACAGAGGTCTACCGCGGTGCTGAGTACGCGGTCGACTTCGTGCCCAAGGTCCGCGTCGAGGTCCTGGTGGACGACGAGGTCGCGGGCAAGGTCGTCGACGCCGTGGTCGAAGCCGCGCGCACCGGGAAGATCGGTGACGGCAAGGTCTGGGTGACTCCGGTGGAGACCTTGGTCCGCGTGCGCACCGGTGAACGCGGCAACGACGCTCTATAAGCCAGTCGCGGGTGCGCTCCGATCACCGGGGCGCACCCGCTGCTCTGTTGAGGGGTGGCGGGGGAGATGACGACCGTGAGCGGTGGAGCCGCTGAGGACCTGGTTCGTGCCAGGGGGTTGCTGTTCACCCCAGCGCCAGGACAGCGCAGATTGGCGCCGGAGGAGCTGCGCGGCGCACTGGTCGATCTGCACGACTTCTGGCTGAGCGCGCATGCGAGCGCTGCGGGGCTCGTCGGCCCGGGCACCGCGCTGGTCGCCGTGGGGGCGCTCGGCAGGCGTGAGCTGACCCCGCGCTCCGATCTGGACCTCATCATCGTCCATAGTGGACGTTCCGACATCGCTGAGCTGGCCGATCGCGTCTGGTACCCGTTGTGGGACTCCGGCATCGGCCTGGACCACTCCGTGCGCACGATCGCCGAGGCCAAGCGCGCGGCAGGGACGGACCTCCGCGTTGCATTGGGGCTGTTGGAGATCCGGCACATCGCCGGGGACATGGAGATCACGCAGCGGCTGTCCGCCACGGCCAGACAAGCGTGGCGCTCCGGCATCCGCGGCAGGCTCGACGAGCTGGCCGAGTCCGCTGCTGAGCGGTGGCACCGCGGCGGCGAGATCTCCCACCGCGTCGAACCGGACCTCAAGCACGGCAAGGGCGGCCTGCGCGACCTCCAGCTGCTTGACGCGCTTGCGGCGGCCCAGGTCGTGGATCGTCCCGCCGCCGACATTTCCGGTGCGCACGCGTTGTTGCTGGACGCGCGTACGGAGCTGCATCGCATCAGCGCGCGCCCACAGGACGTTCTGCGCGCACAGGACGGCGACGACGTCGCGTCCGCGTTGGGCATGACCGACCGCTTCGAGCTCGCGCGCGCGATTTCGAGTGCCGGGCGCACGGTGAGCTTCGCGCTCGAAGTCGCACTGCGCACCGCGCGCGCCGCAGCGCCGAAACGCACGCTCGGTGTGCTTACGCCGTGGCAGCGCCGCCCTGCGCGCAGGCCGTTGGACGAGGGCGTTGTGCTGCACGGGGGCGAAGTCGCGCTCGCAAGAGACGCTGTGCCCCACCGCGATCCCGCGCTGTTGTTGCGCGTTGCGGCGGCGGCAGCGCGCACCAACAGCCCGATCGCTGCGGGCACTCTTGCCAAGCTCGCGGACTCCGCGCCAGAGCTGCGCAAACCGTGGCCCCGCGATGCGCGCGAAGAGCTGCTGTCGCTGTTGAGCTGCGGTCGCGGCCTAGTGGACGTAGTCGAAGCGCTCGACCGCACGGGGCTGTGGGGCAGGCTGATCCCGGAGTGGGGCTCGGTCCGCGATCTGCCTCCGCGCGACGCCGCGCACATGTGGACCGTTGACCGGCACCTCGTGCAGACCGTCGTGCACGCGGCGCGTCTCGCGACTCGTGTGTCCAGGCCAGACCTGTTGCTGCTCATAGCGTTGGTGCACGACCTTGGTAAGGGCATCACGATCGGCCGCCGCGATCCCGAGCAGTCTGACCACTCCGTCGTCGGTGCAGCGTTGGCGACACAGGTAGCCGAACGAATCGGTTTGTGGCCCAACGACGTCAAGCTCGTCTCTGACGCCGTGCGACACCACCTGCTGCTTCCACACACCGCGACGCGCCGCGACGTCGAAGACCCCGCGACGGTGCACCGCGTCGTAGAGACGCTTGAAGGCAACGCGGTGCTGTTGGAACTCCTGCACGCGTTGGCCGAAGCCGACTCCCTGTCCACGGGGCACGGCGTTTGGACCGATTGGAAAGCAGCGCTCATCGCGGACCTTGTAGGCCGCTGTCGTGCGGCGATGGCGGGCGATCCACTACCGGAGCCCGAACCGCTACCTGAAGACCAACGAGAACTCGCGGTGTCCGCGCTGGAGTCCGGGCGCCCGAAGGTGCTTCTAGCCGAAGACGGCCCCAGTGCGACCGTGACCGTGTTCGCGCCCGACCGCCCCGGATTGCTGTCCAGAGTCGCCGGAGTGCTCGCACTCAACTCGCTCGAAGTGCACGCGGCTGTGTTGCACGGGCACGAGAACGCAGCCGTGGAGACGTTCACCGTCTCGCCGCGCTTCGGCACACTGCCCGATCCGACGCTGCTGCAGGAACAGCTGCGTCGAGCCCTCGACGGATCACTGCCACTGAAGGACCGCTTGGCGGCCAAGGAACGCGACTACGGCGGACCACCGGAGGAAGTGGCCCCACCCAAGGTGCTGTGGTTCGACGACGAGGCTTCCGGGGCCGTGGTGCTCGAACTCCGCGCCACCGACCGCATCGGCTTGCTGCACCGCGTCGCCGCCGCGCTTGAGTCCTGCGCCGTGAACGTTCGGTGGGCTCGTGTGTCCACGCTGGGCGGCACGGTGATCGACGCGTTCTGCCTGGACGGCGACATCTCGTCACGGAGGTCGATCGAGCGCGCGGTGCTCGCCGCAGCCCGCTGAAACTTTTCTGGCCGAACCGCGTCACGGGCTCATGCGTCCGCCGTCGACCAGTGTGGAGGCACCGGCCTCACCTGTGTCGTTCGCGGGTGAGGGTCGCGCGGAACCGCCGACACGGGGGTGTGGCGGAGCTGGCGCGAAGGCGGGGATTGAGTGCGTCGCGGCGCCCGTGGTGGGCGCGGTTCGGCTTCGGGGTCGGAACCGCTCCCCACCACGGGCGCTTCTCCGTGCGGGGAACCCGCCTCTGCGGAGGTTGCGCGGAGCTGTTAGAAAACGGTCATCAATCACAATTCGCACGCGCCTGGAACGCTGCCGTGGCCATCACTCGTTGCCGAGTAGTGGAAGCGCCGAGAACCCGCAGAGCGCCCGCCGTCTTCACAGTCGGCGGTCGAGACCTGGTGCTGCTCGCGGGACTCCCGGGAGCGGGGAAATCCGAACTGCTCCGCAGGGCTGACGTGCCCGCGCACGTGAAGGTGCTCGACTCCGACCAGGTCCGCCGCCCGTTGCGCGAGTTGTTCGGACCGGTGCCCTATCGGCTCTACAGGCCACTCGTGCACATCACCCATCACGCGCGGCTCGTCTGGTACGCCGCCACCGCACGCGGCGCCGTGGTCGTGCACGAACCCGCGACGCGCGTGAGCACGCGAGTGTGGATCGCCGCGCTGCGCGTGCTGACGCGTCGTTCCGGCACGTTCGTCTGGTTGGACGTCAGCGCGGTCGAGGCGTTGGCGGGACAGCACAGCAGGGGACGGGTGCTGCCCGCGGAGTCCTTCGCCAAGCACGTCCGCAGGGCCTCCGGCATCCGCAGGCGGTTGCGCGCGGGCTACACCTTCCCCGGCTGGCGGAAGGTGTGCGTGCTCCGGCGGCACGACATCGACGAGCGGGTCAGGGTCGAGTTCCGGCTTCCGGCTACCCTGAGACCCGACTGAGCCTGAGCAGACCTCACCTGGCTGGAGCCCGAAACCCGTGTTCGACACTCTCTCCGACCGTCTCACAGCGGTACTGAAGAACCTGCGCGGCAAGGGGCGCCTCTCCGACGCCGACATCGACGCCACCTGCCGCGAGATCCGCATCGCGCTGCTGGAGGCCGACGTCGCGCTGCCCGTGGTGCGGCAGTTCATCGCGCAGGTCAAGGAGCGGGCCAAGGGCTCGGAGGTCTCCGAGGCCCTGAACCCGGCCCAGCAGGTCGTCAAGATCGTCAACGAGGAGCTCGTCACCATCCTCGGCGGCGAGACCCGGCGGCTGAACCTGGCCAAGACCGCGCCGACGGTGATCATGCTCGCCGGTCTGCAGGGCGCCGGTAAGACCACGCTCGCGGGCAAGCTGGCCAAGTTCCTCTCCGGCCAGGGCCACACCCCGCTGCTGGTCGCCTGCGACCTCCAGCGCCCCAACGCGGTCAACCAGCTCCAGGTCGTCGGCGAGCGCGCCGGGGTCCCGGTCTACGCGCCCGAGCCGGGCAACGGCGTCGGCGACCCGGTCGACGTGGCCCGCCGCGCCATCGAGGAGGCCCGCCGGGCCCAGCACGACCTGGTGCTGGTCGACACCGCCGGTCGCCTCGGTGTCGACGAGGAGCTGATGAGGCAGGCCGCCGACATCCGCGACGCGGTCCAGCCCGACGAGATCCTCTTCGTCGTCGACGCGATGATCGGCCAGGACGCGGTCACCACCGCCGAGGCCTTCCGCGACGGCGTCGGCTTCACCGGCGTGGTGCTGACCAAGCTCGACGGCGACGCCCGCGGTGGCGCCGCGCTGTCGGTCCGGCACGTCACCGGCCAGCCGATCCTGTTCGCCTCCAGCGGCGAGAAGCTGGAGGACTTCGACGTCTTCCACCCGGACCGGATGGCCAGCCGCATCCTGGGCATGGGCGACGTCCTCTCGCTGATCGAGCAGGCCGAGCAGGTCTTCGACGCCCAGCAGGCCGAGCAGACCGCCGCCAAGATCGGCTCCGGCGAGCTGACGCTGGAGGACTTCCTCGAGCAGATGCTGGCCATCCGCAAGATGGGCCCGATCGCCAACCTGCTGGGCATGCTGCCGGGCGCGGGCCAGATGAAGGACGCGATGGCCCAGGTCGACGAGAAGCACCTCGACCGGCTCCAGGCGATCATCCGCGGCATGACCCCGGCCGAGCGCGCCGACCCGAAGATGATCAACGCATCGCGGCGGCTGCGCATCGCCAACGGCTCCGGTGTCGCGGTCAGCGAGATCAACGACCTGGTCAACCGCTTCTTCGACGCCCGCAAGATGATGAAGCAGATGGCCGGCCGCTTCGGCATGCCGGGCATGGGCGGTGGCGGTTCCAAGAAGCTCAAGGGCAAGAAGGGGAAGAAGGGCAAGAAGTTCGGGCCCAAGAACAACACCGGTGGCGCTCTGCCCGCTGGGATGCCCGACCTCTCCGGCATGCCCCCCGGCCTCAACCAGCTGCCGCCGGGCCTCGCGGGCCTGGACCAGCTGCCCCCGGGCTTCGACCCCTCGAAGCTGAACTTCGGCAAGAAGAAGAAAAAGGACTAGCCGTGCCGAACCTGCACCTGCGCGGGGTCGTGCTGCCCCGCGAGGAGCACGGCGACGACGTCCGCGACGTGTGGGTGGCCGACGGGCTGATCTCGTTCGAGCCGGTGCCCGACGCCGTCACGGTCGCGGACGGCTGCTGGATCGTGCCGGGGCTGGTCGACGCGCACTGCCACGTCGGCATCGGCCCCGGCGGCCCGGTCGACCTGCCGGAAGCCGCCGCGCAGGCGGAGATCGACCGCGACGCGGGCACCCTGCTGATCAGGGACTGCGGCTCGCCGATCGACACCCGGCCGCTCCAACAGCGCGAGGACCTGCCGAGGCTGATCAGGGCGGGACGGCACATCTCCCGGCCCAAGCGCTACATCCCCTACCTCGGCGTCGACGTCGAGGACCCGGCCGACCTGCCCGCCGCCGTCGCGGAGCAGGCCGCCTACGGCGACGGCTGGGTCAAACTCGTCGGCGACTGGATCGACCGCGGCGTCGGCGACCTCGCCCCGCTCTGGCCCGAGGACGTGCTCGCCGAGGCGATCGAGGTCGCGCACGGAGCAGGCGCCCGCGTGACCGCGCACGTGTTCTCGGAGGACGCGGTCCCCGGCCTGGTCAACGCCGGGATCGACTGCATCGAGCACGGCACCGGGCTCAGCCGCGAGGTGATCGACGTGATGGCCGAGCGCGGCACCGCGCTGGTCCCCACGCTGATCAACATCGAGAACTTCCCCGACATCGCCGACAAGGCGGCCAAGTACCCGCGGTACGCGGGGCACATGCGCAGCCTCTACGCGAATTCGCGCGAGACCGTCGCGCAGGCGATCGAGGCGGGCGTGCCGGTGTACGCGGGCACCGACGCGGGCGGCGGCATCAAGCACGGCCGCATCGCCGACGAGATC
Organism: Allokutzneria sp. NRRL B-24872; assembly: GCF_002155965.1. GTDB lineage: Bacteria > Actinomycetota > Actinomycetes > Mycobacteriales > Pseudonocardiaceae > Allokutzneria. The sequence goes on from NZ_MUMH01000076.1 coordinate 20,483, forward strand.
GCCGCGCTGCACTCGGTGGGGATGAGCGCCGAGCAGGCCATCGGCGCGGCGAGCTGGGCCGCCCGACGCTGGCTCGGCATGTCCTCGATCGCCCACGGCACCCCCGCCGACCTGGTCGTCTACGACAGGGACCCGAGGGTGGACCTGGCCGCGCTGCGCACGCCGTCGCTGGTCGTGCTGCGTGGTCGTCCGATGCGGTGACCTGCGGGCGCCCCGCCACCGGCTAGCGTCTCGACCACGGCGTCACGGGGTATGGAGGGTGTGTGGAAGACCAACGGCAGGACTCCGGTGGTACCGATGACCATTCCTCCGAAGCCGCCACTCCGCCGATGGGTGTTCCGCAGCCCTCGTGGGCCGCGTACGGGATGCCGATGCGCGGGGTCCAGGACGGCAGGGACGTCAAGCTGCACACCAGGTTCTGGGAGGCCGAGCAGGTCGCCGCGGCCCGGGGCAGCCTGCACTGGGGCTTCCTGGCCTTCTTCATCGGCTTCGGCGGCTTCTACCTGCTGTCGCTGCTGATCAGCGTGCTCATGGCGGGGCAGCTGCGCGGCTTCGACCCCGCCGACCCGCCCAAGCTCGGCCCGCTGCTGCTGCTCGCCTTCGTGCCCAACCTGCTGCTCGGCCTCGGCCCCGCCGTGGTGTCGTGGATGCGCGGCAGGGGCCCGGTCTCCGACTTCGGCTTCAAGCCGACCATGCGCGACGTGCGCGTCGGCGTGCTGTGCGGGCTCGCCGCGCTCGTGCCCGCGTGGATCATCGGGCTGATCCTGGTCCGCAATTCGGGTGACGGCGGCCCGGAGGGGCCGATCGCCGGGCTGCCGGTGTTCTCCGAGGGGCAGACGATCTGGCTGGCGATCTTCGTCCTGTTCATCGCCGTCGGCGCCCCGATCACCGAGGAACTGCTGGTCAGGGGCGCGCTGTGGGGAGCGCTCGAACACTATCGGGTGCCGAGGTATGCGATTCTGGTGCTCACCACGATGATGTTCGCGTTCATCCACCAGGAACCGGACCGGATGCCGCTACTGTTCGCGGCCGGGTTGCTCCTCGGAACCGCCCGCATGATCACCGGACGGATCGGCGCCAGCATCGTGGCCCACGCCGTCTACAACCTGCTGCCCGCCACGGTGCTGTTCTTCGCGGCCGGTTGAGCTCCACCGCATCCCGTTCTCAGCACCCGACGTTCGGAGGCGCACGTGAACGCACCGCAGGAGTCGAGCGGTGGTGGCGTGCGCGCCTGGGCGGCCTACCTGCGCGCGCTGGGCAGCAGCCCGGCCCCCGCCCACGGTCCGGACACCCCGGTCCGCGCGCACCGCTGGGGCTTCGGCGCCTTCCTGCTCGCCCAGTTGGTGTTCCTGCTGGTCTCGGTGTTCCTCGCGGCGATGTTCCGCCCGGCCGCCGGCGAACCGCTCTCGCACCTCGGGCTGGTGCTGACGCTGTCGGTGCCGATCGTGCTCGCCGCCGCGGTCGGGATCGCCGCGACGAAGTTCCGGGGCAACGGCCCGCTGATCGACCTGCGCATCGAGTGGCGCTGGTCGGACGTGGTGCTCGGGCTGACCATCGGGGTGATCAGCCTGGTCCCGACGCTGATCGCGTCCTCGCTGTGGACCAAGTGGATGGGCAAGGACGAGGCCAGCTCGGCCGTGGGCAACGTGCTCGACGGCGTGCACCTCTCGCCGACCGTCGCGGTCCTGGTCTTCCTGCACCTGTGGCTGATCGCGCCGATCTGTGAGGAAATCCTCTACCGCGGCCTGGTCTGGGGGGCCGCCGAGCGCCTCAAGTGGAGCCGGTGGGCCGCCTTCGGCGTCAGCACCTCGATCTTCGCCGTCGCCCACCTGGAACCGGCGCGCACCCCGTTGCTGCTGGTCATCGCCATCCCGATCGGCCTGGCCAGGCTGATCACCGGGCGCCTGCTGGCCAGCATCGTCGCCCACCAGGTGAACAACCTGCTCCCGGCGCTGGGGCTGCTGCTGACGGTGCTCGGCGTGCTGCCCGCCTAGGGCGTGTTCGGCCGCCCCCGCCGATCTGGCACAATGGCTGGCTGTCCGCCCTGCTCGGCCCCTCTCGCCGGTCAAGGGCGCCTAGACATCTGGACGTTCTGACCCGCAACCCCACGCTGGTCACGAGCGCTCAACCGTGAACACAGTTGAGGAGCACTCCTACCCGTGGCCGTCAAGATCAAGCTCATGCGGCTTGGCAAGATCCGTTCGCCGCACTACCGCATCGTCATCGCCGACTCGCGCACCCGTCGCAACGGCAAGGCGATCGAGACGATCGGCAAGTACCACCCCAAGGAAGAGCCGAGCCTGGTCGAGGTCGACTCCGAGCGCGCGCAGTACTGGCTGGGTGTCGGCGCGCAGCCGACCGAGCCCGTGCAGCGCCTGCTGGAGCTGACCGGTGACTGGCAGAAGCACAAGGGCCTGCCGGCGCCCGCCGAGGGCACCCTGAAGGTCAAGGAGCCGAAGGCCGACAAGAAGGCCCTCTTCGAGGCCGCTCTCGAGGCCGCGGGTTCCGAGCCCAGCGTCGACGCCACCACGCCGAAGAAGAAGCCCGCCAAGAAGGCGGACAAGGCTGAGGCCAAGACCGAGGGCGACGCCGAGAAGGCCGAGGGCGGCGAGGCGTGAGCGAGCTCGCGGACGCTCTCGAGCACCTCGTCCGCGGCATCGTCGAGAACCCGGACGACGTGCGCGTCCAGTTGATCACGACTCGGCGTGGCCGCACCCTTGAGGTGCACGTGCACCCCGACGACCTGGGCAAGGTGATCGGTCGGGGCGGTCGTACCGCAACGGCGCTGCGCACCGTCATGTCCGGTATCGGTGGCCGCGGCCTGCGCGTCGACGTCATCGACACCGACCGCTGAGCGAGATCGGGACGAAGTGGAACTGGTAGTCGGACGTGTGGTGAAACCGCACGGTGTCCGTGGCGAGCTCGTGATCGACGTCCGAACGGACTCGCCCGAGGACCGCTTCGCTCCCGGTGTCGCGCTCGGCGTGCGCGGCTCGACGAGAACACTCACCGTCGCGGCCGCCCGGCCTCACACCGGGCGGCTGCTGGTGTTCTTCGACGGCCTCGGCACCCGCGAGGCGGCCGAGGACCTGCGGGGGAGCCTGCTCACCGTCGAGGTGGACCGGCTCCCGCCGATCGAGGACCCGGACGAGTTCTACGACCACCAGCTCGAGGGGCTGGCCGTGGAGCTGCTGGACGGCACCGCCGTCGGGACCGTGCGCGAGATCGCACACGGCCCCGGTGGGGAGCTGCTCGTGGTCAAGGCCCAGGACGGGCGCGAGGTGCTGATCCCGTTCGTGGAGCAGATCGTGCCGACCGTCGACATCGCGGGCGGCCGGGTGGTCATCGACCCGCCGGACGGCCTGCTGAGCATCGAGTAGCGATGCGCGTCGACGTCATCACGATCTTCCCGGACTACCTCTCCCCGCTGCGCGAGGCGCTGCTGGGCAAGGCCATCGACAAGGGCCTGCTCGAACTGGGCGTGCACGACCTGCGCAGGTGGACCTACGACGTCCACAAGGCGGTCGACGACAGCCCGTTCGGCGGCGGCCCGGGCATGGTGATGAAGCCCCAGGTGTGGGGGGAGGCACTGGAGGAGGTCTGCGCCGGTGCCGCACCGCGCCTCATCGTGCCCACCCCCGCCGGCCGCCCGTTCACCCAGGCGGTCGCCGAGGAGTTGGCGCAGGAGTCCCACCTGGTCTTCGCCTGCGGCCGCTACGAGGGCATCGACCAGCGGGTGATCGACGATGCCGCGACCAGGATGCCGGTGGAGGAACTGTCCATCGGCGACTACGTGCTGGTCGGCGGCGAGGTGGCGGTGCTCGCCATCGTGGAGGCGGTGGTCCGGCTGCTGCCCGGGGTGCTCGGCAACCCGGCGTCGCACCAGCAGGACTCCTTCTCCGACGGCCTGCTCGAAGGGCCGAGCTACACCCGCCCCGTGGTCTGGAAGGACCGCGAGGTGCCCGAGGTGCTGCGCTCCGGCAACCACGCCGCGATCGCCCGCTGGAGGCGCGACCGGGCGCTGGAGAGGACCTTCGAACGCAGGCCCGACCTGCTCGCGGCCCTCCCGGAGTCCGGGCTGGACAAGCAGGACCGTAAACTCCTCGACCGGTTGCGTGACCAGCAGCTACCCGGGTCGATTTCATGACCGGGCAACCCGTCTGGCAGACTGGACAGGTTGCCGCCGCCGGGTGAATCCCGGTGCGCCCAGCCAAGCCATCTCCCGCCGCAGGGGATGTCCTCGTCATCTGACGGGTGGACCCGAGGCGGAGAGCACGAAGCACACGTGAGGACGGACCCCCGATGAACACCCTGGACGCCTTGGACGCCCAGTCGCTGCGCTCCGACATTCCGGACTTCCGCCCGGGCGACACCCTCAAGGTCCACGTCCGCGTCATCGAGGGCTCGCGCTCGCGAGTCCAGGTCTTCCAGGGCGTGGTCATCCGTCGGCACGGCGGCGGCCTGCAGGAGACCTTCACGGTCCGCAAGGTCTCCTTCGGCGTCGGCGTCGAGCGCACCTTCCCGGTGCACTCCCCGAACATCGCCCAGATCGAGGTCGCGACCCGCGGTGACGTGCGTCGCGCCAAGCTCTACTACCTCCGTGAGCTTCGCGGCAAGGCCGCCAAGATCAAGGAGAAGCGCGACACGGTCCGCAGCTCCTGACGCACGTCGTCGAGAACTGCGTAGCCTGGCGTCGTGGCCGAACTAGATCCTTCGCCCGCCGCACAGGGTGATCCCGATTCCGGTTCCTCGGACGGAGATCACCCTGTCGGCGAGAAGCCGGCGAAGAAGAAGAGCTCCTTCTGGCGTGAGCTGCCGATCCTCATCCTCACCGCCCTGGTGCTCACCTTCCTGATCCAGACCTTCCTGGCCCGGGTCTACGTGATCCCCTCGCAGTCCATGGAGACGACCCTCCACGGCTGCTTCGGGTGCACGAACGACCGGGTGCTGGTCGACAAGATCACCTACAACTTCACCGATCCCAAGCCCGGTGACGTGGTGGTCTTCCGAGGTCCGGACTCGTGGAGCCAGACGGAGTTCGACGACAACCGCTCGGACAACGTGGTCGTCCGCTGGTTCCAGGAGCTCGGGTCGGTCATCGGCCTCGCTCCGCCGAACGAGCGCGACTTCGTCAAGCGCGTGATCGCCGTCGGCGGCCAGACCGTCGAGTGCTGCACTCCGGACAACAAGGTCAAGGTCGACGGCAAGCCGCTGACCGAGCCCTACATCCACTACGAGGAGGGCCGCGGCGACAAGCAGGAGGAGTTCGCCGCCGTCAAGGTCCCCGAGGGCCAGCTCTGGATGATGGGCGACAACCGCAACAACTCCTCCGACTCGCGCGCGGACAACCACGGGCCGGTGCCGGTGGCCAACGTGATCGGCAAGGCTCAGTTCATCGTGCTGCCGCCGAGTCGTTGGCAGGGCATCGACAACCCGAACCCGCAGGCCGTCGCGCTCTCCGCGCCCGCGTGGCAGGCAGGTCTGCCCGCCGGACTCGGGCTCGCGGCCGCGTGGCCGGTGCTCTGGCTGTTCCGCCGCACCAGCCGCGGCATCCGCTCCCGGATGACCAGCCAGGACTAAAGGTCAGCGCTGCTGATGACAGCTCTCGTGCGCACCGCCCCCGGTGCCCGGCTGCCCGTGCCGAGGCCACCGAGGGCGGTTGTGCGTTCCAGCACCGGGACCTGGGCGCTGCAGTCGACCCTCGCCCGCAGGGGCCTGGGGCCGGTCGCCGGGGTGGACGAGGCGGGGCGGGGCGCGTGCGCCGGTCCGCTCGTCATCGCCTCCTGCGTGCTGCGCCCGGGCGACGTGCGGCGCCTGGAAGGGCTCAACGACTCCAAGCTGATGACCGTGGCCGCCCGGGACCGGATGTACGACCTCGTCCTGCAGCGGGCCGCTGACCACGCGGTCGTGGTGGTCGACGCCGCCGAGGTCGACTGCATCGGGGTGCACGTGGCCAACATCGAGGGCATGCGGCGCGCCGTCGCCCGGCTCGCCGAGCACCCCGGCTACGTGCTGACCGACGGGTTCCGGGTTCCCGGGCTGACCGCGCCGAGCGTGGCCGTGGTCAAGGGCGACCAGGCCGCCGCGTGCGTCGCGGCCGCCTCGGTGCTGGCGAAGGTGACCAGGGACCGCATCATGGCCGGAATGCACGAGGATCTGCCGGTGTTCGGATTTGACGTGCACAAGGGCTACGCGACCGCCGACCACTCGGCCGCGCTGCTCAAACACGGGCCGAGTGACCAGCACCGGTGGTCCTATGCCAACGTGGTGGCGGCGGCTGCCGAGCACGGCATGCGCGCGCCGCGCCGGGTCAGATCAGGGCTGCTGCACTTGGATCGAGCCGGAGTGGTTCAGAATGGGGTGCCCCCCGTGCCCGGGGTGGCAGGCTCGCAAGCAGGAGGGGCGCGGACCGCATGAGCGCGGAGGATCTCGAGAAGTACGAGACCGAGATGGAGCTGCAGCTCTACAAGGAGTACCGCGACATAGTCAGTCAGTTCTCCTATGTCGTGGAGACGGAGCGCCGCTTCTACCTGGCCAACGCCGTTGACGTGCAGGTGCGCAACGCCGACGGCGAGGTGTACTTCGAGGTGCGGATGTCCGACGCCTGGGTGTGGGACATGTACCGGCCCGCCCGGTTCGTGAAGAACGTCCGGGTGATCACGTTCAAGGACGTCAACGTCGAGGAGCTGGACAAGCCGGATCTGCGGCTGCCGGAGCCCGGGCCGTTCGGCCAGTAACCACTCGGTTCTTCCCGTCAGGGGCGCGTGCGCACAGCACGCGCCCCTGACTCTTTCGCGCCCTTCGCGGACCTGATGCGGCTGGTTGTCCACATCGGTGGTGGTTGTCCACAGATCGCTCCCGAGCGGCTCTGGGCGCTCCGTGGATGCCGCATCGTCGAGGTGGGACTCGTCGAGGTGGGACTCGCGGGAGGAGGCAGTGTGGGGACGCGACGTGGAGCGGCCAACCAGGAGCTGGGACGCAGGGGTGAGGACCTCGCCGTCTGCTACCTCGAACGCCAGGGCATGGTGGTGCTGAGCCGCAACTGGCGGTGTCGCCTCGGTGAGCTGGACGTGGTGGCCAGCGATGGCGAGACGCTGGTGGTGTGCGAGGTGAAGACCCGCTCCGACACCGGGTTCGGCCGCCCGGAGGAGGCGGTCACCCAGGCGAAGCTGCGCCGGATGAGGGTGTTGGCCCAGCAGTGGCTGTCGGTCCACCGCGTCGGGTGGTGCGCGATCCGCTGCGACGTGGTCGCGGTGCTGTGCCGCCCGGACGGCAGGACTTTCATCGACCACCGGCGCGGGGTGGTCTGAGTGGGACTGGCGAGAGCGTGGTCCGTCGCGTTGTTCGGGGTGGACGGCGTCGCGGTGGAGGTGGAGGCCGACATCGGCGCGGGCCTGCCCGCCGTGCGGTTGGTCGGTCTGCCCGACGCGGCGTTGCAACAGGCCAAGGAGCGCGTGCGGGCGGCGGTGCGCAACAGCGGCGAGCAGTGGCCGGCGCACCGGATCACGCTGGGGCTCTCCCCGGCTGCTCTGCCCAAGGGCGGTTCCGGCTACGACCTGGCGATCGCCTGCGCGATCCTGGCCGCTGCCAAGGCGATTCCGGCGGACGTGCTGGACGGCTTCGCGCTGATCGGTGAACTGGCGCTCGACGGCAGGGTACGACCGGTTCGCGGTGTGCTGCCCGGCCTGTTGGCGGCGCGCAGGGCCGGGCTGAGCGAGGCCATCGTCCCCGCGGAGGCGCTTCCCGAGGCCGGCCTGGTGGACGGCATGCGGGTCTTCGGGGCGCATCGGCTCGACGAGGTCCTGGCCTGCCTGCGCGGCGAACACAGCCTGGAGACCCCGCCTGAGCGGGCTCCGGCCAAGCGGACGTCCGCGGTCGATCTCGCCGATGTGCTCGGTCAACCCGAGGCCCGGTGGGCGTTGGAGGTGGCGGCCGCTGGCGGGCACCACCTGCTGTTCGTGGGGCCGCCTGGCACCGGCAAGACCATGCTGGCTCAACGGCTGTGCGGACTTCTGCCGGAGCTGACGCCGGAGCAGGCGTTGGAGGTCACCGCGATCCATTCCGTCGCAGGCGCACTGGCGGCCGATGCGCCGCTGATCGACTCGCCGCCCTTCGTCGCCCCGCACCACTCGCTCTCGGTTCCCGCGATGGTCGGTGGAGGCACAGGACTGGCCAAGCCGGGTGCGGTCAGTCGGGCGCACCGCGGCGTGCTGTTCCTGGACGAGGCCTGCGAGTTCGGACCGCATCGACTGGAGACGCTGCGCACGGCGTTGGAGGAGGGCGAGGTTCGGCTGGCGCGGCGCGACGGCGTGGTCCGGTATCCCGCTCGGTTCCAGCTCGTGCTGGCGACCAATCCGTGCCCGTGCGCTCCGCCCAGGGACACCGAGTGCTTGTGCCCGCCGAACGCTCGCCGCCGCTACCTGGCCCGATTGTCCGGCCCGTTGCTGGACCGCGTGGACATCCGGGTGCGGATGCGCCCGCTCACCGCGATGTCCGCCTGCGACGGCTCCGAGCCCGAGCCGACTTCGGTCGTGCGCGAACGCGTGCAGGAAGCGCGGCGGCGTGCTGCGCACCGGTGGTCCGCCTACGGGTTGGGCTCGAACGCCGAGGTGCCGGGAACCGTGCTGCGGCGGGACTTCCCGTTGGCGCGTGAAGCGATCGAGCTCTTGGACCACGGACTGGACATCGGCGTGGTGACCGGCCGAGGTGCCGACAGGTGCTTGCGGGTGGCTTGGACGCTCGCCGATCTGGCTGGGCTCGACAAGCCAGGGGTGGACGAGGTGGCTTCAGCGCTGGAGTTCCGCGATCGGAGGTCGGCGTGACTCGCTCAGCCGTGATCGAGCGACAGTTCCCGCCAGGGATGCCCCTTCGGCATGGCGTCGCTGAGCCACCGCCGTTGGTCGGCGCCCAGGTGCGGGAGCACAGCGAGGAAGTCCTGCTCGTCCTTGGCGCGCATGCCCCGGGACTTGTAGAACAGCTGGATCTCCGGTCGCAGGAACGGCAATCCTCCGGTGGTGACCTGGCCGATCTCCGCCAGCGGGCGGCGAATTCCGTTGCCCCTCCGCGAGATCCACTCGGTGCCGCGCGACTCGTCGATCATCAGCTGGACGCGCCACGGCGCTTCCGCGCTCTGCCTGCACCACACGTCGTGCACGGTCGGCGGCAGCACCTCGCCGGGCGGCCACCGGCGCAGCGTTCCCGGTGGGTCCGCCGCCCACAGTTCCCACCCTGGGAGGACGTCGTGCGCTCCGAGGTGGTGTTCGCGCAGGACCAGCACGTCGATGTCGGCGTGCGGGCGCATTCCGTCCACAGTGGACGGATTGATGGCGAACTCGATCGCCCAGCCCCCGGCGATCCACCACGGTCCCCGGAAGGCCGCGAACAGCGCGCCGACCTCCGCCGGGGTGGCGGGTTCCCACCTGCCCAAGTCCTCGCCCATGACCCCAGCCTGCCGGACGGCGTCGCGCGCGGGAGGCCGATGTGACCGGCGCGCTGCCCTCCGTCGAGGTGGCCAGGGCCTACCTGTCGCGCGTCGCGGAGCCTCCCGCGCCCTCGCTCGTCGCTTTCGTGGCCCTGCACGGTCCACAGCGGGCGGCCGTGCTGATCCGGTCCGGTGAGGTGCCCGCGGAGGTGGCGAAGGTGACCAGCGCGCGCGCCGAGATCTGGCGTCCGGACGCGGACCTCCGCGCCGCGGCAGCGACTGGTGCTCGGCTGGTCGTGCCGGAGGACGACGGATGGCCCGCGTGGCGGTTGCTGTCCTTCACCGCCGCGGCGATCCGAGGACGCGCGGACGCCGCCGAGCCGGTGGCGCTGTGGGTGCGCGGTGACCCCGACCTCGCCGAGCTGACCGAGCAGTCCGTCGCGATCGTCGGAGCGCGGGCGGCGACCGGCTACGGCGAGCACGTCTCCGCCGAGTTCGCGCACGGCTTGGCGCGGCGTGGGTTCACGGTGATCTCCGGTGCCGCGTACGGCATCGACGGCGCCGCGCACGGTGGTGCCCTCGCCGCCGATGGTCGGACGGTGGCGGTGCTGGGCTGCGGTGTCGACGTCCCTTACCCGGCGGGGCACGCGCGTCTGCTCGATCGGATCGCCGCTGCCGGAGCGGTGGTCAGCGAGTACCCGCCGGGCACGAGGGTCGGGCGGCATCGGTTCCTCGTGCGCAACAGGCTGATCGCCGCGCTGGCGGAGGGCACCGTCGTGGTGGAGGCCGGGCTGCGCAGCGGCGCCAGCAACACCGCCGCCACCGCGCGCACGCTCGGCCGGATGGTGCTCGCCGTGCCCGGGCCCATCACCTCGGCGATGTCGGTCGGGTGCCACGCGATGCTGCGCGAGGGCGAGGCCCAGGCGGTCACCAGCGTCGCCGAGGTCGCGGAGTCCATCGGCAGGATCGGCGGCGACCTCACCGTGGAGGCCGACGCTCCGGTCCGCCCGACCGACTCGCTCGACCCGCGTTCGTTGCGCGTGCACCAGGCGTTGCACGAGCGCACGGGCAGCAGCCCCGAGCAGGTGTCGATGGAGGCGGGCATCCCACTCGGACAGGTGCGTGCCGTGCTGCCCATGCTGGAGATCGCCGGGCTCGCCCAGCGCGGTGACACAGGGTGGCGGCGGAGTTCCGGCCGCTCCGCGCCCTCCCAGGCGGGAGGAGGTGGACCCATCACCCCGACTACCTGAGCAAACGCGTGCCGAGCAGGTGAAGATCGTCGCCGTGGGTGTGGAAGTTTGCTCGGCCGGGCTACCCCCGGACGAGTGGTTGCCTGCGTCCACCTGTCGGTCAAGTGGTTGGCGTAGTCGCCCCTGGCCCCTACGGTGACCATGTGGCTGCCGTAGTCCCGACCCGCGAGGGCGCTGATCCACGAGGATCGGTGCGGCCCTCGCCCCGTTCCGGGACGTGGCGGTAGGCACGCCATGGACGCCCTCACTCACCGTCGGCCGTCCCGCGTCGACCTGGTCCGGCTCCGCGCCGACCTGCCCGGCGCGCTGGGCGCGGTGGTCGGCGACTTCGAACGCCACCTCGCGAGCGAGCGCGGCCTGTCCCCGAACACCGTGCGCGCCTACGTCGGCGACGTCGTCTCCCTGCTGGGCCACCTCGCCCACAAGGGCCAGCCCCACACCGGCGCGGCCCCGAGCGTTTCTGCCCAGGACGTCCAGGCTCGTGACGCGCGGCTCCACGTCGGCGCCGACCGCGACGACCAGGACAGCGTGAGGTGTGACGACGACACCCGCGATGACATGGCCGCTGACACGAGACGCAACGGCGACTCCGGCGGTGACGACGCCGGTAGCGGCGCTGCGACCGACGGCGCGACACGGCACAGCGATGCCGGTGGCGGTGCTGGCCGCGCGGCGCAGGGCGACGGTCGACACGTCGTGATGCGCGACGGCGTTGGACAGGGTGGCAACACCGCGCGCGGTGGCGTGGAGCGGGCTGGTGCGCGGGAACAGCTCGGTGTGTTGGACCTGACGGTGTTGCGGTCGTGGTTGGCCGCGCAGCGCTCCTCCGGCGCGGGGCGCACGACGCTGGCCAGGCGGTCGGCCTCGGCAAGGGTTTTCACGGCGTGGGCGGTGCGCGGCGGGCTCATGACCGCGGACCCGGGCGAGCGGCTGGCGTCGCCGCGAGCGCACCGGGAACTGCCGACGGTGCTGCGCGCGGAGCAGGCGGAGCAGGCGATGCGCGCGTCGGCGGCAGGGGCCGAGCAGGACGATCCGCTGGCTCTCCGTGACCACGCGGTGGTCGAGTTGTTGTACGCGAGCGGCATCCGAGTTTCCGAACTGTGCGGCCTCGACGTCGGCGACGTGGATCACTCGCGGCGGGTCGTGCGGGTGCTCGGCAAGGGCGGCAAGGAACGCTCCGTGCCCTACGGAGTGCCCGCGCAGAAGGCGCTCGACGACTGGCTGGCCAAGGGCAGGCCACTCCTGGCGAAGGGGGAACCACCAGCGGCTTTGTTTCTCGGAGCGCGTGGGCGGCGGCTGGACCCGCGCACCGCGCGGCGAGTCGTGCACGACGTGGTCGGTGCTGTTCCCGGTGCCGCGGACATGGGGCCGCACGGCCTGCGCCACACCGCGGCGACGCATTTGCTGGAAGGCGGAGCCGACCTCCGAAGCGTCCAGGAACTGCTCGGTCACGCTACGCTCGCAACAACGCAGCTTTACACCCACGTCACCGTCGAACGGCTGAAGGCGATCCATGACCGAACCCACCCCCGTTCCTAACGCTGCCGGGGGAGGGTCCCGCACGGCGACTGTGCCCACGACGTCCACGTCGCAGCAGGGCCAGCGGCGTCCTGCGCGGACCTATCACCCCGGCTCCGACGGGGACGACGAGACCGGCCGGACCCCTTCAGCGGCAACGGCTTCCGGCGTGCCCGCGCAGAGCGAGACCTCGCCGGCCGCGTCGGTCGACGCCGCCGCGGAGCCGCAGGCCACCGGAACGTCGAACACCGGAACTCCGAGCGCCGAGCCCGAGAGCGCCGCGCCCGTGAACTCCGAGCCTGCGGCCGCCGCGCCTGCGAGCACAGCGCCTGCGACCGCCGAGCCCGCGAAGACCGGGACCGCGAGTGCCGGGACGGCCAAGCCCGCCTCGAAGGCGAGCGGTGCGAAGACCACCTCCTCCTCCACTGAGCTGCGCAGCGCCGACGAGGTCGAGGCCGGGATCGTGGCGCTCTGGCGCGCCTACGGGGGCAGCCGCGCGCAGCCGCTGCGCGATCGCCTGGTGCTGCACTACGCGCCGCTGGTCAAGTACGTCGCCGGTCGTGTGGGTACCGGACTCCCCTCCTACGTCGACGTGGCGGACCTGGTGCAGTCGGGCATCTTCGGCCTCGTCGACGCGATCGAGAAGTTCGAGCCCGAGCGCGGCCTGAAGTTCGAGACCTACGCCATGCAGCGCATCCGGGGTGCGATCCTGGACGACCTGCGCGCCCAGGACTGGGTGCCGAGGTCGGTGCGCAGCAGGGCCCGCGACGTCGAGCGCGCCATCGAACGGCTCGAAGCCAGGCTCCAGCGCTCCGCGACGGACGCCGAGCTGTCCGAAGAACTCGGCATCACCGTCAGCGATCTGCGCGACCTGTACGCACAGCTCCAGCTCACCTCCGTCGTCGCACTGGACGAGCTGATCGCGGCGGGCCGGGGCAGCGCCTCGCTCGCCGAGACGTTGCCGGACGACCGCGCCGAGGACCCGGTCGCCTCGCTGGTCGACCAGGACGGCAAGCGCCAGCTCGCCGACGCCATCGCGCAGCTCTCCGAACGCGACCGCGTCGTGGTCACGCTCTACTACTTCGAGAACCTGACCCTGGCGGAGATCGGCAAGGTGCTCGGCGTGACCGAGTCCCGCGTCTGCCAGCTGCACACCCGCGCCGTGCTGCGGCTGCGCACCAAGCTCTCGGAGCAGTCGGACGGCTGAGCGCCGACGTGTCGCCTAGCGCCGCGTGCCGTCCCATGGCAGCAGGCGCAGTGCTGGGCGCCGGAGCAGGCGGAGCGGATCGAGGTAGTCCTCGTCGCGCCGCACACCCCAGTGCAGGCAGGCCGGTGGGCCACGGCACCCCGCGTGACCGGGCTGGAGCGTGCCGATCACCGCGCCGCGCACGATCACCGCGCCCGCTGTGACCGCTGGCGTCAGTGGTTCGTAGGTGGTCCTCAGACCGTTGGGGTGGTCGATGGACACCACGCCGTGCCCTGCCACCTGACCTGCGAACGCGATCGTGCCGTCACCCGCCGCGAGCACCGGCTGCTCGGGCGTTCCCGCCAGGTCCACGCCGCGGTGACCCGGCGCGTAGCGGTGCGCCGGGCGCTCGAAGTGACGGTGGACGATCGGTGTTCCCGCCTGCGGCCAGCCGAAGCCCGACGACGGCGCGAGGCTCGTCGGTGCGGGGACCCGCGGCAGGAGCAGGAGGGTGGCCAGCAGCAGGGGAGCGAGGTGCGTTGGCATGGGCTCCACTGTCGCTCGGTGGAGGTGGGGGAGCGGGCGGCGCGGGCGGATCTGTGGATGGACTGGGCGGTTGTGGACAACTGGCCGCATCTGGTGGGGCCGCGTTTTCCTCGTCCGGTCCGGGGTGAGTACACTCGGTTCGCGGTCTGTACTGCACAGATCGACTTCGCGTGCTACTGCGGGTCCCGATTCACCGGGGCGCGGCGCCCGGGGGTCCGACGGAGGGGTTCGCGCTCCTCGTTCGGTCCGGGTGACGGCAGGGCACCAGGGCGGTGACCGGCCCGGTCCCCGCGACAACCCACCCGCGCGTGGGGCAAGGCCCGACGCGCTGATCACATGAGGTGTGAAACGGCATGGCCGTCGTCACCATGAAGCAGCTGCTCGACAGCGGCGTGCACTTCGGACACCAGACCCGTCGCTGGAACCCGAAGATGAAGCGCTACATCCTGACCGAGCGCAACGGCATCTACATCATCGACCTGCAGCAGACGCTGACCTACATCGACCGCGCCTTCGAGTTCATCAAGGAGACGGTCGCCCACGGCGGCACCATCCTGTTCGTCGGCACCAAGAAGCAGGCTCAGGAGGCCATCTCCGAGCAGGCGCTGCGCGTCGGGATGCCGTTCGTCAACCAGCGCTGGCTGGGCGGCATGCTCACCAACTTCACCACCGTGCACAAGCGCCTCCAGCGCCTCAAGGAGCTGGAGTCCATGGAGCAGACCGGTGGCTTCCAGGGTCGCACCAAGAAGGAAATCCTCATGCTCACGCGTGAGAAGGACAAGCTGGAGAAGACCCTCGGCGGTATCCGCGACATGCAGAAGGTGCCCAGCGCCGTCTGGATCGTGGACACCAAGAAGGAGCACATCGCCGTCGGCGAGGCGCGCAAGCTGAACATCCCGGTCGTCGCGATCCTCGACACCAACTGCGACCCGGACGAGGTCGACTTCCCGATCCCGGGCAACGACGACGCGATCCGCTCCGCCGCGCTGCTGACCCGCGTGGTCGCCGACGGTGTCGCCGAGGGCCTGATGTCCCGCTCCGGCCGCAACACCGCCGCCGCCGAGGGCGCTGACAAGCCCGAGGCCGGCGTCGCCAGCGAGGAGCCGCTCGCCGAGTGGGAGCAGGAGCTGCTGACCCCGGCCACGGCCGACGCCGGTGCCTCCGCGGGCGGCGACTCCGCCCAGGCCTGACCGCAGGCGCGCCCCGTCCGTCCCCGTGACGGGCGGGGCGCCCGGTCGGACCCACCCAGCAAGAGCACATCCCTCCACGTAGGCGATCAAGGACGGAACACAGCACCATGGGGAACTACACCGCGGCCGACGTCAAGCGGCTCCGCGAGCTGACCGGCTCCGGCATGATGGACTGCAAGAAGGCGCTCGAGGAGTCCGCGGGCGACTTCGACAAGGCCGTCGAGCTGCTGCGCATCAAGGGCGCCAAGGACGTGGGCAAGCGCGCCGAGCGCACCACCGCCAACGGCCTGGTCGCCGCTGACGGCGGCGTCATGGTCGAGCTGCGCTGCGAGACCGACTTCGTCGCCAAGAACGACGCCTTCCAGGCGCTGGCGAACAAGATCGTCGCCGTCGCCAAGGCCAACAAGCCGGCCGACGTGGAGACCCTCAAGGGCCTCGACGTCGACGGCCAGACCGTCGCCGAGGCCGTGCACGACCTCTCCGCCAAGATCGGCGAGAAGCTGGAGCTGCACCGCGTCGTCGTCTTCGAGGGCGTCGTCAGCACCTACCTGCACCGTCGCTCCTCCGACCTGCCGCCCGCCGTCGGCGTGCTGGTCGAGTTCACCGGCGAGGGCGACGAGGTCGCCCGCGGCACCGCGCTGCAGATCGCCGCGATGAAGCCGCGCTACGTCACCCGCGAGGAGGTGCCCGCCGACCTCGTCGCCCACGAGC
Source organism: Allokutzneria sp. NRRL B-24872 (assembly GCF_002155965.1). Taxonomy (GTDB): domain Bacteria; phylum Actinomycetota; class Actinomycetes; order Mycobacteriales; family Pseudonocardiaceae; genus Allokutzneria. The sequence goes on from NZ_MUMH01000076.1 coordinate 36,305, forward strand.
GCGAGATCGCGGAGAAGACCGCCCGCGAGGAGGGCAAGCCGGAAGCCGCCCTTTCGAAGATCGTCGAGGGTCGCCTCAACGGCTTCTTCAAGGACGTCGTGCTGATGGAGCAGTCCTCCGTGCAGGACTCCAAGAAGACCGTGAAGGCCCTGCTCTCCGACGCGGGCGTGACCGTCACCCGGTTCGCGCGCTTCGAGGTCGGCCAGAACTGAGTCAGCAGGGGGCGGGGTTGCTGCGCGCGTCACGCCGCGGCGGCCCCGCCCTCGGCACGTGTGCCACCCGTGGCGCACGGATCGCGCAACCGACAGACCACGACCCCGCCGAGGCGGGACGCGAGGAGGACTGACGTGAGCTCCGACGACGTGATGCTGCACCCGCCCTACAAGAGGGTGCTGCTCAAGCTCGGCGGCGAGATGTTCGGCGGGGGCTCCGTCGGTGTCGACCCCGACGTCGTGGAAACCGTCGCCACCCAGATCGCGGACGTGGTCCGCACCGGCGTGCAGGTGGCCGTCGTCATCGGCGGCGGCAACTTCTTCCGGGGCGCGGAGCTCCAGCAGCGCGGCATGGAGCGCGACCGCGCCGACTACATGGCGATGCTCGGCACGGTGATGAACTGCCTGGCGCTGCAGGACTTCCTGGAGAAGCTCGGCATCGACACCCGCGTGCAGACCGCCATCACGATGGGCCAGGTCGCCGAGCCCTACATCCCGCGCAAGGCCGAGCGGCACCTGGAGAAGGGCCGCGTGGTCATCTTCGGCGCCGGCGTTGGCATGCCCTACTTCTCCACCGACACCGCCGCCGCCCAGCGCGCGCTGGAGATCGGCTGCGAGGTCGTGCTGATGGCCAAGGGCGTTGACGGCGTCTACACCGCCGACCCCAAGAAGGACGCGCGCGCCGAGCGCTTCGACCAGATCTCCCACCAGGAGGTCCTGGTGCGCGGCCTGGAGGTCGCCGACGCGACGGCGTTCAGCCTCTGCAAGGACAACGCCATGCCGATCCTGGTCTTCAACCTCTTGGTGGAGGGCAACATCGCGCGCGCGGTGCGTGGTGAGAAGATCGGCACGCTGGTGAGCACCCCCGCCGAGCCGGTCCCGGCGTGAGCAGCGCCAACGCCAGCCGCTCCATCGGCACGCACACTAAGGAGAAGCCGTGATCGACGAGACTCTCTTCGACGCCGAGGAGAAGATGGACAAGGCGGTGACGGTCGCCAAGGAGCAGCTCCAGTCGGTGCGCACCGGTCGCGCGACCCCCTCCATGTTCTCGCGCATCCACATCGAGTACTACGGGGCGCCGACGCCGCTGAACCAGATGGCCAGCGTGAACATCCCCGAGGCGCGGATGGCCGTGATCAAGCCCTACGACGCGAGCCAGCTGGGCGCCATCGAGAAGGCGATCCGGGTCTCCGACCTCGGCGTGAACCCGACCAACGACGGCGCGGTGATCCGGGTGATCATCCCGCAGCTCTCCGAGGAGCGCCGCCGGGAGATGGTCAAGGTCGCCAAGACCAAGGGCGAGGACGCCAAGATCTCCATCCGCAACGTCCGCCGCAAGGCCAAGGAGGAGCTCGACCGCATCGTCAAGGACGGTGAGGCGGGCGAGGACGAGGGCGCGCGCGCGGAGAAGGAACTCCAGGAACTCACCGACAAGTACGTCGCCCAGGTCGAGGTGCTGGTCAAGCACAAGGAAGCCGAGCTGCTCGAGGTATGACCCACTCCTTCCTCCCCCAGCGCGTTGGCCGGGGATCGTGAGAGCACGTCCGGCGCGTCGGGTGACGCGCCGGACGGCGGCTCCGGCAAGCCAGCGTCCCGGGCCGGGCGCAACCTCGGTGCCGCGATCGGCGTCGGGGTCGCGCTCGGCGCGGTCATCCTGCTCACCCTGCTGACCTACCGGCACTCCTTCATCGCGGTGATCGCCGCGGCGGTCGCCGTCTCCACCTGGGAGCTCGCGGGCGCGCTCAAGCGCAGCCGGGGCATCTCGGTGGCGCTGCTGCCGGTGCTGGTCGGCGGGCAGGCGATGCTGTGGCTGTCCTGGCCGTTCGGCAGGGACGGCGTGCTCGCCGCGTTCGTCGTGACGATCCTGGCGTGCCTGGTCTGGCGCTTCCGGGGTGGCCAGGACGGCTTCGTCCGCGATGTCACCGCATCGGTGTTCACCGCCGCCTACGTGCCGCTGTTCGCCGCGTTCGCCGCGATGCTGGTGCTGCCGGAGGACGGCGTCGGCCGGGTGATCGCGTTCATCGTCGGCGTGGTGGCCTCCGACACCGGCGGCTACGCGGCCGGGGTGTTCTTCGGCAAGCACCCCATGGCGCCGAGGATCAGCCCGAAGAAGTCCTGGGAGGGCTTCGCCGGATCGCTGGTCGCGGGCATGGTCGCGGGCGCCCTGAGCCTGACGCTGATGCTGGACGGCCAGTGGTGGCAGGGCGTGCTCTTCGGCATCGCGCTGGTGGTCACGGCGACGGCGGGAGACCTCGCGGAGTCGCTGATCAAGCGCGACCTGGGGATCAAGGACATGGGCACGCTGCTGCCCGGCCACGGCGGGCTGATGGACCGGATGGACTCGCTGCTGCCCTCGGCCGTGGTGTCGTGGCTGCTGCTCAGCCTGTTCGTGCCGGTGCTCTAGCGCCGACCTCAGTCGTCGAAGCGCTCGTCGTAGTAGCGCACGATCGCGCGCCTGGACGGGTCGATCACGGAGAACGTCGCGCCGCCCGGATCGCGCAGCACCGCGGTCCGGCCGTACGGCGAGTCGAAGGGGTCCACCTCGATCGCGCCGTCCAGCATGAGCGCGCGGTCGGCGGTGACGTCCGTGCCGATCCTGGGGCTGACGTTGAAGTAGATCATCCAGTGCGGCGGGACCTCGGCGGGGTAGTCGGCGCCCATCGCGAGCCTGCCCAGGTACGGCTTCCCCTGCAGCCACCACGTCGTGTAGTTGAACCGCTTGCCGTCACCGACCTGGCGCGGGCTGAAGGCGAACAGCGTTGCGAAGAACGAGTCCGCCCGGAGCGCGAAGTGGGTGTTCAGGTCGGCCCAGCCGAAGGTGCCCGGCCTGCGCGTGACGAAGCGCCACGGGCGGGTCGGCTGCCAGAGGCCGACGCGCGCGCCGCTGGGGTCGTCGAGCACGAGCAGGGAACCGTGCCCCTCGATGTCCAGCGGTCCGTAGTGGACCTTCCCGCCGAGCCTGCGCACCCGCCCGCTCGCGGTCTCGATGCGCCGCATGCGGAGATAGAGGTTCCACGCAGGCGCGTCGCTGAGGCGGTTCGGCAGCTCGTGCAGACCCGCGACGGGGTGGCCGTCGAGCATCGCGAAGGTGTAGTCGCCGATCGCGGGATGGCGCTCGGTCTCGTACTCCCAACCGAACAGCTCGGCGTAGAACTCTTTGCTGGCTTCGAGATCATGGGTCGAGACGTCCACCCAGGACGGTGTTCCGCTGACCGGGTCATGAGCGCTGTGCGGCATCGGGCTGGCCACGGCGACCTCCTGGGCGAGCAGGCGAGATCGGCTATTGATCAACGGTACGCCGGACAATTCCCCACGCGGTGCCTCCATTTGGGCGGGATTGCGACACCACTGTCTCAATTGGTCGGTCCGGTAATCGTGATCTCAGCCGCCCGAGGCGCTCGGCCGCCAAGCGGGCGACCCACTCCCACCGCTGGACGCCGCCCAACTGGCGGGCCAGCCGTGCGCGAGCGCAGTGCTGCTCGGTCTCCCGTTGCTGGGAGCTGACGGAGGCGTACTCGGGCAGTCGCATGACGTGCTCGCTCTCTCGTGGGGGAATTCGCATACCTTGGTGTGGTGCGGAACTACGTGCGCGCCGCGCTCGCCGGTGTGCGCCCGGCGGCGGTGGTGCCCAGCCCCAACATCTGGAACTGGCCCGAGGTCTACGAGGTCGAGAACCAGGCGCAGGACGACGGGGGCGTGATCTGGAGCGCGCTGCGCGAGGACTGCCCCTTCGCGGGGCTGGACGTCGTCGACGTCGGCTGCGGGGACGGCTTCCACCTGCCGGAGTTCGCCGCGAGCGCGCGGGGAGTGGTCGGCGTGGAGCCGCACCGGCCGCTGCTGCGCCGGGCGCGGCAGCGGATCGCGGGACTGACCAATGTGGAGCTGCGGCACGGTTCGGCGGAGCGGTTACCGCTCGCTGACGGCAGCGCCGATGTGGTGCACGCGCGGACCGCGTACTTCTTCGGCCCCGGTTGCGAGCGCGGGATGGCCGAGGCGGATCGGGTGCTGCGCCCCGGCGGCGCGCTCGTGATCGTCGACCTCGACGCCACGAGCGCGCCGTACGGGACGTGGTTGCGCGAGGACCTGCCGGGCTACGACCCCGTGGAGATCGAGGAGTTCTTCACCGCGCAGGGTTTCTCGTGCCGGGCCTTGGCGACGCGGTGGCGCTTCCAGGACCGCGAGAGCTTGGCGGCGGTGCTGCGGATCGAGTTCTCCCCGTCCGTGGCCGAACGGGCGATCGCGCAGACCGCCGGGCTCACGCTGCCGGTCGGCTACCGCATGAGGGTGCGGCGCAAGCCGACCGGCCTGCTGCTGGCGTGAGGGCTCACTCCTCGTCGGGCTGGTCCTCCAGCGAACCGTGCTCGGCGAGCAGCGTGTAGATCTCCCGGCGGGCTTCCTTCAGGATGCCGACCAGCCTGCCCTGGTCCTCGGCCGGAATGGCGTAGGCCGCCTGCTGGAGCGCCATCTTGAACTGGCCGTAGGCCTCGCGCAGCTGCTTCTCGGCCGGGCTGACGGGGTTGGTGAGCCCGCCCCACAGCTCCTCGGTGTCGATCTTCTCCGCTTCCGCGCGACCGGCGTCGGTGAGCGTGTGCAGCCTGCGTCCCTCCGAGTCCTCGGTGGTGATGAGCCCTTCGTCGGTGAGCATCTGCAGGGTCGGGTAGACCGAGCCGGGGCTGGGCTTCCACGAGCCCTCCGAGCGCTCGGCGATCTCCTGGATCATCTCGTAGCCGTGCATGGGGCGTTCGGTGAGCAGCGCGAGCAGTGCCGCGCGCACGTTGCCCCTGCGCCGCCTGCCGCCGGGGCCGCCGTGCGGGCCACCCCGTCCTCGGCCGCGTTCCCAACCGGGGCCGCCGCCCCAGCCTGGCCGGCCACCCCATCCGGGAGGGGCCGGGGGGCCAGGGGGGAACGGCGGCGGGCCGCCGAAGGGATCGTGGTCGCCCGGGAAGCCGAAGCCGCCGCCGGGACCGCCACGGGCCTGCGGGGCGAAGCCGAAGTGCTGGTGCTGCGGACCCCACTCGGGGCCGAAGCGGTGGTTGTGGTGAGTGTGCGGGTGCATGAGGTCCTCCTCTGATGGTGTCGGTCACCCTGACCGACGAGTTAACGATATATCGCTGAACTATCGCGATGCAACGTCGAATATCGGTGACCTGGCTCTCGACTGCTCCGAACGGAGTAGTAGCATTATTGATCTTGTGTCCGTTTTGCGTGGTATTCGGGAGTTGGCAATGCGTCTGAGCAGCATCGGAATGGCCCTGAGCGTGTGCGCGCTCGCCGCCGCCCCGGTCGTGGAGATCAACGAGTCCCTCGTCGAGATCGAGGACGTCACCGTGGACGTGCACCCCGCCGAGCTGACCTCGCTGCTGATCGAGCGGCAGCCCGGGCGGGCCTGAGCGGCGGTGTGCCCGGAGCGCGCCGGGGACGTGGGACAATCGGCGCGCTATGACTTCACTACCTCTCGTCTTCGACGCGCCCAAGCGCGGCCTGCCGCCGCGCCACCTGGTCGACCTCAGCCCCGCCGAGCGGCAGGACGCGGTGGTCGCGCTGGGGGAGAAGCCGTTCCGGGCGAAGCAGCTCGCCAACCACTACTTCAGCCGTCTGACCGTCGATCCGGCCGAGATGACCGACATCCCGGCCGCGACGCGGGAGAAGCTGGTCGCCGACCTGATGCCGCCGCTGTTCACCGAGCTGCGCAAGGTGACCTGCGATGAGGGCACCACGCGCAAGAGCCTGCTGCGGGCGCACGACGGCACGCTGATCGAGAGCGTGCTCATGCGCTACCCGGGCCGCGCGACGCTGTGCATCTCCAGCCAGGCCGGGTGCGGGATGGCCTGCCCCTTCTGCGCGACCGGGCAGGGCGGGTTGCAGCGCAACCTCTCCACCGCCGAGATCGTGGAGCAGGTCCGCCTCGGCGCCGCCGCCATGCGCGACGGCGAACTGCCGGGCGGACCGGGTCGCCTGTCCAACATCGTGTTCATGGGCATGGGCGAACCGCTGGCCAACTTCCGGCGGGTTCTTGAGGCGGTGCGCCGAATCTGCGATCCGGCGCCGAACGGGCTGGGCATTTCGCAGCGGTCGGTGACGGTGTCGACGGTCGGTTTGGTGCCAGCGATCCGCAAGCTCACTGAGGAGGGCTTGCAGGTTCGGCTCGCGGTGTCGCTGCACACTCCGGACGACGAGCTGCGCGACACGTTGGTGCCGGTGAACACGCGCTGGAAGGTCTCCGAGGTGTTGGAGGCGGCGCGTGCTTATGCCGAGAAGACCGGTCGGCGGGTGTCGATCGAGTACGCGTTGATTCGCGACATCAACGACCACGGGTGGCGCGCGGATCTGCTGGGGAAGCTGCTGCGCGAACACTTGGGGCAGTTCGCGCACGTGAACTTGATCCCGTTGAACCCGACTCCGGGGTCGAAGTGGGATGCCTCGCCGAAGCACGTGCAGGAGGACTTCGTGCGTCGAGTCGAGGCGCAGGGCGTGGCGTGCACGGTGCGGGACACGCGGGGTCAGGAGATCGCGGCGGCTTGCGGGCAGCTCGCGGCCGAGGGCTGACCCCGCCCGCAGGTCAGCAGGGGCGCTCCGCCACCGCCCCGGTGATGTAAGAACTGTTGAGCGCTGCGGTGAGGTCCGTGGTGCCGGTGCTCAGGCAGCGGTACTCGAGCCTTTTCGGGAGAGTGATTCTCACGTAGGCGGTGCGGTAGCTGCAGTTCACGTACCAGGAGTTGTTCTCGTTCGCGCCGACGCCGAACGAGTAGTAGCCGCAGTGCCCGGGTTCTGGCCCGTTCGGCCCGGCGTGCGCGGGCGCGGCGGTCACCAGGGAAGTCGCGATCAGCGCGGCGGCGACGCCGACCTTCGCCAGGCTGCTGCGGGTACGGCCCGATGTCATGTGCCCTCCAGAGGTGTTTGGGGAACCCTAGGGCGGCGTGCGCTGCCCCCGAGGGGGGTTCATCCATGGTCGAATCTCGAAGGCTGATCGCTTTCGACAGGAGGCTCGGATGGCTGAGACGGTGGCCGGGTTGCTGGCCGAACTGGGCGCGCTCGAGGACCCCAAGATCCGTGCGGTGAACGAGAAGCACGGCGACGAGCACGGCGTGAACCTCACCAAGCTGCGCGCGATCGCGAAGCGGGTGAAGACGCAGCAAGACCTCGCGCGCGAGCTCTGGGCGACCGGCGACTCCGCGGCGCGCCTGCTGGCGTTGCTGATCTGCCGCCCGAAGGCGTTCGAGCGCGACGAGCTGGACGCCATGATCCGCGAAGCGCGTGCGCCCAAGGTGCATGACTGGCTGGTGAACTACGTGGTGAAGAAGAGCTCGCACTCCGAGGACCTTCGCCTGGCCTGGTTCGCCGACGCCGACCCCGTGGTCGCGAGCGCCGGGTGGGCGTTGACCGCCGAGCGCGTGGCGAAGAAGCCCGACGTGCTCGATCTTCCCGGCCTGCTCGACCTCGTCGAGGCGGAGATGAAGGGCGCGCCGGATCGGCTCCAGTGGGCGATGAACCACTGCCTCGCCCAGATCGGCATCGAGCACCCCGAGCACCGCGCCCGCGCGATCGACATCGGGGAGCGACTGGAAGTGCTCAAGGACTACCCGACGCCGCCCAACTGCACGTCGCCGTTCGCTCCGGCCTGGATCGCCGAGATGGTCCGCCGTCAGGGGTGACCGGTAGGGCGCGGGGCTCTGCTAGCATTGACTGCATTGCTGGCAGGAGGTGGGCTCGTGGCAACCTTGACGATTCGTGACTTCGACGAGGACCTGAAGGCCAGGCTGCGCGTGAGGGCCGCCGAGCACGGGCGCTCCATGGAGGCGGAGGTGCGGGAGATCCTCGCCTCGGTGCTCACCAGGTCCGCGCCGGGCCCCGGGATCGGGTCGCGCTTGCGGCAGCGGTTCAGCGACGTGCGTGAACTGGGGGAGTCACCGGCCGAGCTGCCTGAGCGGACGGAGTCGCCGCGCGCAGCGGAGTTCCCCGAATGATCGTTCTCGACACCAATGTGATCTCGGAGTTCATGCGGCAGGCGCCGGACGACGGCGTCGTGCGCTGGCTCGACCAGTACCCGCGTGACGAGGTCTTCACCACGGCGGTGACCGTGGCCGAACTCGGATACGGGATCTTGCGCCTGCCCAACGGCAAGCGCAAGGACGCGCTCAGCGCCGCGATGACGGGGCTGTTGGCGGAGGACTTCGCGGACCAGATCCTGCCCTTCGACCTCGTAGCCGCCGAGTACTACGCGGCCATCACCGCCAAGCGCGAGCGCTGCGGGCGCCCGATCAGCATGGCCGACGCACAGATCGCGGCGATCTGCCGCAGGTACTCCGCGGCCCTGATCACGAGGAACACCAAGGACTTCGTGGACACCGGCGTGCGAGTGGTCGACCCGTGGAGCGGTTCGCGGGACGATCCCGCGAACCGCTCGTGGTGAGCTAGCCGACCTCGTTGAGGCGGCCGGTGGCGACGTCGAGGACGAAGCCGCGCACGGAGTCCTTGTGCGGGATGAACGGGCTGGCCTTGATGCGCGCGATCGACTGGCGCACATCGGTTTCCAGGTCCTCGAAGGCCTCGGAGGACCACGCGGGCTTGATGCCGGTCTCGGCCTGGATGCCGTTGCGGAAGTCGGCGTCGGAGAAGGTCAGCATCCCGCAGTCGGTGTGGTGGATGAGGATGATCTCCTTGGTGCCGAGCAGTCGCTGGCTGATCGCGAGCGAGCGGATCTCGTCCTCGGTGACCACGCCGCCCGCGTTGCGGATGACGTGCGACTCACCCTCGTTGAGGCCGAGCGCCCCGTAGACGTTGAGCCGGGCGTCCATGCACGCGAGCACGGCGACGTGCTTGGCGGGCGGGAGGGGCAACGGGCCGGAGAAGCCCGCGGCGTAGGTGGCGTTGTTGGCCAGCAGTTCGTCGGTGACAGACATGTCGGTCCCATCGCGTCGGTGTCGATCAGCGGGCGCGAAAAGGCCGCACACTCCGCGTGAGTGCTGCGGTGTGCGCGGCCTGGGGACACGACTGGGAGAACAGGTAGTAGCGCCGGTGCGGCCAGAACGGCTCAAGCGCTACGCCCATGAGAGCTGAGTGAAGCGACCGGTGCGCTCATGCGCAATTGTTCCCAGAAGGTGGGAGTCAGCGGCGCCACGAGGTGCGGCGGCGGACCTTGTCCAGCAGCAGGACGCCGATCATGCCGGTGCCCAGGACGATCAGCCAGACGTCCTCGTTCCAGCCCTGGTGGTTGCCGATCAGCATGATGAACATGATCGCGGCGCAGATCCAGCCCGCGGCCCGGGTGGCGCGGGGGAACTCGCCGTGCCAGCCCCATGCCTGCGACGGCTCGGCGTGCGGGTCGTGCTTCTCCAGCTCAGAGGACTGCTGGGCCGCCACGATTACCTCCCGGGATGATGGTTGAAGCGGTGCAATCGTCGCACATCCGCCCCGCGCGATCCCCTCCGGAGTGGTCTTGCCGACTCCGCGCGATCGCCTGCTCTACGCTCCCCGGACGTGTCCGTCCAGCCGTCGACGGGGTTCCGCCCGGCCGAGCAGCGAACCCCGGATCTCCACGCCCCGGTCGAGGTCGGCATCCACGAGGTGCGCAAGAGCTTCGCCGACCAGGTCGCCGTCGACTCCGTGTCGCTGAGCGTGCACGAGGGCGAGTTCTTCTCGGTGCTCGGCCCGTCCGGGTGCGGCAAGACCACGCTGCTGCGCATGATCGCGGGCTTCGACGACCCGGACAGCGGGCGCATCGAGCTCGACGGCGTCGACATGGTCGGGGTGCCGCCGTACCGCCGCGACGTGAACACGGTCTTCCAGTCCTACGCGCTGTTCCCGCACCTCAGCGTGCGCGACAACGTCGCGTACGGCCTGCGCCGCAAGAAGGTCAGGGGCGCGGAGCTGCGCAGGCGGGTGGACGAGCACCTGGAGCTGGTGCAGCTGGGCCGCTTCGCCGACCGCCGTCCAGGGCAGCTCTCGGGAGGACAGCAGCAGCGCGTCGCGATCGCGCGGGCGCTCGCGTGCGAACCGAGGCTGCTGTTGCTTGACGAGCCACTCGGCGCCCTCGACGCACAGCTGCGCAAGCAGGTGCAGATCGAGCTGATGCGCATCCAGCGCGAGGTGGGCACGACCTTCCTCTACGTGACGCACGACCAGGAAGAAGCGCTCGTGCTCTCGCACCGGGTCGCGGTGATGAACGCGGGACGGTTGGAGCAGGTCGGCTACCCGGAGGATGTCTACGAGCGGCCTGCCACGCGGTTCGTCGCGGGGTTCATCGGCACGTCGAACATCCTCGACGGCCAGGTGTCCGACGTGGACGGTCAGTGGGTCGAGCTGGTCGCGGACGGCGTGCACCGCCTGCGCGCCGCGCTGCCCGACGGGCGGACCGTGCGCGTGGGGGAGAAGGTCGCGGTGACCGTGCGACCGGAGAAGCTGCACCTGCACGAGAACGCGGACCAGGTTCCCAGCGGCTGGTGCTCGCTGAGCGGCACGGTCGCCGACGTGGTCTACACGGGCGTTTCCACGCAGTACGTTGTTGAGCTGCCCGGTGGCGGATCGATGGTCGCCTTCGTGCAGAACGCTCGTAGGGTTTCCGACGCGGGTACTCCGGGGCAGCCGGTGTGCATGGCCTGGGACCCGGAGTTCACAGTGCTTCTTGGCGAGACGCTCGTCGACGAGGAGAACACCGATGTCCGGTAGCGTGCGCATCGCGCGGTTGTGGGACGACCGTCGGATGAACCGGCGGAACATGTTGCGCTCCATGGCTTTCTTCGCGATCGCGGCGAACGGGCTGAGCGCCTGCGCCATCTCGGAGGCCCCGAAGGGCGAGTCCGGGGGACAGGGCGGGCGCGCGGTCAACCGGGTCGACGAGCCCAAGCTGAACTTCTACAACTGGACCGACTACATCGCGCCGGACACGATCAGCAGCTTCCAGGCGGCGACCGGGGTCAAGGTCACCTACGACAACTTCAGCTCCAACGACGAGATGGAAGCGAAGATCGCCTCCGGCGCCGCGGGCTACGACCTCGTGGTGCCCAGCGACAACTTCCTGCGCAGGTTCGTCCGCGGTGGGCTGGTGCGGGAGCTGGACCGCGACCTCATCCCGAACCTGGGCAACCTGGAGCGCCGCTTCGTCGAGGCGGACTACGACCCGGGCAACCGCTACTCCGCGCCGTGGGCGTGGGGCACGACCGGGCTGGCCTACTCGAAGGCGGTGCTGGGCGATCGGGTCACCGGCTTCTCCGCCTACGACCTCGCCGAGGCGCAGGGGCGCGGCATGGTGCTCGACGAGGCGCGCGACGGCCTGAGCATCGGCCTGCTCGCGCTCGGGCACGACCCGAACACCGGTGACGCCAAGCAGATCGACGACGCGGCGAAATACCTGCTCAGCCTCAAGAAGAAGCTCGGGCAGATCAGCTCCGACGTGATCGAGCCGCTGACCTCGGGGCAGATGGTGCTGGCCCAGGCGTTCTCCGGTGACGCCTTCCAGGCGCGCAGGGCGAACCCCGCCATCGCCTACACCATCCCCAAGGAAGGCGGTCTGTCCTATGTGGACCTCCTGTGCGTCCCCAAGGACGCGCCGCACGCGCTGAACGCGCACCGGTTCATCGACCACGTCCTGCGGCCCGACGTGGGCGCGGCGCTGTCCAACGCGGTGCGCTACGGCAGCCCCAACGCGGCGGCGAAACCCTTCATCGACAAGGAACTCCTCAACGACCCGCTCGTCTACCCGAGCGCCGAAGTCCTCGCGCGGCTGCCGTTCGTCAAGGACCTGGGGCGCGAGGTGGAGGCCAAGTACGCGGACGCGTGGACCAAGGTGAAGACAGGGTGAGAACCGCCCTTCGCCGAGTGCTCGTGCTCGGCCCCGCCAGTCTCTGGCTGGCAGTGTTCTTCCTCGCTCCCATGGCGCTCGTGGCGCAGTACAGCTTCGCCACCAGGGACCTCGGCATCCTCCGCGTGGTGCTGCCGTGGACGACGCAGGCTTATCGCAGCGTGCTCGATCCGGCGTTCCTGCCGATCTTCGGGCGCACGGTGCTCTACGCGGGACTGACCACGGTCATCTGCCTGTTGCTCGGTTTTCCCTTGGCGTGGTTCATCGCGCGCCACGGTGGCCGGTGGCGGTTGGTGCTGCTCGCGGCCGTGCTGATCCCTTTCTGGTCCAGCTTCCTCGCGCGCATCTACGCGTGGAAAGCGCTGTTGGACGAGACCGGGTTCCTGTTCACCGACGGTGCCGTGATCCTCGGGCTGAGCTACGGGTTCCTCCCGTTCATGGTGCTGCCGCTGTACGTCGCTTGTGAGCGTATGGACTACCGGCAGGTCGAAGCGTCCTACGACCTCGGTCACGGTCGTTTGTCCACGTTCTGGCACGTAGTGCTTCCGGGTGTCGCGCCTGGAGTGCTAGCGGGTTCGTTGCTGGTGTTCGTGCCCGCGGCGGGAGATTTCGTGACACCGAAGCTGCTCGGCGGCGTGGACCAATCGACCTTCGGCAGCGTCATCGACGACCAGTTCCGTGGTGGCAACAACTGGCCGTTGGGGTCGGCTATGGCCGTAGTGCTGCTCGGACTGGTCGTGATCGTCCTTATAGTGCGCGGGAAGCGCGGAGAGGACGTTCTGTGAGACGGCGTCCTTGGAAGCTTGTTGTTGTCGTAGTGCTCGTCTACGCGTTCCTGTACTTGCCGATCGCGTGGCTGGCATTGGTGTCGTTCAACTCATCGCGCTCGGTCAGTCAGTTCACGGGCTTCTCGTTGCAGTGGTACGCCGAGCTGCTTGACGACGACCGTGTCCTCCAAGCGCTCGACCTGACACTGCGGCTCGCGGTGACAAGCGCGCTCGTGTGCACGGTGCTTGGCACGCTCGCAGCGTTCGGGCTACGGCGCGCGTTTCGTGGCCGGTCGGTCTGGGCGATGCTCCTGACACTGCCGATGGTGGTGCCAGAAGTCGTGATGGGTGTGAGCCTGCTGGCGTTCTGCGTGAAGCTGGCCGGTATTCCCCTCGGCTTCTTCGCGCTGCTCGTGGCGCACGTGTCGTTCTCGCTGAGCTTCGTGGTCGTTGTGGTCCGCGCGCGGCTCAGCGGCATGGACCCGCGCCTTGAAGAAGCCGCCGCAGACCTGGGCGCTGGACCGTTCACCGCTTTCCGCACGGTGACCTGGCCGCTGGTGTTGCCCGCCGTGGGCGCGGGCGCGGCGTTCGCGTTCCTGCTGTCCTTCGACGACGTGGTGACCTCGAACTATCTTGGTGGTGTCGGGTCGACCACGTTGCCGGTCTACGTCTACGGGCAGGCAAGCAAGCGCGGGGTCTCACCGGAGATCGTCGCGCTGTCCACCGGGATGGTCGCGGTGAGCGCACTCCTGCTGGTGGTGGGAGTGGTGATCGCGAGCAGGCGGGCGCGTCGTGCCTCGTCGTCCGTCATGGAGGTGGTCGGTGTTCCGCAGGGTGGTTGAGGACTTCGAGTGCGGCAACTGCGGCCGTGCTGTGCGGGGCAACGGGTACACCAACCACTGCCCGGCGTGCCTGTGGTCGCGCCACGTCGACGAGGAGCCGGGGGACCGCGCGGCGGAGTGCGGCGGGCTCATGCGCCCCGTGCACGCGTTCCTCAAGGGCCAGAAGACGCGGATCGTGCACGAGTGCGCGAAGTGCAAGGAGCGCAAGAACGTCAACTCTGTCGACGCCGACGACCGCGAAGTGATCCACAAGCTCATGGCCGCGTCCGCGCGCGACTTCATGGGGCACTGAGTGATCACCGAGGCGGAGCGCTTGCGGGCGATCCAGCGCAGCACGGACGCGTTCACCTTCGACGTGCTGCGCGGGCGCGGCATCATGCCGTCGTGGCGGTGCCTCGAACTCGGAGCGGGTGCGGGCTCAGTGGCGCACTGGCTCGCGGAGCAGTGCCCGGACGGCGAAGTCCTCGCCGTGGACCTCGACACCAGCGTCTTCGCGCCGTCGGAGGCGCCGAACCTCGTCGTGGAGCGCGCTGACATCATCAGCACCGACTTCACGCCGGGGCGGTTCGACCTGGTGCACGCGCGCTTCGTGCTCTGCCACCTCGCGGAGCGGGACCAGGTCGTCGAGCGCGCCGCGTCGTGGCTGGCGCCCGGCGGATGGCTCGTCATCGAGGAGCCCTACCTGCTGGAGGCGGAGTCCTCGCCGTTCCCGGTGGTTCGCCGGATCATGACCGCGTACCAGGACCACTGCGCCGCAAGGGGTTCGGCGATGACGTGGGCGCGGGGGCTGCCCGCCGCGTTGCTCCGAAGTGGACTGTCCGATGTGGACTACACCGGCAACCTCGGGCGGATGGGCGGCTTGGCGGCCGACCGCTGGCGCCCGCTGATCGACCGGGTCGCCCCCGGGCTGATCGCCTCCGGTGCCCTCGCCGAGGCCGACGTCGCCGAGTTCCACGAACTGCTCGGCGACGCGGCCTTCCTCGACATCCCGCAGGTCACGCTCTCGGTCTGGGGTCAGTCCAGCGCGCCGTCGTAGTCGGGCAGCTTGAAGGTGCGCTCGGCGTGCCCGCCGGCGAGGTCCCAGGTGTTGTTGCCGACGTTGGCGACGATCTTGTAGCCCTTGGCCTCGATCGCCTTGCGCGCGTCGGTCTTGACCTTCTCGGTCGGCTCGAAGTTGAACCACGGCCGCAGGTACAGCCCGTCGACCGGGTAGTCCACGTCCACCAGGTTGGCCTTGGTCGGCAGCCCGAGCACCTCGGGGCGGTTGGTGACGAAGAAGACCGCGGCGCCCTTGGACTTGGCCAGCTGCACGGCCTTGAGCACCGACTTGATCGCCGGGGTGGTCAGCGCCGGGTTGTAGGCCGTCTCCAGCGTGGTGTTGTCGATGTCGAGTGTGATCGCGGTCTTCTCAGCGGTGCTGGTCAGACGCGAGCCGAGGTAGGTCTCCAGCTGCTTGGCGACCACGCCGACGTCGGCGATCCAGGTCGCGTAGGACGGTTTCTCCGCCGCGGGGGCGGCGATCGCGGTTGACGGGGACGCGGCGCCCAGTGCCGCCGCGACGAGTGCGGCGGTCACGAGTCGTGCCCTCATGCTGGTGCTCCTCTCGCCCCGGGCAGGGGTCCCATGCACGCCATGGGGACCGGGGTCGGTGAGGATCAGGATGTCGGGGATCGCGCCGCCCGAGAATCCGCCGATCGGACGGGCCCACGGGGACGTGGAAGAAGACACAGATCGGGGCCACCGGCGGTTGCCGATGGCCCCGTGTTCACCCGGGTGAACGTCAGGCGTGAGAACTCCGGTTCCCGACGACGAGCCGGTAGATCGCGAGCACGATCACCGCGCCGAGAATGGCCAGCAGCCACGAACTGAGGCTGAAGAACGAGTCGACGTCCGCGTTGAACAGCGAGCGCCCGATCCAGCCGCCCAGCACACCGCCGACGATGCCCAGCAGCATCGTCACGATGATGCCGCCGGGGTCCTTCCCCGGCATGATCGCCTTCGCCAGAGCACCGGCGATCAGGCCAAGCACGATCCAAGCGATGAAGCCCATGGGGTGTACCCCTTTCCTGCCACGACGCGCCGCGTCGTCCCTGCGCAGTTGCCGTTCGTCCCTGCTGCAACAGAGGTGCCCAGTCCCCGTGATCTCACGCGGATGTTATGACTCCGTGACCTAGCATGAGCCGATCGGTGCGACTACGAGCTGCCGCATCGGGTGCGACAACATGGTCATGATCCCGCCGCCGGGCACTTCCCGCCCTGCGGCCCGAGTCCCACGATCGGGGAGAATGGCCGCTATGACTGCTTCCGGCGCTGGTCAGCGCTCTGTGCTTGTGCTCGGCTCGACAGGCTCTGTCGGAGCGCAGGCGCTCGACGTCGTTCGCGCCGCGCCGCACCTGTTCCGGGTGGCCGGGATCGCGGCGGGCGGCAGCGACCCGGCGGCGGTGGCCGCGCAGGCGCTGGAGTTCGGGGTCGATGCGGTCGCGGTGACCAGGGCGAGCGCGGCGGAGGACCTCCAGCTCGCGCTGTACGCGGAGGCGCAGCGGCGCGGGTTCGAGCGCGGCGAGTTCCGGCTGCCGAGGATGTTCGTCGGGCCGGAGGCCATCCGCGAGCTGATCGCCAGCACTCCGGTGGACGTGGTGCTCAACGCGCTGCCCGGCTCGATGGGCCTCACCCCGACGCTGGACGCGCTCGCGACCGGCTCGATGCTGGCGCTGGCCAACAAGGAGTCGCTGATCGCGGGCGGACCGCTGGTGCTCAAGGCGGCCAAGCCCGGTCAGCTCGTCCCGGTGGACTCCGAGCACTCCGCGCTCGCGCAGTGCCTGCGCGGTGGACGGGCCGAGGAGGTGGACCGGCTGGTGGTGACCGCCTCCGGCGGGCCGTTCCGGGGCCGCCGCCGCGAGGAGCTGACCGAGGTCACCGTCGCGCAGGCGATGAACCACCCGACGTGGGCCATGGGGCGGGTGATCACGATCAACTCCGCGACCCTGGTCAACAAGGGGCTGGAGCTGATCGAGGCGAAGCTGCTCTACGACCTGCCCTACGAGCGCATCGACGTGGTCGTGCACCCGCAGTCGATCATCCACTCGATGGTCACCTTCGTCGACGGCTCGACGCTGGCCCAGGCCAGCCCGCCGGACATGAAGCTGCCCATCGCGCTGGCGCTGAACTGGCCGAACCGGGTTCCCGGCGCGGCGCGGCCGTGCGTGTTCGACACCGCGTCGTCGTGGACCTTCGAACCGGTGGACGACGAGACCTTCCCGGCGGTGCGCCTGGCGCGGCAGTCCGGGATGGCGGGCGGGTGCGTGCCCGCCGTGTACAACGCGGCGAACGAGGAGGCGGTCGAGGCGTTCCTCGCGGGCCGCGCCTCGTTCCTCTCGATCGTGGACACCGTGCAGCGCGTCGTGGACGAGGCCGACCAGTGGCGCGCCGAACCGTCTACGGTGGACGAGGTCTTGGCCGCCGAGCAGTGGGCAAGGGCCCGGGCTCAGGAGCTGGTGGGCGCGGTGGGCGGCCCAGCCACCGCTGGAAGGAACTAGAGACGTGTCGTTCGTTTTCGGCGTTGTGCTGTTCGCACTCGCCATCGGGGTGTCCATCGCCCTGCACGAGTTCGGTCACCTGCTGACCGCGAAGATGTTCGGGATGAAGGCCACCGAGTACTTCATCGGGTTCGGGCCGCGGATCTTCTCCTTCCGCAGGGGCGAGACCGAGTACGGGCTCAAGGCCATCCCGGCGGGCGGCTACGTGCGCATCATCGGCATGACCGCGCTGGAGGAGGTCGACCCGGCCGACCAGAAGCGCGCCTTCTACAACCAGAAGGTGTGGAAGCGCGTCGTCGTGCTCGGCGCGGGCTCGGTCATGCACTTCATCATCGGTGTGCTGGTCGTGTACTTCATGGCCGTCTCCACCGGGATGCCCAACCTGGAGAACAAGCCGATCGTCGGCGAGGTCAGCCAGTGCGTGCCCGCCTCGCAGGACTCCAAGACCGGCTCGCTCACCCAGTGCGGCCCCGGTGACAAGGCGCCCGCGCTGGCCGCCGGTCTGCAGAAGGGCGACCGCGTCCTCAGCGTGGGGGGCAAGGAGACGCCGGTCTACGCCGACGTCCTCAAGGCGACCCGTGCCACCAGCGGTCCGACCCCGTTCGTCGTCGACCGCGGTGGCCAGCAGCTCACGCTGACCATCGACGTCGCCCAGGTGCAGCGGATGCCGCTGAACACCAAGCCCGGCGACAACGTCCCGCTGGAGACCGTCGGCGCGGTCGGCCTCGCCAACGCCAGCACCATCTCCTACGGCGCGCTCTCCGCCGTCGGGCCGACCTTCGAGTTCACCGGGCTGCTGTTCCAGAACGCCTGGGAGGGGCTGAAGCGGCTGCCGGAGAAGGTCCCGGTCGTGGTGAAGGCGATCTTCGGCGACGACAACCCGGAGCGCCCGGTCAGCGTCGTCGGCGCGAGCATCATGGGCGGCGACGCCGTCGAGCGCGGCCTGTGGGAGGTCTTCCTCATCCTGCTGGCGATGCTCAACCTGTTCATCGGCGTGTTCAACCTGCTGCCGCTGCTGCCACTGGACGGCGGGCACATCGCGGTGAATCTTTATGAAAAGGCCCGTAACACGATCCGGCGAATGCGTGGTCGCCCGATCGGGGCTCCGGTGGACTACACGAAGCTGCTTCCGCTCACCTACGTGATGATTTTCCTCGGTGGTGCGCTGATGCTGCTGACCATCACCGCCGATGTGGTGAACCCGCTGCGCCTGGGTGGCCAGTAACGAACTACCGAATGTGAGCGGTGCCGCGGCCATTGTTTTCCGGTCTTGTGGCACCGCTCACATTTGTTGTATGGGATTTCGATCGCACCCCGGCGTTTCCGTCCCCCGGCCCCGGGGCCGTACAGTGGAAGTCGGCAGGGAAGTCGGCAGCGGTGCCCAGCCGGTCGGTCGAAGATCCTCACCCCGGGAGTTGAAATCCATGTCCGTTGACGGTGTGATGCTCGGAATGCCGGGCTTGCCCGCTCCGGTGCTCGGACAACGACGCAAGACCCGCCAGCTCCAGGTTGGCTCCGTCGGGGTCGGCAGTGACTCGCCGATCTCGATCCAGTCCATGACCACGACGCTGACCTCCGACGTCAACGCGACGCTGCAGCAGATCGCCGAGCTCACGGCCTCGGGCTGCGACATCGTCAGGGTGGCCTGCCCGTCCCAGGACGACGCGGACGCGCTGGCCGCCATCGCGAAGAAGTCGCAGATTCCCGTCATCGCCGACATTCATTTCCAGCCGAAATATGTTTTCGCGGCGATCGAGGCCGGTTGTGCGGCTGTTCGGGTGAATCCGGGAAACATTCGCAAGTTCGACGACAAGGTCGGCGAGATCGCGAAAGCGGCCAAGGACCACGGAACTCCGATCCGCATCGGCGTGAACGCCGGATCGCTCGATCCCCGGCTGCTGCAGAAATACGGCAAGGCTACCCCCGAGGCGCTGGTCGAGTCCGCGCTGTGGGAGGCCTCGCTGTTCGCCGAGCACGACTTCCACGACATCAAGATCTCGGTCAAGCACAACGACCCGGTGGTCATGGTGCGCGCCTACGAGCTGCTGGCCGAGCAGTGCGACTACCCGCTGCACCTCGGCGTGACCGAGGCGGGCCCGGCGTTCCAGGGCACCATCAAGTCGGCCGTGGCCTTCGGCGCGCTGCTGGCCAAGGGCATCGGTGACACCATCCGCGTCTCGCTCTCCGCGCCGCCGGTGGAGGAGATCAAGGTCGGCACGCAGATCCTGCAGTCGCTGAACCTGCGCCCGCGCAAGCTGGAGATCGTCTCCTGCCCGTCCTGCGGCCGCGCCCAGGTCGACGTCTACACCCTCGCCGAGCAGGTCACCGCCGGCCTGGAGGGCATGGAGGTGCCGTTGCGCGTGGCCGTCATGGGCTGCGTCGTCAACGGCCCCGGCGAGGCGCGCGAGGCCGACCTCGGCGTCGCCTCCGGCAACGGCAAGGGCCAGATCTTCGTCAAGGGCGAGGTCATCAAGACCGTGCCGGAGCACAAGATCGTGGAGACCCTGATCGAGGAGGCCATGCGCATCGCCGAGGAGATGGAGGACGCGGGCGAGCCCTCCGGCGCCCCCGTCGTCAGCGTCTCCTGACCCCGGCTCGCCCCGAGCCTCATCGTCGTCTCCGACCACCTGAATGACTCGTTCGCCACGCTCAACGTGCTGAACGAGTCATTCAGCACGTTCAACCACATGAACGAGTCATT
>NZ_MUMH01000077.1 GCF_002155965.1 Allokutzneria sp. NRRL B-24872
GCGCTCTACGCATGGGAAGCCGCCGCGCTCATCACCTCGTCGACGGCTTCCCGCGAGTCGGTGATGAAGTGGAACGAGGAGCCGCGGAAACCGTTGCCTTCTGCGGGCACTCCGGCGTCCTGCGCGGCGGCTTCCCATGCGTAGAGCGCCAGTGACACCGAGCCGTCGCCGAGCGCGCACGTGACGAACCCGGGGTGGTCCTGGAGGACCGCCGGTCGGCTCAGAGCGCGGTGTGCGCGAGCCAGTGCTCCACCAGTGCACGGTCACCTCGCACGACCACGCTGTCCACGGCGCTTCGCCCTGTGAACACAGTCAACAGCTCTTGCGCGCTTCCAGTCACCGTCGCGTCGGCGGGTGCACCGCTGTCGTCGAGACGAATTCCCTTGGGGGTAAGGGAAATGCGCCACCCGGTCGCGCAATCGGTCGCTTGCACGGCGATTGTTTGGCCGGAGCCGCGCAGCTCGGCGAGCGCGGGTTTGACGGCTTCAGCACCGGGCGCGGTCAGCAGTTCGAGAACTTCGCTGATGCCGTCCGCGGCGAGCACGGGGTCCACCTCCACGACGGTTCCGACGGTGCGGCCGATGTCGAGGTGGTGCACAACGGCGTCGTGCAGCATGCGCCGGAGCCAGAAGGACGCCGGGCGCGGCCCCAAGAACGTCCACACAGGAGCTTCGGCGCGCACGGCCGTGACCAGCTCGGCAGCGCCTTCGATCAGCCAGTCCCGCCAGTGGTCCACCTCGCCGGGATCGGCCGTATGCGGGTCGGGCACCGCTGCGGCTTCGCCGGTGCGCGCGATCTCCGCCGCCCAGCGGTGCGCCTGGCCGATGTGCCCGACGAGCACGCGGAGTGTCCATTGTGGACAAGTCGGCACGGTGGCAGCCGGGTCACCGGTCACGGCGAGTGCGGCAAGATTCTCTGTCCGCCCTCGCAGCTGTTGTGCGAGCCAAGTGGTGTCCATGCGCCGTACCGTAGGAACTCCACCCGGGTGGAGGTTCAAGCGACAGTGACGCACGACACGACTCTGTCCATCGGGGAGCTGGCTCAGCTGACCGGCATCCCGGTGCGGACGATCCGGTTCTACTGCGACAACAGCCTGCTCGACGTGGCACGGAGCGCGGGCGGCCACCGCCGCTTCGCACGCTCGTCGGTGCAGCGGTTGAGCACCGTGCGACAGCTGCGCGCCTTCGGGCTCGGATTGACGACGATCGAGGAGGTTCTTGCTGGACAACGATCCCTGAGCGAAGCAGTTGCCGCCGAGCGCCGCACCGTGGACCGCGAGCTCGCTCTCCTGTCGTGGCGCCGAGCTTCGCTGCGCGCCGTGGAGGACGCGGCGCCCGACGAGCGCGCGGCACGCATCGGCCTGCTCGCCGCCGTCCAGGACGACACGGCGGCACGCGAAGCGCTGGTGTCCTTCTGGCACAACGCCTACCTGGTCCGAGCGCCCGTCGACACCGTGGAGATGTTCCTGTCCGTGAGCGCGCCGCTGGCCCCCATCGAGCCCACGCCCGCGCAGGTCCTCGCCTACGCGGGCATGGTTCAAGTGGTCCGAGACGCGTCGCTGCGCCAACGCCTCGCCGCGCGCGTGGTGGTGGCCGACCAGCGCACCCTGCACGAGGGCGTCGGCGAGGCGTGCGAGCTGGCCCGCCCCCTTGTCGCGGCCGGAGAACGCCCGCGTGCGGGCCCCGCGCTCGACCGCTTCGTGGTCGCGCACGCGGAAGCCCTGCGCGAGCGCGACACCCCGGCCTTCCGGCGGCGGCTGCTCGCCGAGACCGAGGCGGAGCGCGATCCTCGGCTCCGCCGCTACTGGCGACTCGTGGGAACCCTCACCGGAGAGGAGGTGACAGCGGGCGAGGCGCACGCATGGTTGCTCGACGCGCTCTGAACCTGGTGGCATTTCGCCCGCGCAGCCCCGATTTCCGGAGTGTGCCGCGCGGAGGTTTGTCGGTTTCCGACACGGGCTAGCGGCGCTGGTCGGGAATGCGCCAGGCGCGCGGGTGGTACCGGCGCTGGTGCAACAGCTTGCCGTTCGGGCGCAGCGTGGAGGCGAAGGCCAGCGCGGTGATCGCGCACAGCGTCAGCACGAGCGCGTTGTTGCCGGTCTCCGCGCTCAGGGTGAGCACCCCGTACTCGCCGATCATGAACGTGCTGTGCAGGCCCCAGCACACCGCGACGGTGGGCATCGCCGCGCGGAAGGTCGACAGCACGGCGATGCTGTCGACCACCACGACCATCGCGATCAGCGACAGCGGAGCCGCCCCGGTCGCGGCGACGAGACTGGTCACCACCAGGGCCAACGCCGCGCCGAGCGGGAAACCGAACGCCGCCGGGATCGGCAGGCGGGAGCGTCGCATGCCAGCCAGTGAAGCGCCTCCTCACATTGAGAGGCAAGCACCCACCGCAAAGATCGAGTTCACGCGGCCGCGCCGCGCAGCGGGCTCCGCTCCTGCGCGGGCAACGCCTTCACCGCCTGCGCCCACAACCACAGCGCCAGCACCGTCAACGCCACTGCCTCCACAAGGGCGACCGTGGTTCCCAGCATCGGCACCACGTTCCCAGCGAGGTAGGCAGGCGCCTCCGACAGCGCCTCGACCGCCTCCAACCCGACGATCACGGCGGAGGCCAGCGCCCACGCGGCGTTCATGCGCCACGCCTTCAGGTGGTACCCGATCACGTAGACCACCGCGCCCGCCGCGATGGCGATGTGGACGCCGCCGTAGGAAGGCAGCCAGGTCATGCCGATCTGCCCCGCGACGACGCCGACGAGCGTCGCCAGCCACCACCGCGCCCGCACCTCCGGCGCGTCCCCGTGGAACCCGGCGAAGACGCACGCCACGTACAACGCGCTGCTCGCACAGAACACCAGCGTGTAGGCGGACATCTCCTCCGCGCCGCTCACCACGTCGACGACAAAGAACGCCGTCGTCGCCAGGAACAGGCCCGCCGACACCCGCGCCACCAGCCGTGCCCCGCTGATCAGGGCGAGGAAGGTGACCAACGACAGGGACCAGAAGCCGACCCAGGCGAAGTCGTACCACTGCCAGGCAGTTTCGACGTGCACCGTTCTCGGCTCGTAGTGCCCGGAGAGCTTCGGGAACAAGCTCGTCAGGCCGAAGTTCACGGAAATCACCGAGAGGAACAGCATGCCGAGCAACGCGACGAGGCGGACGACCTGTCCCTTGACGAGGGCTCGCGGGCTGCCCGTCGTGCCGGGCCAGCGGGTGCGCGCCGACAGCGCCAAGAGGCTGCCGAACTCGCCCGGCCAGCTGACCTCGCCGCGCACGTCGGCGTCGTCGAGGAAGGCCGCGACCATCTCCTCCTCGCGCTCGGCCCGGTACCACTTCGGCAGGACCACGAGCATCCTGCGGTAACGCCGCTCCAGCGCGGTCATGCCGCTCCTCCCTTGAAGTCCCCGACACGCGCGCCCGCACCGGTGAGCCGGTAGTAGCGCCGTGGCCGTCCCTGGTGGGCCTCGTCCCGGTCGTGTTCGACCAGGCCCGAGGCCACCAAGCGGTCCAGGACGCCGAAGAGCGCCCCCACCCGCAGCCGCACGCGTTCCCCGGTCAGCTCCCCCACCGCGCGCACGATGCCGTGACCGTGCAGGGCCCCCTCGGCCAGCACGGTCAGCACGAGTGAGCCGCGCTCGTTCATCGCTCTCCTGGACACGCCGCCGACTATATATCGCCCCCCGATATATGCCAACAGCCGATCTCTCAGGGACGCTTCGTGGGAGCCCCCAGGAGCGCGCCGACCACCTGGCGCAGCCGTGGGTGGACGTCGTCGGGCGTGGTGAGCACCAAGTGGTGCAGGGCGCCCACCACGGCGAGGGCGAGAGCTTCGGGGGACGCCTTCGCCGAGACGCGACCACGCTCCTGCTCCGCCGCGAGGTAGGCGGCGACGGCGTGCTCGATCGCGTCCAGGCCGGCGGTCCCGTCGCCGAGCACGCCGTGCACCCGAGCAGCCAGTTCTGGCCGTGCGACAAGGAGTTTGGCCAACGTGCCGACCGTCGACGGCGGCGTCGCGATGATCGCTTCGCACAGATTCTCGGCGACGTCGCCCGTACCGACGCGCTCCGCGAGCGCCCCGGCTCCCGCGGACACCAGGAACGCGCGGTCGACGGCATAGGCGGCCAGGAAATCGTCGAGATCGGCGAAGTGCGCGTGCAGCAGGCCGGTCGCGACCCCGGCCTCAGCGGTGACGGCGCGCCCGCTGAGCCTGCCCGGTCCGTTCCTGGCGATCACCCGCTCAACGGCGGCGAACAGCTGCTGCCGGACCTCGGGAATGGCGACTCCTCTGGGCATTCGCCGAGTCTACGGGACTTGCGCCCAGTATGAGCGCGTGTTCATACTCAGTTTGAACACACGTTCATACCTGAGGGGAGCCGCGGTGACGAAGAAGGTTGTGGTGGCGGGGGCGGGGATCGCCGGACTGTCCACCGCACTCCGGCTGAGCGGAGCCGGGTGGCAGGTGCTCGTGGTCGAACGCGCCCCGGCCCGGCGCAGCAGCGGCTACATGGTCAACCTGCTCGGCCACGGCTACGCCGCCGTCGAGCGGATGGGGCTGCTGCCCGTGCTCACCGCGAAGGATCTCGGGTTGTTCTCCTCGATCCTCGTGCGGGCCGATGGGAGCGAGAAGTTCACCGTGCCCGCCGCGCTCGCCGAAGCCGCCGTGGGCGCACGCGCGCTCACGGTCTTCCGCGGCGACCTGGAGTCCGTGCTGTACGAGGCGGTGTGCGACCGCGTCGAGATCCGTTTCAGCACAACGGTTGTGGGCGTCTCACAGGACCCTGAGGGCGTTGACGTCGCGCTGAGCGACGGGACGGCCGAGCGCGCCGATCTGCTCGTCGGCGCGGACGGCCTGCACTCCGGAGTGCGCGAGATCGTGTTCGGGCCCGAAGCCGACTTCCGCGTGGACATGGACCATCTCGTCGGGGCATTCCCGTTGAGCCAGCTGCCGCGCGAGGTTCCGGACAGCGCGAGCGCCACGTTCATCGGCCCGCGCCGCACCGCCGCCGTGGTCAACCTCGGCCCGGGCCGCTCGTCGGCGTTCTTCGCCTACCACCACGCCGACGTCGCCGCCGAGCTGAAGCGGGGCGCCGCGAAGTCACTGGGCGAGGCGTTCGCCGACCTGGGCGGAGCGTTCCCCGACGTTCTCGCTCAGGTCAGCGACGCCGCGTACTTCGACTCGGTCAGCCAGATCGCGATGGACTCGTGGAGCCGCGGACGGGTCGTCCTGCTCGGCGACGCCGCGTGGTGCGTCACGCTGTTCGCGGGCTACGGCGCGGCCCTCGCGCTCACCGGCGCCGACCACCTCGGCCTGGCGCTGGCGGAGGACGACCTCCCGACCGCCCTCACCCGCTGGGAAGCCCGGCTGCGCCCGGAGGTGAGCAAGCGACAAGCGTTGGCCCGCAAAGGAATCAGCCAGTTCGCCCCGCCAACGCGAGCGCACGTGTTCGCCCGGGACCTGATGATCCGCGCCATCCAGCTGCCGGGGCTGCGCGGGCTGATCCGGCGCTCCGTCGAGCGGGCGAACCAGCCGAAACCACTCAGCTGAGCTCGGACAGCTCGTCGAAGGGCAGCGAGCGCAGGAAGTCCTTGGCGTCGAACAGTTCTCCGGCGGTCACGGCACCGCTCGTCAGCGCGCGGCCGGACAGGACTCGCGAGGTCGCCTCCACCACGATCGGCGCGGTGAACGCGTAGATGTCACGGCCCCGCGCGAAGACCCGACGAGTCGTTTCTCCGCGCCGCACAACGACTTCCACCAGGAACACCTGAGCGGAACGACCGCTGGCGTCCACCGCCTCCGGGCCATCGGGCGAGGGGTCGACGAAGTCCTTGAGCGGAGTGGTGTTCAGGTACGAGGAGATGCGCTCGGTGTCGATGTGCTGGGCGATCGTGACGACGTCGGTGGTGGAGAACTCGCCGACGACGTCCTGGGTGCCGAACGGAGCGGGGAAGGTCCACGTCGACGTCGGCTGCGGCTCGTCGCCGGGCCGGACGCTCATCCGGTGGTCGGCGTAGACGACGCGGCGCCCGGCTCGGCGAGCACCCGCGAGCAGCGTGCCGCGCGTCGGCTGCCAGCTGTCGAGCGCGACGGCCACGGAGATCTCGTCGGCGCTGGCCCACTCCCCCAGCGCGGCCGTCGCGAGCAGGTCGCCGAGCGCGCCGTAGAACGCCATCACCGGCGCGATCACCACGCCCGCCTCCTTCACCCTCGGGTCCTGGCGGTAGGTGTCGAAGGTGTCGATCGCCACCAGGGTCTCGCCGGTGACGTCGAAGTAGTGGATTCCGGCGCGCAGCGCGGCCTCGACCAGCGCGGGCGCGGTGTCCCCGAACGGACCCGCGCAGTTGATCACCGCGGCAGCCCCGGCGAGCGCGCGGTCGAGCGAGGCGGGGTCGTCGGCGGAGGCGACCCGCGTCTCCAGGCCGCCCCCGACCTCGGCGAGCTTCGCGGCGTCGCGCCCGGACAGCACGGGGGTGAACCCGCGCTCCAGCAGCTCCGCCGTCACGAACTTGGCGGTGTGCCCGTAGGCACCGAACACCGCGACCACCGGCTTCGTCATCTCATCTCCTCGTGTGCTGAGCTTGATGAGATCGTGCTGGTCAGAGGCGGCCCGGACCACCGTGCGCAGCGACAACGTGCGCTAGGTTCGCGTCATGCGCAGGCCCCATCGCGTCGTCATGGCCGTCACCGACGCCATGCCGATCTTCGAGGCGGCGGTCCCGTGCCAGGTCTTCGGCGTGGACCGGCCGCACCTGGCCGACCCGTGGTACCGCTTCTCGGTCGTCCCCGTCGGCACCGAGACGGTGCGGCTGAGCCCCGGTTTCACCCTCGCCCCCACCGAAGGCTGGGACCTCGCGGACACCGACACACTCGTGGTCCCGGCCTGCGAGAACGTGCACGACGACCCGCCTGCCGAGCTGGTCGAGCTCGTCCGCGAGGCGCACCGGCGCGGCATCCGCATCCTGTCGATCTGCTCCGGCGCCTTCGTGCTGGCCGCCGCCGGGGTGCTCGACGGGCGCCGGGCGACGACGCACTGGCTGCACGCGGACGAGTTGGCGCAGCGCTATCCGGCCGTGCGCGTCGACGCGACCGTGCTCTACGTCGAGGACGCCAACGTGATCACTTCGGCGGGCACCGTCGCCGGGATCGACGCGTGCCTGCACGTGGTGCGGATCGACCACGGCGCGGCGGTGGCCGCCGAGCTGGCCCGCCGCCTGGTCACGCAGCCGCACCGCGACGGCGGTCAGTCGCAGTACCACCGCCCGGCGGCGCCCGCGATCCGCGAGGACTGGCTGGCCGCGCTGCTCGACTGGGCCGACGAGCACCTGCACCTGCCGCTGACCGGCTCCGACCTGGCCGCGCGGGCGAAGGTCAGCGTGCGCACCGTCGAGCGCCGCTTCGCCGAAGCGCTCGGGATGTCACCGCTGCAATGGCTTCTGCAGCAACGGGTTCGGCGCGCGCAGCAGTTCCTGGAGACCAGCGACCGCCCCGTCGGCTGGATCGCCGACAACTGCGGTTTCGGTGGCGCCGCGAGCCTGCGGGCGCACTTCGCGCGCATCGTCGGGGTGCCGCCGAGCGCCTATCGCCGCGCGTTCCACGAGCGCTCCGACGCCGCCCGCGTCGCCGGTTGAGCCGGTCAGTCCACCGAGCCGATGATGTGCAGCTGTTCGAGGCCGGTGATGATCAGATCGACGCCCAGCGCCGCCAAGAGCACGCCCAGGACGCGGACGAGCACCCACGTGTAGGTCGTCTTCACGTAGCGCAGCAGGATGCCGAGCACCAGGATCGCGACGAGGTCGAGCCCGATGACCGCGACGTAGGCCCCGGCCAGGGAAAGGCTCGACGGCAGGGTGCTCGCGTCGGCCATCAGGAACAGGTAGGCCACGGCGACGGGGTTGGCGTAGTACGCGGTCGCCAGCTCGTGCGTGCCGCCGGTGCGGTCGACGTGCGCGTGGTGGTTCCCCCGGTCGAGCACGAGGTCGAGCGCGTGCACGAAGAGGATCACCCCGCTGGCCAGCATCAGCGCGCCGCCGCTGATGTGGAACACCTGGATGAGCAGGCGCCCGGCCACGATCACGAAGAGCCCCGTCGCGAGCGCGATCGCCGTCGTGGTCAGCGCGACGCGCCAGCGGCGGCGGGCGTCCACGTGCTCGGTGTCGCTGACGAAGGCCAGCAGGATCTTCGGCGGACCGACCACGGCGATGAGGATGCTGAACGCCTCGACGAAGGTCATGGCCGCAATGATCGATCCGGTGCGCGGACTCCGCTATTCGAAGCCGCCGCTCAGGTCGTCTGGCCCGCGCGGTCGAACGCCTCGATGTGCTCGCGCATGCGCTGCGCGTCGTGGTCCCGCCCGAGCTGGGTGTACAGCTCCACCGCCTCCTGCCACGCCTGCCGAGCCTCATCGGGCCTTCCGGCCGCGACGTACGCCTGACCGAGCCCTTCCAGGGGATCGGCGATGCCGAGCCGGTTGCCGAGTTCTCGGTACAGCGCAAGGGCTTCGCGGTAGTAGGTGATCGACTCCTCGTGGTTGCCCGCGCCCAGCTCGATGAAGCCGAGGCTGTCCAACGTGTTGGCCTGCTCGGCGGAGGGCGCCCACTGGTGGTGCAGCTCCAACGCCTCCCGGCAGTGCCGCCGCGCCTCGTCGAAGCGACCGAGCTTGGCCAGGTCCCACCCGTAGGTGTTGAGCCCGGCGGCCAACCACACGGGATTGCCGAGCGCGCGGTAGAAGCGCAGCGCGTACGCGGAGTGCTCCATCGCGGCGGTGTCGTCACCCTGCTGTTCGCAGGCCCGCGACAGCGCGCGGTGGATGTGCCCCTGATGGGCGGCGTCGTCCTGCTGGGCGGCGAGGGCGAGCGCCTGCAAGAGGTGGCCGATCCCCTCGTGCCCGTACCCGAGGCACGCCTGCGCGAGCCCGAAATACTGCAGGGCGAGGATGCGCGTGGTCGGGTCGTCAAGGTGCTCGGCGGCCTCCCGCGCCCGCTCCCACACCGCGAGCCAATCGCGGTGCAGCAGCCGCACCTGCACGAACGTGTTGAGCGTCCACGCGATCCGCCAGGTGCTGAGGTGCCATCCACGCTCGGCCGTCGCCTGCTGGAGGGCGAGCGCGCAGTCGTGTTCGGCGGCGAACCACAGCATCGCCGCGGCGCGCTCCACCGGCGGCTGCACGTGGGTGCCGGGCGCGGGCGGGTCGAGCTCGACGGGCGGGCGGAACGGCAACAGCACCCGGTCGCAGGCGTAGGCGGTGTGCAGGTGGAAGTCGACGAGCCGGCGCAGCGCGTCCTCGGGCAGCTCCCCGCCGATCTCGGCCGCGTAGCGCCGGACCAGGTCGTGCATGCCGAAGCGCCCGCGCGCGTCCTGGCTGATCAGCGAAGCCTGCTCCAGCCCGCGCAGCAGCGCCCGCGCGTCCTTCACCGGCAGGCCGAGCAGCGAAGCGGCGGCGTGCACGCTGATGTCCGGGCCGGGCGCCGCGCCGAGCAGCCCGAACGCGGTCGCCTCGTCGGGGGTGAGCGCGCGGTGCGACCACGACAGCACGCTGGGCAGGCTCGCGGTGGGGTCCTCGTCCTCCAGCGCGCTCAACCCGAGGTCGTGCAGCTCGTCGGCCAACACCGAGAGCGGGAGCTGCGGGCGGGTCTGCGCGTGCGCCGCGACGATGGTCAACGCCAGGGGAAAACCGCCACACAGTGCGACGAGCCGCTCGACGGCGTCGTGCTCGGCCGACGTCCTGGCCGCGCCGAGCCGGTCGCGCACCAGCTCACGTGCCTCCACATCGGACAGCACGTCCAGCGGCACGTAGTGCGCGCCGTGCGCGGTGACGAGCCCGGACAGCCGGTTGCGGCTGGTGACGACGACCTTGCACCGCTCGGTGCCGGGCAGCAGCGGCACCACGTGGGCGGTGTCGACGGCGTTGTCCAGCACGAGCAGCATCCGCCGCTCCGCGATCAGGCTGCGGAACAGGGCCGAGCACGCGTGCGGGTCGGCCGGGATCTGGCTCGGGTCGACGCCGAGCCCGCCGAGGAATCCGCGCGCGGCCACGACGGGCTCCATCGGCGCGGTGTCCGGGCTGAAGCCGCGCAGGTCCACGAACAGCTGGCCGTCGGGGAAGTGCGCGGCGTGCCGATGCGCCCAGTGCAGCGCGAGCCAGGTCTTGCCGATCCCGCCCGCCCCGGCGATGACGGAGATCCTTTCCTTGTGCCCCAAGCGGTCCAGCTCGCCCTCGCGGCCCACGAACGGGGCGGGCGCTGCGGGCAGCTGACGCGGGACGACGCGCGCGGCGGGGGTGGCGGCCAGCTCCGGATCGGCGGCGAGCAGCCTGCGGTGCAGCTCCTGGAGCGCGGCGCCGGGGTCGGTGCCCAGCTCCTCGACCAAGCGGTCGCGGACCTCCCGGTAGTGCTCCAGCGCGTCAGCGGTCCGCCCGGCCTGGTGCAGCGCCCGCATGTACTGGTCGGCGACGTGCTCGTCGAGCGGGTGCTCCGCCGCGAGCGCGGCCAGCTCGACCACCAGCTGCTCCCCCTGTCCCAGGCGCAGCCGCGCGTCGGCCAGCTCGCGCCGCGCGTCCAGCCGCTCCCGTTCCAGCCGCGCGCGCTCGCCCTCGATCCACTCCCCGCCGACGCCGGTCAGCGCCTCTCCGCGCCACAGCTGGAGCGCTTCGGTCAGCAGCCGCTCCGCCCGCGCTTCGTCGGCCTGGCCCACCGCTTCCGCGCGGAGGGCACGAAACCGGTGCAGGTCAACGGACTCGCTGATCAACGCGTAACCGCTCGCGCGCCGCTCGATGATCACGTCGGCCACGCCGTCGAGGGCTTGGCGCAGCCGGGAGATGTAGCTGTGCAGCGTCGCCCGGGCGCGGCGGGGCACGTCCTCGCCCCACACCCGCACGGCGAGGCGTTCGGCGGGGACCACCCGACCGGCGTCGACGGCGAGCGCGGCGAGCACCAGCCGCTGCTTGGCGGGACCGAGGTCCACCGGTCGCCCGCCGGTGTCCCCGCCGGTGTCAGCGGCCACCTCGCCCAACAAGCGCAACACCCCTGCCGACCCCGCTTCCCCCCGCTCGGACCTGCGCTTTGCAGAATCTCGCAAGCGATCCACACGATAGAGCCCCGACGGTGTGCCCAGCTCCACGACCCACCGAGGGGAAACATCATGAAAACACGAGTGATCAGCGCGTTCGCCGTCTCCGCGCTCGCCACCGCCGGCCTGCTCTCGGCCATCGCCCCGGCCACCGCCGCGCCCGCGAAGCTGAAGTGCGCCACCGGGTACTTCTGCGCCTACGAGCACATCAACTTCACCGGCGCCGTCCTCGTCCAGTCCCGCGCCGGGCGAGGGGCGACCGTCGACGCGCCCAACGACAGGACCTCGTCGGGCTCGAACAACACCGGCAACCAGTGGGTGGGCGTCAACCTGCGCCTCGGCATCGGCGACGACGTCTACAAGTGGGCGCCCTACACCGACGCCAGCACCATCGGCAGCGCGAACGACAAGATCGACCAGTTCGACGTCAAGTAGCCGGGCGCGCGAGGGGGTGCCACCACGGCGCCCCCTCGTTCCGGTGAGGGGAAGACATGACAGCGACCCGATCCGCGCTGGTAGCGGCCCTGTTCGTGCTGCTGACGGCGGCTTGCGTGCCGCCGCGCTCGACGTCGCGGAGAACCAGCTGATCGCCCAGTGCATGCGCCGCGCCGGACTGTCCTATCCGGACGTTCCACCGCCGCGCGACGACCGCCCCGTTGTCGGGCTCGTCCGCGCCTCCGCTCCGCTGCGCGTGGAGGACGCGCGCCGCGAGGGCTACCCGGACTCGGTGATGATCGCTGCCTCGCGCCAAGGACCTGTCGAGGCGCACGCGGACGCGCTGCCGCCCGAGAGCAGGGAGCGCTTCCACGAGGTACTGCGCGGGGACACCGGCACCGACGTCCGCGTGACGCTGGCCGGGGGCTTCGAGACGGCGGCGTCCTCCGGCGGATGTGTTGGTAGCGCACGGAAAGAGCTGTACGGCTCGGTCGCGAACTTCCTCACCGTCTTCTACACCGCCGAGCTGGCCCAACGGCAGGCGAGCGGAGCGGACCGGGACCAGGAAGTCGTTGCCGCGTATGAGTCCTACGCGCAGTGCATGGGCGTCAAGGGACACCGCGTCGCGGCCCCCGCCGAAGCCATCGCACTGGCGAAGAAGCACCCGAGCGAGGAGGTCGCGCTCGCCACGGCCGACGCCGAATGCCGGGCCGCCACGCGCCTGCACGAACTACGGGAGGCAGCGGCGGATCGCATCGTGCGGCGCTGGTTGGCCGACAACGAAGGCACCGTGGTTCAAGCTCACGCGCTGCTCGTCGAAGCTCAGCGCATTTCCTTGAGCAGCAACCACAAGAGGTAGCAGCCGCCGATCGCCGTGGTCACGACGCCGACCGGCAACGCGACTGGCGCGAGCAGCAGCTGAGCGATCAGGTCGGCGCCGAGCAGCAGGACTCCACCGGTCAGCGCGGCGGGCAGCAGACCGACACCCGAGGTCGCGAACAACCTCCGCCCGATCTGCGGCGCGGCCAGCGCGATGAACACGATCGGCCCCGTCACGGCCGTCACCGTCGCCGAGCACGCGACCGCAGCGAGCACGGTGACCAGCCTCAGCCTGCCGAGCCGAACCCCGGTCGCGACGGCCACCTCATCGCCGACCGTTGCCTGGTTCAGCTGCCCGGACAGCGCCGTGAACAGCAGGACCAGCGCGCCGACGACGATCAGCGGGATCTGGAGGTCGTCCCAGCCGAGGCCGTTGAGCGAGCCCGCGCTCCACCCCGTCGCCGCGATCGCCACCTCCAGCTCCGCACGCAGCACGATCCAGGCGTTGAGCGCCACGAGCATCGCGTTCACCGCGATCCCGATCACGACGAGCCGCGTGCGATCGATCCCCGACTTCAGCGACAGCGCGTAGACCACGCCCGCCGCGAGCATCCCGCAGAGCATGGCCATCCCGGTGAGCAGGCCGGGGACCTCGGCGATCACCCCGGTCATGACGATCAGCGCGCCGGTGTAGGAGCCCGCCTCGATGCCGAGCACGTCCGGGCTGCCCAGCGGGTTCCGCGTCAGGTTCTGGATCACCGCCCCGGCCAGCGCGAGCGCGGCGCCGAAGACGAGCGCGGCCACCACTCTCGGCAACCGCCACTCCAGCACGACCACCGATGTGCCTCCGCGCCCGGACAACGCGGTGAGCACCTGCGCCGGGGACAACCACACCGCGCCCTGGCACAGCGCGAGCACGCTGAGCCCGGCCGCGATGGCAAGCAGCACAAGGGTTCCGTAGACCGTCCGCCGCCGGAACCTGATCGACACCGGACCTCGGCGCAGGACGATCACAGGGCTGCAGTCCTTCGCCTGCGCACCACGGAGATCAGCACCGGGCCGCCGAGGACGGCCGTCACGATCGACACCGGCACCTCGCCGGTCGGCAGCAGCACGCGCGCCGCGATGTCGGAGACCAGCAGCAGGATCGGGCCGAGCGCCACGCTGAACGCGACGAGCCACGGCACCGACATCCCCGCCACACGACGCGCGAGGTGCGGCACGATCAGCCCGGCGAACACGATGGGACCGGCCACCGCCGTTGCCGCACCGGACAACAAGGTGACGAGCACGAGCACCGCGAGCCGGGTCCGCGTGAGGTTGACGCCGAGCGAGCGCGCCACGTCCTCGCCGAGCAGCAGCGCCGACACCTGCTTGCTCACCGCGAGCGCCCCGACGAGCGAAACGACGATCACCGCCACCGGCACGACCAGCGGGACCTGCTCGCGCCCGGCGAGCGAGCCCACCGCCCAGAACCGGAACCTGTCGAAGACCTCCGGCGTGATCAGCCTGAGCCCCAACGAGATCCCGGCCAGCACCGAGCTGAGCGCCACCCCCGCGAGCAGCAACCGCACCGGCGAGGACCGGCCGACCGTGTACACCAGCGCGGAGGCGGCTCCGGCACCGACCACGGCGAGGAGCAGTTGCCCGTACTGGGTTCCGGCGAGTCCGAGCGCAGTGCCGACCGTGATCCCGAAGCCCGCTCCCGCCGTCACGCCGAGGATTCCGGGCTCAGCGAGCTCGTTGCGGGTCGTCGCCTGCATGAGCGCCCCGGCCGCCGCCAGCGCGGCACCCACCGCGACCGCGAGGAGCATCCTGGGCAGCCGGATGTCCCACACGATCAGGCTCGCGTTGTCCGCGCCGGGGTCGACCAGCGCGCTCCACACCTCGGCGGGCGCGAGCGGCTGCGCTCCGACACCCATGCTGAGCACGGCGACCACGCCCAGCACCACGGCACACCCCGCGAGAGCCGTGGTCCTACTCGCGTTCAAGACCGGCGACTCCGCGTTTCCAGTAGCCGGTGACCGACGAGAGGTCCTTGGCCCAGGACCGCAGCGGCTTGATGTCGTTGGCCTCGCCCGCCGCGAACAGGAACGTTCCCTCCGGCAGGCCGAGCCCGAACACGGTCTCCGCGAGGTCCGAGCCGACCCCGTCGCGCACCAACCTGATCACGGTCAGCCCGGCGCGCTCCGGCAGCGGGTAGTCGTGCTCA
This sequence comes from Allokutzneria sp. NRRL B-24872, assembly GCF_002155965.1. Classification (GTDB taxonomy): domain Bacteria; phylum Actinomycetota; class Actinomycetes; order Mycobacteriales; family Pseudonocardiaceae; genus Allokutzneria. The sequence goes on from NZ_MUMH01000077.1 coordinate 14,534, forward strand.
ACCGGATCGTCCACTTCGGACACCAGGTGCACGGTCGAGCCGGGCGGCGCGTCCTCCAGCCAGCGCGCCGCCGCCGGGAGCCCGGTCGCGTCCACGGCCAGCACGTAGTGGTCGTGGGTGTACGGGAACGCTTTGCCCCCGGGCGGTCCCGCCACCGTGACCAGCTCGCCGACCTCGGCCGCGCGCGCCCACTCCGACGCGATCCCGCCCTCGTGCAGCACGAGGTCGAGCACGAGCGTGTCACCGCTGTGGCGGCGCACGGTGTAGTCCCGGGTAGTCGGGAACGGGCGCGGCCAGTCCAGCGTTCCGCCGTCGTTGCGCTCCGGGCGGCGCAGCGTCCCGTCCGCGTCCGGGAAGACGATCTTCACGTGGTCGTCGGCCTGGTAGGAGTGGAAGCCGGTCAGCTCCTCGCCGCGCAGCGTCAGCCGGACCATGCGCGGTGTCAGCTCCTCGCGCTCCACCACCGGCGCGGTGCACACGCCGATCGGATAGGCGAAGCGGACCGCGCCGCGCCCGGTGCGCTGGTGCTCGGCGACGCGCTCGGCGAAGTCGGCGTGGATCGTCCTGCTCATCGGGTCACCAGCGGCGCGAGCGCCTTGTCGAGCGAGTCCAGGGTGAACATCGCGGACGGATAGGTCGAGGCCTGCGTGTAGCGGACCGGGAAGGCCTTGCCCGCCTTGACCGCGGGCAGGTTCTTCCACAGTGGACTGTCCAGCACGTAGCGCACCGGCGCGCCCACCGAGCCGTTCGGCTCCAGCGTGTACGTGATCACCTCGGCCTGGGCGAAGCTCGCGGGCAGCTCCTCGATCGAGGAGTACTCGGACACGCTCGCCGAGCCCGCGCCCTTCTTCTTCACCTCGCCGTAGAACTCCACGCCGATGTCGTTGGCGACGTTGGTGCCCCAGGAGCCGGAGAACTCGCGTTGGAAGTTGCCCGCCGACACGTCGCCGTAGCCCCCGACGTGCCCGAACTTCACGCCGCGGACGGCGTTGGCGTACTTGGCCTTCAGCTCGGCGGCCTTCTTCTCGTAGGCGGCCTTCGCCGCGTCGAAGCTGCCGAGCCTGCCCGCCGCGTCGGCCTGGCGCCGGGACAGCTCGCGCCACGCGTGCGGCGTGCTCGGCCCGATCGCCACCACCGGCGCGATGGACTCCAGCCGCTTCACGTCGATGTCGGCCAGCACCGGCTTGGGCACGCCGATCACGATCAGGTCCGGGTCGGCCGCGGCGATCGCCTCGTAGTTGGTCTCCGTGGCCAGCTCCCCCGCCACCTTCGCGAGCTTGTCGTAGCTCGCGCGGTGCTCGGGGCTCATCATCTCCACGCCGCGCTTCCACGTGGAGATGCCCACGAGCGCGGCACCGGACTCGATCAGCACCGGCACCGCGTACCCCGTCGCGATCACCCGCTTCGGCTCGACCGGGACCTTGATCTCCCCGTTGTCGGCAGTCACTGCGCGCATCGGCACCTCGCCCCCGGTGCCCCCGGACGCGGCACCGCATCCGGACACCAGCACGAGCGCGGTTGCCACGGCGGCGGCTAGGCGACTCACCCGCATGTGAAGCATTCCTCCAGGTCAGGGTGTTGTGATGCACTTAGGCTAGCCTTACCCCGTCCGCGTTCGATGTCGATGAGAGGTCACCTGATGCGCTCCACAGGACACTTCGGGCCCGACCCCGTGGTGTGCGAGGAGCACGCGCACGGGCTCGGCACCCCCGGCGGCATCCTGGTGCTCGTCTACCACTGCGAGGGCCGCATCGACTTCGGCGAGAGCCGCGAGGACTTCCTGCACCAGCTCTACTGGTCCCCCGACGGCGTGCTCAGCACCGTCGGCGGCTTCACCAGCAGCCGCGAGGCGTTCTGGGCCCGGCGCGCGGTCACCCACTCCGTCGCCGCGGCCGACGCGCGGACCGTCTACCGGGTGTGCCTGCGCGAAGTCCCTCCCGCGCTGCGCGATCTGCGTGTTGGCGCGGTATCCCTGTCGCCCTCCGCGGCCTCGGCGCTGCGCGCTGTCGGCCGCTCGGGCGCTCTAGCCGCCCGCTCACGGATCATGTCCGGGGTGGCGGTGTCGACGTCGGGATTCGTCGCACATCACGCGAACGGGTCGGGGTTTGCGATGACCATCGCGCGGGAGCTTTCTCGCGATCCTGGAGATCGGACGCAGTTGGATGAGTGGGCCGGGCGATTGCACACCAGCGTGAAGACGTTACAGCGTGATTTTGAGCGCGAGTTCGGGATGTCGTATTCGCGGTGGCGGACTGTGGTGAGGCTGCGGGCTGCCCGGGCTTTGTTGGAGTTCCATCCGGTGGGGAAGGTGGCACATCGGGTGGGGTATGCGAATCCGTCGGCGTTCGTGGCGGCGTATGCGAAGGAGTTCGGGCACACGCCTGGGCGGGTTCGGTCGGGGTTTTAGGGTTTTGGGTTTTGGTCGGGGACGGCTGGGCTTCCAGCGTGGCCCGGCTGGGCTTCCAGGTCGCGCCGGTACCAGCGGCGGGTCGGCTTGACCTGGGAACCCCTTGCGCGTGCCCCTGGGCCTTACAGGGGCACGGGTGGTGAACCCGGCCCTCGCGCGAGCGTATGGCACGCGCACCCCAGGTAAAGCCTCGGTTGGGTTGTGCGCCTTGCGTTCCAGCGTGGGGCTTTCGGCGTTTCGGGCGCCTGGGAATTCATTCT
>NZ_MUMH01000078.1 GCF_002155965.1 Allokutzneria sp. NRRL B-24872
ACCGTGTCCACACACCATCCTCACCCACAGTAAACTGCCATCATGCACCCCACCCTCCCGCTCGCCTCATCGCGCGCCGGAGTGGTCTAGGCCTTCCCGTTTCGTACTCATAGCGGGATTTGGGAGCGCTCTCTTTCCCGGGTTGAGTACGAAACGGGTTTTGGGGTGCCCGGGGGACGTTGAGGGTCAGCGGGGGCTCAGATGTGGCCGAGGGCCATGGCGACCGAGGCGGTGATGAGGTGGGTGAGGGACGCCTCGTGCACGTCCAGGTCGTCCAAGAGGAGGCGGTGGGTCATGAGGCCGTCGAAGCCGGCTAGGAAGAACCGGGCGACGTCCTCGGGGGGGTGGGCCAGCTGGACGCCGGTGCGTTCGGCGGCGCCGGAGACGATGTCCGATGCGGCCGCGAGCACTCCGCGCAGGTGCTCGCCGACGCTCTCGCGCAGGCCGGGGGAGCGCACGGCGTAGGCGCTGAGTTCGACGAGCAACAGGCCGTGACCGGGGTTCTCGCGCACGGCCGCCCACAGCTCGCGCGCCATCGCCGTCACCGTCTCGGGGAAGCTCCTGCCCTCGGGCTCGGCCGCGCGGACGCGGGCGATCAGCTCCTCGGAGAGGTGTTCGAGGACCGCGCGGTACAGCTCCTCCTTCGAGCCCAGCGTGTAGTGCACGGTCGCCTGGGCGACGCCCAGTTCGGCGGCGACGGCTCTGGTGCTGCCCGCCGCGATGCCCTCGCGCGCCATCAGGTCGATGGCGGCCTTGATCAGCTGGGGGCGGCGTTCGGCGGCGGAGACGTGGGCCATGCGCTCATCCTAACCGTGTGAGTCGAGCGACTTTGTCGATCGACAAAGTCGCCTGTACGGTGGGTGTCGCAGCCACGCGGACCCAGGAGGCCGACATGACCGTCCCGATTCCCGAGGGCCCCGCCCTGCCGCTGGTCGGCCACCTGTTCTCGCTGCTGGGCAAGGACCAGCTGACCAGCTCGATGGAGCAGGCGCGCGAGCTCGGGCCGATCTTCCGGGTGCGGGTGCCCGGCAACGAGGTGGTGATCGTCTCCGGCGCGGAGCTGGTCGCCGAGCTCTCCGACGACACGCGCTTCCGCAAGAACGTGCACACGGAGCTGGAGAACCTGCGCGACATCGGCGGCGACGGCCTGTTCACCGCGTACAACGACGAGCCGAACTGGCGCAAGGCGCACGACATCCTCATGCCCGCGTTCTCGCTGGGCGCCATGCGCGGCTACCACTCCGCGATGCTCAGCGTCGCCAGGACGCTGGTCGCCAAGTGGGACCGGGCCGAGCACGTGGACGTCGCCGCCGACATGACGAGGCTGACCTTCGACACGATCGGCCTGTGCGGCTTCGGGCAGACCTTCGACTCCTTCGCCTCCGAGGAGCCACACCCCTTCGTCGCCTCGCTCTCCGACGCGCTCGCCCACGCGCAGGCGCAGAGCACCGCGTTGCCCGGCGCGAAGTACTTCCAGCGCGAGAAGGGGCGCAAGTACCAAGCGGACCTCAGGCTCATGCGCGAGGTCGTCGACGGCGTCATCCGCAGGCGCCGGGAGGCGGGTGACGAGCGCACGGACGACCTGCTCGGCCGCATGCTGCACACGACGGACGAGGTGACCGGGCAGCCGCTGGACGACGTCAACATCCGCTACCAGACGATCACCTTCCTGATCGCCGGGCACGAGACGACCAGCGGCGCGCTGTCCTTCGCGCTGTACTACCTGGCCAAGCACCCCGAAGTGCTGGCGAAGGCGCAGGCCGAGGTCGACGAGCTGTGGGGCGAGGACCCCGACCGGACACCGGAGTTCGCCGACGTCGGCAAGCTCCGCTACCTGCGCCAGGTGCTCAACGAGGCCATGCGGCTGTGGCCGACCGCGCCCGCCTACGGCGTGGAACCGTTGCAGGACACGGTGATCGGCGGCAAGTACAGCGTCCGAAAAGGACAGACGCTGCTCGTGCTCATCCCGCAGCTGCACCGCGACCCCGCGTGGGGCGACAACGTCGAGCTGTTCGACCCCTCGCGCTTCGCGCCGGAACTGGAGGACTCGCGCCCGGTCCACCTGTACAAGCCGTTCGGCAGCGGTGAGCGGGCGTGCATCGGGCGGCAGTTCGCGTTGCACGAGGCCCTCCTGGTACTCGGTCTCGTCGTGCACCGTTACCGGCTGGTCGATCACGCGAACTACCAGTTGAAGATCAAGAACACGCTCACCATCAAGCCCGACGGCTTCACCCTGCGACTGCGCAGGCGCACTCCGGCCAAGCGGCAGAGTGCGCCCGTCAAGCACGCGGAGAGCACAGCGGTTGCCACGGCCAGCGGGCGGCTCACCGTGCTCTACGGCTCGAACCTGGGAACCTGCAAGGAGATCGCGAAGGATCTCGCCGAGCAGGGCGCTGACCGCGGCTACACCACCACGATCGCGCCGCTCAACGACGCGGTCGGGAAGCTGGAGGGCCCGGTGCTCATCACCACGGCCTCCTACAACGGCAAGCCGACCGACGACGCCGCTCAGTTCGTGGAGTGGCTGGGCACCCTGGAGCCCGGATCGCTGGCAGGACTGGAGTATGCGCTGCTCGGCGTCGGCGACCGCAACTGGGCGTCGACCTACCAGCGGATTCCCACGCTCATCGACGAACGGCTCACCGCCGCCGGAGCCAGCGCGCTCCTCCGCCGGGGTGCCGCCAACGCCTCGGGTGACTTCGCCTCCGACGTGAACGGCTGGACCGACGAGCTGTGGCGGACTTTGGCACCGGGTTCCACAAAGGACTCCGGCCCCCTCTACATGGTCGAAGACGGGCCGGAGTCCGTAGTGGGCGACATCGCGAACCGTTTGGGCCTGAGTTCCATGGAGGTCGTGGTCGCCGAAGACCTTGTCGACCTGGACCACCCGCTCGCCCGCGCCAAGCGGCTCATCCGGCTGCGCCTGCCCGACGGCGTCAGCTACCGCACGGGTGATCACCTGACGGTCCTCCCGGAGAACCCGGCCGAGTTGGTCGCCACCGCCGCCAAGCGCTTCGACCTCGACCTCGACCACAGAATTCGCCTGCGCACCACTGGGAAGGGGCGCGCCGCCCTGCCTGTCGGCCGCAGCATGAGCGTGCGCGAACTGCTCACCCACTGCGTCGAACTCCAGGAACCCGCCACCGCCGAGCAGGTCCGCGTCCTCGCTGAGCACACTCAGTGCCCTCCGGAACGCAGTGCCCTTGCCGCCGGGCGCACCGTGCTCGACCTGCTCGTCGAGAACGCGAGCTGCGAGCTGCCGTTCGCGCTGTTCCTCGAACTGCTGCCCGCGCTGCGCCCGCGGCACTACTCGATCTCCTCGTCCGCGCTCGCCGACCCCGGCACCGTCGACCTGATGGTGTCGCTGCTGACCGGGCCCCACCGTGACGGCGACGGCCAGTTCACCGGCATCGCCTCGCACTACCTGCACTCCGTCAAGGCCGGAGACCTCCTCCAAGCCCGCGTGTCACCGTGCCGTGAGGCGTTCCGCCTGCCCCAGGACCCAGCGACTCCCGTGATCATGGTCAGCGCGGGCACCGGCCTCGCCCCCTTCCGTGGCGCGATCGCCGACCGCGCGCATTCCGGCCAGCACGGAAACCTGTTGTGCTACTTCGGTTGTGACCACCCCGACGTCGACTACCTGCACCGCGCCGAGCTCGAAGCCGCTGAGGCCGCGGGTGCCGTCAGCCTGCGCCCCGCCTTCTCGCAGACTGAGAAGCGCTTTGTCCAGGACCGGATCACCGCCGAGGGTGAGGAAGTGCTCAGCCTGCTCGACGCCGGGGGCCGGGTGTACGTCTGCGGCGACGGCCGGAACATGGCCCCCGCCGTGCGCGCCGCGTTCCTGGCTCTGCACAAGGAGAAAACTGGTGCGAGCCCGGAGGAGGCCGAGGCGTGGCTGGCCTCGCTGACCGACTCCGGCCGCTACGTCGAGGACGTCTGGGTTGGCTGAGATCACTCTGAAACCCGTTGACACCCCGTTCGCACGTCCATAATTTCGGACTGAAATGTCAGTGGGGCAAATCTATTCGGAAATCGGTGGCAATCTCATGCGTGTGTCGTATCGCGTCGTCTCGGCCGTCGCTCTCGCGGTCGCGGCCACCGCGGTCTGGTCGTTCCAGGCGTCGGCGACCGACGGGATTCCCGGTTTCTACAAGAAGAACGGCAAGGCCTGGTACAACCACGTCACCACGGACAACAGCAGCGTCTACGTGACGTACCGGCTGCACGACGGCGCGGAGCGCACGGTGTGCCTGCCTGCGGGGGCGCACGTCCTCGGCCCGGCGGAGGAGATCACCAGCGCTTGGTACGCGGGAAAGCCGGTGGGCACAGGGTGAGCACGGCGGGCACCTGGTCGGGGGCGCCGAGGCGGAGCAGGCCGAGCCCGATCCCGGCGAGCCCGTTCATCAGCCCGGGCGTCTCCACTCCGCCGGGCACACCGCACGCCCAGCCGTTCTCCGCGAGGTCGTCGAGCACACCGCCCGCGATCCGATAAGTGCGCTCCAGCAACGCGTTGTCGCCGAGGACGCGCGCGGAGTGCAGCAGCAGTTCGAGGTTGCCGAGCGAGCCGTGGCACAGCGAATGGTTGAGGTCGAGGCCGTTCGCGGTCGTGGTGGCCACGGCGACGTCCAGTTCCGCGCGGACCTCGGGCGTGGGCAGCACATCGAGCGCGTGGGCCCTGGCGAGGCCGACACCGGGCGCGCCGTGGCACCACGCGGTCATGAACGACAGGTCCGACACGGCGCGCAGATCCGGCCAATTGGCTTCACTGGGCGAAAAAACGGACCGTTCGTAGTCGAATGCCTGCGAAGCCGCGTGCAGGTAGCGGTCATCGCGGGTGACCCGGAACAAGCGCAGCAGGGCGTGGGCGACACCGGAAGCGCCGTGCGAGAAGCCCGCGAGCGGTGCGGGGTCCCGGTCGTCGCGCCACGAGAACCCCGTGGTGCAACGCGAAGCCAATTGGTCGCCCGCGCGAACAGCGGCGGAGAGCACGCGAGGGCGCACCTCGCGCAGGCCGAGCAGCACGCACAAGAACCCGGCGAGGCCGTTGATGATGTCGAAGCCGGTCGCCCGCTCGGAAAGCCGCAGTGCCAACGCCTCGGCCTCGTCGAGCAGGTCGTCGCGTCGCCAGAGCGCGCCGAGGTGGGTCAACAGGTAGACGGTTCCCGCCTGGCCGTCGAACGCGCCCGTGCCCGGAGCGTCGGACGCGCGAACGGCTTCGAGCACGCGCTCGGCGGTCGCGGTGTGCCGTGGTTCTCCGGTGACGTGGCCGAGGTAGGCGAAGAACAGCGCGAGCCCGGCCAGCCCGTCGTACAGCTCGCCGGTCAGTTCCCGCAGCGACCACGCGCGCTCACCGGCCAACGACAACCCCAGCCAAGAAGCCTCGTCCAAGCGCACGTGGGCGAGGTGATCACCGACCCGCGCCGCGGCCCCGACGAGCTCGGCGCTGCACGCGGGACGAGCGCGTTCGTGGAGCGCGCGCTCCGGCCACTGCGCCCTTCCTTCGCCGAGCGCGAGCGTGGCGAAGGAAGCGCGGATGATCCACGTCTGCCGTCGAACTTGGCTGGCGTCCAACGACTTCACCCGCTCACGTGCCACGTCGAGCACGGCGACGCCCAGCAGGCCGGGGTGCCGGTGGCCGTCCGCGCACCACAGATCGCGCGAGCCCGGCTGCGCGACGAAAACGGGGATGTCGCCGCGTTCGAGATCGCGGCGCTCGCAGTGGAAAACGGCGTTCAGCGCGGGGTTCTCGGCGGCGGAGGTCCACAGGTTGTCCAGGAAGCGGTCCCGGGCGAGGCCGTCGCGCAACAGGTCGGGGTGGGTGGTCTCGATCAGCATGGAGCCGTAGGTCTGCGTGGCCCGCAGGACGCAGCGCACCTCGTCGCCGCCGAACTGGGCGAGCGGACCGTCCTCGGCGAGGAGTTCGTTTCTGTGCGGCGTGATCACGGCGCACATCTGCGTGAAGCCGTCCACGACCTGCTCGATGTGGTCGGAGGAGTCAGCCGCGGTGTCGCCGAGCCTGGCCACGTTGTCCCCGGCCGGGATCTCCACGCTCTGGTACACCACGCGCATCCGATCGGTCCCCGCGTCCTCGACCGTGGCGACATCGGCCGAGCTGCGTCCGCTCGCGCCGGAGGAGAGCCCGGAGAAGTCACCCACCTCGTCGTCGCGCCGTTGCGGCAGCAGGCCGGTTGCCAGAACCGAAGCCCGCGCGTCACGGGGCTCGGCGGCGCCGGACAGGAGTTCGCCGGTGGGGTGGAACAGCGCCTCCAGGTCCACGAGCACGGGGTGCTCGCCGTCGGCGATGATGTTCTCGTAGTGGAAGTCAGTGGCGCACAAGCAGTGCAGCAGCGCGAGGTAAGCGCCCTGGCGGTGGAAGAAGCGCTCGACCTCGGCACGCGTGTCACACCCCCGCGCCGACACGAACTCCACCCAGCCGTGGGTTCCCTTGTCCAGCACGGTGAGCACGCGGAACGGGTGGACGGCGCCCTTGGAGTTGCACCACGCCAGCAACTGCTGGAAGTGCACGTCAGTGGCGAGCGAACGTGGCTTGTGCACGAGCCGCTGTCCGCCTTCGAAGCTCAGCATCGCGACCGAACGGCCACGTCGGTGCACATCGCCGGCACCCGAGTCGACGACGGTCAGCAGCCCGGGATCGATGCCGCCGAAGAACGTCGTGACGAGGTCGGCGCGGTCGGCGGCGAACCTGCCCAGTAACTCGATCGCGGCCTCGGCCCAGTGCCGAGCGGTGGTCACGACATCCCTTGCCAGCACGGGGTATTCGCGCAGCAGAGCCAGGGACGCGCTCCGGTCGCGAAGACTCTCGGCGAACGCGCGGAACCCGTCTTCCGAGGGCAGCCTGCCTTCGAGCCCCGCGACGTGCAGCTCCAGGATCACCGTTCGGGTCAGCCTCGCCATCAGCTGGCTTCCCAGGTGACGCAACAGGGAGTGCTCCACGGCGCCCGGATCGAGCACGTCGCCGAGTTCGTCGAGCCGGGAGCGCACGCGCGCGGCGGCGGCCTCGATGACCGGCTCGACCGCGTACAGCATCAGCGAGGCATCGTCGTGGACAAGCCGATCGAGCAGGCGCCCGTCACGCGGGCGGTCGTAGGCGTCGAAGAGATCGACCACCCACGAAGGACTGTCAGACAGCCGTTCCCGCAACGAATCGGGAGTTTCGGCGAGCAGCGCACGAATGTCCACTTCGGACATTGCATCCTCGGCGAGCCGTTCCGCGAAGCGCTTCTCGTCGCCGTCGAACACCGGCTGCGCGAGCCACCTGCCCACCCTGCGGGCCAGGACCTCGTCCTCAGCAGGGACTTCGACGGGAGCGGGCAGCCGCTCGCGCAGCGTGCACGCCCGGTACCAGTCCGGATCACTGGTCATGATCGCTCCCTTCCAGACGAGGCGGTGCCGGTGAGCCAAGGCCCACCGGCACCGTCTTGTGGCGTCGTCAGCAGAAGCCACCGATGATGCCGGGCTTGCGCCGCGTGGTCACCGTGCAGCACCAGAGGCTGTCATCGGTGCGCATGCCCGCGAAGCTGCCCGCGCCGCGCAGCGCCGAGTCCGGAACACGCACGTCACCCGCGGGGTTCAACAACCCCAGGGCGACCTCGCCGAGGCTCGCCCGGTAGTCCTCGTCCTTCAACGCGCGGACCGTGTCGACCTGTCCCATTTCCTGCCTCCTTTGTGTCCACAATGGAGTAACCGTTCCGATTGCCGGAACGTCTTGGGGGCGTCACCGTGGCAGCACCAGGGCGAGCGGGCGCACTCCGGCCTCGCTCAGCCGTTTCGGCAACCTGGACGCCCACGGGTGTTGACGGCGCTCGAAGCTGTCGCGGTTCTCGATCAGGAACGTCGTGCGTCCAGCGGTACCGCGTTCGGCCCACCGCGCACCGAGTTCGGACAGCACGGTCCGAGTCGCGGCTACGCTTGCCGAAGCCACGGTGACCCGGAAGCCGCTCCGCGTCTCGGGCAGCTGCCGCGCTGCTCGTTCGGCAGCCGCTGTGTCGCCGCGAGCCACCGCGCTGCGCGGGTCGGCGGAAGGCCGCAGCACGGCGTTGCGCAGCAGCTTGGCCATGCCGTCGGTGAAGGCGCGGAAGTTGGGCTCTCCGCTGAACAGCGTCACCCTGCCGCCGCCGAACGGCTCATCGGTGAGCACCGCCGTTCCGCCCAGTTCGCTGGCGCCGACCTCATGCCCGGAGACGAACCAGTCCGGCGAGCCGTACGGCGGGTAGGACGCGACGACGAACGCGGGATTTGCCGCGCGCAGCACCAGATTGCTGTCATTGAGGTGCCACGTGGTCGAAGGCGTGCCGCTACCCAGCGGATGGTTGGTGTCCACGAGCACGCGGATCAACGCGCCGGGAACCTCGCCGGTCGGAGTGGACAGCGAGGTCGAGGTGATCCCGAGCAGTGCGGCGAGCTGGGCGGTCCCACCCCAGCCGACGTAGCGCCCGCCCGCGCTCACCCACTCCCGCAGCGCGGCGCGACCGGCTTCGCCCAGGATGTCGTGGGACACCTGCGCGGGAGCGTCGGGAACCACCAACACCTCGATCCCGCGCAGGCTCTCCTTCGTGACACCCTGACCGGGAACCGTGCGGAACGGCATTCGCCACACGCGTTCGAGGCGGTGGTTGAGCCAACCCACCGATCCGAGCACCGGGTAGTCCGGCGGCAGGAAGCGCAGCACACCGAGCGCTGGCGCCTTCGCGGGCGGCGCCTGCGGCTCCGGAAGCAATGGGATCGGGTACGCGATGGGACTCAGTTCCGCGCCGGAGAACGCGGCGTCGACGCCCGCGAGCAGCGGAAGGCTCCACGAGGAGATGTCGGAGAAGACCGGTGGTGTTGCGTGGTTCTGCTCGCCCAGCATGGCCTGCACCCAGTGCTTCGCGGGCTGGGCCAGCGGAATCCAGTAGCTCCCGGCCGGAACCGTCTCGGCGCGCGCGGGCCTGCCGTGGAGGCGCAGGTCGGGCACCCGCAACGGCGCGGCGAGCTTGTGGATCTCCACCCCGCGCTGCTGCAACCGCCACACGACCTCGGCCGTGGACTCTCCAGCGAAGAGGAAGTAGTTCCGTACCAAAGGGAACCCAGTACCTTGAAGGTGTCCGCGCTTGCCCTGCTCGAACGCTTCGCGGTGCGCGGAGTTCCACGCGCGCAGCAGTTCCACAGGCCGCGCGGCCACCGTCGCGAGCGACATCCACGAGGCCAGGTAGTGCTCGCCGACGCGGTCCGGAACCGGGCTGTCGAGCCCCTTCTCCAGCGTGATGCCCGCCGCGAGCCCGGCGATGCTGTTGGCCGCGTCCAAAGTGCCGGGGTAGAGCAGGTCGAACTCGCGCCCGGAGAACAGGTCGATGCCCTGCCTGCCGAACTCCTCGGCGACGGCCGGGCCGAGCTTCGACTCGCGCGCGAACGCCGGGACCTCGTGGTGGATCGGAGCGGCGTAGGGCGGCGCGAAGTAGCTCTCGCCCTCCATCTCGTGCAGGTCGAGCGCGGCGATCGGGGGCAGCTTCGCCATCGCGGCGGTCACGGCGCGCGTTTCTGGCTGTGTGAGGGCGAACCAGTCGCGGTTGAGGTCGAATCCGTAGCTGTTCCAACGGTCGCCGGTCGCGTAGCCCTCCGGGTTCTGCACCGGGACGATGACCACCACGGTCGTGCTGACGATTGCGCGAGCAGCGCAGTCGTCACGATCGGCCAGATCGCGCAGGACCCGCAGAACCGCGTTGGTGCCACCGGGTTCGCTGCCGTGGACGCCGGCGGTCAACCACACCACGGCGGGCGTGTCCTTGACCAGCCGTTCGACGATCGCTTGCGGAGTGCGAGGATCGCGCAGCAGCCGCAACCGCTCGCCGATCGCCGCGATCCCTTGCGGCGTAACCCTTTCCGGTTCGCCGACCACCGCGTACCGCAACGGCTTCCCGCTCGGGGACTTGCCCAGCGTCGACGCTCGCACGCGCGGACTGGCCGCCGCCACCGCGTCGAGGTACCGATCGGCTTCCGTCAGCGTGAAGGGCCGATCGGTGAAGTCGACGCCGAGCACCGCCTTCGGCGCCGGCACGTCGCCGCGATAGCGGGGCGTCGTCGTGACCGGGTGGCAGGGGCTGTCCGGCTGCGCGGCTCGCGCGCTCGTGGTGCCCAACGAGAACGTCAGCAGTCCAGCACCGGCGAGCACCGCTCGCCGCCGGATCGTCGGTTCGTGTCTGCCTTCCAGCACTCAGCCCCCTCGATGATCTGCACGACGGTACCCATCCGACGGCGATTCGACCCGGAGGGTTCGGTCAATTCGAAGTGATTCGGACTGGAGTGAATGTGATTCGCGATCGCGTTGCTCGTCTCGCAGTGTGGTAATCGCGCGGCCGCGGCGGCACGCGTTGTTTAGTGTGGTCAGGATGTCTGGAAGTGGTGGGGAGAGAAGCACGTGACCGCATCCGCCGCCCTGGAACTCGCCGGTCTGGTGAAGGTCTTCGGGTCGAAGACGGCTGTCGACCACGTGGACCTGGTGGTGCCGTCAGGGTCGTTCTACGGCCTGGTCGGACCGAACGGCGCTGGCAAGACGACGTCGTTGCTGATGGCCGTCGGCCTGCTGAGACCCGACGGCGGGCACGCGCGCGTCTTCGGCGTGGACGTGTGGCAGGAACCCCTGCGCGCCAAGGGGATGATCGGTTTGCTCCCGGACGGGTTGGCGATGCCGGAGCGACTGACCGGGCGCGAGTTCCTGACCTACTGGGGACTGCTGCGCGGCCTTGACCAGTCGACCGTGGCCGCGCGGGCGGGCGAGCTGCTGGCCGTGCTGGACCTGGAGAGCGCCGAGAGCACGCTGATCATCGACTACTCCACGGGAATGCGGAAGAAGATCGGGCTCGCCGCCGCGCTGCTGCACGGCCCCCGGCTGCTGGTGCTCGACGAGCCGTTCGAGGCGGTGGACCCCGTCTCGGCCGCCACGATTCGCGGCATCCTTGAGCGCTTCGTCGCGGGCGGCGGCTCGGTCGTGTTCTCCAGCCACGTGATGGTCCTGGTCGAGCACCTGTGCTCGCACGTGGCGATCATCGCCAAGGGGCGGGTCGCGGCGGCGGGAACGCTGGCGGAGGTCGCCGGGCCGAACGGTCTGGAAGCGCGCTTCGTCGAGATCGCGGGCGGGAACACCGGTGCTGGGGACGGGCTGTCGTGGTTGGCGTCCTGATCCAGCTCAAGCTCCGGTTGCTGCGCAACAGCTTCGGCGGGGCGCAGGCGCTCACCACGGGACTCGGCGCGGTCTTCGGCCTCGCGCTGGCCGCGCTCGGCGTCTGGATCGGCCTGCTCGACCTCGGCTCGCCCTCGGTCGTCGTGGACCTGCTCTGCCTGCTCTTCGCGCTGTGGAGCCTCGGGTGGGTGATCGGCCCCGTCTTCCTGGGCGGCAGCGGCGGTTCCCTGCCACCGGAGTTCTTCGCCTCGCTGCCCCTGCGACCACGACGACTGGCCTCCGGTCTGCTCGCCGTGTCGTTCGTCGGCGTCGGCCCGGCGGTGACAGCCGTCGCGTTCGCCGCCGGGATCGTCTTCGCCGCGCGCTTCGACACCGCGACCGTGCTCGTCGCCGCCATTGCGATGCCGCTGCAACTGCTGCTCGTGGTCGCGCTGTCGAAGGTCGTCGTCGACCTGGTCGGAGCGGCGATCACCTCGACCGCGCGCGCTGTGGTGTCCGCGCTGCCGTGGGCGATCCTCGGCGGCTTCGTCGCGCAGTCGTGGCTGCTGCTGCCGTTGGTGTCGCGGATCGACGGGTTCGACCCCGCGCTCTCGACCGTCCTGCGCCTGTTGCCCTCGGGCTGGGGGATGCTCGCCGCCGAGTCGGCAGCAGAACAGGACTGGCTGAGCGCGGTCGCGGCACTCCTCGCGCTCGCCGTGCTGTTCGCTCTGCTCGTTGTGGCGTGGTCGAAGCTGATCGTGCGGCGCACCACCACCGTGCTCACCGTTCGTCCCGCCACCGCGCGCAGCGCCGACGACGGGTTCGGGCCGCGATCGGGTCTGCTGCGGTACCTGGTGCCCGCTTCGGCCGTTGGCGCCGTCGCGGCCAAGGAGATCCGCACCACCGCGCGCGATCTCAACCGCGCCTTGCTGCTGTCGTACTCGGTGGCCTTCGGCCTGTCCGTGACGCTGGTGCCCCTGCTCGTCGGGGAGCGCGGCTACCTCGCCGCGGCCGGTGTGATCGTGGCGCTGGTGGCCACCACCGGTGCCGCGCAGCTCTACAGCAACGACGGCACGGCGTTGTGGCTGACGCTGATGGCACCGGGTACCGAATGGGCCGACGTCCGCGGTCGTCAGCTCGCCTGGCTCCTGCTCGTCGCGCCCGTCACCCTCGTGCTCACCGTGGTCGGCGGGCTGCTCAGCGGCGCGGAGTGGATCTGGCCGTGGACGCTGTCGCTGCTGCCCGCGGCGCTCGGCGGCGGAGCCGGGATGACCGTGCTCGCCTCGGTGTACGCCCTGGTCCCGCTGCCCGATCCGCGCAAGCGCGCCAAGGGGGCCGCGGGCGGTGACGGCTCCACCGGCCTCATCGCGTGGGCGGTGCTCCCGCTCTGCCTGCTCACCGTCCTGCCCGCGGCGGTGTTCCCGTTCATCGGCACGCTGACCGACAACGCGGCGCTGAGGTGGGTCGGAGTTCCAATTGGTATCGCGATCGGTGTCAGCTGGGCGGTCGGTCTCGGCAGGATGGCGCACAAGCGACTGCGCGTGCGCGGACCGGAACTGCTCGCGCGCATGCGCAGCGGTCCCACAGCCGCACTGCGCAGCTCTGCCGAGGACAACGCGGTGCCGCAGCGACCCGTGCCCGTTGGCAAGGCGGTGCTGGCGTGGCTGCTGTACGTGGGTGGCTTCGTCATGCTGGTGGCCCAGGTCGGCGTCGCCTCGATCCTGGCGGCCAACGACGTCGCGGTCCGAACGTGGTTCGTGGCCCTGTATCTTCCCGCTGACCTGCGGACCGCCGGGCTGATCGCGCTCGCCGTCGTCGGTGTGCTGGCCGTCGTCGGGGGCTGGCTGCTGACGAAGGTGCACGACAAGCCCGAGCGGAAGAAGTTCGGTCTGCCCTGATCTGGAGGAACCCCTGATGCTGTCGCCGACCGAGCAGAACGATCTTCTCGCCGAGATCGCCCGGCTGCTCACGACCGTGATGCCGCCGAGCTTCGAGCTCGCCGAGCTGAACGGCTTCGTGCTCGCGGGCACCTCCGGCTACCAGTTGCTGGTCGACAAGGGCGACCCGGAGAAGATGCGCCGGATGCAGGTCCCCTACGGGCTCGACCAGGTGATGCGCGAACTCCGGCGCGGAATGTACGACCCCGAGCGGGGTTCCTGGTACAGCTTGATCTTCGAGCTGTCCGGGGACGGCAAGTACTCCGTGCGCTACAACTACGACCGTCGGCCCAGCAAGTCGATCCTCGACGACGAGTTCTCCCGCGACCTCTCCGGCTTCCCGCGCGCCGAGGAGCACGTCCCGGAGTGGCTGAAGGAGCTGATGTCCAAGGCCTCCAACGTCTTCGGCCTGGTGCTGGACACGCCGGAGGTGCCCAACCCGCACCGCGTCGCCGAGGCGTTCCGCGATGCCGGCTGGACCACCGAGATGAACGCGGACACCGAGTACGCGCTCACCACCGACTGGGCGCGGCTGAGCACGAAGAACACCCACCCGTTCGTCAGGTTCGCCGGGCGGGCCGAGCTGTCCCGGATCGCGGAGCTGCGCGCCGTGCTCGCCGCGTTGCCGTGGCGCGCGGAGTTCGAGACCTACGACGACCGAGGGCTGCTCATCGAGGAGTTCAAGCCCGCTTGAGCAGGTCGGCGCGCACCGCCGCCGGCAGCTTCTCGGTGGCGTAGCGGAGCGTGACGCGGGGAACCGAGTGCCCGCGCAGGAAAGCGACGAGCCGGTCCTGGTCGATCTTGCCGACCTCGCGCAGCGCGGTGCCGACGGACTTGTGGATCAGCTCCTCCTCGTCGTCCAGCAGCAGTTCGGCGATGCTGAGCGCGTCGTCGACCTCGCCCTGCCGGATGAGCCAGAACGTCGCGGTGATCGCGGTTCTGCGCTCCCAGGTGTCCGACGAGCGGGCCAGCGCGTGGAGCGGGTCGCGCGGCTTGTCGAGCAGGTACCAGCCGATCACCCTGGGCGCCGCGCGGTCGACCAGGTCCCAGCTGTCGATGCGGTCGTGCCGACGCAGGTAGAGCTCGTACAGCTCGCGGCGCTCGGCGTCGCTGATCCGCTTGCGCCTCGCCTTGAAGTCCAGGACGCTGACCGCGCCCATCCGCGCCTCGTAGTACGGCGAGTCCAGCAGCATCTCGACCTCGCTCAGCGGCATGTCGACGAACTGGGCGGCGGTGTCGAAGAGCGTCTTCATCCGGACGCCGATCACCGCGCCGCCGCTGCCCCGGAAGTGCCTGTCGGTCTTGGCGCGCTCGGCGTCGGACTGGAACGCGCGCAGCGTGCTGAGGAAGGACTCCGCCGTCAGGTTCACGGACGCCAGGCGGGGTCGCGGCCGATGAAGGCCATCAGCCGGTCCTGCGCGGGAGCGTCCTCGGCAACCGGCATGGCGGCGCCGAACTGACCGCTGTCGCGCAGCACCTGCTCCATCGGCGCCATCCCGGCCAGCGCGGCGGCGCTGCGCTGCTCGCCCAGCTCCGGCTCGCGGCCCAGTGCCTTGGCCAAGTCCCACGAGTGCATCCAGACGTCCGCCGTGTAGAACCGGTCGATCGCCGTGTCCACCGGCAGGTCGCCGGTGTGCGGGTTGCTCAGCACCCGACCCGCCGGTTCGTCGAGGATCGCCTGGACGTCGGTGACGTGCTGCCTCCACGCGGCGGCCGGGTCGGCGTCCACGTCCAGCGCCGGGAGGTCGATCCCCGCGCCCTTCAGGAAGCCGCGCGACCACTCCACGAGGTGCTTCACGACGTCGACGGCCGCCCACTCCGCGACCGGGCTCGGGCGCTGCCAGTCGTCGGCGGAGGCGGACTCGACCAGGTCGGTGAACCGCGCCGCGTCCTGCGCGTGCTGCTGGGCGGGGCTGGTCATCTGGGCTCCCTTGTCCTCAACCGATGGGTTGAACAGCAAGGTAGATGGGGGTGTGACCGTTGTCAACCCGGTGGTTGCGGAAGATTTTCCGCCCGCGATGTCGATTCCGGCCAGCGTGGTTCGACGTAGTTGTGACAGGGCCGGACGAGCTGTGGGAGTTGACGATGAGGGCAGGACGACGTGAGTGGTGGGGGCTGGCAGTGCTGGCGCTGCCGACGCTGCTGCTGTCGCTGGACATGAGCGTGCTGCACCTGGCGGTCCCGCACCTGGCCGCCGATCTGCGGCCGAGCGGGACCGAGCTGCTGTGGATCATCGACATCTACGGCTTCATGATCGCCGGGTTCCTGGTCACCATGGGCACGCTGGGGGACCGGCTGGGGCGGCGGAAGCTGCTCATGATCGGCGGCGCGGCCTTCGGGCTCGCCTCGATCGCGGCGGCGTGGGCGAGCAGTCCGGAGATGCTGATCGCGGCGCGGGCCGTGCTCGGGATCGCCGGGGCGACGCTGATGCCGTCCACGCTCGCGTTGATCAGCAACATGTTCCAGGACGCCAAGCAGCGCGGCACCGCGATCGCGGTGTGGATGAGCTGCTTCATGGGCGGCATGGTGATCGGCCCGGTGGTCGGCGGAGTGCTGCTGGAGCACTTCCAGTGGGGCTCGGTGTTCCTGATGGCCGTGCCGGTGATGGTGCTGCTGCTGGCCGTCGCGCCGAAGCTGCTGCCGGAGTACCGCGACACCACCGCCGGGCGGCTCGACCTGGCCAGCGTGGTGCTGTCGCTGGGCGCGATCCTGCCGTTCGTCTACGCCCTCAAGGAGATCGCCAAGGCCGGCGTGTCCGTGGTGCCGCTGGTCGTGCTCGCCGTGGGCGTCGCGGTCGGCGTGGTGTTCGTCCGCCGTCAGCGCGCGCTGGCCGACCCGATGCTGGACCTGGGGCTGTTCCGGGTGCGGGCATTCAGCGCCGCGGCGAGCATCGTGCTGGTCGGCGCGCTCACGATGGGCGGCGTTTTCCTTCTGGTGAGCCAATACCTGCAGATGGTCGCCGGGCTGTCCGCTGCGGAGGCCGGGCTCTGGTTGGTGCCGCAGGCCGGTGCGGTCGTGGTCGGCTCGATGATCGCGCCCCGGCTGGCGCGGCGCTGGCGGCCGGAGTTCGTGCTGGGCTTCGGCATGCTGATCGCCGCGGGCGGCATGGTGCTCTTCACCCAGGCCGACGGCCCCGGCGGTGTGGCGTTCGTCGTGGTGGGCATGTCGATCGCGGGCTTCGGCATGGGGCCGCAGGGCGTGCTGTGCACCGAGATGGTCGTCAGCTCCGTTCCGCCGCAGCGGGCCGGTGCCGCGTCGGCGATGTCGGAGACCAGCGCCGAGTTCGGGATCGCCATGGGCATCGCGGTCTTCGGCAGCATCGGCACCGCCGTCTACCGCGACCAGATCTCCGTCCCCGCAGGCGTTCCCGCCGAGACCGCCGCGCTCGCCACCGACAGCATGGCCGGAGCGCTCCAGGCGGCGAGCGCGCTCCCCGCTCCGCTGGCCGAGGAAGTCCTTGCCACCGCTGGGAACGCCTTCACCGCCGGGCTGCACACCGTCGCCTGGATCGGCGCCGCGCTCGTCGTGGTCTTCGCGGTCGCGGGGATGATCGCGCTGCGCAAGCCCCGTCGGGAGAGCGTCGCCGAGCCGGTCTCCGTTCTGCAGAACAGCTGATCAAGCAACGGATTCAGGTAGCGGTGAAACCGTTGTCGCAGGTCCTCGACGTGCCGTTCGGCGGGGGTAACGTCCCCGCCGTCCGGGCACGACAGGACCTGCGAACTTCGGGGAGTGACAATGTCCTTGCGCACGAAGGTTTCCGCTTTAGTTGTCGGATTGGCAACCGTTTCCGGGATGGTCGTCGCCGCACCCGCCGCGTTCGCCGAGGGATGCTGGACGGACCACTACGGCAACAGGACGTGCACGGCCGAGCCCAGTAGTGGTGGAACCGTCAGCCTCCACCATTACGCGGGCAGCAACCAGATGCAGGGCAAGGACAGCTTGAACCGGCTCGTCCACCTCGACCGGTACCGCCGGGATGGCAGTGGGTGGGACGGCCCGCTCGGTATGCGCAACGGAACGACCGACGCGTTCCATCGCGCGGGTACAGCGTGGCGCGCTTGCGTGAACGTGGGCGGCGGCCGCTACCACTGCACCGTCTGGGCCTGATTCAGTCCTCGTAGAGCGCGGCCAAGCGTGGCAGCGGGTACTCCTCCGAGGCATCCTGGTCCAGCTCCGGGTAGCGGATGGTGAAGGCACCAGTGGGAAACGCCTCTCCGGTCACCGCGAGGTGAGCCTCCACGGCGATGCCCAGCGCGTCCTCGCACTCCAACTCCTCCCCGTCGTTCGCGGCAGCGCGGACGACGGGGAGCTCCGCCAACGTGTCGGGGTCGGCGACGGCTCGCTCGAACACCTCGCAGCCCTGCGTGATCAGCCACCCGCGGAAGTACTCGAAGCCGTCGTCGGAGGTCCCACCGTTAATCAGCCGCGCGGCGGCCAGCAGCGGAGCGCGGTAGGAGAAGGCCATCAGGTCCCACAGAACCTGTTGGGCGGCAACGATCTCGCCCCGAGGAAGGGTCGCGATCAGGGTGCTGGCGCCAGCGGCGACCGCGTCTGCGTCCGCCGGGTCGCCGACCTGCTCCCTGACGTCGTCGATCAGCTGCCAGAACTGGTGAACGTCCACAGGGAACAGTGTGCCAGGGTCAGCGGGTGGTCAGCGCCGAACGGGCGGTGGAGATCACCTTCTCCGACAGGTCCTTGGGGATCTGCTGCTCGCTCTCGATCAGCAGCACGCTGGCGGTGTTGGCGTTCAGGAACGCGGCCACGGCGGTGATCCGCATCGAAGGCGGCATGCACTTCCCGCCCGGAATGGCGACGTCGATCGTGGTGACAGCGGCGTCCGCAGTTCCTTGTGCCACCTGTGTTCTGCTGCGCTGGGGCGCACTCGCGGTGCCGCCGGTCTCCTTCGCGAAGGCGTCTGCCCGCTCCGGCATAGCCGTGGTAGCTGGGCTGGCCTTCGCAGGAGTGGAGCCCGTACAGCGTTCCACCGAGCACCGCCACCTTGCCCCGGAACTTGGAGCGGTCCGCTGGCTCAAGCTTCCAGTCAGCGGGCGCGTCGTAGGCGGCGGGCTCCGCGAACGACCGCACGCCCTGCCAACCGGGCACGACGGCGGGCACCGTCTTCAGCAGGAGCCGGTGTGCTCGTCGTAGCCTGTCCTCCGGTGCTGCCACCCTGGTTCATGAGCACGAGCGTGGTCGCCACTCCTGCCACGGCCAGCACGAGCGCGACCAGCCCGACGATCAGCGGGGTGCGGCCGCGCCCGGTTCGGGGAACCTCGCCCGTTCTGCCACATCGACGATTAGAATCCGCGATCACAGCATTCCGGGACGAGGAGAACATGGGCAACCAGTCGCCGCTAGACCCGTTGGAACAGAAGGAAAAGATGGATCAGATCGACGGCCTGCTGAAGAGTGTCGAAGGCGATCCGCTCCAGTTGGACGCGGTGCTGCGGACGTCGTCGGCGGTGCTGAATCTCCACGCGGACGTGGCTGCCACGGCGCTGCGCGCGGGCTACGCGATCTTCGCGGCGGCCATCGCGACGGACGACGTCACGGTGGAGGTCGGCGGGCGCGAACTCGTCCTGGCGGCCGGGTCGACCAAGGAGATCGCGAACGCCGACAACTGGCTCACCACCTGCTTCCTCGGCATGGTCTGCCGCGATTCCACCGTGCTGGAAACCTTGATGAACAACCACATCAAGGGCAATGCCGAGGTCGACGCGATGCAGTCCTACCTGCGCGAGGGCCGGGCCGCCAGCAGGAAGTCCGAAGATCCGACGATCAAGGCCCTGTCGTGGTTCCTCGGCAACCAGCCGAAGTTGTTCGCCGAGGCGCTGACGCGAGCGTTGGAGGACGCGACGGGAGGCCTCGCGCTCGGTCCGCTCGCGGTGGCCTGCGCTGCGTTCGATCAAGGCTTCCCGATCGGGATCGATTCCGGCCTCCTGCCGAAGGACATCGTCGAACGCAAGTGGCGCAACGAGAATCCGGTGCCGTCGCTGGCGGCCGTGAAGCGGACGTGGCGCATCGTCGACCGGCACGAGGCCGACGCGGGCGTGGCCGACCGCGAAGGCGACGCGCTGACCGCGGAGCTGAACGAACTGATCGAGCGGGACCCGGGCCAGCTCCACGTGATCGGGCCGAAAGCGTTGCAGGAGACGGGATACCACCTCATCAACGATGAGCACGGGGCCTGGATTCACACCTGGGACAGCCTCACGCTGGCCATGCAGGCCTACTACGGCATCTTCGTGCGGGCGATGAGGCCCGGGGAGACGTCGGTGCGCCTGCGGGACGACGCGGTCCTGCTCCCGGCGACCGGTGCAACGCCGCACACGAACGCGGACACGTGGCTCAAAGCCATGTACCTCAGCATGATCTGCCGCGACCGCAACCGCGTGAACGACCTCTTGCGGGTGCCGGAGGAGCTGCGGCGCAGCACCGGCACGGACCACGACGAGGCCGTGCACGAGTGGGTCAAGGTGCTGTACGGGTACTGGTACGGCGGCTACAGCATGTCCAAGAGCTCGCTGGAAGCCGTGCCGCAGGACGACGACCTGCTCTACCCGACCGCCGAGCTCTTCTACCAGATCTCCGAGGACGACCAGACCGGGTTCACCGACTCGCTGGCGCGGGCGCTGGAGCGGCACCGGCGGTACTGGACGCGGACCGATGAGCTGGCGAAGGAACCGGAGGGTTTCTTCGCGCTCGCGCCGCTCGCGCTGGCCAACCGAGCAGTGGACTCGGGCTGGCTCCGCGTCACCGTGCGCTCCTCGTATCTGCCGCTGACGCTGCTCAACGGCGGCCGGATCGGTGAAGGAGCGCCGAGGTGATCACCCGAGCAGCTTGACGCCGACGGTGGCGATCAGCGCGATCGCCACCGCGAGGAACACCCGGCGGATGAAGGTGGCACCCCGGCGCACCGCGATCAGGGTGCCCACCACGCCGCCGACGACGTTGCAGACCGCCATGGCGATGCCGAGCCCCCAGAGCACGGTGCCCGCCGGGATGAAGAAGAGCAGCGCGCCCAGGCTGGTGGCGACGTTCACGACCTTGGCGATCGCCGAGGCGCTGAGGAACGAGTGACCGGCGAGGCCCACCAGGAGGAAGACCAGGAACGAGCCGGTTCCCGGCGCGCCCAGCCCGTTCCAGAACCCGATGGCCGCACCGCCGAGCACCGCCACCACCGTGCGCGTGCCGTGCGTCCGCTCGGCCATTCCCAGGTCGGGGTTGCGCACGGTGTGCACCACGACGAGCAGGAGCGCGACCAGCACCACGACGTTGAGCGCGGCGGCGGGAAGCGCTGACGCGCAGGCCGCACCGGCCATCGCCGCGAGGAAGCCCGCCGACGACATGCGCGCCACGGTGCCCCAGTCCATCGGCGTCTTCCGCGAGTAGGTGAAGCCGGTCGCAGCCGCACCGATCGTGCCGACGACCTTGCTGGTGGCGATGGAGTGGATCACGTGGCCGCCCGGCATGACCACGAGCAGCGCGGGCAGCTGGAGCAGGCCCCCGCCCCCGACGATCGCGTCGACGGCGCCCGCCAGCAGCGCCGCCGCGCACAGGAAGAGCACGCCGACCCACGAGACGCCGCCGAAGTCCAGGCCAGCCAGTTCAGGCAACGGCTACGGGCCCCTTCGCCCGCTCCGCCACCGCGAGCAGCCGCTGCGCCGCCGTGCGGATCGCCGCCTCGTCGATGCCCAGCCGGGTCATCGCCCGGACGCTGGTCGGGGTCCGCACCGCCAGGAGCACTCCCTCATCGGCGGCAACGCGCACGAACTCGCTGGCGGGCAGACCGGTCCCGGACACGTCCACCACGAGGACGTTCGTCCGCACCGCGCCGAGCTCGACGCCGAACGCCGGGTGCTGCCCGAGCAGTTCGCCCAGCAGCCGCGCGTTGTGGTGATCTTCGGCAAGGCGTTCGACGTTGTGCTGGAGCCCGTACAGCGCCGCCGCCGCCATCACCCCCGACTGGTGCAGGCCGCCGCCGTAGGCCGAGCGGTAGGCGGTGGCCTTCTCGATGAGTTCCGCCGGGCCGGCCAGAACGCTGCCGAACGGGGCCGCGAGCCCCTTCGCGAAACACATCGAGACGGTGTCGGCGGTGTCCGCGAACTCGGCCAGCGACACCCCTGAGGCGACGCTGGCGTTGGCCAACCGCGCGCCGTCGAGATGGATTGCCAGCGCGGCGTCGAGGGTGTGCTGCCGCAACGCGCGCAAGCTGCCGAGCGGGACCACCCGTCCACTGTGGAAGTTGACGGTGTTCTCCGTGCACACCAGCTTCGGCGCGGCGTACAGCGGCTTCCGGGCCTTGCGCCGCAACGCGAACTCCACCAGCTCCGGGGTGAGGACACCGTCCGGACTGTCCACTGTGTTCAGTGCGACTCCGGCGAGACCGGCGCTCGCGGCGCTCTCGTAGAAGTTGACGTGGTACTTCGTGTCCGTGATGACCTCGTCGCCGGGGCGGGTGTGCACGCGCAGGGCCAGCTGGTTGCTGAGCGTGCCGCTCGTGGTGAACAGCGCGGCCTCTTTCCCGAACAGCTCGGCGCACCGGTGTTCGAGCCGCCGCGTCGTCGGGTCCCCGCCCCAGACGTCGTCGCCCACCTCGGCGTCGGCCATGGCCTTGCGCATCTGGGGGCTCAACTGGCTCAGCGTGTCGCTTCGCAGGTCCACTCGCGCAGACTCGAACAAGAAACCGTCCTGACATCTCGACGCCTGAATGGCCGAATGGCGTTTCGCGAGCCTAGGCAGGGGCCTCTCGCCCTCACAAGCGACCGGACGACGGTTCAGTCTCGGTTGAAACTTGATCACTGGGCAGCCTCAGCTCCGGGACTTCACGGTGAATCACTGAGTAGTTCTGCTCATTATTTGTCGCACATTTGCAATTCGCGTCGCGCGGTGCCCATCATGTGCGCCATGAAGAATGAGAGCCGATTCGCGAGTGTGCTCGGGGCGCCCGTGCGACTCCAGGTTTTCCTCCTGGTCACCGGGCTGTTCGCAGGCTGGGCGTTGACCGGTGACAAGTCGTCGCGGCTTCCGGAGGGAACGCGGCCGGATTATTTGGTAAGTCCTCTGATGAGTAATCCTGTCGTGGATGCGGTGCTCGGTTTCGGTGCCGTGCTGTTCATCGCCGCAGTGCTTTTCGGTGTGCTGCGGTTCCAGGAATTGGATCGCCGGTGGTACTCGCTCCTGCTCGTGACGCTGGCGATCGGCGGCTACCTCGGCCACGCCGCGCGCATCGTGACCGCGGGCGGGATCGGGGTGAACCTCGGGGCGATCTTCGTGCTCTGCGTCGAGCTGCCGATGATCGGCGTGGTGGCCGCTGTGCTCGCGGTGCGGACCTCACGACTGCTCCGCGCTCCTGACACCGGCGCCGAGCAGCACCCGGCGGGGGCTCCGCTGCGCTCCCAGGTGCACCTGGTGGTCTCCGGCGCGTTCGCGGCCTGGTGGCTGGTGGGGGACCTGAGCGCGAACGTGTCGCCGGGCGCGCGGCTGGACTACCTGGTGCCGCCGCTGCCGGTGGTGTCGCTGACCCCGGCCATCGACGTGCTGGTCGGCAGTGTGGCGCTCGCCCTGGCCTCAGGGACGCTGCTGGTCACCGCCACGACATCGGCGCGCAGCCGCTGGCTGGGCCAGTTCCTCAGCGCGTTGGCGCTCGGCGCGGTGCTCGGCTTCTTCTTCCGCGTCCTGACGGCGGGCGGGATCGGGGCGAACATCGGCGGCGGGCTCGTGCTGCTGCTGGGGCTGCCGCTGCTGGTCGCCGCCGCCGGTGCGCTGGCGTGGCGGACGACCCGCCTGCTCCGCGCCTGACGAGCGTCCCTGGTCCCGGTGACACGGCCGGGAAAATCGTTCCCGCTCGTTCGTCGGCGGTGGCAGGCTTGCGACCCTCGTTCGACGACAGGACACGCCCGTGCTCACCCAGACGATCATCCGCAAGACCCTTCGAGTCCCGCGCAGCACCGCCGCGTCCGGCAACGGCTCCGCCCTCGCGCGACAGATGGACGCGGTGCTCACCCGGGTCGGGTTCAAGGCGTCCCAGGAACTCTTGGAGCACCTGTCCGGTCTCAAGCCGCGAGCGGCGAAGAGCCTGGCGCTCAACGTGATCGAGGCCGTGCGCGGGCTAGTCGGTGATCACGTGAGCCACAACAGCTACTTCGTCGACTTCCCCGACGGAGTGCCGGACACGGTGGAGTTCTGGGTGAGCTGCCTGCGCGAAGCGCTCATCACGTCGGGCACCGGAGCACCGTCGCGGCGCTCGGACGCGCTCGCCTTCCTCAGCGAGGGCTGGGTCAGGCTCTTGGACCTGCCCAGCTACGGCCGCTACCGGCACACCCACGCCGAGCTGCTGGCGGCCCACGACGAGCTGATTCCCTCGGTGAAGGACCGCCTCACCGTCCTGCACCTCGGCGGCACCCTCGATGCCGAGAAGCACGCGCTGTTCACCGAGCTCGCCAGCTCGGTCACACCCTTGGGCGAAGCCGACCTGGACCTGTTCGCCACCCTCGCCGCGGACTGCGCGGGCGGCGTCCTGCCCGAGAACATCCCGGTGCGGGAGAACCGGGCCGTGGTCAACGCCGTTCGGTTGGCGGCCCGGCTCCCGTTGGTCGCGGTCGACACCGTCGTGGACGTCCTGCGCGTCGCCTGCCAGGCGAGCGGCGGTGACCCCACGCTGGTCGAGCCGACGAGGTTTCGCAGCTTCACCCGAGCCGAGCGCAGGTCGCTGCTCGCGGCCATGGAACGGGTCGTCGCGGACAACTGGGGCAAGCTCAGCGATGTCGCCCACTACGCGGAGAGGTTCAAGCGACTGGGGGAGCGCCTGCACCCCGGCGAGCACCAGCAGTTCCCGCACGCGCAGGACGTCTTCGCCGTCGCGCGGGGCGAGCGGAGGGTGCGATCGCTGGCCGGGCGCGCCGAAGCGGCCTTCGCCGAGGGCGATGTCCTGGGCGCCGCGACCGTGCTCGCGACCGCACCCGGGCACCTGATGCGGTCGCTGGACCGATTGCTGCGCTGCGCCAACGAACCCGGCGATCTCGACCGAGTCTTTGAGGTGGTGGCGGGTGCGCTCGGCGCGGTGTCCGGGCGCGTGCTCTGCTCGGTCCGCGAACACCTGGGCAACCGGACTGCGCCTGAGACCGCACGGGTTTTCATCACCCGCAGCCGACGCGCCTGGACCACGCCGGACCGCCGCGCGCCGCTGCCGGACGGGGTCATCGAGCGCGCCTGCGCGATGATCGATGCCGAACTCGCGTCGCGGCTTCCGGAGTACGAACACCTGGTGGTCGACCCCGCCGTGCTTGACGTCGCGTTGCCGTTGTCGGGCAAGGCAAGTGAGGACGGGTTCGCTGTCATGCCGCGCGGTTCCCGCACCCGCGTGGACGGACAGGTTCTGCGGTTCTTCACCTACTGGCGCCAAAACGGTCAAGCCACCGACTTCGACCTGTCCGCGCTGCTGCTGGACGAGGAGTTCCGTTACGTCGGGCACGTTTCGTGGACTCGCTTGCGCAGCAACGGCGCGGTGTACTCCGGCGACATCACCAGCGCGCCCGGCGGTGCGACCGAGTTCATCGACATCCCGTTGGACACGGTGGACGCCGCCTACGTCGTGCCACAGGTCGACATCTACTCCGGCGAGGGTTTCGACGAGGTGGCGGAGTCGATGTTCGGG
Organism: Allokutzneria sp. NRRL B-24872; assembly: GCF_002155965.1. Classification (GTDB taxonomy): domain Bacteria; phylum Actinomycetota; class Actinomycetes; order Mycobacteriales; family Pseudonocardiaceae; genus Allokutzneria. The sequence goes on from NZ_MUMH01000078.1 coordinate 24,749, forward strand.
TGGATGACCCGCGACCGCAGCCAGAAGGGCGCGCCGTTCGACGCGCGCACGGTGCGGACCCGTTCGGAGATGCGCGGCACCGGGCGCGTGGCGCTGCCGATCCTCTTCGGCCGCAACGACGACGACGGCTGGACGGCGACCTGGCTGCACCTGTACCTGTCCGGGTCGCCCCGGTTCAACCAGGTCGAGGGGCACCAGGTCAACACCAGCGCGCTCACCCGTGCCGTGGCGCGGCGCGACCACCTGACGGTCCGCTATCTCGTCGAACTCCTGCGCCGCAAGGCAGGGCGGGTCACCACGTGGACCTGGGACTCCCACTGGGACGGGCCGGTGACCTTCCTGGGCGTGCACGAGCCCGAGGGACTGCCGGCGGGGTCGACGGTGATCACCCTGGACCGGCTAACGCGATTGATCCCGCGCTGACGCTTGGCTAGGCTTGTGACGCGAGGCTATGAAGGGACTTCCTTCTCCCCTTTCGATGGCTACTAGTACCTTCGCTTTCCTCGCTTCACCGTTCCGGACTCAGCGCGGGCAACGCCCATCTAGGGTGACCGCATGTCGCTGGTGGGAAGGGATGCTGAGTCAGCGCGGATTCACCGCATGCTGACGAGTGCGCGCGGCGCGCGCAGCGGCGTGCTGGCGCTGCGCTGCGCGGCGGGCATCGGGAAGTCGGTCCTGCTCGACCACGCGGTGTCGATCGCCGAAGCCGAAGGCATGCGGGTGATCCGCGGTGCCGGGATCGAGTCCGACTCCGAGCTGGCTTACGGGGGCCTGCACCAACTCCTGTTCCCGCACCTCGATCGGCTGGGCGCCCTTCCCACGCCCCAGGCGACCGCGCTGCGGTGCGCTTTCGGCCTGGCCGAAGGAGACGACGCCAACCGGTTCCTGATCTCCGCCGGAACCCTGTCGCTGCTCGCCGATCTCGCTGAGGACCGCCCGCTGCTGTGCGTGGTCGATGACCTGCAATGGCTCGACCAGGGCTCCGTGGAGGCGCTGCTGTTCGCGGCCCGCCGCTTCGTGGCCGACCCGATCGCGGTGCTGTTCGCGGTCCGCGACACGTCGGCGCCGTCGGTGATCGCGGGCGTGGAGGTCCTGGACCTGCCCGGCCTCGTCGCGCCCGACGCCGCCCGGCTGCTCGCCGACCACGCCCCGGAACTCGCCGAGCGACTGCGGAGCAGGGTGCTCGCGGAGTCCGGCGGCAATCCCCTCGCGATCATCGAACTCGGGTCGGCGCGGCTCGCGGCCCGCGACGTCGACGAGTCCGACCCGGCCGAGCAGGTCGGCCCGCTCCCGGTGACCCGCCGCGTGCAGGAGGCGTTCCGCCACCAGATCGTGGAGCTTCCCGACCCCGCCCAACGCGCGCTGCTGGTCGCGGCGGCCGACACGACGGCGCCCGTCGCGACGATCCTGCACGTCATCGAATCCCTTGGTGGCGCTGCCAATGACCTGGCGCCCGCCGAACGCGACCGGCTGGTCCGGATCGACAGCCGAGTCACGTTCCGCCACCCCTTGGTCCGCGCAGCCGCCTACCAGGACGCGCCGCTGCACCGGCGGATCGAGGTGCACCGCGCGTACGCCGAGGCGCTGCGCGCGGACGCCGATGCCGACCGCCGGGCCTGGCACCTCGCCGCCGCGACCACCAAACCCGACGAGGTGGTGGCCGCCGAACTCGAAGGCGTCGCGGAGCGGGCCTGGCACCGAGGCGGCGCGATGGCGGTGTGCGCTGCCTACGAGCGCGCCGGTCGACTCAGCGCAGATCGGGAGCTGAAGGCCCGGCGCATCGTCCAGGCCAGCCAGGCCGCGTTCGACGCGGGCAAGGCCGACCGAGCTGCTCGGCTGGCGGCCGAAGCGCTCGCGCTCACCACCGACATCGGCGTCCGGGCCGATGCCATCTACACCCGTGGCGCCGTGGAGTACGAACGCACTTCGCCGCGCGCCGACGCGGAATTGACGCTCGAAGCCGCCGCGTTGGTGCGCGACACCGATCCGGAGCGCGCCGCGCTCACGCTCTACGAGGCCGTGCACGCCGCTCGGCACGGTGCGGCGCACGACCTCGTGCAGCGCGCAGCGGAACTGATGCGCGAGTTCACCCCGCCGAAGCACTGGGTGCCTGTCGTCGCAGCCCTTCTCGGCTGGGCGGAGATCTTCGCCGGACGTCCGGAACTGGCCGTTGGCCCGATGCGCGATCTCCACACCGCCGCGCGCGGCGGCGACGGGCACGACCTGATGCATCGGATCACCGCCGGGTTCGGCGGGCTCATGATCGCTGACGAGGACGACGTCATCGCCGAGACCGAGGACATGCTGGCCGCTGTGCGGGCCAGCGGGGCGTTGGGGTGGGTGCCGTACACCCTGAACGTGCTCGCGGTGGCACGGCTGCTGCGCGGCGAGTTCGCCGACGCGCGCGCGTGCGTGGCGGAAGGCGTTTCCGTCAGCGACGAGTTCGGGAACACGACCGAGAGCCTGGCCCACCGGTCGGTCGAGGTGTGGTTGCACGCCGTGTCGGGCGATGAAGCACGCTGCCGGGCCCTCGCCGAGGAAGTGCTTCTGCGAGCCCGATCCCGGCACCGGGTCAACGCCGAGATCGCGGCTTGGGGGCTCGGGATGCTCGACCTTTCCGCGCGGCGGTTCGGGGACGCGCTCGACCGGCTTGAGCAGGTGGCCCAGGGGCCCGCGAGCCGCGACCTGTTGGTGCGGTCGGTGCCGGATCTGGTGGAAGCAGCTGTGCGCGGCGGTATGCCCGATCGCGCCCACGAGCCTCTGGCGGAGTTCCGGCACTGGGCTGAGCACGTCGACCGCCCGGTCGCCACTGGGCTCGTCCTGCGGTGCCAGGCTCTGCTTGCCGAGGACGCCGATGCTGACGCTCTGTACGTCGAGGCGCTGCGGCTCCACGAGCAGCACGGCGGCCCCTACGAACGCGCTCGTACTCAGCTGGTCTACGGCGAGTGGCTGCGGCGCCGTCGTCGCCGTGCCGAAGCCCGAGGCCATCTCGCCGCGGCGGTCTCCGCGTTCGAACACCTCGGCGCGCAGCTCTGGGCTGAGCGTGCGCGCGGCGAGCTGGCCGCCTTCGGCGAGCGGAGCGACGAGCCTCAGCGCAGCGGCCCGCTCACCCTGTTGACCCCGCAGGAGTTGCAGGTCGTACGGCTGGCCGCGGACGGTCGCACCAACAAGGAGATCGCCGCGCAGCTCTTCCTCAGCCCGCGGACCGTCGGCCACCACCTCTACAAGGCGTACCCGAAGCTCGGCGTCACCGCCCGCGCCGAGCTGGCCCACCTCGTCCAGTGACCGATGCCGGTCATCGGCTTCGGCGGACACCAGTCACGATGACTGATACGTCAGCCACGAGCCCCGCCTAGCGTTTCGGTCATCAGCACAGCGGCCATCGGCCGAAGGACGAGGAGACGACAATGACGAAGTACTTCCTGAGCCTCCCGCACGACTCCGCCGAGGAGCCGACGATGGAGAGCATGGACCCGGCCGAGCTGCACGAGATCATGGCCGCGGTCGGTGCGTTCAACACCGCTGTCCAGGAGGCGGGCGCGTTCGTGACCGCCGGAGGCCTTCAGCCGCCGTCGACCGCGACCACCGTGGACTACACCGGTGACAGCCCCGTCCTCACGCCTGGCCCGTTCGCCGAGGCCAAGGAGTACCTGGGCGGCTTCTGGATCATCGAGGCGGAGAACGACGACGTCGCGATCGAATGGACCAAGCAGGCTTCGCGCGCGCTCCGGAGCCGGGTCGAGGTCCGTGCGCTCCAGGAAGCACCGCAGGGCTGAACAGCGCGTCATCAGCGACGCGACCACCACAGCGCGCAGGCTCCGGCCAGGAGCAGGACCACACCGTGCAACACGATCTCCAGCGAGTACAGCCCCGGGTTGGTGTCGGTGAACGCGCCACCGACGGTGTTGTGACCGGTGTGGAATCCGACCGCGAGCCAGATCGTTCCGCTGGCCGCACGGCAGGCGGCGAGCGCGAAGCCGAGGCAGCAGGCCATCAGCGTGTACAGCACCTGCTGCCCGAACGACGTCGTGCCGCCCGAAGAGAAGATGTGGAACGAGCCGAACACCAGCGCGGAGGTCACGACCGCGGTCGCCATCGGGCGTTCGCGGAGGACGGTGGCGAACAGGTAACCGCGGAAGAGCACTTCCTCGGGGAGGGCTTGGCCGAGCATCGCCGCCAACAGCGCCAGGAACAAGCCGTCAGGACGGAAGCCGGTTCGCCACTCGGCGGCGCCCATCACGACGTAGACGGCATTCGCACACGTCATCACGGCGGCGGAGATGAGGACGCCGAGCAGCAAGGGCCCGATGGCGCGGTTGAGGGTGATGTCGAGAGCGGCCCAGGGGCGGCGGTCGACGAAGCGCTGGAGGCAGTAGGCGATCAGCACGGCGGCGCCGGACATGACCAGCAGGCTGGCGTAGCCGACCGCCTGCTTCGGTAGCCCGATCGCCGCGAACAGCTGCGCGGCCGATGGCACCACGACCATGACGGCGGCGAGGAAACCCATGAGTGGCAAGAAGATGCGCACTCCCCACGGCAGGCGTGCGCGGTGCTCGTCGATCATGGCGGTGACGGTAGGGCGGCGCGTTCCACCGGCACATCGACCCGAGGGCACGGGCCATCCATGACCGCGGTCATGGATGCGGTGCGCCCGTGGTGTGACGCGGCGCGGCGGTGGTGGCTCTACTGTCGTTGCTCGTGAGGCCCCTGTCGTTCAGCGTGGTGTTCTGGGTCGTCGTCGCGGTTCCGGTCGTGCGCTTCGCCGCCGGAACCGGTGGCGGGCGGTTCGGCCCGCTGCCGCAGGCGCTCGTGCTCGCGGCGCTCGTGGCGGTGTGGCTGACGTTGCCGTGGGAGCGCACTTCGAACCGGAAGTACCTCGGCGCGGTGTTCTTCGCGCTGTCGCTCACCGCCGCGATCATGGGCGGCTACGGCGTCGAGGGGCCGCTGATGGTGGTGGCGCTGGCGAACATCGTGTTCCTGTTCGGGCTGAGGGCCGGCGCGGTGCTGTCGGCGCTGTTGCTGCTCGGCCTGGTGCTGAGCGTTCCCGCGATGCCCGGCGGGACTTGGACGGCGGCGCTGGCGCAGACGGTGTCCCTGGGCACCATGATCGCGTGCATGCTCGGCCTGGCCTCAGCGGTGACCGAGGCGCGGACGAGCAGCGAGTTGCTGGAGCGGGCTCACCGCGAACTCCGCAGGCACGCCGACCGGGTCCGTGAGCTGACCGTCGCCGAGGAACGTGCCCGGATGGCGCGCGACCTGCACGATTCCACCGGGCACCACCTCACGGTCATCAAGGTGGGCTTGGAGAACGCCGAGCGGTACCGCGACCGCGATCCCGAGCAGGCGTGGGCGGAAGTCCGCCAGGCCAAGGAGTTGACGGTCGAGGCGTTGCTGGAGGCGCGGAGGTGGGTGCGCGCGCTGCGTCCGCTCGCACTGGACGGAGGGCTCGGTGGCGCGGCGCTCGCCGAGCTGGCCAGGTCCTTCGACGGCACCGGCATCACGGTGCGGTTCGTCGTGGAGGGAGCGGAACGTCCGCTCGGCCCCGACGTCGAGCTGGTGCTCTACCGGATGCTCCAGGAGGGGTTGACCAATGCGCTGCGCCACGCGAACGCCCGCAGTGCGACAGCGACGTTGTGCTTCGAGGAGGAACGCGTGGTGTTCGAGGTGCGCGACGACGGGACCGGAGCCGACGCCGAGCCCGGCTTCGGACTGTCCACTTTGGCCGAACGAGCCCGTGCGGTCGGCGGCACGCTCGTCTCGGGCAGCGCGGCGGGCGGTGGTTTCTCGGTGCGGGCGGAGCTGCCGACGTGACCCCGGTGCGCGTGCTGGTCGTCGACGACCAGGTGCTGATGCGGCAGGGGCTGACCAAGCTGCTGGAGATCGAGGACGACATCGAGGTGGTCGGCGCCGCCGCCGACGGAGCCGCCGCGCTCGCGCTGGTCCCGGCCTGCCGCCCGGCCGTCGCCCTGGTGGACGCGCGGATGCCGGGCATGGACGGCGTCACGCTGATCGGCGAGCTGACCGCGCGGTTCCCCGGCGTCGCCGCGCTCGTGCTGACGACCTTCGACGAGGACGACTACCTCTTCGGAGCGATCCGCGCGGGCGCCCGCGGCTACCTGCTCAAGGACACGCCGCCGGAGGAACTGGTCGCGGCGATCCACAAGGCGGCCCGTGGTGAGAACGTGCTCGGTTCCCCAGCGGCGGCCCGGCTGATGGCCGAGGTGCGCGCGACCGCCGCTCGTCCCTCCACAGTGGACGAATCACTCACCGCGCGGGAGCTGGAGGTGGCGCGTCTGGTCGGCGCGGGCGCGACCAACGCGGAGATCGCCGCGACGCTGTTCATCGCCGAGGGCACGGTGAAGAACCACGTCTCGGCGGTGCTGCGCAAGCTCGTCCTGCGCCACCGGGTCGAGCTCGCGCTGAGATTCAGCGGCCGCCGATGACCCGTCACTCAGCCGAAAACCTCGCGTTCGGGAAACTCATCGAGCCCTATCGCGCGGAACTCCATGCGCACTGCTACCGCATGCTGGGCTCCGTCCACGACGCCGAGGACGCGCTCCAGGACGCGCTGGTCCGCGCGTGGAGATCACTGGAGCACTTCGAGGACCGCGGTTCGATCCGACCGTGGCTGTACAAGATCGCCACGAACCGGTGCCTCACCCTGATCGAGCGCCGCGCGCGGCGGGACATCCCCACGGACCTCGGTTCGGCCGGGCCGTTGACCGAAACGACGGCGTGGTTGGAGCCGTATCCCGACGATCGGCTGGACTTGGCCTCGCTCTCTCCTGAAGCGCGCTGCCTGACGCGTGAAGGCGTGGAACTGGCCTTCGTCGCTGCCCTCCAGCACGTGAGCGCGCGTCAGCGAGCGGTCCTCGTCCTGCGTGAGGTTCTCGGGTTCTCGGCGCGAGAGGTCGCCGACCTGATGGACACGACGGTCGCGTCGGTCAACAGCGCACTGCAACGCGCACGCCACACCCTCGACGAACGTCGGCCCGCCATGAGCCAGCAAGCGACGCTGCGCTCCCTGGGCGAGGAACGCGTTCGAGCGCTGGGGGAGCGGTACCTGGCCGCGTGGGAGCGCGGCGACGTCGACGCCATCGTGGAGCTGCTGACCGAGGACGCCAAGTACTCCATGCCGCCGCTGGCGGAGTGGTTCCAGGGGCGCGAGGCCATCGCGGAGTTCCTTCGCGGCGGGCCGCTGACGACCAGCTGGCGCTTCCTGCGGGCTCGCGCCAACGGGCAACTCGCGTTCGGCACCTACATGTGGCAGGCGGAGAGGTCGCTCTACGTCCCGGCGGGTGTCGACATCCTCACGCTGAACGACTCCGGGATCGCCGAGGTCGTCTCGTTCCTGACCGCGGACTTCAGCTCGTTCGGCCTCCCAACGGAACTGCGCGGCTGAATGTCGGCGAAGGGCGATGAGTTCGGCCGCGTTCGCGGGTTGTACCGGGTGAGAGCACCAGCCCCGAAACGGAATGCGAGCCGAACGATGGGCACTGACGAACAGCAGATCCGGGACCTGATCGAACGCTGGGCCGCCGCCGTGCACGCGGGCGACATGGACGGCGTCCTCGCCGACCACGCCGACGACGTGGTGATGTTCGACGTCCCGCCACCCCACGACGGCGTCCGCGGCCTCGACGCCTACCGCCGAACGTGGCCGCCCTTCTTCCTCTGGCAGGCACAGGGCGCTTCGTTCGAGATCGTCTCCCTCGACGTCACCGCCGGAGCGGACACCGCCTTCGCCCACGCCCTGCTGAGGTGCGGAACCCCGAGCGAACTCGCCGAACAGCCGGAGAACCGCCTTCGGCTCACGTTGGGACTGCGCAAGGAAAAGGGCCGGTGGGTCGTGGCGCACGAACACCACTCCTTCCCGCACACCGACGACACGGTGAACGGCACTGCTGAGCGCGAAGTGCTTGCGGTGCACCAGAAGTGGTTCGACGGTACCGCCGCCAAAGCCCTCGACGAGCTGATGTCCCACATCGCCGAGGACGTCGTCTCCTACGAGCACGACGAGCCACTGCAACACATCGGCGTCGAAGCCGTCCGCGAGGTCTGCAAGCGAGGGCTCGACGACGCCCCCGGCGCTGTCAGCTGGGCGGTGCCGGACCTCAAGATCCTTGTCCGGGGCGACATCGCGGTCGCCTGGGGGCTCAACCGCATCCGCGCCGAGTCAGCCGATGGCACGACCGAGGAGAGCTGGTCGCGGGGAACACGCGTCTTCCAGCGGACCGACGACGACTGGCTGCTGATCCACCAACACCTGTCGTTCCCCCACGACCCCCGCACCGGCGAGGCGAAGACGACCCTGCGGCCCTGAACCGGACCTCACCTGGCCCGTACTCATCCGGTCGCGGGTTGGCGGCGGAGTCGGGTCGCCGCGGCCACGAGCGGGCACAGCGCGGTGGTGGCCAGGGCGCCGAGGGTGCTGTCGGTGGCCAGGATCAGCCGGACGGTTTTCATGGCTGCCGACAGGACTTCGGCGCCGCGCTGGCGCACCTGCGCTTCGTAGCGGCCGATCACCTCCGGGATCGTCGTGGTGGTGTCGGTGAAGGTGTCCAGGTGGGCGAGCAGGTCGGCTGCGTCCTGGATGGCCGCGCCGGCGCCCATGCCCGCGGTGGGCGGGGTGGCGTGCACGGCGTCACCGAGGGCGGTGATGCGGCCCGCGGCCCAGGGCGCCAGGTCGGCGGCGCGGGTCGAGGCGGCGTTGAACCGGAACGCGGCCACGCTGTCGGGGTCGGCGCGCGCGATGACCTCCAGGGTGTGTCCGGCCCACCTGTGGCTCCGGAACCGGTCGAGCAGAGCGGTTCGCAGCGCGGCTCCGCGCAGCTCGCGCAGGGCGTCGGTGCGGGCGGACTCGGGGAACATCGCTCCCCAGATGTAGGTCGGGCCGGTGGTGACCGACATGCTCAGCTCGGGCGCGTCGAGGGCGGCGTTGCCGACCGGGTCGAGGAACCCGACGTAGAGCGCGGCTCCGCGTGGGCCGATGCCCATCGTCGAGCGCGTTCCGAGCCGGAGCTGCTCGGCGCCGGTGAGCGCGCTGCGCCTGGTGCGGCCGGAGAACCCGATGATGCCGGCCGGACGGTTGGTCGGGGCCGCCGCCAGGTGGCGGGCGACGACCGAGTGGGTTCCGTCGGCGCCGACCACCAGGTCCGCGGAGACCGACGTCCCGTCGGCGAAGTTGACCTGTGGGCCGCCGCCCTCGTCGGCACCGACACCCACCACGACCCGCCCCAGGTGCAGGTCCTGCCCGACCGCGTCCGCCAGCAGCGTGCGCAGCGTGATGCGGTCGACGTCGATGCTCGCGCTGCCGGACAGGTCCGGGCCGTGCCCGAGCACGCGCCCGCGGTAGTCCCAGAGCACGTCCCGCTCCCGCAGGCGCAGCGCGGACGCCGAAGCCAGCAGCCTGCGCACGACCTCCGGCGCGACGAGCCGCCTGAGCGCGGACTGGGCTCGCTCGTCCAGGGTGATGTGGTAGCCGCCGGTCGCCGCGACATCGGCGTCGCGATCGAACACCGCCACCTCGTGACCGCCGCGGCGCAGCCCAGCTCCCAGTGCGAGTCCGCCGATCCCGCCACCCACAACGACAACGCGCATTCCTGCCTGCCTTCCCTCGTCGGCTGTTGACGCTGACGCTGCCATCAGTAGTGGACACGGAATGGCCAGTACTGGTGGCACGATGAAGCGATGGCGACAACGTCACACCGAGCGCTGCGGCTGCTGTCCCTGCTCGGCTCGCGCGGGACGTGGCCGCTGCGGGATCTCGCCGCCCGCCTGGACGTCAGCGAACGCACCGTGCGGCGCGACCTGGAAACGCTGCGCGAACTCGGGTATCCGGTGGTGACCGTTCGCGGCCCAGCTGGCGGCTACCGGCTCGGCAACGGCCACACCCTGCCGCCGCTGCTGTTCGACCACGACCAAGCGCTCGCGATCGCCATCGCGCTGCAGACCGCTCCCAGCTCCGTGTTCGGCATGCACGACGCCACCGCCAGAGCCCTGCTGACCGTGCAGCAGGCCATGCCGGACACCCTCCGCGCCGTCATGGAATCCCTGCGCCTGACCAGCTTGCGCAACTACTGGGAATTCCCCGCGCCGCCGATCGACCCCGCCGCGCTGGCCACCGTGGGCACCGCCGTGCGCCTGCGCCACGTCCTCGTCACCGAGTTCCTGCGTCCCGACGGAACGCGCCCTGCCCCCGGCGAGCCGGACTTCGCGGCAGCCCGTCGGCTCGAACCCCACCACCTGGTCGTGTGGGCGGGGCGGTGGTACCTCATCGCCCACGACCTCGACGAACAGCGCTGGCGAGTGGACCGGGTCGACCGGCTGCACCCGCGTCCCACCGGCCGCGGCTTCGCACCCCGCGAACTCCCCGACCGCGACCTCGCGCACTTCGTCATGAGCCACCACGACCGCGGCGACACCCCCGCGACCTGGGAGTGCACGGGCAGCGCCCGTCTCAACCTGCCCGCGCACGTCGTGGCCCGCTGGGCGCCCGGCGGTTCCGTCGTCGAACACCTCGACACCCACCACTGCCGACTCACCCTCGGCGCCTGGTCCTGGGCGGGCGTCGCCGGAATCCTCGCCACCTTCGACACCGACCTCACCGACCTGCACCCGCCCGAACTCCGGCAAGCCTGCCGGACCATCGCGCGCCGCTACGCGGACCCCGGGCAACCGCGGCGGACGTGATCAGGGCAGGCGTTCGCCGGTCTCCAGAAGGGTTTTGAGCCCGGACAGGATCGTGGGCCAGCCGTGCGAGACCGATTCGCGCACCTTCCCGGCCGGGCTCGGGGTAGTCGTCGGCGACCTTGAAGGTGTGCGCGAGCAGATCAGCGAGCCGGGGCGCCAGTCGGAGACGAGGTGCACGCCGTAGTACTGCTCGGTGAACTCTCCGTTGGTCGAGCTCGCTCATCCTTCGGCCGCCAGAGCTTTCTTGAGGGTGGCGAGGGCGTTGAGGCGGCGCTTGTGGTACTTGCCGAGCCAGCGTCTTCGAGGATCGCGAGGTGCTTGGCCACCGCCTGGCGACTCAGCCCGGTCGGCGCGCACAGCTCGTGCAACCGCTGGCCGTCGCGGGCGTGCAGGGCGTCCAGCAGCGAACGCCGGGTCGGGTCGGCCAGGGCCTTGAACACCGCGTCGTCGTCCGCGCCACCGCTCATCGGCAACCTTTCAGTTCCCTTTCTGGGCGAACGACAGGCAACCACGCGGTTGCCTGTCAACCGGTGCGCCGGCGGTGCTGGTCGCCGCGTCCCATCGTGTGCGCCACGCCTGCCTCGCAAGGAATCGGTCCGCCAGTGGTCACATTCTCGCACTGATCATTTCTGGGATCGATTTCATCGTTATCGAGAATGGCTCAGTAAAATTGCTCAAATTGGACCGTCACTCGAATGGAGTATGGCTCGAATTTGGCGCGAGGTGCTCGAATATTGCGGTATCCGGTCGGGGCGTGGGGCGCGGCGGAAATGGGGAGAAGTGTAGTTTCTAGATCGTTTTAATGTGTCCTCTCGCCCTCTCTGTCCGGGAAGGCCGGGTCTGATCACCCGAGGTGGCCCACTGCAACGGCACGCGCCACGTGGGTCCGTGGGAAACGGATGAGGGGAATCGATGAAAATGACCACAGCGAGACGCTTGGGAAGAGCGGCCGTGGCGGGCGTCGCCGCACTGACGCTGACGCTCGGCGCCAGCGCGCCCGCGATGGCGTGGCTGCACCCCGGCTCGACGACGCAGTACCCGTCCGAAGGTGGCACGTGGCAGTACGGTTTCTGGAACGTCAAGGTCCGGTCGTACTACTACCACGCGAGCAGGTGCCACGGCTCGACCGTGGAGTACAACGGCGGCAGGCAGCGGAGCGTGGACACGGCCGCCGGGCGCACGTCGTCGGCGACCAAGGGCGCGGTCAACCAGCCGTGGGCCAGCGACCGGTACTGGTACCGGACGTCCTGCGGATAACGGTTCGGGGTGCGGAGACCGCGATCGGCGTTCTCCGCACCCTCTCCTTGTCCACCTGAGGAAGAAACGCGAGAACAAGCATGACCCAGCGTGTCGTCGCGGGCGCCTCGGCGGTGTTGTTCATCCTGCTCGCCCTGGTAACGCATCTCATGGTCGATATGCACGACCGCGCGTTCCCGGTGGAGCTGGGCCCGGCCAGTTCGATCAATCTGGACTTCGGCGAGTCCGGGCTCGGCGAGGACGCCGCCATCGAGTTGTTGCGTTCGTGGAACGCCAGGGCGGAGATCGGTCTGCTCAAGCAGACTGCGGATCTTGGCGGCGATCTGCGCGGCAAGGTTTTCATCGAACTGAACGAGGCGCGGACGGCGCCCGACACCATCGGGTGGTACGGCGACGAGCCGCGAGCGCGGGTCCTCGGGTCGCAGGAGATGGCGACGGCGCTGCCGAGCGGAACCTATCTCGTCACCGGCCGGGTGGACCGGCTTCCCGAAGTCATCGGCGATTTGCAGCGGCACGGTGTCACGGTGTCGCGCACGGACCCGACGCTCGCCCAGGACCTGGCAGGCCTGTACCGCCTGCGCAGCCTGGCGATCGCCTTCGCCACCGGATGCGTTCTGCTGGTCACGCTGGTGCTCTACTGGCTGTCGGCGAAGTCCCGCGGCCGTTCCCTGCGGGTGCTGGGCGGCACGTCCGTCGCGCGGGTCCAGGTCGTCGACATGACCCGTTTCCTGGTCCTGGTAACCACGACGTGGGCGGCCACAACCGCTCCGGCGGTCCTGGTGGTCGGGGTCTGGAAGGGGTGGGAGTACACGTCGCTGTTCGCCACCCGGATGGCCGCGCTCGGCGGGCTGATGCTGGTGCTGGTGCTCGTGACGGCCGCGGTGCTGAGCGCGATCGCGACGCCGTCCGCGGACTCGATCGCGCGGCGGATGCCCGCGTCGCTGGGCATTCGCCGGTCCGCCAACCTGGTCAAGGCGGTGACGTTCTGCTTCGTGCTCCTGGCGGTGGGGCCCGCCTGGTCCGCGGTGACCAACGCCTCGGCGACCGCGCGGGAGATGGGCCAGTGGAACCGGCTGGCCGACCAGGTGCGCATGAGCTTCCAGGGCACCAGCGAAGCGGACTTCCAGCGGCTGATGGCGCCCTTCGGTGACCTGGTGCGCGAGGTGGACGCGCGGGGCTCGCTCGCGCTGAGCCACCTCACCGTCGACCAGCCGGACGCGTTGCCGGGGCGGCGGTGGGACTCCGTGCTCGGCCGGTGGAAGGGATTCGCGCTGGTGAACCAGCGCTGGCTGGACCTCATGCAGCCGGAGCGCTCCGGGGCGGCGCCTCGGACGGAGATCTCCAGAGCTGCCCTGCCACGGGAGTTCGTCGACGAGTTCGCCCTCTCCCTCGACCTGTGGAAGCGGCCTCCGGAGCCCGCCGCGGCCGTGCTGGAGCGGTTCCGGTTCCTCGACTCGGGACAGCAGTCGGTCCCGCTGGCCGAAGCGGGGGGCGAACTCCTGTTCCGCGACGACATCCTGATCGTCGTCGTCCCCGATGTCTGGTCGACCTTCGACGACAGCTTCCTGGTCAGCACGGCGTCGTCGGGAAACCTGCTGTTCAGCGGACTCGACCAGACGCAGGCGACGGTCACCGCGCACGGCGTCGGCAAAGAGGTGAAGGTCCGCCACGCCGCGGCGGACGGGATTCTGCGAGCCCAGTTCGCGGCTTACGACGCGTGGCTCGGGGTGGTTTCCCTGATCGGGCTGGCCGTCGCGCTCGTGGTGGCCGCCGCGATCAGCGCCTACGTCTCGGCGTTGCTGGCGGCCAGGAACGACTTCGCGCGGCGGCTCGCGGGACACGGCTGGACACGGGTGATGGCGGGCAGGCTCGTTCCCGAGATCGCGCTCGGCGCACTGGTGGCGGCAGTGCTTCTGCTCCTCCAGCCACCCGAACACGTCCTGCCCGTGCTCGTGACATCCGTGCTGCTGATCGCGGCGGCGCCGGTTGCCCACGTGCTCGCCGCCAGGCGGGCGTTCGCCGACGTTGGCGCCCGACGCCTCTGACGACAGCCGTTACGACCGATTTCCGAGGAGAGACCAGTGGACATCGAAGCGGTGGACGTGGGTGTGCTCATCGACGACCGCGAGATCGTGGCGGGGCAGTCGTTGACCTGCCGCCCGAACACCATGACCGCGCTGGTGGGGCCGAGCGGGTGCGGCAAGACGACGCTGCTGCACTGCGTCGGTCTGCTTCAGCGCCCGACGTTCGGACGGGTGCTCGTGGACGGTGCTGACACCAGCTCGTGGAGTTCCCGGCGGGTCCGCCAGTTCTGGCGCGACAACGCGGCTTTCGTGATCCAGGACTACGGGATCGTCGATGACGAGTCGGTCGCCTACAACGTCACTATGTCGGCGACCCTGTTCACCAACCGGCTGCGCGCGGACCAGTCGCGTTTGGAGGCCGCGCTCGACCGGACCGGGCTCGCTGGCCGCGGCGGCGACCGCGCTTCGCACCTGAGCGGCGGTGAGAAGCAGCGGTTGGCGATCGCCCGCGCCATCTACAAGGACGCCGCTGTCGTCCTGGTCGACGAGCCGACCGCCTCGCTGGACAGCGCCAACCGCACCCTGGTCGTCGACCTGTTCGCCGACCGCGCAGCCGCGGGGTGCACCGTGATCATCGCGACCCATGACGAGGAGATGATGGCCGCGTGCGACAGCCTGCACACCGTGAGTCGACAGCGCAGCGACACCACCGCGAAGGTGGCCCGATGAACCGCAAACGAATCGTGCTGATCGCCGTGGCGCTGGTCGCCGTCGTCGTCGCCGTGCTCGCCTGGCTGGGAGTCTTCAACCGCCTGTTCGGCGACGGGTACAGCGCTCCCGCGTGCGAGCAGTTGCCCACCAGGGCCGAGGCGACCCAGGCGATGTCCCGCAACGGCGGCCTGGCGCAGAAGCTGGCCGCGGTCGGTCCGGGAGTCGAGGTCGCCGTGAGCACTCCCTGTTCCGACTCGAACCGAGCGCTGGTCGTGGTCCGGGTCGGCACCGGCGAGGAGGAAGCCGCTGCCCGCAGCGTGCTTCGGGAGAGCGATGGCTTCGGCGTCCCCGCGACCGTCGAACGGCGATAGCGAGTCAGGTGCTCGGTATCGCCGCTGCGGCGGCTGACCGGACGGCCGGGTGCGAGTCGACCAGGGCGTCGGCGAGCAGCGAACGCAGGCCAGGAGGAGCGGTTCGCCCCAGAGCGGTCGCGGCGTTGGCGCGGACGCGTGGCCTGGGGTCGCGCAGGGCCTCGGTCAGCAGCGGGAGCGTCTTCGCGTGGGTGATCCGCCCGAGTGCCGCGGCGGCGCGGGAGCGGACCAGCTCGTCCTCGTCGGTGATCGCGGTGGTCAGCATCCAGAGGGAGGCCGGGTCGGCGTGTTGGCCGATGATCCAGACGATGACGCGGCGGACGAGCGGGTCGGGGGAGTGGCTCGGCAGGTGGTGCCGTGTGCCGATGCGGGCGAGGATTCGTCCGGCGAGCTTGCGGACGCGCCGCTCGTCGGTGGTCATCAGCACCCGCACCACGGTGGGCGCGACCGAGTCGTCGGCCAGGCGAACCAGGCCGGTGAGGGCCGCGTGGACGTGCCGACCGTCGCAGGCGGCGGCCAACCGGCCGAGAGCGCGGTGGTCGCCGTGCCTGGCCAGGACGCGGAAGGCCCGCGCGCGAACGACGGGGTGAACGTCGTCGGTGGCTTTGAGGGCGGCGGGCGTCGTCAATGGCCCGCCGATCCGGTTCAGGGCCAGCAGGGCGCCCTCGCGAACGTCGGGCGAACTGCGGTCGAGCAGCGCCGCGATCGCAGGTGCGGCCTCCAGCGCTTCGAGCTTGCCCAGAGCTTCCAGTACGGGCAGCGCTTGGATGTCATCGGACTCGCGCAGAACGCCGATGAGCGGTCCGGTCGCTTCCGCGACGCGCAGGTTGCCGAGCACTTCCGCAGCCGCGAAGCGGCCCGGGCGGCGGTGGCGGAGGTGCTCGATCAGCACCGGGGCAACCCGACGTTCACCGGCCCGGCTCAGCGCGCGGGTGATGTCGTGCGCCGCGCAGTGGTGCAGCTGCCCCAGCGCGTCGGCGAGGACGTCCAGCCGTCTCGGGTCGCTGGTCTCAGCGATGCGCTGGGCGGCGGCGCGGCCGAGCCAGGCCCGATCGCCGTCCTCGTCGTTCAGCAGCGCCACCAACAGGTCGAACACCTCGTCCGAGGACTTCGCGGTGAGGCCCTCCAAGGCGGCCTGGACGACGGTGGCGGCGGGGTCGGACAGGGCCTGCACGAGGATCGGCTGATGAGCGGGATCGCGGCCGGAACCGAGGGCGCTGATCGCGATGGTGCGGACCGTGGTGTTCGGATGGGCCGCCAGGGTGGCCAGCCAAGCTGATCCGGTCTGGTCGGCCACAACCGCGCGCGCGTGCTGGGAGAACGCGTTGTGCGCCTCGGCGCGTGCCTCCGACCAGACTTCCGGATCGTTCGGTTCGAGCTCGACCAGCCGGGCGAGGAGCGCCTGGCCGACAGCGGTGACCGAATCCCGATGTTCACCCATGACGCCAGTGTGCCCAGCCACGCCACCGAGATTCGCCGTCCCGCAACGGGGCCAGGCGCAGTACCGGTCTTCTCGGCACCGTTGGGCCCCAAGACACCGATCGGAGTGCGGCTTCCGCGCCGTGGCAGTCGCCGATCAACGTGGCGCCCTGGTGTGGCGATCAGGGACAGGCAGGACCGGCTCGTTTCGTCGACGCCGTCGACATCGACTGGGATCGCACCCTTTGGCGTGACCAGCCGCGGGTCGCTCGGTGCACCGCCTCGACAGTGCCGGGTGCGGGACGCGACCGCCCGCACCCGGCAGGCCGAGTTCAGGCGGCGATCGGGCCGAAGACCCAGTTGCCCTTGGCGTTCTCGTCAGCGCTGCGGAAGAACTGCTCGTTGGCGAGGTGCAACTCGTCCCGGCTGAGCGTGCCGTTGCCGTCCAGGTCGAGCCGGTCGAACGCCGCGCTCCCGGCTTCCTCGGACAGGCGGAAGGCGCTGGCCATCATCCGGACGTACTCCGTCCTGGTGATCAGCCCGTCGTCGTCGACGTCCATCAGGTCGTAGAAGGCGTCCGCGATCGGCGCGATGTGGGTCAGATAGCCCTCGTCGGCGGTGGTCACGAACCGCTCCATGCCCGTGGAGTACTCCTCGACGTTGACCCGTTCGTCACCGTCGGAGTCCATCGGAAGTGTGACCGTTTCCCACAGCGTGTTGTAGCGGTCGCGGACGAGCTGGCATTCAGGTGAACCAGGCGCATATCCGAACGCCGCGACCAGGCGATCGGCGGATGCGGTGTAGTCCATTCTGTCAATGGTCCCGTCGTCATCGATATCCAACAGAGCGAAAAGATGAGCCAGTTTGCGTCGTTGCAGTTCGTTGAGCATGTTTGTAGTTCCTTCTTCGGGGGCGTTAGTCTGACTGGAATGGAGGGTACTGTCTGCGGTGCCGACGTCGGAAGGTTGTTTTGTGGCTAACCATGTGGTAGATGGCGCCAACGGCTTTGTTGGCTCTCATCTGATCGGCGCTCTCGTGGCCAGGGGAGATTCGGTCATCGCATTGGCACGTGCCAGTGAAGAAGTGTGCCGGAGGAAGGTGGCCGATGCGCTTGCCACGCTGCACCTTGACCCCGGCCTGGTGTCAAAAGTGCAGTTCAGAGCGTTCTCGCTGGCGGAGCCCGACCTGGGCCTTCCCGTGTCCGACGTCTTCGCCGAACCGTGCACCTATTGGCACAGTGCCGCCCTCATCACGTTCTTCCCGCGCCGCGAGGACGAACTCCGCGCCGTCAACGTGGAGGGTTCGGATAACGTGCGGGCAACGTTTTCGCGACACTCTTCTCCGGGCTCCAGGTACATCCACGTCAGCACGGCGTACCAATGCGGAACCGCTGAGGGAAAAACCATGGAGGGCTGGCCCGAATACGCTCGTCCGGCAGCGTTCAGAAATGACTACGAACACTCGAAACGGACGGCCGAGATCCAACTGTCTCGCACGAGACTAGCGCGGGACGGAGACGTTCTCGTCACCCGATTGGGCATCATGGTTGGGCATTCGGGTACCGGTCGGGCGTTGTCCGATCTGGGCATCTACGACTTCCTGAGGGTCATCGCCATGTTCGCGAGGCGCACCCCCGGTGAACGAGTTCGCTTTGTCTGCCACCCGAACGCGACGCTGCACCTGACGCCGATCGACGGCACCGTGGACCGGTTGCTCGCGCTCGCCGACGGCCCCTTCGACCGGCCCGTCCGGCACCTCGTGAACAGGGTTGCGGTGCCGGTGGCCGACCTGTTCGCCGTCATCTCCGCGCACCTGCCCATCGAGCTGGTCGCGGTCACCGCCGCCGACGTGGCGGCCGAGCCCTTCGGCAGGTTCGAGGCGATCGTCAACATGCGGTGCAAGTACACCTCGCCCTACCTGCGCTTCGAGTACGACTTCGAGTGCCACGACGACGCCTCACCACCACCCGTCACGCCTCGCGTCCTGGACCTGCTCATCTCCTGGTACGTCCGAGAGGGGCTGCCCGCATGACGGACTTCGTCACGGGCTTTCGCACCCGTCCGCGCCAGGACCGCACGCTCACCTACCTCGCCGATGGACGGCAACCGGTCGAGCTGACCCACGCCGAACTCGACAGACGAGCCAGATCGGTGGCGATCTGGCTGCGCAGCACCGGCCTCGCGGACCGACCGGTGCTGCTGCTCTACCCGGCGGGGCTCGACTTCCTCACCGCGTTCCTGGGCTGCCTCTACGCGGGTGCTGTCGCGGTGCCCGCGCCGCTCCCGATGTCGGCGGCCTCGCGGGTGGACCGCGTCGACCGGCTGATCGAGGATTCCGGCGCGCGCCTCGTCCTCACCAGCGCCGCCCATGTCGAGGCGCTGAGCCACCTCTCGGCCAAGACCTTCGACGACACCTCGGACCCGGACCTCTGGCAACCGGCCGAGGTGCGTCCCGACACCCTCGCCTACCTCCAGTACACCTCGGGATCGACCGGACATCCCCGCGGCGTCGAAGTCACGCACGGCGGCCTGACGCACAACCTCGAACTGTTCGCCAAGGTCAGCGGGGACACCCCCGTCCGCAGGATCGCGGGTTGGTTGCCGCACCACCACGACATGGGCCTGGTCGGACTGCTGTTGCAGGCGCTGCACGCGGAGGCCGACCTGGTCCTGCTCTCGCCGGAAGCGGTGATCGCCCGCCCGATCCGCTGGCTGCGCGCCATCAGCGACCACCGGGCGGACTGGACCGTGGCGCCGGACTTCGGCTACTCGTGGACGACGCGCAGGGTCGGCGACGCGGACCTCGCGGAGCTCGATCTCTCGTGCCTCACCATGGCGGTCAGCGGTGCGGAGCCGATCCGGATCTCCACCCTCAACGCGTTCGCCGACCGGTTCGCCCCAGCCGGTTTCCGCCGCAGCGCGCTGAACCCCGGCTACGGCCTCGCGGAGTCGACTCTCGTCGTCACGTGCACCAAGCGCGGCCGTGGACCGACCGTGCGGACCTTCACCCCGAGGTCTCTCGCGGCTGGAAAGGTCGTTCTCGCGCCGGAAGGCGATGGCGTGCCGCTGGTCGGGTGCGGGGAGCCGGACGGCGGCATGGCGGTATGCGTGGTGGACCCGGCCACGACGCAGGAGGTGCAGGACGGCACGATCGGCGAGGTCATGGTGGCGGGCCCCAGTCTCGCAGCGGGCTACTACCGCGACTCGGCCGCGACCAGCGCCACGTTCATCACCAGGCCTGACGGTCGCTGGCTGCGCACCGGTGACCTCGGGATGCTCTTCGAGGGGCAGCTCTACGTCACCGGTCGGCTCAAGGAACTCCTCATCGTCAACGGCCGGAACCTGTACCCGCAGGACATCGAGATCGCCGCGCGGGAAGCGCACCCGGCCGCCAGCAACGGCGCTGCCTTCGGGGTGCAGGACGCCGACTCCGGAGAACACGTCGTTCTGGTGCAGGAGATGCGCCGCGCCGCACAAGGCGACCCGGGCGAGTTCGCCGCCGCCGTTCTCCATGCGGTGACAAGCCAGTTCGGCGTGTCCGCGAGCATCGTGGTCGTCAAGTCGAACGCCGTGCGCCACACCACGAGCGGCAAAGTGCGGCGCAAGCACATGCGCGAGCTGTTCCTCGACGGGTCGCTGCCCGCACTGCACAGCGTTCTGACCCCGGCGGTGGCCGCCGCCGCGCGAACCTTGGAGAACCCCCATGGCTGACGAGACGGTGGACACCTGGCTCGTGGAGGCGGTCGCGGGCTACTTGGCCGTACCCGCGTCCCAGATCGGCACCGACGTGAGGTTGCAGGCGCTCGGCCTGGACTCCGTGCACGCGATGGCGCTGTGCGTCGACATCGAAGACCGATGGGGGGTCCTCGTGGAACCCACGCTCGCCTGGGACCACCCGACCATCGACGCCATCGCGGCGCATCTGAAGGGCCAGCTCCACCGGGAATGACGCGCCGGTGGCGGGCAGTCCGGCACGGGAGCGGGAAACAGATGTGCTGTGGTTCCCGCGATTGAGTGTCAGAACTCGATGATCTCCACGCCCATGTCGGGGATGCCGCCACCAGCCGGCAGTTGGAGCCTCGACGGGTAGCCGCGGTTGATGGTGTAGCCGTACTCCGTGTTGCACTGAATCCGGCAGTAGGTGACCTTGACCCGGTACTTCTTTAGGCCGTGCACGTCGCCTCGGCGTAGGAGATGCTGTCGTGCCATCCCTCGCGCCCCGGCGGGGCGCCTGGATCGACATCTCGCTGGCGACGGCCGTGCCCGGTGCGCTCACTCCGATCGCGATCGCGATGACGGAGAGCGCACTTGTTGCGCAGTGCGTGAAATCGCTCGGCATGCGTCCTCGGGTGTGGTCGCGACTGACAGGTTTCGCCCCCCGCGCTCGATGAAGCGCGCGACATCACCGCCGACCGGATCGAGGTGCTGCGACGACTCTGGGACAGCGCGCTGGCGTTGCAGGGCGACACGGCATGTGGCGGTCGCCGTGTGCTGGAGTCTGCGTTGCTGCTTTCCTCGTTGCGCTCCAACGGTTTCAGCGAAGTCGACGCGTTGCTGGTCGATGCCTGCTTGGACCCACAGGACATTGCGGAACGAGCGGTCGAGCTCGCCGCCGCGCTGTCGATGACGGTGAGCTCGGCTTCACCGACGCGCACTTGTTGTCCGCGAGGGTGATCCACGCGCACGCCTGCGGACGGCCACACGCGGTTCCAGGAGCGGAACGGGACCGACCCAGCAGTCGATCATGTCGAAGGTCTCCTCGTGGCCAGCGCTTCCGAGCGCGGTCATCGTGTACCCGGCAGGCAACGGCGTACTGCCCCTGTTCCCTGCGCGAAGGCAGAGGCTGTGTCGTACGCCGGGGTCAGCGCATGACGGCCTGCCAAGCGACGGAATCTGGGCGCTTGCCAGTGACGGCGAACTCGTGCACCGCGGCGAGGACTTCCTCGAGCAGGACCTCGGCGTTGCTGGGGTAGTAGTGCGCATTGTGCATGTAGTCGTAGAAGACCTCGCCCTCGCGGTCAGTGTCAGCTGAGAGGGTGAACCACAGGCCGCCATCGTCGCCGCACTGGATGAGCGCGAGGCGGGGGTCGCGGCCGACTCCGACGAGCATTTCGATCTCGGGGATCTGGTCGCCCTCGACGTCGCACTCGCGGAAGACACTCAACACGATGGGCTCGCCGCTGGTGGCGTAGTGACGGAGCAGCGCCTCCAACCCGGCGGCATCACGCACATCCGCGCCCGGCTGCTTGACGTCGTACCAGACGTGCGCGATGGTCACGGCGCGTTCCTCCTGAAGGTCTTGCGGTAGCCGTCGGGGCCAAGCACGGTCAGTTCCTCGTTGGGCCGCAACAACTTCGACAGCAGCCGGTCGCAGCCCAACGGGCGGGGCACGGCTCGTTGTTCTGCACGAGGGTCGCGGCGCTCCGCCCGTTGCTGCGCATCCACAGTAGAGCCTTGAGCTCGACATGCAGGGCGATGCCCAGCGGCCGTCGGAGTCCAGCCGCGACGAGCATCTGGTCGATCAGACCGGACTCGGAGTCCTTGCCGGAGACGAGCGATCCGACGCGGGTGCCGTCGGCATCGATCAACTTCCCGTGCGTGGTGCGAGGTGAGCGCTCAGCGGAGACCGGCGGCGGCAGTTCGGAGCGGGCTCGCCTGATCGCTTCGTCCATGCTCGGTCGGTCCACGGGGTCCCAAGCAGGCGGCGGGCTGGCGGTGGCGGTGCCGCCAAGTCCGGCGATCCAGGTCTCGACTCGCGCGGGCAACTCGCGCAAGACCAAGCGCACGGCCCGCAGGTCGTCCTTCGCTGCTTCCAACAGCGCGTGGACTTCCTCGCGCGCGGAATCGGGGCTGCCCTCGGTGACGTGGTACCAACTGGTCGCGGCGTCGTCGACGGCGTCCTCGGCGACATCGACCAGGCCGAGCGGGAGCTCGGCCACGGCAGCACGTGCGGCGGCGACGACCTCGGCGATGGACACGCATCGAGGCTGCCTGTGCCGGCGGGGTCGCTGGCGGGATTGAGCGAGTTCCACTTGATCGGCGCAGCTACCGTGCTCTCAGTCCGAGCCCGCCCTGCCGATGCGCGATGTGAACGATCGGCCCTTGCGCCGCCTGACAGCCAAGCTAGTGTTACGTAGTACTCGTGCTGATCCCTGTGAGGTGCCGATGATCCGGAGAAGGCCGACGAGTCGAGATGTGGCGAGGGAAGCGGGGGTCTCGCAGACGACGGTGTCGTTGATCCTGCGGGGTGCCGACTCCGGGAGGGTGTCCCCGGCGACCGTGCGGCGCGTGCGCGAGGCCGCCGAAGCGCTCGGCTACCGGCCCAACGAGGCGGGGCGGTCCCTGCGTGGCGTGCCATCGCGGCTGATCGGGCTGGTCGTCCAGGACGCGACCGATCCCTACTTCGCCATGGTGCTGCGTGGAGCGGCCGACTCGGCGTGGTCCTCCAGGCACATGATCGGCCTCGTCGAGGGACGGGGCGTCGACGGCCTCTCCGAGGTGGTGGACGCGGTGCTCGGCACGTGGATGTCGGGCGTGATCGTCTGCGCGCCCACACCGGATGAGTTGGCGGTACTGGCACCGATCGCTGACCGCGTAGCGGTTCTCGAACATCCCGCGCGGGCGCCGTGCACTGTCACGGCCGTGGTGGACTACGACGTCCGCGCGGGGATGGCCGAGGCCGTCGGCCACCTCCACTCGCTCGGTCACACTCGCGTCGGGCACGTCCGCGCAGAGGGGAACGCCACGACGTTCGTCGAGCGCAGGATTGCCGTTCGAGCTCGCTATCGCGGCCCGGAACTCGTTGTGCCGCAACCTTTCGACACGCCGGTCAGCACCGAGCGGATCACCGAGTTCCTGCGGTCGAACGCCGACCTGACCGCGATCGTGTGCGATACCGACGTCTTGGCCGCGAAGGTCTACGTCGCCGCCCAGCGGTGTTCCATCCCCGTTCCGCAGCGCCTCTCCGTTGTCGGGTTCAACGACAGTCCGCTCACCACCGCGCTGGAGCCCGCGCTGACCAGCGTCGCGCTTCCAGCGGAGCGGGCCGGGCACCTGCTCGCCCGTTCGCTCATCGATCCCGGCCACCGCCGTCCGCACGAGCTGTTGGTCCCGACGCTGACGGTGCGCGCTTCCACGGCCCGCAACGCCGATGGCTGAGCGTCCTCGACTGCTCGCCACCCTGCTGGGAGCCAGCACGATGACGATCATGGCCAGCGCGACGATCACGCCTGCGCTGCCCGGCATGGAACGGCACTTCGGCGCGGCCACGCACGTCGAGGTGCTGGTCCGGCTCGTACTGACGCTGCCAGCCGTGGTGATCATGGTCGTCGCGCCGCTGCTCGCGCACCTCAGCGCCCGGATCGGCCGCGTGCGCGTGCTGCTTGCGGGCCTGGTGCTCTACACCGTCGGCGGGGGCTCGGGTCTGCTGGTGGGGTCATTGCCCGCGCTCCTGGTGGGCCGCGCGGTGCTGGGCGTCGGCATCGCGGCGATCATGACGACGGCCACCGCGCTTCTCGTCGATCACCATCCACCCGCCGAGCACGGCCGAGTCCTCGGCTTGCAGGGCGCGGCAATCGGATTCGGCGGTGTCATCGCCATGCTGGTCGGCGGCGCGCTTGCCGAGCTGGACTGGCGTGGTCCCTTCGCCGTCTACCTGCTCGCGGTACCGGTGCTGGTCCTGGTGTCGCGCACCGTGCCGGAGGCTCCGAGCGCCGTGCGGGGCCCTGACGGGAAGGGCGCGGGCTCGCCGTGGACGCCGCCGCTGCTCGGACTGTACGTGCTGACCTTCCTCAGCATCACCGCCTTCTACACGGTGCCGACTCAGGCGCCGTTCTGGCTGGCGGAGATCGGCGGCGCCGGTCCGGCTGTGACTGGTGCGCTCATCGCCGCGCTGAACCTGATGATGGCCGTGGTCGGCCTGAACTACGGCAGGCTGCGGGCTCGGTGGGACTACCGGGCGCTGGCGGTCGTGGTGTTCGCTTCCTACGCCGTCGGACTGGTGCTGATCGGTACGGCGGTCAACCTCTGGATGGCGGCGGCGGGCATGGTGGTCGTCGGTTTGGGCGTCGGGCTGAGCAATCCGACACTGAACGGTTGGACGGTCGCGGCGGTGGACCCGGCGGCGCGCACGCGGGCGCTCGGCCTGCTCACCTCTGTGCTGTTCCTGGCGCAGTTCACCTCACCGCTGATCGCGCAACCGGTCGTCGACGCGACGGGGCTCGGCGGCACCTTCGTCCTTGCCGGAGTGCTGGGCGCCGCCGTCGCGGTGGTGTTGGTTCTCGTGGCGGTCCTCCGCCGGTGAGCGACTGATCGGATCGCGTCGCCGCGGCTAGACATGAGATCTCGCTACCCGTAGTACGTCTTGACGAACTTCGCGACATGCTTCTGTCGGCAGGGGCCTGTCCAAAGGTCACGGCAAATCGCCACCAGCGCGGATGTCGTCCGTCACCGGTTGATCACCGATCCACGTGGCCATGAAACAGACCAATGCCGCCGCAAGGGTGTCCGGGTCTGCGGAGCGGGTGGGCCATGTGCAGCGCGAGCTGTCCGCCGTCGCATCCCCGGTCCCGTCGCTGGCGCTGGTGGCGGCGGGCTGGTGGCGTTGTGCCGCAACGAGTTTCGCCCTCTCATCGAGAAACTTCGAGCGGGCGTGGCGGAGCTGGAGATCTTCGGGCTGCGTGGCGGCGCAGGTGTCTCCACAGCGGAGCGCGGCCCCGGGACAGAGCGCAGGCAACAGCGCCGTGGGCAGGGCGGCTCCGGCCACGCCGAGCAGGTTCGCAGCAGACATACCCGCCAGGCGTTCAGCGGGACCGAACGATGCTCACCGCCTCTCCGCCGTGGTGGTCAGGCGCAGGTGCGCGGTGAGGAACGCGGCGGGGTCGTCGCGGCCGAGCGACGCGGACAAATCCGTGAGCTGACCTGCGGCGATGTGGAGGCCGACCCTTCTCAGGCCGGTGGCGGCGTGCTCGATGCGGGTGCGCAGGCCGGGCGGTGCGTGCCGAAGGCCGCGGTGCGCGACCTCGGCGCAGGCGGTCAGCGCGGTGTCGAGCGCGTCGGTGAGCGGGTCCGGTCGGCGTTGCTCCGCCGAACGCAGCGGGGTGGCGGGGCGCGTGGCGAGGTCGGGGACGATCACGCCGTCGTCGGTCATCACCGCGAGGGGATCGAGCACCAGGCCGCCGCCGCTGCGGCGCAGTACGGCGCTGATGAACCTGGGATCGCTGCTCAGCGCTTCGACCAGTGCGTCGAGCGCTGCCGGGCAGGCGGAGCGGTGCCGCGCGGAGACCCTCGCCGTCGTGCCGTGCGCGTCGGCGATCACCGCGTCGACGCGCTGGTCACCAGGGCTGTAGGAGATCGAGCGGACCTCGCAGACCTGCACGACGCGGAGGAGTTCCGCCGCGACCCGGGGGCGGATCAGCCTCGGCGGCAGGTCCGCCAGCTCTGCGTTCAGCGCGGCGAGCTCGCGAACGAGCACGGTGTCGGGCAGGTGTTCCCAAGCTGTGCCGAGCGGGGTGATCGTGGTCTTGGCGACGCGGTTCGAGGCGATGCGGACGACCCGGCCGGGACTGCGCGATGCGGACTCGGACACGAGGTTGGCCGTGGCCAGCGCGCTCAGCGTCGAACCGGCGACGCGGCGACCAGCGAGGTCGGCGCCGGTCAGCTCCTCGTCCTCGGTCAGCTCCCATCGCTTGCGCAGCACCAGGATCGTGCCGGAGTCCCCCGACGCGAGGAAGACCTCCGCCGTGCGCTCGTCGGTCGTGCCGCCGATGCGGCAGCCGAGACTGGTGAGGCGCACGCGGCGCAGCGCGGTCTCGGCGGCTTCGTCGGTGCCGAGCACGCGAGAGCGCAGGCTCGCGCCGCCGTTGGTGACCGCGAGCCGCCGCGCGTGCAGCTCGGTCAGCAGGTCGGCGAAGTGCTCCGGGCGGTAGCGGGCGCTGCGCGAACGATACGCGGCGAGCTGGTCGAGGAGGTCGTCCACCGCTGCGGCCGGCCAGTGCAGTGCTCGCGCGCGGAGGTCGTTCGCGGCGCGCGCCAACGCCGCGTCGAGCACCGAGCTGGCGTGCATCGCACCGTCCAGCACAAGGTCGTGGACGAGTTCGGCCACCAAGTCCATGTCGGTCGTCTGCGAGTGCGCGTCCGCGACACCCCCGACGTCCAGCTGCGCGTCGTCGCCCAGCGCTCGTTCGTCCGCGGCGCGGAACGCCCAGACCGCGAGGGCGATCAGCTCGTCGCGCTTGGCCGCGTTGGCATCGGTGTGCGCGAGGCCGATCTCACCCGGCACCAGGAAGCGCACGGTGCAGGAAGGCAGCTCCACCGAGGCGACCGGATCGGCGGCGGTCGGCCTGCGGACTCGGGCCGGGTAGCCGGAGCGGTGCAGGCGGCGGGCCGCCGCCATCGTCCTGGCACCGAAGTGTTCCGTGAGGAGATCGTCGTCGAGATCCCCCGGCGACCACGGCGTGACTTCCGGAGCGGACTCGAACTGTCTTTGGTACGCGAGGACGACACCGATGGTGTGACGGCACACACCGGGTGCCGAACAGCTGCACGACGAGGCTTCCAGTCCACTGTGGATGGTCAAGGTGACGCGGGCGCCGTCGGGGAACTCACCGAGCACGGTGCCGTCGTCGGCGAGGGTGAGGGCTGGGGTGAGCCCGGCGTCGAGTTCCTTCGCGGCGCGCTTGACCAGGCCGCGGTTGGCAAGCGCCGCAAGGGCTTCCGGGGTCAGCGCCAGCAGGTCGGCCCGCGTCATCAGCCCATCCGCTCCGCGACGAAGGTCGCGAGCTGCCCCGGTGTCATCGCGCCGACGTGCGCTCCGACGTCGGCCAGGCGCTGTGCGAGGGCGCGGTCGTAGTCCGGGTTCGCCTCCTCGTCCAGCGCGGCGAGGCCGAGCACCTGGGTGCCCTGCTGCACCAGCTCGCGCACGGTCGCGACCAGGCGGTACTCGTCGCCGCCCTCGTAGAAGTCGGTGATCACCGCGACGATCGCCCGGCGCGGGTTGTCCACCAGGCTCGCCGCGTAGTCGACCGCCTTCGCGATGTCGGTGCCGCCGCCGAGCTGCACCTTCATCAGCAACTCCACCGGGTCGCTCACCTCGGCGGTCAGGTCGACCACGGCGGTGTCGAAGACGACGAGGTGGGGCCGGAGCCCCGGCAGCCCCCACAGGCAGGCCGCGGTGACCGCCGAGTGGATCACCGAACCGGCCATCGAGCCGGACTGGTCGACCACCAGGACGAGCTGCCACTGGTCGATGTGCCGCCGGGTGCGCGAGGTGAAGCGGGGCCGTTCGATGTACAAGCGGCGCTGATCTGGTTGGTAGTGAACGAGATTGGCTCGGATGGTGCGGTGGAAGTCTAGGTCGGCGGCGCGGCGGAACAGGCTCGGCCTGCGCGAGCGGACGCCGGTGAAGCAGCGTCGCACCTCCTTGGCGAGGCGGCGGGTCAGCTCCTCGACCACCGCCGCGACGATCCGCCGTGCCAGCGCGAGGACCTGTGGGTTCATCAGGTGCTTGGTGCGCAGCACGGCGCGGAGCAACGTCGCGTTGGGCTCGATGCGCTCCAGGACCGCCGGATCGGTGACGACCTCCAGGATCTCGAAGCGCTCGACGGCGTCGCGCTCCAGCCGCTCGATCGTCTCCTTCGGGAACAGGCGGTGGATCTCCTCCAGCCAGTCGAAGGTGGTCAGTCGCGAGGGCCCGGAGCCACCCCGCACATCCCGCTTCGCGCGCTCGGGATCGCGACCGTAGAGCCATTCCAGAGCGGCATCACGCGCCAGCGCGTCGCCCTGCGGTGTGTCCGTGCACGCCTCGGCCGGCTCGCCGAGGATGAGCCGCCAGCGTTGCAGGCCCGGGTCCGGCGCGGTCATCTGATCTCCAGTCCTTCCCTGGCGAGCACCGCGCCGACCTGGTCCTCCAGGGCGGCGGCTTCGGCGAGCACGAGCGGATCGGCGGTGGTG
This sequence comes from Allokutzneria sp. NRRL B-24872, assembly GCF_002155965.1. Lineage (GTDB taxonomy): Bacteria > Actinomycetota > Actinomycetes > Mycobacteriales > Pseudonocardiaceae > Allokutzneria. The sequence continues at coordinate 53,171 of NZ_MUMH01000078.1, forward strand.
CGCAACAGGGATCGCGCCGAACCGCGCATTCCCCTGCGGTCGAGCAGGCCGCGGGCGATCGTCTCGCGCTCGCGGGGTGGGAAGAACTCGAAAGCCTGGCGCAGCGCGGGCAGTGACAACAGGAAGTCGTGCTCGGTCATCTCGGTGACGAGCCGGTCGAGCACGGCCAGCACGCCGTTCTCGTCGGCCAGCACCTCGTCCCTCGCCAGCGCGAAGAGCCCGGCCAGCCAGTCGCCGAGCGTCTTCGGCCCGGCCATGCCCAGCACCGCGCGGGCCGGATCGCCTTGCGCGCCAAGGGACCAGCTCAGCCCGTAGGCGGCTCCGCGCAGGTCCGGCGGTGTCTCGGTGTCCGCGCTGACCCGCGTCGCGACCGCGAGCGCCGCCGCACGGTCAAGGCCGAGGGCGGTGTCGGCGTGCAACAGCGCGTCCCTGGTCGCCGCCAACGCCCTGAGCCTGGCCGGGTTCGCGGGCGCGGGACCACCGCGCACCGCTTCGGCCAGCCACAGCACGCGGGTCACCGAGGCGGCGATCACCGCGCCCAGCGCCGGGCTCCTCGCGGTGCCGAAGAGCCGGTCGTGCCGCCAGAGGCCGAGCGTCGTCGCGAGGACCTCGCCCAGCGCGGCCAGCTCGCTCGAGCCGGCGATGACCTCGGCGACGGTGACGATGACTCGCTCGGACAGCTCGGTGACGCCGCAGAGCACGGCGTCGAAGAGCACTCCGGCGAGCAGGCCGACGTCGGACTCGGCGTCGGCGAAGCGCTCGTCCAGCACCGCCGCGGCCGCGTCGGCGAGAGTGGCCCCGTAGACGGCCGCCTCGATCAGCGCGGGCAGTCTCAGGTCGGACGGCGTGCTCGTCCAACACTCGCGCAACACCGGGTCCGCGCCGGTCAGCGGGCCCGAGTCGCGGGTCAGGCCGGGGACGCCCAGAGCGCGAAGGCAGTGCAGCGCGCGGCTCCTGGCCAGGTCGCGGTCCTTGGTCAGGTCGAGGTCGAACCTGCCGTCGCGGTCGAGACCGAGGCGCTCCAACTCGGCGGTGACCTCGTGCACCAGCGGCGGTGTCGGCGTGTCCGGGTGCAGGCGGCCGACGCGGTTCCCGCTGAGCGCGGCGACCATCTCCACCACGACGGGATGCGCTCCCGGTGCGAGCGGTCCGCGTCGCGTCCACGGCAGCGGTTGGTCCAGCGCGTCGGAGACCAGGGCACCGACCAGGCCGTCCAGGATGTCCGTGCGTGCGGGGTGCTGGTGTCCGCGCAGCCGCGCGAGCCCTTCGGTGAGCGCTCGCGCGGCGATGAGGTCGGCCGTGGAGACAGCCTGTTTGCGGTGGCGCAGGCGGGAAACGACCGCCTCGACGAGCGCGTCGGCGGCGCCCTCGGGGCCGCGTTCCCACAGGTGCTGGTAGTACTCCGGCGAGGGCATGCCCGACTGGTAGCCGTCGAAGGCGTCGAGTCGCTTGAACGAGTAGGGCACCAGGTAGCTGTCCGCGATCGCGCCGTCCTGCGGGCGCGGGACCTCCGGCCAACCCGTCTCATCACTGTCCTTTGTGGACAGTGTGCGCAGCGCTGGGCGGTGGAATCCGCCGGTGACGACAACGATCGGTCGATCCCCGGCCTCGGTCATGGCCGCGCGCACCCACCGCGCCATGTACTCCTCGCGCGCCGCGTCGGCCTCGTCGGCGGCGGATTCACCGCGCAGGAGGTCGAAGTAGGTCGCGAGGCGTTCAGCGAGGCCCGCGCCGGGTTCCGCTTCGACCAGGTGGTCCCACAGGGTGTCGACGTTGTCCACCGCGAAGCTCTCGCAGAGCCTTTCCACCACGTCGGTGTAGCGCTGTTCGGCGTCGGCGTAGCGGTTGCTGCGGTCGGCCAGCGCACTGTGCCAGGCCGGGAGGTCGATGAAGCGGACCTCCGCCCCCGCCGCGCGACCGGCGGTGAGCGCCACCCACTCCGGCGAGTACTCGCAGAACGGCGTCCACGACAGGTGCGAGCGCCCGCCGCCGCGGTGGTAGCTGAACACCGCCACCGGCAGGGTGTGCGGCAGCAGCAGCTCACCGAGTCGGTCGTTGACGTCGGCCGGGCCCTCGACCAGCACGTGCGCCGGGCGAAGGGCGTCGATGGTCTCGGCGACCAGCCGCGCGCAGGCCGGGCTGTGGTGGCGGACGCCGAGCCAGGTGACCGCCATCAGCCCGGCAGCAGGTGGCGCGCCTCGTGCAGCGCCCGCCACTGCTTCCCATGACGCCGGGGCACCTGCTGTTCGAGATAGCGGCGCAGGCGCGCCAGGTCTTCGCCGCTGTCCTTCGCCGCCGTGCCCGCGAGGCACTCCACGATGTCGGCCGGGGTGCCCGCCTCCCCGCGCAGGTACCACCCGCGCAAGCCCACCGCGTGCGCCACCGACACGGCCTCGGCGGTGCTCATCACCGTGCTGAGGCGGTCCATCGACTGGCCGCTCTCGGTGGTGCCGGTGCGAAGCTCGCGGAAGGTGGAGACCAGCACCTCCAGCACGTCCCGGCGCGGAGCGACCGCCACCCCGGAGCGGTGCAGCAGACTGGTCGCCTCGCGCTGGACCAGCTCCAGCTCGGTGTCGAAGTCGGCGATCGGGAAGACCGTCTCGAAGTTGAAGCGGCGCTTGAGGGCCGCGCTCATCTCGTTGACGCCGCGGTCTCGGGTGTTGGCCGTGGCGATCACGGTGAAGCCCTCGCGGGCGAAGACCATGCCGTCCGGGCCGGGCAGCTCCGGGATCGCCACGACGCGTTCGGAGAGCAGGGACAGCAGCGAGTCCTGCACCTCCAGCGGGCAGCGGGTGATCTCCTCGAAGCGGACCACCTTGCCCTCGGCCATGCCGCGCAGCATCGGCGCCGGCACCAGAGAACGCGCTGACGGGCCCTCGGCGAGCAGCAGCGCGTAGTTCCAGGAGTACTTGACCTGGTCCTCGGTGGTGGCCGCGCCGCCCTGCACGGTCAGCGTGGACTCGCCGCAGACCGCCGCCGCGATCAGTTCCGAGAGCAGCGACTTCGCCGTGCCGGGCTCGCCGACCAGCATCAGGCCGCGGCTGGTGGCGAGGGTGACCAGGGCGCGGTCGATCAGCGAGGGGTCGCCGACGAACTTGCGGGTGATCCCGGCCCGGTCGTCGCCGACCACGAAGCGCCGGGCGGCTTGCAGGCTCAGCGCCCAGCCCGGTGGTCGTGGCGCGGTGTCGGCCTCGCGCAGCCGCGCCAGCTCGTCGGCGTGGCGGATCTCCGCCGGTGGTCGTTGCAGGGTCTCCGCGTGCACGGGTGTCGTCTCCGGGTCAGGTGGTGGTGAGTTCGGTCAGCTCGGCGAGCACTTCGGAGGCGGTCACCGGGTCCAGTTCCGCGAAGCCGCGCACCCGCCGGTTGTCCCACGCCCCGTCCGCGGTGTCGTTGACCCAGATGTCCTCGATCCGCTGTTCGGGGAACATCTCCAGCATGCCCACCGTGATGCCCGGATCGAGGTTGATCACCACCGCGCCGCCGGGGACAGCCCGGCTGATCCAGGGTTCGATCCCGTTGTCCTGCGGCATCGCGCGCTCCCAGCCGCGCCGTTGCAGGCCGACGATCCGGCCGGTCGGCACGGCGATACCGTGGAAGCGCTTGAGCGCGTTCGCGGTGAGCTCCTCAGCGGTGAACGCGTGGACCGCCCGGCCGAGCTGCGGGAAGGGTTGCAGGATCTCGTAATCCGCGAAGACCTCGGCCCACGCCTGCAGTGCGTCGCCGAGGTGCAGCGGGTGCGCGAGGCCGATCTCGACGGTGTCGGCCAGCTCCAGCGCGTCGTCCCCGACGTCGGCGAAGGTGCGGTCCTCGGCGAGGCGGAACGCGGTGCCGAGCTGGTCGCCGTCGTAGCTCGCCCACACCAGCCTGCGCGCGATGTGCCACAGCAGGGGGTGCGCGACGAAGAGCTCCTGGAACTCCGCGAGGGTCCAGCGCCGTCCGCGCACCATCGCGGCTTCGAGTCGCCGGATCTGGTCGGCGGCCGTGGTGCGCACGTCCTTCTTCAACGTGGCGAACCGCTTGTGCGCCAAGGGGGCCAGCTCCTGGTCATCCTTCGCGCCGGGCTTGGGCAGGTCCTTGCGGCGCTTGCCGTCCGCGTCGGCGACGAAGGGCTTGAGCTGCTCGTCGAAGCCGACGACGAAGCCGCGCGGGCCGTAGTCCAGCGTCATGCTGCCGTCGGCGTCGAGGCCGAAGTCCGGGACGAGCCGGTCGGCCAACTGCTCCGCGCTGAGGCCGAGCTGGTCGGCGACCTCGGCGATCTTCTCCTGGGCGCGGGTCTTGAGGCCCTTGAACTTCGCCCTTTGCGCGACGGCGTTGAGCTGCGTCAACGCGACGTCGGTGCCGATCTCGGCGAGCACGTCCAGTCCCGCGACCGCGCGGTGATGCCCGCTCTCGCCCGGCCAGGCCAGGATCAGCGGCTTGAGCCTGCGCACGGTGTCGTCGTCGCCGATCGCGCCGAGCACGGTCAGCGCCCAGGCGTCCTTCGCCGGGGTGCCGTCGGTCCGCCAGTGCTCGAACAGGGTCCAGCCGAACTCCGCGAGCGAGGCGGGATCGCAGATCTCCTTGAGCACCGCGACGCCCGGGTAGACGTCGCCGGGCCTGGAGATCGCCAACATCATGATCGCGCTGTTCGCCGCCGCGGTCGGCAACGCGGATCTCCGGTCGCGCAACAACAACTGCGGCAGCACTCCGGCGTGGGCCCAGGCGGCCAGCTTCGGCATCTTGGCGGGGAGGACGTCGAGGGGATCGACGGCGAGCTGTGCCGCAACCGCCTCCGTCGCCTCGGGGCCGTACTCGCGCGCGACGTCGAGCACGACCGAGTTCCCGGCGCGCTTGGCGATCAGCTGGAGCGCGGTCTCTGCGGCCCGGCGTTGCGTCGCATCGGTGCCGAGCGCGGCGGGGACCAACGCGCGCACGGCGGACTCCGAATGCCGGTCGAACCAGGCGGTCGCTGTGGTGCGCAACGACTTCAGTCGGACGAGCCACTCCGCCATGCAGACGGCGATCTCGCTGTCGAAGTAGGGCGCCAGGAAGCTGGCCCAGTGGGTCGGTCGCGCCCTCGCCAACACGAGAACCAAGGGCAACGCGTCCAGCTCGAAGCGCGCGATCATCCTGGCCGCGAAGTATTTACCGCCCTCGTGCTCGGTGGGGCGCCAGTCCTTGAGCAGCGGTCGCGCGATCTCCTCCGGCGCGGAGGCGAACAGCCGGATCGCCACCCACAGGGGCACGTCGCCCTCGTGGAAGTCGCGCGCGGAGAACGCCCAGCCCCCGTTCTGCTGGTACTGGGACGAGTTCTCCCATTGCTGCCGCTCGTCGTCGATCCACACCACGTGCCGCTCGGCGGGCGACTGGAGACCGGTGATCACGATCGGCTCGGCCTGCTCGCGCTTGACCGTCCACGGTGGTGAGACGAGCACGCGCGGTAGGCAATCCTCCGACGCGTCCTCGACCTGCGGCGTCACCTCGGCCGCGGTGCTGAGTGCGACTGCCGCGGCGGGCTCCAGGGGCGGGAGCACCTTCTCTTCCAGAGCAGGATTTGCCAGGACATGGCTCTGCACGACGACGGTGTCCTCGTCGGTCGACACCGGCGCTGGTTGTGGCTGCGGCCCTGGTTCGGGTGCGGTGGGCTCACCCGCCTCGCGGTAGCCCTTGCGCTCCTTCTCGGCGATCAGCTTCTCGGCATGGCTGCGCGCGGCCTCGACCGAGGCCAGTTCCTTGGCCTTGACCTGGCCGTTGGTCCCGATCCGACCGAAGCGCACGATGACCGTCGCACCCGCGCGTTCGAGCTCCCAGAACTTCTCCGAGCCGCCGCCGACGAACTCCCACCGGCGTGCCGCCGTACCGAGCTGATCCATGTCGCGAGACCATACGGAGGGGGTCCGACAACGTCGGCGAAGCAGGAACGCAAGCTTGATCAACTTCCCGCGCAACTACTCAGTCCGTCGGCGATGACGAGTGAGCTGACGGGGCAGGACCGGGTCGAACTCGACCTCGGGGCCGTGGTCGGCGCGGCACACCTTGGCGTCGGTCCCGGCAAGAATCATGAGGGCAAGCGCTGGCCGCCCCGGTTCAATGCCTGTGTGACTCTCGTCGTGACCAGCGAGAGAAAGCCGAACGCGCGACGAGGCGAAGTTCTGCGCCCCCACCTCGAAGTCGTGTGAGGGGCATGGTCCCCAAGTGGTCCCCGAGCCGTCCCAGAGATGATCTTCACCAAGATCGACTCCGGGAACGAGAAGAGGCCGCCTCACCTCAGCTGTTGCTGTGTGAAACGACCTCTCATCCGACCGTCGGGACGACAGGATTTGAACCTGCTACCCCTTGACCCCAGAACATCGGGGTTGGACTTCCCACAGCTCAACGCATGCGAGACTGCCGCGCGCGATGTTCGTCGAGTAGGGCGTTGTTCAACCGCGTGCGTTGCGTGTGGTCCCCAGATAGTCCCCAACACGCGGTAGAAGGAGAGCGGCGACCGTGCTGCCGTCGTAGTTGCGATAGACAAGCTCAGGGGTCTCGTAACACCGTGAACTTGGTCGGCAGCTGATCAACTTGACGCTCTCTAAGGCGTCGGGACGAGCCAACGGACGCGTAGCGCCGCCGTGCAAACCGCTGAACTGCAACTGGGCTTGGCCCCCCATGCCTCTACTGCTCGTCGGGCCAGGGATTCCTGCAAGGCTGCAGCCAGCTGATGTGCATAGACCTATGATTCGCTGGTCCGGACGGGTGGATAGCGAAGAAATCGGAGAAGACCGTCCTGCGGTGGACCAGGATGGCTGGCGATGACAACCAGGACGCTCATCTCATGACCGGTCGAGGTGATTTGACCGACGCGTGGCTGCGCCACGACGTGGCCCGCTTCCTCTGGGACCTGCTCGAACAGGACGAGTTCGCCGACGAGATCCAACGCCTGGCATTGGACCCGCAGGACGTGGTGAAGGCCATGGCGAGTGATCCCGTCATGATGGAACTCGGTCGCGGCACCTACGGTCCCTTGGAAGATCGACACGAGGCACTTGAACAGTTCAAACGGACGAAGCCTGAGCAATGGACTGGCGGGTGGCGTCCCAATCGATCGCAGCGACGCGCACTGTACGCCTCGGCCGCCATTCTTGCGGCGCTGATCCTGCAACTCGTTTTGGCGGATGAGTGGCTGCCGAAAACGTTCGCCGCAGTTGCCGTTACTGTGGCCGGTAGCGCTTGTTTTATCCTTGCATTATTTGGACTTCCTGACAATGCTATTTCCCAGCTTCGGTGGATGACAGAATACGTTCATCTCACGGTCAAGCTGCCTGCTCGATGGTGGTCCCAACGTCGCGTGCTTCGCGATCGTGTCATCGTGCCGGAGTTGAGGAAGTGGTTGCACCGGCAAGCAAAGACTTCATTCGCAGTAGAACTGTGCTTGCGAGACGCCAGCGGGTTGTCCCTTCCGCCGACAGGATCCACCCTTGTAGAGACGGCGGCTGTTCAAGCGTGTACGCGAGAGGTGAACCGGGAGATGCCGGGTGCAGTTGGACTGGCCGGATCCCGAGGTGTAGGAAAAAGCACGATTATTGAGCAAGCTGCACGCAATGGGTTTACTCATGAATCTCGTTCGGAAATGTTGGGTGTAATAACCAGTGCGCCTGTTCGGTACGACTCTCGAGACTTCGTGCTACACATCCATGCCTGCCTCTGTCGTGCCGTTATCGACCATCTTGTCGAGTACGGAAAGCCGACAGGGAGCGAAACGGAAAGGCACTGGTGGAAGCTGTATCGCTCCCACATCCGACGCGCCTACCTGAGCTCGGTGGTCAGTACTGCAGGGCGCGCGGTGCTGCGGCTGGCGGTGGCATTCGGCTTTGGTGCGATCGCCTGGGGATGGCCCCATGACTACGGCCTCGCCATTGGGCGAGGTGCCCTGGCATTCGTCCAGGACGTCTGGGCGTCTCCGTTGGCCGTGTTGCGCAACATGACGTGGCAGCAGGCCGCTGCCGCAGTGTCTGTGTTCCTCGCCATCAGAGTCGGCTGGATGTTGCTCAGAAAACTCCTCTGGCCGCCGGTGGCCGGTGCGGCGCTCGGCACATGGCGCCTCTTCTTGCGAAGCAGCGACCGCAAGTCACCGGATTACTCGGCTTTGCGTGATGTGGCCGAGCAGCACCTGCGCGCGATCCGATTTCTGCAGACTCACACCAACGGATGGTCAGGCAAGGTCGCCGTCCCTCTGGGCTCCGATGCGGGAGTGACGCGCTCACTCGCCCGCGCAGAGCAACCCTGGACCCACCCGGAAGTCGTTGCCCGGCTCCGGGACTTCCTTTCCCTGGTCGTGGACGTGCTCCAGTTCGGCCCGGCACGGACGAGCGGAGTGGTGGTGGCCATCGACGAGCTGGACAAGATCTCCGATCCCGATGAAGCACACCGGTTCCTCAACGAGATCAAGGGAATCTTCGGTGTCAAGCACTGCCTCTTCCTGGTCGCAGTCTCCGACGACGCTCTCACCGCGTTCGAGCGACGCGGTATCCCGGCACGTGATGCCTTTGATAGCGCCTTCACTACGATGATCCATGTCCAACCGTTCACCCTCGACGAGTCACGCACATGGCTGGCGTTACGGGCGCTGGGCATCCCCGAACCCTTTGTCTGGCTCTGCCATTGCCTGTCCGGTGGGTTGCCGCGCGAGCTGGGACGCGTCGCGATCGCCCTGCACGATCTTCAGGGCGCCTACACTCATTTGGCCGAAATCACCCACGCCCTGATCCGCCAAGACCTGAGCCTGAAAGCCAGAGCCTTCGCGCACACCGCGGTCTCTCTGGGACGCACCGAAAAGGATGACCCCTCCCAGCCTCACACTTTGATCAAGAATTTGCAGGAAATGCAGACAACTAACCTCATGAGCCTCGACGATCTCGCAGATCAAATCTGGTCATCTGAAGGCAGTGCGCCGGTGAACGAGTTCGACAGGCTGCGCAATGAAGCTGCCTGTTACCTCCTGTTCTGCCACACTCTAGTCGTGCTCTTCCATGACGAACTTAAGCCTGGCGATCTCCGGCTCTGCGGGACCTCTAGCGCATGTGCCACAACCGAGCCTGCGGCCGTGATTGCGCAGTTGGCTTTAGTGCGGCAAACCATGGCCGTCGACACGTTGTTGGTCCGCCTACGGCTCGCCGAGTTTCGAGACAGAATTAAGCCCGCCTTCTCCCATCGCATGTCTTCGTGGAACGTCTCGGGGTGAACACAGCTTGGGCTGGTTAAGGAGCGCTCCACCAACGCAGGACCTGTGATCGCAAGAAGCAACCACATCGCGGAGGTTTGCCGTCGATGGGAGGAGAGGGGTAAGGGGCCGCGGCTCTTTAAGCTGCGTGGACCGAGCGGCTGCACCATGATCAGATTGCCGCCGCCAGGCACGTAGCGCTCCCAAAGGTCGAGATCCTTCGAGGGGCTAAGCCCAAGCGTCCACCGTCGGCAGACAACAGAAGCTCGTCGCGCGACTGTGCTGTCCTTTCGCAGCCCGGCCATCGTCGACAGCGTCTCCTTCACCTACCTCATCACTCACGCAGCAGACAGCGGCGGCGAGCGCCGCTTCGAACTCGGCGCCACTGGGCACGGCCCGAGCGGCTCGCGACTCGCCCAGCGCCTCAGCCAGCACATCCGCGACTGGAACCGCGACCGGACAGCTCAACCACGCATCCTCGCCGCGCCCTACACGTTCCCGGAGAATGAGCTTCCCGACGGGATGTTCATCACCAAGCAACACGTGCGACTCGGCCTGGCGTGAACGCGCGCGACGTTCGGAATTTCAGGAAGGTGCTCCTGCGCCGCGGTTGGCGGGCTGGCTCGGCGACCCGCCAACCGCAGGAAGCTCGCCCAACTGCGGTACGCGCTGGCGGCGGTGAGCTTGTCAAGAGTTGAGAAGCGGCATCGGAAGTCTAGCGAGTCAAGGGGTCAACGAGCGGCGTGCTCGACCTCGAAGTCCGTGCCAAGATCAAAAAAGAAGGCTCTTCGCAGTGTCTGACCTGCGAAGAGCCTTCCGACCGTCGGGACGACAGGATTTGAACCTGCGACCCCTTGACCCCCAGTCAAGTGCGCTACCAAGCTGCGCCACGTCCCGGTCTGTCTGCGCTCTCTCAAGCGCTGGAGAAAGATTAACGCACGGCTGATCAGGTTCCTAATCGGGGGTTGTCAAAGCTCTGACCTGCGGTGTTGCTCAGGGTGGGAGGAGGGCGGCGCCGACGGCGAGCACGGCGAGGGCGAGGGTGGCGAACAGCAGGTCCACGGCGAGGCGGACGCGGCGGAACTTGAGGCGGGCGATCCGGCTCAGCGCCCGCCAGCGGCGGTCCCGCCAGGCGGCAAGGTCGGAGTCGGTGATCTCGAAGACGCCGGGCACGGTGGTCGGGCGGATGACGAGCATCAGGCTCACGACAGCCGCGGTCCAGGGGAGCAGGGCGGACAGGCCGAGGACGGTGGTCGCCTGGGTGATCGAGTCGCGGCCGAGGTTGGCGATGGCCACGCCTGCGGTGACGGTGAAGGTCGCGATGAGCAGCAGGTCGCGGGCCTTGCCGTCCAGGCGCTTGAGCTCGTCGCGGACGTCGGCGAGTTCGGCGGCGAGCACGTCGGGGTCATGCGGCACCGGAGGCGCCCTTGTTCAGTTGGCCGGACAGGCCGCGCGGGTTCGGGCGGATGACGAGGGTCGCCCTGTCGCCGGGGCGCAGGCGGCGCGCGGCCTCGCCGAGGTGCACGAACAGCGTGAGGGTGTTGCCGCGCTGGTCCTTCACGGCGACGAAGCCGTAGCCGCGCTCGGCGAAGACCTTGGTGAACTCGGCGGTCACCCGCCAACCCTCCTGCACGAGCGCGCCCGCGACGGGGCGGCCGTTGGGGCGCAACGGTTTGATGGGCACGAAGCGGACGGTCTTGCCCCGGACGAGGTTCTCCTTCGGCACGGCGAGGAACCTGCGGTCGACGAAGTACTCGCCCCGCTCGGTGCGCAGGGAACCCCTGCCCTTCTCGGCGCTCCACTGCTCGACGGTGCCCTGGAGGACGCCGTCGGTGGCGGGCGCGGGGACGTTCTGCGAGTGCCGCAGCGTCGCGTTGCGCGCCCCGAACTCGCTCTGCGACCAGATGATCTCGTAGTAGCTGACGCGGTGGCCGAAGCCCTTCAGGCCCACCTCGCCCGCGAGGTGGTACTCGTTGGTCGGCCTGTCCAGCGCGTGCCCGATCTCGGAGCTGATCCGCGTCATGTCCGCGGCGTGGAAGGTGTTGGCGTCGATCCACACCGCGTTCGGGGCGGCGGCCGAGGACAACCGGGACGCGAGGTCGGCGGTGCTGCCGATGACGTCGGTGGTCTGCGCGGGGGTGCGGTACTCGACGATGTGCCCGGTGGCGATGCCCACCGTGCACTGGCAGTTCTGGATCAGCGAGGTTTCCTGCTGGAGCCTGCGCAGCTGCTCCTGCAGGCGGATGCCCGCCCGGATGGCGTTGCCGCTGCCCGCCGCGTCGAACATCGCGAGCACCCCGTCGCCGAGGTACTTCACCACCTCGCCGCCCTCGTGCTGGACCGCCTCGGTGACGATGTCCAGGAACTTGCCGATGGTCGGCAGCCAGTTGACCTCCGCGGTCCGCTCCTTGAGCTTGGCCGAGTCCACGATGTCGGCGAACATGATCGTCTTGCGCGGCCGGTCACCGCTCCTGAGCGCGTCGCTGAACACCTCGAAGTACCTCACTGCGCCTCCTCGGACTCACCTCAAGGGTGATCGAGAAGGCCCTGGCTCGGCACCGCCCCGTCCCGCACCGCAAGGAAACCGCGTCCTGCCCGAGATATGTCCACAGTGGACTGCCCGAGGGGAGGCGGCTCTCCCGGGTGCGCGCAGGAACAAAGATGTGCGCAACGGACACGAAAGTGCCGTCTTTCCCCGTCCGGTGGGGAAAACCCAGGATGGAACCGTGAAGACAGTGATCATCAGCGGTGGGACGAGTGGAATGGGCCGCGAGACGGCACTGCGCCGGCTGGACAGGGGCGACAACGTCATCGTGATCGGCAGCAGCGAGGCCAAGGGGCGTGCGCTGGTCGAGCAGGTGTCGAATCCGAACCTCCACTTCCTGCGTGCGGACCTCTCGTCGGTGGCCGAGGTCGAACGGGTGGTGCGCGAGGTGTCCGACCGGCACGAGTCCGTGGACGCGCTCGCCCTGTTCGCCAACCGGGTCAACGCCGAGCGGGTCGAAACGGCGGACGGCCTCGAAGCCACGTTCGCGCTGTACTACCTGAGCCGGTACCTGTTGAGCCACCGGCTCCGCCCACTGCTCGACGCGAGCGCGCACCCGGTGATCGTCAGCGTCGCCGGGGTCGGCGTCACCGCGGGGCGCGTGCACTGGGAGGACCCGCAGCTGACCGCGAAGTACGGGCAGGTTCGAGCGCAGTTGCAGGCGGGGAGGGCGAACGACCTCCTCGGGGTGGCCTTCGCGGAGGAGGGCGGTGGGCGGGCGCGGTACGTGCTGTACCACCCGGGCTTCACCCGGAGCGGCTTGGACGGCGCGTCGAACCCGGTGGTGCGCGGGGTGATCAAGGTGGCTGCCCGGCTCTTCGCGCGGTCGGTCGCCGAGTCCGTGCGCCCGGTCGTGGACTGGATCGACCGGCCGCCGACCGCGCCGCTGACCGCCGTCGATCGCGGGCGTCCGGTCGGCACGGCGCTGCGCACCCTCGACAGCGCGGATGCCGCGCGCCTTGCCAGGTACACCGAAACCCTTGTGCAGTAACGAAAAATGATCGAAAGCGGTGAATTCACGGGGGTCGCCTCCCTTCCGTCATCAGTGATAGCCGGGGGGTGTGAATCCGTCAAATCCGCATCGTTGCCGTGACTGTCGGACCCCCGGTCTACCTTCGCCGTGATGACTCCACCGAGCTGCCGGACCGGCGGTTCGCGTGCCGGACGGGACGGGAGGAGCTCCACTGTGGACGGTGTGGTGCCGCGTTCGCCGCCGACCGCCGCCGCCGGGTCGGGGCGTCGCGGAGTTGACAGATGATCTTTCGCGCTGTCGCGGCGACGCCGGCGCCCGGCGCGCGGGAGCGCCGACCGCTGTGCAGGGCCGAGCGGGTCGCGTCGTGCGGGGACCATTCGCGTCCTTTTCCTCCCTATTCGTATTTCGGTGAGAGGAATGGTTGGTCTTTGCCTGAATAAATGGAAGTGGGGCAACCTCGCGGATCGATGGCCCCTGCCTGCGGCTTTGTCGCCGGTGCAGGCCGGGACACGAGTCGGCGAGGCCGTGTGGCAGGCTTTTTGCGCTCACGTTCGACGACGGTGTGCAGGTGGAGGTCGGTCAGTGACCCGGGCCGGGGTGAGGGACTGGGTGGCGTCGGTTGTGGAGGCTGAGGCGTGAACGACGAACGCGACCGGGGCGGCTATCCGGGCCGCCGTGGCCAGGCGCGGTCCGGACCCGAGCACCCCACCGAGAGCACCGGCTTCTGGAGTCCGGAGTGGGACGAGGACGAGGCCCAGCCCTCGCACGACCCCCGGCGACCGGAGCAGCACCGCGGTCAGCAGCCGAACCGCGCGCCCACCCCGCCACGGGGCAATCCGGTGAACCAGCCGCCCGGCCGAGCCGGTTCGCGGCCGCCCGGCCCCGGCGGACAGCGCCCCGGCCCCGGCGCGCCCGACGGGCGCGGTGGCGGACAGGTACCGCCTCGTGGCCAGGACGCCGCTGGTGCGCCGAACCGCTCCGGCGACTCGCGCAACGGCTCCGGAGGACGGCCGAACGGGCCCGGTGGCCCTCGGAACGACCCGGGAGCGCCGCGTGGCGGGCCCGGCGCGGGTGTTGCCGGGGCCGCGGCGGCCGGTGGCGCGCTCGGTGCCGCCGGTGGCCCTCAGGGCGGTGGCCCGCGCGGTGGCGGCCAGCAGGGAGGTCCGCAGGGCCCTGGGCCGAACCGGGGACCGCAGAACGGCGGCCAGCAGAACGGCGGCCTCCGCAATGGCGGGCCGCAGAGCGGTGGTCCCCAAGGGGGCAGACCCCAGGGTGGTGCTCCCCAAAACGGGCCGCGCGACGGTGCCCCCGGCATGCCGAACGGGCAGGGAGAGCCGCGCGAGGGCGCTGGGGCGCTCGGCGCGTGGGATGACCGAGGAGCCGGTCAGCGCGGGCAGTACGACGCCACGAGCGTGGTCCACCGCGGCGGGAACGGGATGGCGCCGGGAACGGAGCTGATCCCGGGACCCAACGGGCCGAACGGCGCGCGCCCCGGCAGCGGACCGCGCGGGCACAACGACCCCACGAGCGTGGTGCACCGCGGCGGTGCGCCCGGCGGCGACGGTCCGCCCACCACGGTCTTACCGGGGGGGAGGGTGCGTCCTGGCGCTCCGGTGCCGCCGAGGCGGGACCCGGGTGACGCGCCGACTGAGTTGATCGAGCCGGAGACGGAGATCATCGACCTCGTCGACGACGAGGACGACTACCCGCGCGAGCCGCAGCTGCTCACCCACCGCGAGCCGGACGACGACGAGTACGACCAGCACGCCGAGGACGGCGACGAGGACCGCGAAGACGACGACGAAGCAGCGCTCACCGAGGAGGAAGAGCGCAAGCTGCGCAAGAAGAAGATCTGGAAGCGCGTCCGCCTCGGCTGCTACATCGCGGCGGCCGTCGGCGTGATCGGACCGGTCATCGCCTTCGTCATCACCTACTTCCTCGTCTCCATCGACGACCCGAAGGACGTCATCGCAGCCCAGGAGAAGACGGTCACGCTCCTGTTCTCCGACGGCGAGAAAGAGATGAGCAAGCTCGTGCCCCAGGGCGGCACGCGCGCGTACGTCTCGCACAACGACGTCCCCAAGATCGTGCGCGACGCGGTGACCGCGACCGAGGACGCGTCGTTCTACACCAACCCCGGTTTCGACGTGGTCGGCATCGCGCGCGCGGTGCTCAACCAGATCACCGTCGGCGTCGGCGGCGGCTCGGGCATCACGCAGCAGTACGTCAAGGTCTCCACCGGCAACAAGGAGAACAGCCTCAGCCGCAAGTGGAAAGAGCTCGTCAAGTCGTTCAAGATGAACAACGAGCAGACCAAAGACCAGATCATGGAGGCCTACCTCAACACGATCCCGTTCGGGCGCGGCGCGCTCGGGATCGACGCGGGGGCCAGGGCGCTGTTCGGCAAGAGCGTCAAGGAGGTCACCGACCCGGCGGAGGCCGCGCTGCTGGCCACGGTGATCCAGGCGCCGTACCGGTTGGACCCGGAGAAGAACCGGGCGGAGACCGAGCAGCGCTGGCGCAAGCACGCGCTGCGGCGGATGGCGGAGAACGACTACATCACCCAGGCGCAGGCAGCATCCCTCCCGTTCCCCAAGACCGTGCCGCGCGCGGAGGCGATGAAGCGCAACCCGGTCTCCGGGCCCACTCTGCACATCCAGGAGCAGGTGATCGCGGAGCTGGAGGGGATGGGCTACACCGACGACAAGCTCAAGCGCGAAGGGCTCACGGTCGTCACGACCATCGACTCCAAGGCGCAGCAGAGCGCGGAGGCCGCGGTCGCGAAGTACATGAAGAACAACAAGGAAGGGCTGCGCTCCGCGCTCACCGCCGTTGACCCGAAGACCGGTGGGGTGCGCGCCTACTACGGCGGCGAGAACGGCACCAGCACCGACTACGCCGACTCGTTGCAGGAACCGGGGTCCTCCTTCAAGCCCTTCGTGGCGCTCGCGGCGCTGCAGAAGGGGATCGGTATCGGCACGCCGTACGACGGCACCTCCGGTATCGAGATCGCGGGCAAGGCGCGGGCCAACTCCGGCAACAAGAGCACCTGCGGGACGCAGTGCTCGATCCGGGACGCGATGACGCTGTCGGTCAACACGGTCTTCATGAAGATCACCGCGGACCTGAACCCCAAGCGCGTGGTGGACGCCGCCTTCTCCGCGGGCATTCCCGAGTCGCAGCGCGCCGGGCTGGTCGGCACCGACGGCTTCCCGGACATCAACATCGCCATCGGTGGTGGTGACACCCGCGTGCGCCCGAGGGACATCGCCGGCGCCTACGCGACCTTCGCCGCCGACGGGGAGACCCGGCCGACGCACTTCGTCAGCAGGGTCATGAAGGCCGGGCAGGACGTGCCGCTGTGGGACGAGAAGGACAAGATCACCGCGCAGAAGAAGCTCGACTCCAACGACTCCGACAACAACAAGCAGTTGGCGCGCAACGTCACCGAGACGATGGTGGACGTGGCGAAGTCCTCCAACCTCGCGCTGAGCAAGAACCGGCCGGTCGCGTCGAAGACCGGTACGCACGAGAAGGACAAGACCGAGAACGCCAAGGCGTGGATGGTCGGCTACACCCCGCAGATCTCCGCGGCGGTGTGGGTCGGCAAGGACGGCTTCCAGGCCATCCGGGGTGACTGCTGCGGGGTGCGCAACCACCCGATCTACGGCAAGGACGAGCCGGGGCACATCTGGAAGGAGTTCATGGACTCCTACCTCAACGGTGTGCCGGTCATCCCCTTCCCGAAGGCGGACCCGATCGGCCAGTACGACGACCCGGTGACCACGACCACCGCGCCGAGCAGCACCACGCCGATGACCACCACGCCGCCGTCCGGGTCGAGCTCGCCGAACTCACCGTCGGCCCCGCCGTGCACGACGAGCTTCTGGACGCCGACGTGCCCGTCCTCCAGCACGAAGAAGACCACGACCTCGCAGCCGCCACCGGAAGAGGGCGGCGACAGCTAGAAATTCGCGCGCGAACGGCGCCGGGGACGACCTATCCTCGGCGCCAACGCGTTGACGGAGACGAGTAGCCGGGGGAGCACGCGGGCGGGCAGAGAGCCGCTGGTAGCTGGGAAAGCGGCCCCGCGCCCTTGGCGAAGACCCTCCTGAGCGCGGGGAGGAACGGCGTCCGCGCCCCATGCCCCGCCGGGTGGCCCCCGTGACCGGGCCGCGACGAGTCCGCCCCGCCTCGCGGTGGGGCGGAGAAGGTGCGGTGGTACCGCGAGTCCCCTTCTCGCCCGCGCCCCCAAGGGATCGCGCGCACACCAGGAGTGTGGATGATGATCTCACGTTCTCTCGCCGCCGACCTGCCCACCCGCATCGGCGAGCGCGTCCGCCTCGCCGGGTGGGTGCACCGCAGGCGCAGGCTGAAGTCCGTCACGTTCGCCGTTCTGCGGGACCGCTCCGGGCTGGCCCAGGTGGTCCTGCCCGGGGAAGCGGAGGCGCTGCCGCCCCAGGAGTCCGTCGTCGAGGTCAGCGGCCTCGTCGTGGCCAACCCGAAGGCGCCGGGCGGGGCCGAGCTGGTCGAGCCGGTGATCACGCCGCTCGGCGAGCCCGCTCGGCGGCCGGTGTTCGACCTCTACCGCCCGACCGTCCCGGCCGCGCTGCCGACGATCCTGGACAACGCCCCGATCGCGTTGCGCCACCCCGGTTTGCGCGCGCGGTTCGAGATCGCCGCCGCGGGTGTCGCCGGATTTCGGTCCACTTTGGACAGACTTGGGTTCGTCGAGACGCACACGCCCAAGATCGTGGGCTCCGCGACGGAGTCCGGGGCGAACGTCTTCGGCATCGACTACTTCGGCCGCCGCGCCTACCTGGCCCAGTCGCCGCAGTTCTTCAAGCAGGCGCTGGTCGGGGTGTTCGAGAGGGTCTACGAGGTGGGGCCGGTGTTCCGCGCCGAGCCGCACGACACCACCAGGCACCTCGCCCAGTACACGAGTCTGGACGCGGAACTGGGCTTCATCGAGGACCACCGCGACGTGATGTCCTTGCTGCGCACCACGATCGCGGGCATGGTCGACGCGACGGCCGAGCGGGCGGGCGCGGCGCTCGACCTGCTCGCTGTGAAGCTTCCCGTTGTGCCGCAGGAGATCCCGGCGGTGCACTTCGCCGAAGCGCAGGAGTTGATCGCGCGGCACGCGGACGAGGACCCGCGTGGCGAGCCCGACCTGGCGGCCGCGCACGAGCGGTGGCTGTCGGAGTGGGCGCTGCGCGAGCACGGCTCGGAGTTCCTGTTCGTCACCGGCTACCCGATGGCGAAGCGGCCCTTCTACACCCACCCGGAACCCGGGAACCCCAGGTACTCCAACAGCTTCGACCTGCTCTTCCGAGGGTTGGAGCTGGTGACGGGCGGGCAACGGCTGCATCGGCACTCCGACTACCTGGCCGCGCTCGCCGAGCGGGGTGAGAGCCCGGAGTCCTATGCGGACTACCTCGCGCCGTTCGCCGGTGGGATGCCGCCGCACGGTGGTTTCGCCATCGGCTTGGAGCGGTGGACCGCGCGCGTGCTCGGAGTGTCGAACATCCGCGAAACCACGTTGTTTCCGCGTGATCTCACCAGGTTGTCGCCTTAGCCTGCGGTCGTGACCAGCTATGACCGTCGCGGATTCGCGTTGGCCTACGTCGAGGCGCTGAGGCCGCCTCTGGGTGCCTCCGACTCGGAACGCGACATGCCCAGCGGCATGGGCGCGCTGTTCATGCTCTTCCGCAGCACGGCGGTCTCCTGCAGCGAGGTGCGCGGTTCGGGCTTCCTCGAAGCGGGTCTGCTGCACGAGCAACTGGAAGAGGCTGGGGTGCACGAGCGGGTCACGGCCGACCTGGAGCGCGTCAGCGCGTGCGGCACACAGCTGCGCGCCGCGTACCTGGACGTACTGGAGAGCCTGCTCGTCGCCATGCTGGGCGATCGGGCGGACCGGGTGGTCTCCGAGGCGGAGCTGCACGCCATCGGGGTGAGCACGACCCGGCCCGACCCCTTCGACTACGACTGGGATCTCTAGGAACCGTCGACCTCGTGCAGGGTCGCCGTGCGCGCGGTGACCCGCACGTTGTCGGCGGTGACGTCGGTCAACCTCAGGTAGGGCAGTGGGATCGGGATCATCGGCAACCCGTTGCCGAGCGTGACCGGGATGATGCCGAAGAGCTTGCCGGACAAGGAATCCGCTGTCAGCGCGACGGTGTTCATGCGGGCGCTGCTGACGTGGAACTCGGTACGGCCCTGCGCGGTTTCCAGAGTGGCGTCGACGATGTCCAGCGACTCGGTGTCGATCCCGACCGAGGAGCCGAGGCCGGGGTTGATCGTGCGCGCGGTGACTTCCTTGGCGCGCAACCGGTTGCGGGTGTGGCGCTCGCGCGCGGGGGCTTGCCGGAGACAGGCGGCGAGGATGTCGGCGGCGGCGCGCTCGTCGGCGCTGCCGGGCTGGGGCACGGTCTTGGGGAGTTCTTCGATCGCGCAGCTCGGTTCGCTGTGAGCAGGGACTGCGGTGGCGGCGAACAGCAGGAGCGCGATGCCGGTCCTCACCGCGTTTCGCCGGACTGCCAGGCCAGCGCGAGGGAACCGGAGACGAGGGCGAGGAGCATGCCGACCAGGAACCCGCCGAGGTTGGCCACGAGGTAGGCGACGAAGGCCAGCAGCAGCACGCCCGCGCCGATCACCCTGGAGCGGTGCGGGTAGCGCCACAGCGCGAGCCCGCCCGCGATGAGGCCGATGGCGGTGAGCAGGGAGCCGATGCCACCGATGCCTTGCACGAGCAGGAACTCGTAGCCGGTGACCGGCAGCAGCACGATCTCGGCGCCCGCGGCGACGGCGAGCAGCCCGGCCGCGAAGGGCCTGCCGCCGCACCAGGTGGTGAAGCGCTGGTCGAGGGTGGTCATCAGAAGCACTCCTGGCGGCCGGCCTTGACGGTGATGCTGAGCCCGGTCATCCGGAAGGTGCCCGCCGTGGTGGTGCTGGCGTTGGCCTTGAGATCGCTGATCACGATCTTCTCGGCCTGGTGGGCGTAGTCGCCCGCGCGGCCGGTGATCCCGGTGGCGCCGTCGAGGCGGGCCGCGTCCACGCCGAGGGTGAGGTTGGTGGCGGTGGCCTCGGCGCGCATCTCGCTGAGGTTGAGCACGAGGTCGCGCGCCTCGACCGGCTTGTCGCCCCCGGCTTCGGCGCGGATGGTGACCGCGCCGAGCGGGGTGGGCACGAGTGCGGAGAAGCACAGGCCGCTGACCAGCGCGGAAGCCATCCCGGTGACCGCCATGGGGGAGCGGGCCGCCGCGCCGAGGCCGACGAACTGGGCGAAGCCCTTGCCCTCGACGCGTTTCGCGGAGAACTTGAAGTTGGTGCCGGACAACGCGAACGAGGTGGGCAGCGCGGCGCTGGCGGTGGCGTAGACCAGGCCGCCGGCCAGCGCGAGGCTCACGGTGACGATCACGGCGAAACGGGACCAGCGGGTTCCTCCGGCGCGGCGGGCCGGGGCGTCCTCGGTCATGCGGGACCTCGCAGACGGGCAAGGGGGACAAGGGAAACCGCTGAATACTAGGGCCTCACCCCTGAGCGGTGGACACCTGATCAGGGGTCTACCGGAAAGGGTGGTCCGACCAGGTGCTTCCCTGTGCCGGACCACCCCGGTCAGCTCACTTCGTGGTGGCCAGGTAGATCGTCCTGGCGCCGAGGACGAAGGCGTCCTTGCGGTTCAGCACGCCCGCGGGGTCCTCGGGGTCGAGCAGCCGGGCGAGCGTCGCGGAGTCCTCCTCGGACAGCCGGTCCGCGCCGAAGTCGCCCCACCGGGTGACGATGTCACGCATGTACGCACGGGTGCGCTCGTCGATCGGCGCGGGGTGGTCGACGAGGAAGCTCCTCGTGCCCGCGTGCCGCATCCCGGCCCGGCCGATCATCGCGGCCCAGTCCTCGACGACGTCGACCTTGTCCGCCAGCTCCTCGCGCATCTCGGCGAAGCCGGCGCTCACCGCCACGTCCAGCCTGGCCTGGAAACCGACGCGGCCGATGCCGATGTCGCGCGGCAGGAACCGGAACGGCAGCCCGCCCTCCATCAGGGCGAGCACGCCGCCCGGCCGCAGCATCCCGGCCAGCTGGGCGAGCGCGGCCTCCTGGTCGCCGAGGTGGTGCAGCACCTGGCCGATCCAGATCACGTCCGCCGTGCCCAGCTCGCCGAGATCGTCCGGGAGCTGGGCGTGGCGGGTGCCGATCCGGACGCCGAGCCGGTCGGCGCGCGCCTGTGCCAGCTCCAGCAGCGCAGGGGCTCCGTCGACCGCGACGACCTCCGCGTCGGGGTAGAGCCCGGCGAGGTGACAGGCCGCGATGCCCGGCCCGCTGCCGATGTCCAGCACGCGCTCCGCCTTCGGCAGAATCCCTTGCAGCCACTGGAAACCCTGCTCGACGAGCGGGAACATCACCTCCCCTTCGAGCTCCATCGCGGCGCCGCGCGCGTTCCAGTCGAGGTGTTCGTGGTGGTTGTGCCCGTGGTGCTTGTGCCCGCTCACAGTCCGTGGACCCTTCTCTCCGGTGCGGCCTCGTCCAGCACGAGGTCGCCGTTGACGTACATGCCGACCTTCGCGCCCTGGGCGGCCGCGACGATCACTTGTGCCATCGGGTCGACGACGTTGCCCGCCGCGTACACGCCCGGCGCGGTGGTGCGCCCGTCTTCGGTGTGCTCGGCGCCGAGCTGGGTGAGCAGGGTGTCGTTGGCGGCGAACACGGTCGGGACGAACAGCGCCGACCGCTTGACGCACGAGCCGTCGGTCAGCTCGACCCCGACGAGTTCGTCGTTGTCCACCAACACCTTCACCACGTCCTCGTCCACGACGCGGATGCCGCGCGCGAGCAGCTTCTCGCGGTCCTGCTCGGCCAGCTGCGAGCCGAAGTAGGTCACGTCGGCCGACCACTGGCGCAGCAGCAGCGCTTGGTGCGCGCCCCTGGGGTCGGTGCCGAGGACGCCGAGCGGCTGGTCCCGGACCTCCCAGCCGTGGCAGTATGGACAGGCCGCCACGTCCCGGCCCCAACGCTCGCGCAGTCCCTCGATCGGGGGGAGTTCGTCGCGCAGACCCGTTGTCACCACAAGCCTCCGCGCCGACACCGAGTCGCCGTCGGCCAGCTCCACCACGAACCCGGCGCCGTCCCTGCGCGCGGACACGGCTCGCCCTCGGCGGATCTCGCCGCCGTAGCCGACGACCTCGGCCCGGCCCACCGCGAGCAGTTCGCCCGGCGGCATCCCGTCCCTGGAAAGGAAACCGTGCATGTGCGCGGCGGGCTGGTTGCGCGGCTCGCCCGCGTCGACCACCAGCACGCTCCTGCGCGCCCTGCCCAGCACCAGCGCCGCGCTCAGTCCCGCCGCGCCGCCGCCGACCACCACCACGTCGTGCATTCCGACCACCTCCTGAGCCGACAGTGCGCCCGAGACAGCGGTCTTGACAAACTTTGTTGCTGATTCTGCAATTATGGAATGGACGCGGTCGAAGCGGTGCTGAACGAGGTTGGTCCGAAGCTCAAGCGGGTGCGCAAGGAGCGCGGAGCCACGCTCGCCGCGCTGTCCAGGGCCACCGGGATCTCGGTGAGCACGCTGTCCCGCCTGGAGTCCGGGCAGCGCAAACCCAGCCTGGAACTGCTGCTGCCCATCGCCCGCGCGCACAAGGTCCCGCTGGACGAGCTCGTCGGCGCGCCCGAGGTCGCCGATCCGCGCATCCGGCCCTCCGCGGTGCTCCACGGCGACATCACCGTCTACCCGCTGACCCGCCAGCCCGGCGGTCTCCAGGCCTACAAGATGATCATCCCGCCGAGCCGGGACACCCCGAGCCCGCGCACCCACGAGGGCTACGAGTGGTTCTACGTGCTCAGCGGGCGGCTGCGCCTGGTGCTCGGCGAGCACGACGTGGTCATGCGGACGGGGGAGGCGGCGGAGTTCGACACCCGCGTCCCGCACTGGTTCGGCTGCGCCGGGACGCGGCCCGCCGAGATCCTCAGCCTCTTCGGGCCGCAGGGCGAGCGCATGCACCTGCGCACCGGCTCGCGCGACCGCCGCGGTGCAAAGCCCTGAACGACCCGTTCAGGTACTCCAACGCACCAAACGACCCGTTCAGCGCGCTCAACGCACCAAACGGGTCGTTCAGGGCTTGGGAGCGCCCCCAATGGGTCGTTCGGGTACTTCGAACGCACTGAAAGGGTCGTTCGGGGAGTTGAGGTACCTGAAGGGGTCATTCAGGGCTTCAGCGTGGGCGGCTTAACGGTGTGCGTGGCGTCAGTGCACGCGGAGGCCGGAGAAGGCGAGGGTGCAGACGGCGTCGGCGAGGGCGTCCTGGGTGATGTCGCCGCGCGGGCGGTACCACTCGATCACCGAGTTGATCATGCCGAAGAGCAGGCGGCTGGTGACCGAGGGGTCGATGTCGGAGCGCAGGTCACCGTCGGCGGCCGCCTGCTTCACCAGGTCGGTGACGAGCTGGTCGAACTCGCGGCGGCGGGCGAGCGCGGCGCGTTCGACCTTGGTGTTGCCGCGCACGCGGAGCAGCAGGGTGACGAACGGCAGGCGCTCGACGAGCACGGCGACGCTGCGCCGCACGACGTGCTCCAAGCGGTCGATCGCCCGGCCCTCCTGGGAGCGCGCCTCCAGCGTCACCGCGAACAGGCCGTCCAGCGCGCGGTCCATGGCCAGGCGCAGCAGCTCCTCCTTGCTGGTGACGTGGTGGTAGATCGCGGACTTGGTGATGCCGAGCCTGCGCGAGAGCTCCTCCATGCTCGTGCCGTCGTAGCCGCGCTCGTTGAACAGCTTCACGGCGATGGCCAGCAACGACTCCAGGTCGTAGCCGGGCCGCCCGCGTCGGACGCTCTGCTCAGCCATCGTGCCGCCGATCGATCACGCGCCGCAGCTTACCGACCGAGCGCTCCAATGTGGACGGTTCGACGATCTCGACGTCAACGGTGACGCCGACGCCGTCCTTGATGGCGCGCAACAGCTCGGTCGCGGCGCCGGGGAAGTCCTGGCCCGGCGCGGATTCCACGCGCACGGTCATGTGGTCCATCCGGCCGCGCCTGGTCAGCAGCAGCTGGAAGTGCGGGGCGAGGCCGCGAGTGCGCAGCACGATCTCCTCGATCTGCGTGGGGAACACGTTCACCCCGCGCAGGATGATCATGTCATCGCTGCGGCCGGTGACCTTCTCCATGCGCCGCATGGGTCGCGCGGTCCCGGGCAGCAACCGGGTGAGGTCGCGGGTGCGGTAGCGGATGACCGGCATCGCCTGCTTGGTCAGCGAGGTGAACAGCAGCTCGCCGTGCTCGCCGTCGGGCAGCGCCGCACCGGTGGAGGGGTCGACCACCTCGGGGTAGAAGTGGTCCTCCCACACGTGCAGGCCGTCCTTGGTCTCCACGCACTCGCTGGACACGCCGGGCCCGATCACCTCGGACAGGCCGTAGATGTCCACGGCGTGGATGCCCATCCGCTGCTCGATCTCGGCGCGCATCTGCTCGGTCCACGGCTCCGCGCCGAAGATCCCGGTGCTCAGCGAGGAGGTGCGCGGGTCGATGCCCTGCCGCTCGAACTCCTCCAGCAGCGTCAGCATGTACGACGGCGTGACCATGATGATCTCGGGCTCGAAGTCGGTGATGATCTGCACCTGGCGCGCGGTCATGCCGCCGGAGGCCGGGATCACGGTGCAGCCGAGGCGTTCCGCGCCGTAGTGCGCGCCGAGCCCGCCGGTGAACAGGCCGTAGCCGTAGGCCACGTGCACCTTCTGGCCGGGGCGCCCGCCCGCCGCGCGGATGGAGCGGGCCACGACCTCCGACCACATGTCGATGTCGCGCTGGGTGTAGCCGACCACGGTGGGCTTGCCGGTGGTGCCGCTGGAGGCGTGCAGCCTGCGCACGTCCTCCTGCGGCACGGCGAACATGCCGAAGGGGTAGTTGTCGCGGAGGTCTTCCTTGGTGGTGCACGGGAACTTCGCCAGGTCCTCCAGCCCCCGGCAGTCGTCCGGGTGCACGCCCGCGTCGTCGAACTTCTTGGTGTAGAAGGCAACGTTGCGGTACGCGTGGCGCAGTGTCCACTGTAGACGTTCGAGCTGGAGCGAGGTCAGCTCGTCGACCGACATCCGCTCGGCGGCGTCCAGGCTCGCCGGGTCGGGGGCGGGACCGAGTCCGCGTTGCCGTTCCAGGGTCACGACGTTCCTCCGATCACCCGGCTGCGGCCGCGGAACTCGGCGATGAGCCGATCTCCGCTGTGCACCGAGACGTCGTAGATACCACTGCGCCCGTAGCGCGCCCGCTCGGTGGCGACGGCGGTCAGCTCCTCGCCCTCCTTGGCTGCGGCGACGAAGCTGATGTCCGCCCCGGCGGCGACGGTGACCGGGCCGTGGCTGTTGCACGCGAAGGCGAAGGTCGAGTCGGCGAGCAGGAAGACGTGCCCGCCGTGGACGATCCCGTGCCCGTTGACCATGCCGGCGGTGATCCGCATCCTGGCCGTCGCATGGCCGATCCCGGCTTCCACCAGCTCGATCCCGGCCGCGCGCGAGGCGTTGTCGGCGTCGTACATCCGCCGGACGGGGTCGGGCACCTGCGGCTGTGACACTCGCTGACCTGCCTTGCTGGCTGACCGACTGTTCGGTTAAGAATGTGGATCTGGAATCGGGGTGTCAAGAGCGGAGGACGGCATGTCCGAGGTGTTCCTGGTCGACGGCGTCCGGACCCCTCAGGGCCGCTACGGCGGCGCGCTCGCGAAGGTGCGGCCCGATGACCTGGCCGCACTGGTGGTCGGCGAGGTCGTCCGGCGCTCCGGAGTTCCCGCAGACGCCATCGACGAGGTGATCCTCGGCGCGGCCAACCAGGCGGGCGAGGACAACCGCAACGTCGCGCGGATGGCGGTGCTGCTGGCCGGGCTGCCCGAACACACGCCCGGCTACACGGTGAACCGGCTCTGCGCCTCCGGGCTGACCGCCGTCACCTCCGCCGCGCAGGCCGTGCGCGCTGGTGAGGCCGATGTGGTGATCGCGGGCGGCGTCGAGTCGATGACGCGCGCGCCGTGGGTGATGGCCAAGCCGGGGACGCCGTGGGCGCGTCCTGGCCAGGTCTTCGACACCTCGCTGGGCTGGCGCTTCACCAATCCCGGGTACGACGCCAAGACCACGCTGTCGATGGGCGAGACGGCCGAGGAGGTCGCCGCGCTCGACGGCATCACGCGCGCCGACAGCGACGCCTTCGCGCTGCGCAGCCACCACCGCGCCGTGGCGGCCGTGGACGCGGGTCGCTTCGACGCGGAGCTGGTCGCGGTCGGCGACGTCACCGCCGACGAGGGCCCGCGCCGCGAGACCACTCTGGAGAAGTTGGGCAAGCTGCGCACCGTCTTCCGCGAGGACGGCATCGTCACCGCCGGCTCGTCCTCGCCGCTGTCCGATGGCGCGTCCGCGATCGTGGTGGCCAGCGCGGAGGCCGTGCGCCGGTACGGGCTGACCCCGCGCGCCCGCGTGGTCACCGGCGCGAGCGCGGGCGTGTCCCCGCACGTCATGGGCCTCGGCCCGGTGCCCGCGACCGAGAAGGCATTGGCGCGCGCGGGCTGGGGGATCGGCGACCTGGACGCGGTGGAGCTGAACGAGGCTTTCGCCGCCCAGTCGCTCGCGGTCGTGCGCCGCCTCAAGCTCGACGAGGAGCGCGTGAACGCCGATGGCGGCGCGATCGCGCTCGGGCACCCGCTGGGCTCGTCCGGCTCGCGCCTGGTTGTCACGCTGCTCGGGCGGATGGAGCGCGAGAACGCCCGCCGCGGCCTCGCCACCCTGTGCGTCGGCGTCGGCCAAGGCACCGCCCTGCTCGTGGAAGCGTTGTAAGGAGAATGGCCATGGGACCGAAAACCGTTGGTGTGATCGGCGGCGGCCGGATGGGCGCGGGCATCGCCCAGGTCTTCGCCGCCGTGGGCGCCGGGGTCACCGTCGTGGAGGGCTCCGCCGAGGCCGTCGCCGCCGCGCGGGACCGCCTCGCGACCGGGCTGCGCAGGGCGCACGAGCGCGGCAAGCTCGACGGTGAGCCCGCCGACGTGCTCGCGCGCGTGGTCTTCGTGACCGAGGTCGGCGCGTTGCCCCAGGACGCCGAACTGGTCGTCGAGGCCGTGCCCGAGGTGATCGGCCTCAAGCTCGACGTCCTCGTCTCCGCCGAGCAGGCCGTGGGGGAGGGCACCGTGCTCGCCACGAACACCAGCTCGCTGTCGATCACCGAGATCGGCACCGCGCTGGACCGGCCGCACAACTTCCTCGGCATGCACTTCTTCAACCCCGTGCCCGCGTCCACGCTGATCGAGATCGTCAGCGGCCCTTCGACCGCGCCCGCGACCACGGAGCGCGCCCTGGACTGGGTGCACGCGCTCGGCAAGACCGAGGTCCTGGTCAAGGACTCGCCCGGCTTCGCGACGAGCCGCCTCGGCGTGCTGCTCGGCCTGGAGGCCATCCGCATGCTGGAGGAGGGCGTCGCCGACGCGGAGTCCATCGACCGCGCCATGGAGCTCGGCTACCGGCACCCCATGGGGCCGCTGCGGTCGACCGACCTCGTCGGCCTCGACGTGCGCCTGGCGATCGCCGAGTACCTGCACAAGACGCTCGGCGAGCGCTTCGCCCCGCCCGCGCTGCTGCGCGAGAAGGTGGCTCGCGGTGAACTCGGCCGCAAGTCCGGTCGCGGTTTTCACGACTGGACCTGAGACGACTGGAGCTGGGCTCTTCCCAGCCCACAAACCCCACCCGCAGGGGTCTCTAACAACCACGAACCCGAACGTAGGGGGCGGTTAGCGACTGCGGGGAGTGGGGTTCGGTGGTCTTGAAGGCTGTCCAAGCTGACCGGCGTTCGCGGCGGCAGTCTGTTTGCTCGGCTTGTGCGGACGCGGTCTAGGGATCAACTTGTTCCGCCGATGAGCAACCAGCGTCCAGATCCCCAGCTGGTCACGGGTGATCATGCTTGCCTGCTCCAGCTTCACCAGTGCCGTGTCGATCTCCTCATGGGCGGCCCGCCCTCGCAATGACTCGTACAGGCCCAGCATTCCCCAGGTGCCGCGCGGCACGGTCTTCAGGCAGCTGATCACGGCAAGATCGATAACAGTGAGTTCCACGGAAACCTCGACCTCTCGCCAACTTGAATATGCAAGTTACGCTAGCGTGCGCAGCCTGGGTATGCAAGCTGTGCGGGTTGTCGCTCTACGGCAGTTCGATGACGTACCGGAACGAATATCGGTCGGTGGGCACCAAGGAGTCGAGTACTTCGAGCGGGCGCCCGAGCTCGTCGTAGGCCGTGCGCAGGACTCGCGCGACCGGCACGCCGTCCGGAATTTGCAGGGCCTCGGCCTCGGCGGGCAACGGCAGCCGGATGTCAAGATCCTCGACGAACCGACTCAGCCGACTTCGCAGTGGCCCCTGTGGGTCTTCGATGATCGAGTGCACACCTCCCCTGATGAGGCGCTTCTCGGCGACGGCTGTCCCACGAAACAACTCCGCCACGTAGTAGCCGTCGCAGAACTGCATGGGGCTGCCGTCAACAACGAACAACCTCCTCCGGACGATCACTGGTGTGTGCACGCTGATCGCGAGCCGGTCGGCGATGTCAGCGGGTGCCGGGCACTCCGAGACGTCGAGCAGTTCTTGCGTGGCGTGATGGCCCTGCGCGGCGGCCTCCGCGTTGAAGTTGCTCAGCCCGCCTTCTCGGTTCGCGCGATAGTTCGTGCCTGTCAACAGCATCTTCACGCGCGGTCGCGGTCGCACGAACGCTCCGCGTCCTTGTTCGGAGACGACCAGTCCTTCCGATCTGAGCAAGGCGATGGCTTTGCGAACCGTGGCTCGTGTGGTGCTGTGTTCCTCGGCCAGTTGGTTTTCCGAGGCGAGCTGGTCGCCGGGAGACACGCGGCCACTGATGATGTCCTCTCGCAGTACCCGCGCGATCCGTCGAAATGGCGGCAGACTGGTTGACATCGTGCCCCTGGCTCTTCTGTTCGGTGGGACTGGTTGGCCCGGCAAGAGAGTACGGGCGGAGGGGAATCAGCCCGTGTAGGACCAGCCGGTGATGGCATCGACATCGACCCGGATCACCGGTCCGGTCGGCGGGTTCTCCCGGTACTGGGGGTACTTGTGGCACAACCAGGCCACGGGTTCGGCGCGATCCGGCTCTGTCGCG
>NZ_MUMH01000079.1 GCF_002155965.1 Allokutzneria sp. NRRL B-24872
GACTTACGAGACAGCCCTTAGAGAACGACGCCTGTGGAGGCATCTCACCGTGAGTTCGTCCATAAAGCCTGAGCTCGACGACGCGATCGAGTCGAATGACGGCTATGCCAAGTCGCTGAGCAAGCGCCAGGTCCAGATGATTGCGATCGGCGGCGCCATCGGCGTCGGTCTCTTTCTCGGAGCCGGTGGAAGGCTCGCCACGGCTGGCCCCGCGCTGATTTTCTCCTACGCCATCTGCGGCATCGTCGCGTTCTTCGTGATGCGTGCCCTCGGCGAACTCGTGATGCACCGCCCGGCCTCGGGCAGCTTCGTCGAGTACGCCCGCGAGTTCGTCGGTCCCTGGGCCGGGTTCACCTCCGGCTGGATGTACTGGGTCAACTGGGCGATGACCGGCATCGCCGAGATCACCGCCGTGGCGATCTACGTCTCGCACTGGGTGCCGGAGTCCTCCTTCCCCCGCTGGGCGACCGCGCTGATCACCCTCGTGGTGCTGCTGGGCGTCAACCTGCTCAGCGTGAAGCTCTTCGGTGAGCTGGAGTTCTGGTTCTCCGTCATCAAGGTGACCGCGATCGTGGTCTTCCTCTTCGTCGGCATCAGCCTGGTCATCACCAACGCCGACATGGGTGGCGGTGTCACCGCGAGCGTCACCAACGTCGCCGGGCACGGCGGTCTGTTCCCCGCGGGGCTCGGCGTCGTCTTCATGACCTTCCAGGCGGTCATCTTCGCCTACTCGGCCATCGAGATGGTCGGCATCGCCGCTGGTGAGACCAAGGACGCGAAGTCCGTGCTGCCCAAGGCGATCAACGGCGTCGTCTACCGGATCGGCATCTTCTACGTCGGCTCGGTGCTGCTGCTGACGATGGTCCTGCCCTGGACCCTGTACTCGGCTGGCGAGAGCCCGTTCGTCACGGTGTTCTCCCGCCTCGGCTTCGAGCCCGCCGGTCACATCATGAACCTGGTCGTGCTCACCGCCGCGATGTCCTCGTGCAACTCCGGTCTCTACTCGACCGGCCGCATCCTGCGCTCGCTCGCGGACAAGCGCGAGGCCCCGTCCTTCGTCGGCCGGATGAGTGCCCGCCACGTCCCCTACGGCGGTGTCATCTTCACCGCCGTGGTCTACGTGCTCGGCGTGTTCATGAACGCCTTCGTCCCGCACGAGGCGTTCGACATCGCGACCTCGGTGGCCTCGCTCGGCGTCATCGCCACCTGGATCACGCTGCTGTACTGCCAGATCAGGCTGAAGCGCAAGGCCGACGCCGGGGAGATCGAGCGGCCCTCGTACCGGATGCCCGGAGCGCCGATCACCAACTGGCTCAGCATCGGCTTCCTGGTACTGGTCGTGGGCTCGATGGGCTTCTCCTCGGGCCCTGAGAAGATCGCCTTCTACCTGATCCCGGTGCTGGCCATCGTGCTGTTCGTCGGCTGGAAGCTCGTCAGCGCGCGCCAGGCGAAGAACGCCGACCTGATGACCTCCGCCGCGGACTCGATCGCGGCCGAGCAGGCGGCGACCTCCTCTCGGAGCAACGACCCCGAGGACAAGCAGCCGGTTGTCTGATCACTGACGCGAACTCCTAGGCTGGTCACCCGACCGGTCTAGGAGTTTCGTCGTTTCCAGGGGAGGGACCCGTGTCCACCGCTCAGCCCGTCATCGGCGTGCTCGCCCTGCAGGGTGATGTCCGCGAGCACCTGCTCACCCTCGCCGAGTGCGACGTCCTCGCCCGGCCGGTGCGCCGCCCCGAGGAGCTGGCCGAGGTGGACGGCATCGTCATCCCCGGCGGCGAGTCCACCACCATGAGCAGGCTGCTGGAGGTCTTCGAGCTGCTGGAGCCGCTGCGCCAGCGCCTGGCCGACGGCCTGCCCGCCTACGGCTCCTGCGCCGGGATGATCATGCTCTCCAGCAAGGTGCTCGACGGCCGCGCCGACCAGCACCCGCTCGGCGCCGTGGACATGACGGTGCGCCGCAACGCCTTCGGCCGCCAGGTCGACTCCTTCGAGGCCGACCTCGACTTCGCCGGGATCGGCCAGCTGCACGCGGTGTTCATCCGCGCCCCGTGGGTGGAGTCCGCCGGTGCCGGGGTCGAGGTCCTGGCCACCGTGCCGGAGTCCGCGAGCGCCGGGGAGGCCGCCGGTAGGATCGTCGCGGTTCGGCAGGGCTCCGTGCTCGCCACCGCCTTCCACCCGGAGCTCACCGGCGACGGGCGGGTGCACCGCCTGTTCACCGAGATGGTGCGCGGCGCCTAGGCCGAAGCCCGACGACATCCGCTACCGCCGTCCCGGACGGCTGGACCTGGAGGAGAGATGAGCGGCCACTCCAAGTGGGCCACCACGAAGCACAAGAAGGCCGCCATCGATGCCAAGCGAGGCAAGCTCTTCGCCAAGCTGATCAAGAACATCGAGGTCGCGGCGCGCACCGGCGGCGCCGACCCCGACGGCAACCCGACGCTCTTCGACGCCATCCAGAAGGCGCGCAAGAACTCCGTGCCGATGGACAACATCCAGCGCGCGGTGAAGCGCGGCTCCGGCGCCGAGGCCGGTGGCGCGGACTACCAGACGATCATGTACGAGGGCTACGGCCCCAACGGCGTCGCCGTGCTGATCGAGTGCCTGACCGACAACCGCAACCGCGCGGCCGGTGAGGTCCGCACCGCGATGACCCGCAACGGCGGCAACATGGCCGATCCGGGCTCGGTGTCCTACCTGTTCAACCGCAAGGGCGTCGTGCTGCTGGCCAAGGGCGAGCTCGGCGAGGACGACGTGCTCGGCGCGGTGCTGGACGCGGGCGCCGAGGAGGTCAACGACCTCGGCGAGAGCTTCGAGGTGGTCTCCGAGCCCACCGATCTCGTCGACGTGCGCACCGCGTTGCAGAAGGCCGGTATCGACTACGACTCGGCCGAGGCGAACTTCGTCCCGGACATGAGCGTCCCCGTCGACGTCGACGGCGCGCGCAAGGTCTTCAAGCTGATCGACGCGCTGGAGGACTGCGACGACGTGCAGAACGTCTACTCCAACGTGGACGTCTCCGACGAGGTCATGGCCGCCCTCGAGGATTAACACCGCCTGACCCGCACTCCCGCACTCCCGCCGAGAACCGCGCCCCTGGACTCCACGTCCCGGCGCGGTTCTCGCGTTTCCGCCTCCTCCCGCGCCCCCGCCAATGCCGCGTTTGGTCCGTTGAACGTGCTGAACGAGTCATTGAGGTGGTTGAGAGGGCCGTCGGGCTGTGCGTGGAGCAGGGGATCGCGTGGTGGTGGCGGCGAGCGAACGGCTCGTTTGACGCGTTGAGCGCACTGAACGGGTCGTTCAGTGCGTTCAGGTACCCGAAGGACCCGTTCGGGACCGAGCGGGAGCGGCGGGGCGGGGCGGGCGTGGTGCGTTGGGAGGCGGGTCGTGCGTGCTCTCCGAGGGTGAGCGAACGGCTCGTTTGACGCGTTGAGGTACCTGAATGACCCGTTCAGTGCGTTCAAGTACCCGAAGGGGTCGTTCAGGGCATCAGTGGCGGAGAGTGTGGCGAGGCTGTTACACCGATGGGTGGGCATCGCCCGGCAGAATGGCCACGTGCTGAGTGTGTCTGTACTCCCCGTGTCACCGCTGGCCTCCCGGTTCCGGGCGGGGGTGGCCCGATGACGCCGCTCCAGCAGGACGACGAGCAGCTGCGCCGGTGGTTGCTGGAGACCACTGAGGCGCACGGTGTCGCGGTGATCCAGATCGAGGGTGAGGACCACCCGCCGTACGCGTTCTCGGTCGGGGCGTGGCGGCGGTTCGGGCTGGCCGAGGTGGTGGCGATCGGGCTGCCGCCGGAGGTCTCCCAGGTGGTGATCAACGACTACGTAGCCAGGGCCAGCGCGGGCGAGCGGTTCGCGCCCGGGGGGATCTACGGCGGGTTCCTGGTGAACTGCCCGGTGACCTTCGAGAAGGTGGCCAAGCCGTACTACCCGCAGTTCTTCGGCAGCGCGTTCCTGTTGCACCCCAACGGTGACTTCCCCGCGGTGCAGATGATCGCGCGCACCCCGGAGGGGCAGTGGCCGTGGTCGGCCGACGCGCCGCCCGGCTTCGCCGACTACCAGCCCGTGCTCACCGACT
The DNA here is from genome assembly GCF_002155965.1 of Allokutzneria sp. NRRL B-24872. GTDB lineage: Bacteria > Actinomycetota > Actinomycetes > Mycobacteriales > Pseudonocardiaceae > Allokutzneria. The sequence continues at coordinate 4,081 of NZ_MUMH01000079.1, forward strand.
CCGGCTCACCCGAAAGTTGGACTCCCGGCTTCGACGGCCCCTGAGACTGGCGACCCGTTCGAACATGTGTTCGAATGGGTCGGTCCAGTGAGGGAGATGGAGTCGATGTGTGACATGTGCGGCGGAGCCTCGGTCGAGGACGTGCGCAGACAACTGATGAGCAGGGTCGCCGAGCACGACTTCTCGATGGTCGCGGTCCAGGGGGAGCACGATCCCCAGCAGGGCCGCAGCCATCCGGGATTCGTGTACTCGGTGGGGCTGTGGTGCATCCACCGCGCGCCCGAGGTGCTGGTGATCGCGCCGCGAGCCCTGGCGGCGGAACTGGTGCAGTGCTACGCGGAGCGGATCATCGCGGGGGAGACCTTCGAGCCCGGCGTCGGCTACGACGGCTTCTTCGACGGCTATCCGGTGATGTTCGAGTTCGTCGGGCCGCGCCACTACCCGGAATGGCTCGCCTCGGGGTTCTTCCTGTACCCGGACGGCGAGTTCCCGGTGCTGCAGATGCTGTGGCCGGACGAGGACCGGGTGTGGCCGTGGCAGAGCGGAGCCGACCCGAGGGCGAGGGCGCGCCTTCCGGTGCTCACCGACAGCGGGGCACCGGAGACCTGGATGTCCGGCGTCACCGGCCCGTGACGCCGGTCCGGCCACGCTGACGCGGGGCCCCAAGTCCTCTGTCGATCATCGTTGAGCGCGGGACCGGGGTGCTGTCGGGTTCTGGCCGATCCCGTTCCGGCGACGGGGCGACCGGGCGAGGGAGTGCGTGTCCCTCGGACGCTCGGTCCCGGTCGACCCGTAAGGTTTCGAACGAGTGTTCGGGCCTTGCGGGTGGCGGGAGTGGTGACGTGCGGGTGCTGGGGGTCGACCCGGGACTGACCCGATGCGGGTTGGGCGTGGTGGACGGCGGCTCCGGGCGGACGGTGCGCTTCGTCGACGTCGGCGTGGTGCGCACCCCGGCGGAGCTGGACCTCGCGCGCAGGCTCCTGCTGGTCGCCGACGGCGTCGAGGAGTGGCTGGACCGCCACCGCCCACAGGTCGTGGCGATCGAACGGGTCTTCAGCCAGAACAACGTCAGCACGGTGATCGGCACCGCGCAGGCCGCCGGAGTGGTGGCCCTCGCGGCGGCGCGCCGGGGCCTGCCGGTGCACTTCCACACGCCGAGCGAGATGAAGACGGCGGTCACCGGCTCCGGCCGCGCGGACAAGGCGCAGGTCACGGCCATGGTGACGCGCGTGCTCGGGCTCGCGGAGCCGCCGAGGCCCGCCGACGCCGCCGACGCGCTCGGCCTGGCGATCTGCCACCTGTGGCGCGCGCCGATGCAGTCACGGCTCTCCGAGGCCAAGGCGCGCGCGGCGGAGCTGGCCCGCGCGCACCAGACCCGGCTGCGCACGGCGGCGCGGACCGGGACGGGTAAGTTGCGCGCCGCCACGGCGACAGGGCTCGGCCCGGCGAGCGGGTCTTCGCTGGCCGAGCGCGAGCAGAACAGGAAAGGGACCACGAGGTGATCTCCTCGGTACGCGGCACGGTGCTCTCGGTCGGCCTCGACCACGCGGTCGTCGAGGTCGGCGGAGTCGGGCTCGCGGTGCACACCATCCCGGCGACCCTGGCCACCCTGCGCAGGGGTGAGCAGGCGCAGCTGGCGACGACGCTGGTGGTGCGCGAGGACTCGCTGACCCTCTACGGCTTCGCCGACGCCGACGCGCGCGTGCTCTTCGGGCTGCTGCAAACCGTCTCCGGGGTCGGGCCGAGGCTGGCGCTGTCGGCGCTGGCGGTGCTGGAGCCGGACGCGCTCTGCCGCGCGCTGGCCGACGGCAACGTCACCACGCTCACCCAGGTCCCCGGCATCGGCCGCAAGGGCGCGGAGCGGCTGATCATCGAGCTGCGGGACAAGGTCGGCGCGCTGACCCCGGCCACCGCGCCGGCCGCGGCTCCCTCCGCCGACCACTCGCGCTCGCAGGTGACCGAGGCCCTCGCCGGGCTCGGCTTCACCGCCAAGCAGGCCGACCAGGCCGTCGAGTCGGTGCTCGCCGACGGCGGCGCGGAGCTGGACACCCCGGCGCTGCTGCGCAGGGCGCTGGCCACGCTCGGCCGCAAGCGGTAGGCAGGCGGCGTGACCGACTTCGACGGTGACCTCGACCAGGACGACGGCTTCGGCGGGTACGACACCAGCGACGGGTACGGGGACCTGGACCCGCACGCGGTGCCCGCCGAGCGCGACCTTGAGACGAGCCTGCGCCCGCGCAACCTGGAGGAGTTCGTCGGCCAGCACCGCGTGCGCGAGCAGCTGGAGCTGGTGCTGACCGGGGCGCTGCGCCGCGGCTCGCCCCCGGACCACGTGCTGCTCTCCGGGCCGCCCGGCCTCGGCAAGACCAGCCTCGCGATGATCATCGCGGCCGAGCTGGGCAGCGCGTTGCGGGTCACCTCCGGCCCGGCGCTGGAGCGCGCGGGCGACCTCGCGTCGATGCTGTCCAACCTCGCCGAGGGCGACGTGCTGTTCATCGACGAGATCCACCGCATCGCCCGGCCCGCCGAGGAGATGCTGTACCTGGCCATGGAGGACTTCCGGGTCGACGTGGTGGTCGGCAAGGGGCCAGGTGCGACCAGCATCCCGCTGGAGATCGCGCCGTTCACCCTGGTCGGGGCGACCACGCGGTCCGGGGCGCTGACCGGCCCGCTGCGCGACCGATTCGGCTTCACCGCGCACATGGAGTTCTACGTGCCCGAGGAGCTGGAACGGGTGCTGAACAGGGCCGCGGGCATCCTCGGGGTGGACCTGCGCCCCGACGGGGCGCGGGAGATCGCCGGGCGCTCGCGCGGCACCCCCCGGATCGCCAACCGGCTGCTGCGCCGGGTCCGCGACTACGCCGAGGTGCGCG
>NZ_MUMH01000008.1 GCF_002155965.1 Allokutzneria sp. NRRL B-24872
TCGGGGCGGGCCGCTTCGCGCGCGGCTCGGGCTTCGTCGGCGAGTCGATCACCGGCGGTGCGACGGTCTCCTCTTCCTCCACCATGGGTTCCACGACGGGCGCGGGGCTCGGCTCGGGGCGGTTCCTGCTGCCAGCGACGTGCCGCGTGCGCGGGGTCTGCGTGGGGCGGGAGCGGCGGGGCGGGGTCACGAGGCACCTCCGGCCTGCACCTTGATCGGGGCGAGCGCGTTGAGCTTCCAGCCGGTGTCGGTCTTCGTCAGCTCGGCGAGGAAGCGGAACCGCAGCGGCACCGCGGGCTGGTCGGCGAGGCTGACCATGCGCTCGACGACGCTCATCACGGTCGCCTTGCCCGCGCGGACGTCGAGCGAGGTCACGGCCGCGTCGAGCACCTTGGCGGTGGTGACCTGCTTGAGCTGTTCCAGCTCCTTGCGGGCCTTGTCCTTGTCCGCGACGACGCCCTCCTGGAGCGAGCCGGTGGAGGCCTCCTGCCAGCGCGCGATCATCGCGTCGAAGTTGCGGTAGTCGAGGGTGTTGAAGTTGACGATCGCCTGCTGGCCGACGGTGGCGACCTGCTCGCGCTGCTCGGCGAACTCGACCGACTCGTCACCGGAGAGCCTCAGCCACCCCACGCCGAACCAGGCCGCTGCCAGCACCGCCGCGGCTGCGAGGCCCGCGGTGGTCCACAGCACCACGCGTCGCGGCTGCTTGTCGTCCATGTCGCTCCAGGGTAGGCGGGTGATGCGTGCTCAGCCGGGCAGGCCGAACAGCTGGCCGAGGCTGGTGGGGCCGGTGAGCCCGGTCGGTCTGAGCAGGTCGAGGAGGCTGCCGGGCTGCTGGAGGACCTGCGTAGACGGCACGCCTCCGGTGCCCGGGCCCGGTGCGGGCGGCGGCGACACGGGTTTGCCGCCGTAGGGCGCGTTCTGCGCGCCGCGCACGGTGACGGGACTGCCGGGGCCCTCCGCGCAGTACGCCTGCGTGTTGAGCGGAGCGGCACCGGTGTCACCTCCCGTGCGACGCTTGGTCTTCTCGTAGCCCTTCACGCAGGCGGGCGGGTCGAAGAAGTTCAGCGCCAGCCCGAAGTGCGCGGTGCCGTCGTTGGGCACGACGGTGAACGTGCCGCCGACCACCATCGGGTAGGTCACCAGCAGCTGCTCGATGCCGTCCTTGCGCGGCAGCGCCACATTGGCCGTGGTGAGCAGGTTCGCGATCGTCTCCGACAGGCTCTGGCCGGACTCCCTGATCAGCCCGCTCGCCTGCTGCGCGGCCCCGGGGGCTGCGGTGATCAGGTTGCGCAGGTCGGGGTCGGAGGTCTTGAGCTGGTCGGCGATCAGGCGCAGGTCGCGGCTGAAGTCGGTGATCGCGGATCCCTTGGCGGCCTGCGTGTCCAGGACGGTGCGGCCGTCGCGGAGCAGCTGCAACGTCTGCGGCAGGTGGCGAACGGCGTCGCTGGTGAACGAGCGCGCGGTGTCGATGAGGCGCTGGAGGTCGGGGCCGCGCCCGTCGAAGGCGGTGCCGAGCTCGTCGACCACCGTGCGCAGGGACTCGGTCGGCACCGACGACGCGAGGCTGTCGAGGTTGCCCAGCAACGACTGCACGGGCAGCGGGGTCTTGGCCTGCTCGCGGCGGATCACCGCGCCCTCGGCGAGGAACGGGCCCTGGTCGGACTTCGGGCGCAGGTCCACGTACTGCTCGCCGACCGCCGAGCGGTTGGTGACCACGGCCTCGACGTCGGTGGGGATCGGCGCGGCGGAGGTGTCGATGTCCAGCTGCACCTCGACGCCGTCCGCGGTCAGGCGCAGCGGGCCGACACGGCCCACGGCGACACCACGGTAGGTGACCTCGGCGTTGGTGAAGATGCCGCCGGCGTCGGCCAGCTCCATCGTCACGACGTAGCCGCGCGGGCCGAAGAGGCGGTCCAGCCCGGCGTAGCGCGCGCCCGCGTAGCTCACGCCGACCAGCGCGATCAGCACGAAGCCGATGAGCTGGAGTCTTGCCCTGCGGGTCAACATCTAGCGCCCACCCCCGAGGAGTCCACCGAGCAGGCCGCCGAGGATGCCGCCGTTTCCGGGCTGCGGCTGCTGCGACGGGATCGGCAGTTGCAGCGGGAGCCTGGGCAGCGGGTTGGGGTCGGCCGGGCGCCCGCCGTCGAGCCCCGGGATCGGCAGCTGGATCAGCGGCTGCCGCGACCGGCCGAGGTTGTCCAGGATGTTGCCCAGGTCGAGGTCGAGCTTGGCGTAGAGGTTGGTGTAGTCGCCCTTCACGCCCGCGACCGCCGCGTCCGGGAACGGGAAGGTCAGCAGCAGCTCGAAGGACTTCGGCAGGTTGGTGCCCGCCTCGGCCAGCTTCTTCAGCGTCGGGGTGAGCGCCTTGAGGTCGGCGACGAGGTCGTTCTTGCTGCGGTTGACCACGTCGGTGGCGACGCCGGAGAGCTTGTCGAGCCCCTTGAGCATCCCGACCAGCTGTTCGCGCTGCTCGGAGAGGACCTTCACGCCCGGCGCGAGGTCCTTGAGCGCGGTCTCGATGTTGCCGCGCTGACCGGCGAGCGTCGCGGACAACCGGTTCACGCCGTCGAGCGCCCTGGTGATCTCACCGCGGTGCCCGTCGAGGTCCTTCACGAGCGTGTTCACGTTGCCCAGCAAGGAACGCAGCTGCGGCTCGTTGCCGGTCATCGCGGCGTTGAGCTCCTTGGTGATGTCCTGGAGCTTGGCCACACCGCCGCCGTTGAGCAGCATCGACAGCGCGCCGAAGACCTCTTCGACCTCGGGGTTGCGGTTGGTGCGCTCGATCGGGATCTGCGCACCGTTGGCGAGCCTGCCGGTCTCGCGGCCCTTCGGCGGCGCGGCCAGCTCGACGAACTTCTCCCCCAGCAGGCTCGACTGGCGCAGGCGAGCGTCGGCGTTGGCCGGGAGCACGACATCGCCGTTGACCGACACCGTGACCAGCGCGGTCCAGCCGTCCGGGGCCAGCTCCACGCCCTCGACCCGGCCGACCGGGACGTCGTTGACCTTCACCGACGCTTGCGGGACCAGGTCGAGCACGTCCCGGAACTGCACTTTGACCTGGTACGGACGGTCACCGAGGTCCGCCCCGCCGGGCAGCGGAACGTTGTAGAGCCCGCCGAAACCACAGCCGCTGAGGCACAGCAGCGCGACGGCGACGAGGGCGATCCTGCGCTTCACCGGCCACCTCCCGCAGGCGGCTGGGCGGGCGTCGCCGGCGTGCCACCGCCGCTGCCGCCCGCGGACGGGGAGAGCAGCGGCACCGGCAGCGAGGGTGCGCGGCCCTGCTGGAGGGCTTGGATGACCTCGGCGATGCTCGGCAGCTTCGCGACGCCGTTGACCACCGGGGCGAGCTTGTCGCAGGTGTCGGCGAGCAGCTGCGGGAGCTGCTTGGGCGTGGTCTGCCGGACCAGCTTGCAGATCATCACGATCGGCGGCTCGGTCAGCTCGTTGAGGTGTGCCCGCACGTCCAGCGTTCCGGACGAGCCGTTGTAGGAGTTCTGGAGGTTGCCGAGCGCGAGCGGCCCGACGTCGAGCACTTCGGCGAGCGCGGCGCGCTGGTCGACGAGGACCTTGGTGATACCGCTCAGTTTGTCCACATTGGACTTGAGCTTGTCCCTGTTGTCCTTGATGAACCCGTCGACGGCGGTGAGCGCCGACGCCAGCTCGCGCAGCGACGCGCCCAGGTTCTGCCGTTCCTCCGCGAGGAGCTTGCTGACGTCGGCGAGCTGATCGGTGAACCGCCGCACCTGGCCGTCGTTCTCGGACAGCATCGAGGTGAACTTCTGCAGCCCGTCGACGGTGCCGAACAGGTCCTCGCGCGAGCCGGAGAGCGTTTCCGTTGCGGCGCCGAGGTTTCTGATGGTGTCGCCGAGCTTCTTCCCGTTGCCGTCGAGGTTCTTGGCCGCGGTGTCCAGCAGGTCCGACAGCGCCCCGTTCGCGTTGGCGCCCTTGGGGCCCAGGGCCGTCGTGAGCTTGTCCAGGCTCGCGTAGACCTCGTCGAGTTCGACCGGCGTCGCGGTGCGCTCGCGCGGGATCACCGCGCCGTCGCCCAGCTTGTCGCCGCCGGTGTACGCGGGCGCGAGCTGGACGTAACGGTCGCTGACGACGGCCGGGTTGACCACGAGAGCCTGCGCGGCCGCCGGGACGTCCACGTCGTCGTCCACGAGGAAGTCGACCTTCACCACCCGGCCCTGCGGCTCGACCTTCACGATCTCGCCGACGCGGACACCGAGCACCCGGACGTCGCCGCCCGCGTAGATCCCGACGCCTGCCGAGAAGTACGCGGTGACGCGTTTCCCCGGCGCACGAAGGAAAACAAACCAGATGCCCGCAGTGACGACCAGCGCGACGACGCACAGGAACGCGATGAGGCGGGCGAGGTTGTCGCTCAACTTGGCGGCGGAAGTGCTCATGGGCGGCACCCCTCCGGGTTGATCGGGCCGATCGACGGCGGGAGCAGGCCGCAGATGTAGGTGTCGAACCAGCGGCCGTTGCCGAGGGTGTTGGCGAAGACGCGGACGAACGGCGCCATCAGCTGGATGCTCTTGCCCAGGCTCTCCTGGTTGCGGTCGAGCATCGTCGTGACGCGCTCCAGCTGCTCCAGCGCGGGCCGCAACTGCGCCTTGTTGTCCGCCACCAGGCCCTTCAGCTCTGCCGCGAGCTTCTGCGTCCCGGTCAGCAGGTTCTTGATGGCGTCACGCCGCTTGCGGATCTCCTCGAGCAGCTTGTTGCCGTCGCCGAGCAGCTTCTCGAACTCCGCGTTGCGGTCGGAGACGGTCTTGCTGATCTTGTTGGTGTTGCGCAGCAACGTGGCCAGCTGCTGGTCCCGCGTGGAGATCGTGCGCGACAGCGCGGACAGCCCGTCGAGCGCGCCCCTGACCTCACCGGGGGTGTCGCGGAAGGTGTCGGAGACGACGCGGAAGCTCTTCGCCAGCTGCTCGGTGTCGATCTCGGTGAGCGTGCTGGCCAGCCCGGTGAACGCCTCGGTGACGTCGTAGGGGGCGATGGTGCGCTCGCGCGGGATCGCCTGGCTCGGCCGCAGTTCCTGCTCGCCCTGCGGGTCCAGCGAGAGGAACTTCTGCCCCAGCAAGGTCTTGATCTTGATCGCGGCGGAGGTGCGGTCGCCCACCCAGGTGTCGCTGACGCGGAAGGACACCAGCACGTGGTCGCCCTCCAGCTCGACACCGGTGACCTTGCCGACCTTCACCCCGGCCACGCGCACCTCGTCGCCGTCGCGCAGTCCCCCGGCCTCGGAGAAGTGCGCGCGGTAGGAGGTGCCGCCGCCGATGATCGGCAGGTCCTCGGCGAAGAACGCGGCCAGCAGGCCGAGCAGGATCACCAGCAGCCCGGAGGCGCCGACGGTGACGGGGTTGCGCTCGCGGAAGGGCTTCACGGGCGGCACCTCGGCTGCGTCGGCGGCAGGACCGGCACGGCGAGCTTGCCGACAACGGGCAACGCGACCTCACCGGAGGCCCCGCACAGGAAGAAGTTGAACCACGAGCCGTAGGTCGCGGTGCGGGAGATCGTCTCCAGCTTGTTCGGCATGCGCTGGAGCACGCCCTCGACGACGTCGTTGCTGTCGGCCAGGTTCTTGGCCACCTTGCCCAGCTCGGCGATGTCGGTGCGCAGCGGAGCACGCACGTCGGTCAGCAGCCCGGCCGTGGTGCCGGTGAGGTCGGCGAGCGCGCTCACCGCCGCGCCGATCGGTTCGCGGTCCTTCGCGAGCCCGGAAACCAACTGCTGCAAGGAGATCACGAGTCCGGAGAGCTGCGTGTCACGCTGGTTCACGGTGCCGAGCACGGTGTTGAGGTTGCCGATGACATCGCCGATCACCTTGTCCTTGCTGGCGATCGTGGACGTCAGCGAGGCGGTGTGCGCCAGCAGGCTCTGCACCGTGCCACCTTCGCCCTGGAGCACTTGGACGATCTCGTAGGACAACTTGTTCACATCGGCCGGGTTGAGCGCCTGGAACAGCGGCTTGAAGCCGTTGAACAACGTGGTCAGGTCGAGCGCGGGACGCGTGCGCTCCACCGGGATCGTCGCCCCCTCGGCAAGCTCCCCCGTGCCGCCCACGCCGCGGTCCAACGCGATGTAGCGCTGGCCGACCAGGTTGCGGTACTTGATGGTCGCGGTGACCGACTCGGGCAGTTTCTTGCCCGTGGTGACGGTGAAGCGCACCTCGGCGAGCCTGCGGTCGACGACGCTGACCTCGCGCACCTCGCCGACCCTGACCCCCGCGACGCGCACGTCATCGCCCTCGTTGACCGAGGTGACGTCGGTGAACCTGGCGCTGTACTCAGTGGCTCCGCGCAGGTCCACGTTGGCGATCGTGATGGCCAGCAACGCGGTCGCGAGCACGGTGACGGTGGCGAAGATGATCAGCTTCGTCAGCGGTCCGGCGAGTCCCCTCACTTCAGCGTCACCTCCGCCCCTCTGAACATCGGTCCGAGCAGGATGCTGCCCCACCCCGGCACCTGCTGCGGCGAGCGCCCCATGGACGGGGCCAGCAGCGCGGAGATGTAGCGCTGCTCAGCCGGGGAGTTCGCCAGCCCCAGCTCCTGTCCGCGCGCCGCCGCGCTCGCGGAGGCCGGGATGACGTTGCCGTTCTCGTCGATCTCGCCGGTGGGCAGCAGCCCGTCACTGGCGTTGCGCGGCGGCGTGGGCGGCTTCGACCCGTCCTTCACCGGCCCCTCCGGCGGGTACTGCGGGAACGGCTCCGGCCTGGGTTGGATGTCGTAGCAACGCGGTCCGCGCTTGTCGGCGTACTCCGGCTCGTCCTGGTTCGGCACGTACTTCCCGCGGTTGGCGGTGATCTCCAGGGTGATGTGCAGGCCGGGCTCGTTGGTGCCCTGCCCGAAGGCCTTGCTCAGCCTCGGTTGCAGCTCGGCGAGGCTCTTGAGCAGGCAGGGGTATTCCGGCGCGTACTTGCCCAGCAGCTCCAACAGCGGCCTGCTCGACTTCGCGACGCCGATGATGTTGTTGCGGTTGGCGGAGAGGAAGCCGCCGAGGTCCGCCGTCGCCCCGTCGACCGTGCTGTACAGCGTCTGAAGGTTCTCGCGCTGCTCCACCACGGTCTTGCTCGTGACGGTGAGGTCCGCGAGCGTTTGGAGCAGGTCGGGCGCGGCCTTGTCGTAGACCGCGCTGACGTCGGCGAGCTTGCTGATGTCCGCCTTGAGATCCGGCAGTGCGGGGTTCAGCTGCCGCACGAGGTCGTTGAGCTCCACAAGGGATTCGCCGAGCGGCTTTCCCCTGCCCTGCAAGGCAGTCGCGAGCGATCCGAGCGTGCTCGCGAGCTTCTGCGGCTGCACGGCCTGGAGCACGGGCATGAGGTTGGACAGCACGCGCTCCAGCTCCATCGCCGAGCTCGACGTGTCCTGCGCGATCACGTCCCCGGCCGCGAGGTGCGCACCGCCGGCCCGATCCGGTGGCACCAGCGCGACGTAGCGCTCGCCGAAGAGCGTCTTGGGCAGCAGGCGCGCCGTGACCCCGCGCGGGATGATGTCGATCTTGTCGCGGTGCAGGGCCAGCTCCAGCTCGGCGCCGTCGCCCCGGCTGCTGATCCGCCTGACCTCGCCGACGAGGACCCCGTGCACCTTCACATCGGACTCGGTGAGCAGCTGGTTCCCCGCGCGGTCGGTGCGCAGCGACACGACCACGTCCGAGCTGAACGCGTTGCGGTAGATCGCGACGGTCAGCGTCAGGAACAGCGCGATGATCGCCAGCAGGGCCACTCCGAGCAGCCGCTGGCGGACCTTCGACAGTGAGCCCCTCATCCGACGATCCTCACCGTCGTCGTGGTGCCCCAGATCGCCAGGCTGAGGAAGAAGTCCAGCAACGCCGTGGTGACGATCGCCGTGCGCACGGCCCTGCCGACCGCGACGCCCACGCCCGCCGGGCCGCCGGAGGCGCGGTAGCCGTAGTAGCAGTGGGTCATGATGATCACCACGCTGAAGACCAGGACCTTCAGGAACGACCACAGCACGTCTTCCGGTGGCAGGAAGAGGTTGAAGTAGTGGTCGTAGGTGCCCGCCGACTGCCCGTAGAAGTTCACCGTGACCGTGCGCGCGGCCACGTACGAGGTGAGCAGGCCGATCACGTACAGCGGGATCACCGCGACGAAGCCGGAGATGATCCGCGTGGTGACCAGGTAGGGCAGGCTCGGGATGCCCATGACCTCCAGGGCGTCGATCTCCTCGGAGATCCGCATCGCGCCGAGCTGCGCGGTGAACCCGGAGCCGACCGTCGCCGACAGCGCCAGGCCCGCGACCAGCGGAGCGATCTCGCGGGTGTTGAAGTACGCCGAGATGAACCCGGCGAAGGCCGAGGTGCCGATCTGGTTCAGCGCCGCGTAGCCCTGGAGCCCGACCACGGTGCCGGTGAACAGGGTCAGCCCGATCATCACGCCGATGGTGCCGCCGATGACCGCGAGCGCCCCGCTGCCGAAGCTCACCTCGGCCAGCAGCCGCAACGTCTCCCTGGTGTAGCGGCGCAGCGCCCTCGGCACCCACGCCAGCGCTCGCAGGTAGAACCACATCTGGTCGCCGAGCTGGTCCAGCATGGCCAGTGGCCGGTTCGCCACCCTCTTCGCACGGTCGGAGATGCTCACGTCACATCCCCTTCGCCGGGACGAGCTGGAGGTACAGCGTCGTCAGCACGAAGTTCACGAAGAACAGCAGCAGGAACGTGATCACCACGGCCTGGTTCACCGCGTCGCCGACGCCCTTGGGACCGCCCTTCGGGTTCAGCCCGCGATAGGCCGCGACGATGCCCGCGATGAAGCCGAAGATCACCGCCTTGATCTCGCTGATCCACAGGTCCGGCAGCTGCGCCAAGGCGGAGAAGCTGGCCAAGTACGCGCCCGGTGTCCCGTCTTGCAGGATCACGTTGAAGAAGTAGCCGCCGAGCACGCCCACCACGCTGACCATGCCGTTGAGCAGCAACGCGACCAGCATCGCGGCGAGCACTCTCGGCACGACCAGGCGCTGGATCGGCGAGACGCCCAGCACCTCCATGGCGTCGATCTCGTCGCGGATCTTGCGCGAGCCCAGGTCCGCGCAGATCGCCGAGCCGCCCGCGCCCGCGATGAGCAGCGCGGTGACGATCGGGCTGGCCTGCTGGATCACCGCGAGCACGCTCGCCGCGCCGGTGAACGACTGCGCGCCGAGCTGCCTGGTCAGCGACCCGAGCTGGAGCGCGATCACCGCGCCGAACGGGATGGCCACCAGCGCGGTCGGCAGGATCGTGACGCTGGCGATGAACCAGCACTGCTGGATGAACTCGCGCACCTGGAACGGCCGCTTGAACACGGCCCTGGTGGTGTCCAGGCCCAATGCGAACATCCGGCCGGTCTCCCGCAGCGCTCCGGCTCCGGGGAAGGACGGGCCCGCCTGGGTCATGTCCGCTCACCCCGATCCCAGCCGATGTCCTGAGGAGCGTTGCGCGGGTACGGGGTCGGCCGCGAGTCGAACGAAGTCGGCAGCGGGATCGGCTGAGTCTGGTCCGGGTGCTGCTGTGCTGGCGCCGTCGCCGCGTAGAAGCCGTACCGCGCGCGCTCCTCGTCGGAGAGGCTGTCGATGATCGCCTCACGCGCGATGGGCGGCAGCGTGTGCAGGATGCTCATCACCCGCTGTTTCCTGCGCTCCGCCGCGAGCCGCACGGGCAGGCCCGGCGAGGGCTGGATCTGCGGCACGATGCCCGTTCCCCCACCGCCCTTCGGCCCGCCGAGCACGTCCATCCCGCCGTTGGCCCGCAGCTCCGCGAGCTCGGCGGCGGCCTGTGCCGCGTCCTTCTCCTCGCTCATCCCGATCGGGCCCTGCCTGCGGCCGTTGAGGAACTGCTCCACGACGGGCTCGGTCGAGGTCAGCAGCACCTCGCGCGGGCCGAACATGACCAGTTCGCGGCGGAACAGCATGCCGATGTTGTCCGGGACCGTGCGCGCGGTGCCGATGTCGTGGGTGACGATCAGGAAGGTGGCGTCGATCTGCGCGTTCAGGTCGACGATCAGCTGGTTGAGGTAGGCGACGCGGACCGGGTCCAGGCCGGAGTCCGGCTCGTCGAACAGGATGATCTCCGGGTCGAGCACCAGGGCGCGGGCCAGGCCGGCGCGCTTGCGCATGCCGCCGGAGATCTCGCCCGGCAGCTTCTTCTCGGCCCCGATGAGGCCGACCATCTCCATCTTCTCCAGCACGATCCGCCGGACTTCGGCCTCGGTCTTGCGGGTGTGCTCGCGCAGCGGGAAGGCGATGTTGTCGAAGAGGCTCATCGACCCGAACAGCGCGCCGTCCTGGAACAGCACGCCGAAGAGCTTGCGGGTCTCGTAGAGCTTGTGCTCGGAGCAGCGGCAGATGTCGACGCCGTTGATCACGACCTTGCCGCGCTCCGGGCGCAGCAGGCCGACCAAGGACTTCAGGAACACCGACTTCCCGGTGCCCGACGGCCCCAGCAGAACGCTGATCTCCCCTGGCGGGAGGTTCAGCGTGACGTCCTGCCAGATGGTCTGTTTCCCGAAGGACTTGGACAAGCCCTCGACGACCACCTCGACGCCCATCGCACCTCCTGCTCGTCACCGCTTCCCCGGGGTGAGGGGAAACATGAAAGCAGACGCCGCGGCGATCGGCGTCACATCCGGTCAACGAGACTGTCCGCCGGAAGTTACTGCCGAGTTCGACTGGTGGTCACGGCTGGATAACGGGCCGGGAACGACAGTGGGGCAGGTCCTGCGAACAGGACCTGCCCCACTGCGGCAGTTCTCACCAGCGGCGCTAGGCCGCCATGATCACTTGATGGAGACGGCGGCGCCGGCGGCGACCAGCTTCTCCTTGGCGGCCTCGGCGGCCTCCTTGTTGACGCCCTCGAGGATGGGCTTCGGCGCGCCCTCGACGAGCTCCTTGGCCTCCTTGAGGCCCAGGCCGGTGACGACCTCGCGGACGACCTTGATGACCTGGATCTTCTTGTCACCCGCGGAGTCGAGGATGACGTTGAACTCGGTCTGCTCCTCGGCGGCCTCGGCGCCGGCAGCGGCACCCGGGGCAGCGGCGATCGCGACCGGCGCGGCGGCGGTGACCTCGAACTTGTCCTCGAACGCCTTCACGAACTCGGAGAGCTCGAGCAGGGTCATCTCACCGAAAACGTCCAACAGCTCGTCGGTGCTGAGCTTCGCCATGGTGGCGGTTTCCTTTCCTTACGTGCGCCGTTGGTGTTGCTACGCGCGGGCGCGGAATGTGGGGGTTGGTCAGCTCTCGTCCGCAGGAGCGGCGTCGCCGGCGGCGGCGCGCTTGTCCTGCAGTGCGGCTGCCAGGCGGGCCACCTGCGAGGCCGGGGCGGCGAACAGCCCGGCGGCCTTGGTGAGGTTGCCCTTCATCGCGCCCGCCAGCTTGGCGAGCAGGACCTCACGGGAGTCGAGGTCCGCGATCTGGTTGACCTCGTCGACGGACAAGGGACGGCCATCCATGTAGCCGCCCTTGATGACAAGGGCCTTGTGCTCCTTCGCGAAGGTCCGGATCGCCTTCGCGGCGTCCACCGGCTCACCCTTGACAAAGGCGATCGCGGTGGGGCCGACGAGCAGGTCGTCCAGGCCCTCGAAGCCCGCCTCCGAGGCGGCGCGCTTGACGAGGGTGTTCTTCGCGACGGTGTACGCCACGCCGTCGCCGAGGGCGCGCCGCAGCTCGGTGAGCTGCGCCATGGAAAGCCCTCGGTACTCGGTGACGACCGCAGCCGAGCTGCCACGGAACCTGTCCGCGATCTCGGCGACGGCCTCAACCTTTCCAGGCTTTGCCATGGTCGCCTCCTCTCTGCTTCTTCGTCTCAATCCACAGCGAAGAGCGCGGACCGGGGGGTCCACGCCGGATTCAGGCTGGGAGAAACGAAAGAAGCCCCGGCGCAAGGGCACGGGGCTAGGAGATCCAGCACGCGCGAACGTGCCAAAAAGTCGCCTCGTCCTCCTGCGCGGGCGCCCTCCCGGGCCTTAGTCCTCACCCGCCCGGGAGCGGGGGAGATAACCAGCGGTCTTCGGTGGAACGACAGCCAGCCTACGTCAAGCCCCCGCACGCACCCAAATCGGGGTCTAGTGCCCCGTCGGCTACCGGCCCCGCACCCGCTACCGGCACGATGGACGGCAACAGGAGGTGACCGTGTCGCAACCGAACCAGCTTCCCCCGTCACGGGAGAACCCGAGCCCGCCGAAGGGTCCCAGCGGCAAACCAGTCCTCGCATGGTTCACCCAGCGCCGACTGATCGGGTTGAGCCTCGCGATCACGTCGCTGGTGCTCTGGCCGTTCACCGAGTGGTCGTGGTGGCCTCTTGCGGGCGCACTCGCATTCGGCTTCCTCGTCCGCATCCTGCGACTGGATCAACTGCTCCCGGGTTGGTCGGGCATCGCGACCCTGGCCGTCGCCGCCGTGTGGCTGGTGAACATCACGACCGGCTGGAGCTGGGCCATCCTTCTCGGCCTGCTCGTACTGGCCCTCGGGGTACCGAGGCTGCCGAGGTTCGAGCTGCTGATCATCGGCGTGGTCCTCGTGGTCGTGGGAGCCGTCGGCGCGATCTGGTGGCGCATCGGCGACGAACAGGTGCGGGCGGAGCAGCGCGCCCAGGATTCGGCGTTCCTGCGGGTCAGTGGTTTGCCTCCGACACCGGTACGAGCGCTGCGGGCGCTGCTCGCCTACATCGGCAAGAACGACCCGGGCAACGGCCATCCCGAGGCACCAGGAGGCGCGTGCGGTCTGCTCTCCCCCGTTGCCCGTGCCGAGTTCGCATCGGCCAACAACGCTCCCGATTGCACGTCGGCGGTGCGCCTGCTCGCAGGGAAGGTCACCGATCCGTTGCGCTATCCGAAGGTCATCGAGAATCAAGTGAAGACCAAGGAGACCGGGATCTCCGCCAGCCTGGATGCGTGCCAACTCTCCTGGGAACCCCCGATGAACAGCGCACCCGCAGGTGATCCGGGGCCACAGCTCGGCCGACTGGAACTCCAGAAGCAGATGAACGCCGGTTGGTTGATCATGTCTTACAAGACGTCCTGCTAGCGCTCTTCAGGGCCGAAACAGCGAAAAGGCGGTCGTCCCCGTGGGGCGACCGCCTTTTCGGCGTCAGTGCGCGGGTGTCAGGCGGAGGCCTCGTCCGTCAGCAGCGCGCGGGTGCGGTTCGGGTCGACCGGGATGCCGGGGCCCGTGGTGGTGCTGAAGGTGACCTTCTTGATGTAGCGGCCCTTCGCGGCGGACGGCTTGGCCCGCAGGATCTCGTCGAGGGCGGCGGCGTAGTTCTCCACCAGCTTCTCGGTGTCGAAGGAGGACTTGCCGATCACCAGGTGCAGGTTGGCCTGCTTGTCGACGCGGAAGTTGATCTTTCCGCCCTTGATCTCGTTGACGGCCTTGGTCACGTCGGGGGTGACGGTGCCGGTCTTGGGGTTCGGCATGAGGCCGCGCGGGCCGAGCACGCGGGCGATGCGACCGACCTTGGCCATCTGGTCCGGGGTGGCGATGGCAGCGTCGAAGTCCAGCCAGCCGCCCTGGATGCGGGCGATCAGCTCGTCCGAGCCCACGGCGTCGGCACCGGCGGCCTCGGCCTCGGCGGCCTTGTCACCGACGGCGAAGACGATGACGCGGGCGGTCTTGCCGGTGCCGTGCGGCAGGTTCACGGTGCCGCGGACCATCTGGTCGGCCTTGCGCGGGTCGACACCCAGGCGCATGGCGACCTCGACGGTGGCGTCCATCTTGGTGGAGGCGGTGTCCTTGGCCAAGCCGACCGCCTGCAGCGGCGAGTACAGCTTGTCCTTGTCGATCTTGGTGGACGCCTCGCGGTAAGCCTTGCTGCGCTTCATGTTCTGTCCTCGGTTCTGGATCAGTAGTGGTACGAGCCGCGCTGGCTCTCCCACGCTTTCTTCTGTGGAACGACCGGCCGAGCCGGTCAGATCTTGGAGACCTGGGTGAAGGAGAGCTCGACCGGGGTCTCCCGGCCGAAGATCGACACCAGCACCTTGAGCTTCTGCGCGTCCGGGCTGACCTCGCTGATGGTGGCGGGCAGCGTGGCGAACGGGCCGTCCATGACGGTGACGGACTCGCCGACCTCGAAGTCCACCTCGATGGTGGGCTTGGCGACGCTGGCGGCGGCCTTCTTGCCGGGCTCCGCGGCGGCCTTGTCCTTCTCCACCTGCGGGGCGAGGAACTTGAAGACCTCGTCCAGGGTCAGCGGCGAGGGCTTGGAGGTCGCGCCGACGAAGCCGGTGACGCCGGGGGTGTTGCGCACCGCGCTCCACGAGGCGTCGTTGAGCTCCATCCGGACCAGGATGTAGCCGGGCAGCACCTTGCGCTGCACCTGCTTGCGCTGGCCGTTCTTGATCTCGGTGACCTCCTCGGTCGGCACCTCGACCTGGAAGATGAAGTCCTCCATGTCGAGGGTCCCGATCCGGGTCTCGAGGTTCGCCTTGACCTTGTTCTCGTAGCCGGCGTAGGAGTGCACGACGTACCAGTCACCGGGCGCGTGGCGCAGGGCCTCGCGCAGCTCGGCGACGGGGTCCTCGACGGGCTCGTCGACGTCCTCCGCCGACTCCTCAGACTCGTCGGTGTCCGCGGTGTCCACGTCGCCGACGGGGTCGCCTGCGGAGTCCTCGCCAACCGGTTCGACGTGCTCGGAGTCACCGTCGCTGGTCGCGGCGGCGTGCACCTGCTCGTCGGACAGGTCGGCCAGCTCCTGGCCGCCGTCGGTGGAGGTCACAGTCGGTCTCGCTTCCTCTCGTACGTCGCGGGTCCGACCGAAGGGGTCCGACCGGCCGGCCCGGAATCCGGGCCGGGGCGACGACATGGTCTGTACACGCCTCGCCCGCACTGGGTTCCCTGTGCAGGTTCCCCGCAGTCCCCGCGGTGCGCCACCCGAGCGCGCCGCGCGTCCGGCGACCGGTGAGACCCGGTCCTAGCCGAACAGCCAGAGGACGCCCTGCGCGAAGGCGACGTCCAGGCCCGCGACCAGCCCCACCATGAAGGCGACGAAGACCAGCACCACGGCGGTGTAGGTCACCAGCTGCTTGCGCGTCGGCCAGATGACCTTGCGGAGTTCTGCGACGACCTCGCGGAGGAACCGGCCGAAGCGCTTGAAGGGGTTGCCCTTCTTCTGCTGCTCCTGGCGGTCGCGGGAGGGCGTCGGCTTGCCCTTGACGTCCCCGCTCGCGGAGGCACCCTCGGACCGCTTGGCCGCACGGCGCGAGGCCGGACGCGCGGAGCCGCGGCGCTCACGCCGCGCCGCAGCGGTAACCGGACGGGAGGTGTCGTCAGACCCTTCCGACCGTTCCTGCTCGCTGCGCTCACTCACGCGAACTCCTCGCTTTGCTGACCGACTGCGTCGACGCAGGGGCGACAGGACTTGAACCTGCAACCTGCGGTTTTGGAGACCGCTGCTCTGCCAATTGAGCTACGCCCCTTCGTGATCGCCTTGGCACACCGCGATCACGTTCGGGAAGCGTACTGCACCGTGTCGCCTGACTCGCGAGCAGGTGCCAGCAACGCTTCCGAACGTCGAGTCTAGGGCACACCCGCCCCCGGACTCCAACCGGTTGCCCGCCCACGGGGTGGGCGGCGTGAAAAGCGCTGACCGCCGCGTGCCACGATTCCCCCATGGCTGCCTCCGACGCACCTACCGTCACCAGCGACTCCGTCTCCCCCGCCGCCCGACGCCGCGTGTCCGCCCGAGTGGGCGGGATCGCCGAGTCGGCCACCCTCGCCGTGGACGCCAAGGCCAAGGCGCTCAAGGCCGCAGGCCGCCCCGTGATCGGCTTCGGCGCCGGTGAGCCCGACTTCCCCACGCCCGCCCCGATCGTCGAGGCCGCGGCCGCCGCCTGCGCCGAGGCGCGCAACCACCGCTACACCCCGGCCGCCGGTCTTCCCGAACTGCGCGAGGCCGTCGCGGCCAAGACCGCACGCGACACCGGCTACCAGGTCAAGCCCGGCCAGGTGCTGATCACCAACGGTGGCAAGCAGGCCGTCTACCAGGCCTTCGCAACGATCGTCGACCCGGGCGACGAGGTGCTGCTACCCGCTCCGTACTGGACCACCTACCCGGAGGCGATCGGCCTCGCCGGCGGTGTCCCGGTGGAGGTCCAGTCCGACGAGACCACCGGCTACCTGGTGACCGTCGAGCAGCTGGAGGCGGCGCGCACGCCGAAGACGAAGGTGCTGCTGTTCTGCTCGCCGTCGAACCCGACCGGCGCGGTCTACCCGCGCGAGCAGGTCGAGGCGATCGGCCGCTGGGCGGTGGAGCACGGGATCTGGGTCATCACCGACGAGATCTACGAGCACCTGACCTACGACGGCGCCGAGGCCGTGTCCATGCCGGTCGTGGTGCCCGAGCTGGCCGACACCTGCATCGTGGTGAACGGCGTCGCCAAGACCTACGCGATGACCGGCTGGCGGGTCGGCTGGCTGATCGGGCCGAACGACGTGATCAAGGCCGCGTCGAACTACCAGTCGCACCTGACCTCCAACGTCTGCAACGTGGCGCAGCGCGCGGCGCTCGCGGCGGTCTCCGGTTCGCTGGAGGCGGTCGCGGACATGCGCTCGGCCTTCGACCGGCGCAGGCAGACCATCGTGAAGATGCTCTCGGAGATCCCGGGTGTGAACTGCCCCACCCCGGAGGGCGCGTTCTACGTGTACCCCTCGGTGAAGGGCTTGCTGGGCAAGGAGATCCGGGGTGTGCGCGCGAACACCAGCGTCGAGCTGGCCGCGCTCGTGCTGGAGCACGCCGAGGTCGCCGTGGTGCCCGGTGAGGCCTTCGGCACGCCCGGCTACTTCCGCCTGTCCTACGCCCTCGGCGACGAGGACCTGGTGACCGGTGTGACGCGGATGGCGGAGCTGCTCCGCGAGGCCCGCTAGCACCGCGGGAACCAGCGCAGAACGCAGAAAGGCCGTTCCGCTCCCCCTGTGGAGCCGGAACGGCCTTTCGCGTGTGTGCGGCCGGATCAGGCCAGGCGCACGATGGCGTAGCAGCGGCCGAAGATCAGCTGCCCCTCGCACTTGGCGTAGACGTCCACCCGCGCGGTGCCGTCGTCGTTGACCAGGCCGACCTTGGCGGTGACGTCGATGGTGGTGCCCGCCTCGTCGTCGGGGACGACGACCGGGCGGCCGAAGCGGGCCTGGTAGTCGATGACCGCGGCCGGGTCGCCGACCCAGTCGGTGACGATCCTGGCGACCATGCCCATGGTGAGCAGGCCGTGCGCGATGACGCCGGGCAGCCCGGCCTCCTTGGCGCGCTTGTCGCTGTGGTGGATGAAGTTGCAGTCGCTGGAGATGCCCGAGTACCTGATCAGGTCCCTGCGGGTGACCTTCAGGGTCAGCGGGGGCAGCTGGTCGCCCTTGGTGACCCCCGACGCGGGGCGGAGTCCGGTCGTGGTGCTCATGCGTCCTTCCCTTCACCGAGGCCGATGCCGTCGCCGCGGACGATCAGGGTGGCGATGACGGTGCCCACCTTCTCGCCCTCCTCGGTCGCGAACTCCGACCGCAGGATCAGGTAGTCGTTGCCCGCGCGGCTGGTGAGGTCGTCGACGTGGGCGGTGGTGGTGAGCCGGTCCCCCGGTCGCACCGGCCGGTGCAGGGTGAAGCGCTGGGCGCCGTGCACCATCCGGCTGTAGTCCAGTCCCAGGTCGGGGTCATCGGTCACGACGTGGTGCGACCGGGTCGCCAGCACGCTCAGGAACGTCGGCGAGGCGACGGAGTCGGGGTGCCCGATCGCCTTGGCGGCCTCGGGGTCCCGGTACACGGGGTTCACGTCGCTGACGGCGTAGGCGAACTCGATGATGTTCTGCCTGCCGACCTCGTAGATCCACGGCAGCCGGTACGAACGACCGACGAAAGACTTGTTTAGCGCCACGGAGGTGCAGATTACCCGGTGAACGACAACTGCCCCGCACTCCGGCGGGGCAGTTGGCCAAGGCTGTGAGGCAGACCGCAGTGACGCGGTCGACGGGTCAGCGGGTCTCCTTGTGAGCCCGGTGCGTCCCGCAGTTGGGGCAGAACTTCTTGACCTCGAGGCGGTCGGGGTCGTTCCGCCGGTTCTTGCGGGTGATGTAGTTGCGGTGCTTGCACTCCTCGCACGCCAACGTGATCTTGGGGCGAACGTCAGTCGCGGCCACGGCGCGCCTCTCTCTCCATCAGTACATCCCCACAAGCAGCAGGGTGGTCCTCAACAACTCAACCCGACAAACGTGACCGTCCGCAGTTGGCGACCACCCGAGCCGGGGGTCCAGGGGGCAGGCCCCCTGGCGGGGTCTGGGGGCTGGGCCCCCAGTGTGATGGCGAATCAGGCCAGGTCCGCGATTTCCGCGAACAAGGCTCAACCACCTGAGTAGCGGTGGCCGGACTTGAACCGGCGACACAGCGATTATGAGCCGCTTGCTCTACCACCTGAGCTACACCGCTTCGCACGACTCGCGCCGTACTTATTACGTGAGTAAGCCGCGCTGCCAGCTGAACTGAGCATCGCGGCTATCCTCATCGAGCCCCAAAACGGAATCGAACCGTTGACCTTCTCCTTACCATGGAGACACTCTACCGACTGAGCTATTGGGGCGAGCTGTTCTCGGTGAAGCAAGATGAACCTTACACAACCCCGGCGCAGCAACAAAATCGGGGGGTCCCTCAGCGCACCAGAGTGAGCACCATCTCGTCGTGACGGCCCCTGGCGCGGATGGTGCGAGCCCGCAACCAGGCCTCGAAGCGGTCCTCGGCCAGCGGTCGGGAGATCAGGTAGCCCTGGGCGATGTCGCAGCCCATGCCCACGAGCTGCTCCCGCGCCGCGTCGTCCTCGACGCCCTCGGCGACCACGGTGAGGCCGAGCGAGTGCCCCAGTTCGACGATGGAGCGCACCACGGCCATGTCGCCGAGGTCGGTGCCCATGCCGAGCACGAAGCTCTTGTCGATCTTCACCTCGTCCACCGGGAGCTGGCGGAGGTAGGCGAGCGAGGAGTAGCCGGTGCCGAAGTCGTCGACGGCGAGCACGACACCGAGCGCGTGCAGCCTGCGCAGCACCGGGAGCGAGCGCTCCGGGTCGGCCATCACGCCGGACTCGGTGAGCTCGAAGGTGAGCAGCCTCGGCGGCACGTCGTGGCGGCGCAGCGCGTCCGCGACGCGGTCGGGGAAGGTCTCGTCGGCGAGGTTGCGCACGGACAGGTTCACCGCGGCGGAGAGCCGCAGTCCCCTGTCCAGCCACTGCCGCACGCGGACCAGCGAGCACTCCATGACGAAGCCGGTGAGCGCGTCGACGAGGCCGGTGGCCTCGACCGCGGGCACGAACTCGTCGGGGTCCAGCGGGCCGTACTCCGGGTGCCGCCAGCGGACCAGGGCCTCGACGCCGACGACCTCGCGGCTCGGCAGCGCGACCTTGGGCTGGTAGTGCACGGAGACCTGGCCGCTGTCCAGCGCGTGCCGGAACTGGGTGACGAGTTCGAAGCGGCGCTTGAACATCTGGCCCATCGCGGGCGCGTACGCGCGGACCGAGTCGTCGCCCGCCTTGGCCAGGCGCACGGCGACATCCGCGCGCTGGATGAGGGTGTCGACGTCGAGTTCGGGCTCGCCGTCCTCCTCGGTGGTCAGCACGTAGCCGACCACGGCGCTGGCCTCAACGGTCAGCCGGTCCACCGGGTAGGGCGCGGCGACCTGGGCGCGGAGCTTGGCGGAGAGCCGGTGCGCCTCGTCGGCGTCGCAATCGATCAGCAGGGCCGCGAACGCCCCGCCTTCGAGCCGGGCGAGCGGGACGTCGGGCCCGAACGCCTCGCGCAGCCGCCTGCCCGCGGCGACGACCATGCGGTCGCCCCACGCGTGCCCGAGCGCGTCGCTGACCGTGGAGAGCACGTCGAGGTCGATGCGCAGCACCACGGAGTTCGGGTGGGTCCGCAGCCGTTCGGCGGCCGCCTCGCGGAAGCCGGGCCGGTTGAGCAGCCCGGTCAGCGGGTCGTGGTAGGCGTCGTGGCGGAGTCTGGCCAGCAGACGGCGGTTGTCCATCGCGGTGGCGAGGTGGCTCGCGAGCGTCCTGAGCAGTCGCACGTCCGCCCGGCCGAAGCCGCGCCAGCGGCTGAGCCGGTCGTGCGCCTCCACCGCGCCGAGGAGCTGGTTGGCGCCGCGCAGGGGGACGACGAGCGCTTCGTGCGCGCCGCGGCGGGCCAGCGCCTCGCGGACGTCCTCCGGGGCGTCGACCGTGCGGAAGTAGCGGACGTGCGCGCCGGGCAGCTGGAGCATCGGGTCGTCACGCAGGCCGAGGGAGTCGTCCTTCGGGGCGTCCTCCGGCAACGGCTCCCCCGCGACGAGCGAGCGGACTCCGGCGGGTGCGTCCGGTCGCAGGTGGAGCACCACGCGCGCGGCGTTGAGCTGCTCGCGGATGCGCTCGGCGATCTGCTGCCACTCCTCGTTGGCGCTGTCCGCGTGGATCTCGTCCGGCTCGCCGGTCGGTCTGCTCGCGGCCTGCTGGCCGGAGCGCGCGACGGTGAGGCTGACGTCGCTGAGGGCTTCGAGGTCGCGCTGCTCGCGCAGGAGGCCGGAGTAGGCGCGGTAGAGCAGGACGAGCGCGACCGAGACGAGCACCAGGAGCACCCAGCCCCAGGGACCGCGCGTGCTGACCTCGTAGCCGACGAGCCCGACGGAGGTGTTGAGCAGGCCGACGACCAGGGTGCGCAGGCCGAGCCGCACCGCGCCGCCGATGCGCAGCTCGCCGCCGAGGACGTGCACCGCGGCGAGCGCGAAGGCCACGCTGACCATGGGCGAGGCCACGGTGCCCGCGACCGCGCCGAGCCAGTTCGGGCCGCTGGTCACGGCCGTGGAGACCAGGTGGGCGATGCTGAACGGGACCGCGATCTCCAGGCACATCACGCCGGCGTTGTAGACGACGTGGTCGCCGCCCCTGCGGCTGAGCTGGGCGCCGAGACCGGCGAGCAGGTGGGCTCCGAGCACGACCTCGAACGGCGCGGTGAGCAGGCCGAGCACGAGGGGGATCTCGGTGAAGGAGATGGTCCAGCCGACGGTGCGGACGTCGACGTCGATGGTCAGCTGCTCGGCGAGCAGGAACCCGAGCACCAGCAGCGGGCCGATCCAGAGCAGCTCGGGGCCGAAGTCCGCGCGCAGCCAGCTGCCGACTCCCGCCGTCGCGAGGACGCCGACGAGCAGGACGAGCCAGGAGAAGCGGGCGAAGGTCCGCCCACGCGCCGCCGGATCGCCGGAGAGCCCCAGTGGTCGCGGCGCGTCCGGGGAGGACTCCGGGTCCAACGGGCGGCGACGATCGGACATCCACCCTCCTCAACGCGTTGCCGCAAACGGGCAACCCACGGTGCCTGCCGATCGTGACCGACCGGGGGCGTCTTGACCAGAGCGTCCGGAGGTCGACTTCACCCCAACAGGGGAAAGCCGCCGGGTGAACATGGACGCGGAAAGGGACCCTCATCAACCATCAGGGCCCCTTTCACCTGCAACTATACCCCCGCAGGGGTAACGGTTACCCGGTCGAGTTGCCTACTCCCCCGACACAGAGTGATCACGGGATGATCTCGGCCACAGCACGTGGCGGTCACCGGCGCGGGTGTTACCCACCGGTCCGCCCGGCCGGGCGCGCGCGGCGGAGGTACACCGGGACCAACCGGACATCTCGCTCCGGAGGTCCCAGGAGGAGTCATGAGAACCGCTCGCGCGTTGTTCACCGCCACCGTGGCGGCCGTCGCGGCGGCCACCGTTCTGTCGGCGCCCGCTTCGGCATCGGAGGGGCAGGACAGCACCCTGGAGCTGATGCTCGTGCACGGCGACCAGGTCCGCAGGACGACGCTGACCTGCCAGCCGCACGGCGGCACCCACCCCAACGGCCCGGCCGCCTGCGCGGACCTGCAGCAGGCACAGGGCAATTTCGCCAACCTGCCCGGCGCGAAGGACAAGAGCTGCACCATGGAGTACAACCCGGTGGACGCGAAGGCCATGGGCACCTGGCGGGGCGCCCCGGTGGAGTTCAACCGGCACTTCGGCAACCCGTGCACCGTCAACGCGGCAATGGGCCCCGTCTTCCGCTTCTAGTCCGCGCACGACAAGCCCCCGTGACCGCGACAGTCGGTGACGGGGGTTTCCTTTGTTGAATACGCTTGACCTGGGCCTTCACCTGGTCGAACTTCTGCTTGTTATTCGCCCGAGAATTCCATCGGCAAACAAGGAGATTCATGTCCAGGCTAACGCGAGCGATTGTTTCATTGGGGGCGATGTCCGTTCTCGTCGGCGGTTTCGTCGGCGTCGGCAGCGCGACGGCCGTCGGTGCGCAGCGGTCCGTGCTGGACTGCGGCGGAAACCCGAAATCGCCGAACGGCGCGGCAGGGTCCTGCACGGGTGTCCCCAGGACGTGGCAGTACCGGATCTACGTCAGGTGCGGCAACGAGAACTACAAGAACGCGGGCGCGTGGAAGAACAACCGTGAGTACAGCACCGCGTGGTGCAACTGGGACGACGAGCGCCGCACCTGGGGTTTTGAGGAGAGGTACATCGGCTGACCGACCGGGCAGCGCGACTTCCTGGCAGCACGACAGAGCCCCCGCGACCGGTCTTGGCTGGTCACGGGGGCTCTGTGCTGCGAGTGGCGGGTAGAGGATTCGAACCTCTGAAGCTTTCGCGACGGATTTACAGTCCGCTCCCATTGGCCGCTCGGGCAACCCGCCCCGCTCGCAGGAGAGAGCTTACATAGTGGGCGCCGGGCGATCGGGAGGGGGGCCACCCGGTAGCGTCTTGGGGCGCGGGTGCGTGTTCGGACGGGCGCGCACAACCCTCTGAGCTGGAAGGACTTCGACGTGGCAGACCCCTCGTTCGACGTGGTGAGCAAGGTCGAGCACCAGGAGGTGGACAACGCGCTGAACCAGGCGGCCAAGGAGCTGTCCACCCGGTTCGACTTCCGGGGCACCGGCTCGGAGATCACCTGGGCCGGCGAGGAGGCCATCGCCATCCAGTCCGAGACCGAGGAGCGCTGCCTCGCCGCGATCGACGTGTTCAAGGAGAAGCTGATCAAGCGCGGCATCTCGCTGAAGGCGTTCGAGGTCGGTGAGCCCGCGATCTCCGGGAAGATCTTCAAGGTCACCGGAAAGATCATCCAGGGCATCGAGGCGGACAAGGCGAAGAAGATCGCCAAGACCATCCGCGACGAGGGCCCCAAGGGCGTTCAGGCGCAGATCCAGGGCGAGCAGCTGCGGGTCAGCGGCAAGAAGCGGGACCACCTGCAGGAGGTCATCGCCCTGCTCAAGGACAAGGACTTCGGCATCGCCCTTCAGTTCACCAACTACCGGTGATGAAGGGGATCGTCCTGGCCGGGGGCAGCGGCACCCGCCTGCACCCGATCACGCAGGCGGTGTCCAAGCAGCTGCTCCCGGTCTACGACAAGCCGATGATCTACTACCCGCTGTCCACGCTGATGCTGGCGGGCATCCGGGAGATCCTGATCATCTCCACCCCGACCGATCTGCCGATGTTCCAGCGGCTGCTCGGGGACGGCTCGCAGTTCGGGCTGGACCTGCGCTACGCGGAGCAGGCGGCGCCGAACGGGCTGGCCGAGGCGTTCGTGATCGGCGCGGACTTCGTTGGCGAGGACCCGGTCGCGCTGGTGCTCGGCGACAACATCTTCTACGGCCAGGGCTTCTCCTCCCAGCTCCAGCAGCTGGTCGCCGACCTGGACGGCTGCGTGCTGTTCGGCTACCGGGTCAAGGACCCGCAGCGCTACGGCGTCGGCGAGGTGGACGCCGAGGGCAGGCTCGTCTCGATCGAGGAGAAGCCGGAGGTCCCGAAGTCCAACAAGGCGATCACCGGGCTGTACTTCTACGACAACCAGGTCGTGGAGATCGCCAAGGGGCTCAAGCCGTCCAAGCGCGGCGAGCTGGAGATCACCGACGTCAACCAGACCTACGTCCGGCAGGGCAACGCGCGCCTGGTCGATCTGAGCCGCGGTTTCGCGTGGCTGGACACGGGCACGCACGACTCGCTGCTGCAGGCGGGGCAGTTCGTCCAGGTCCTGGAGACGCGGCAGGGCGTGCGCATCGCGTGTCTTGAGGAGATCGCGCTGCGGATGGGCTTCATCGACGCCCAGCAGTGCTTCGCGCTCGGCGAGAAGCTGGCGAAGTCCGGCTACGGCGAGTACGTGATGGAGGTCGCGCGGGCGGCGGGCGCTTCCGGCTGAACCACAACGCCTGGGTCACCAGCCGGGGGGCTGCTGCCTGCCCGCCATCTCCTCCAGCCTGCGCACCCGGTCGGCGATCGGCGGGTGGGTGGAGAACAGCCTGGACATGCCGTCGCCCGGCCGGAACGGGTTGGCGATCATCAGGTGCGACTGGGAGACCAGCCGCGGCTCCGGCGCGAGCGGGGCGAGCTGCGTGCCGATCTCCAGCTTGCGCAGCGCCGAGGCGAGCGCGAGCGGGTCGCCGGTGAGGTGCGCGCCGGTCTCGTCGGCCTGGTACTCCCTGGACCGGCTGACCGCGAGCTGCACGATGCTCGCCGCGATCGGCCCGAGCACCGCGATCAGCAGCAGCGCGATCGGGTTGGGCCGGTCCTCCTCGTCCCCGCCGCCGAAGAGGCCGGCGAACAGCGCGATGTTGGCGAGGAAGGTCACGACGCTGGCCAGCGCTCCCGCGACGCAGGAGATCAGGATGTCGCGGTTGTAGACGTGGGCCAGTTCGTGGCCCAGCACCGCGCGCAGCTCGCGCTCGTCCAGCAGCTCCAGGATTCCAGTGGTGCAGCACACCGCGGCGTGCCTGGGGTTGCGGCCGGTGGCGAAGGCGTTGGGCGCCTCGGTCGGGCTGAGGTAGAGCCGGGGCATGGGCTGGCGCGCGGACGTGGCCAGCTCGCGGACGATGCGGTACATCGCGGGCTGCTCGGCCTGGGACACCGGGCGGGCGTGCATGGCGCGCAGCGCGAGCTTGTCGGAGCTGAAGTAGGCGTAGGCGTTCACGCCGAGCGCCACGACGAGCGCGAGCACCAGCCATCCGCCGCCGAAGAGCGCGCCGACCAGCAGGATCAGCGCGCTGAGCCCGCCGAGCAGCAGCGCGGTCCTCAGCCCGTTGTAGTGCCTGTGCACGTCGCTCAACCTCCGGATGGTGCGCGGCTCCGAGGGTCTGCCCGGTTGGTCGCTTTCCAGTAGAACAACGCCCGCTCCCGGAAGGAAGTTCCGTCAGCGACCTGGACGACCACCGCGCTGGGTCGCTTCCGGAGCCGGTTCGGCGGCGGGGTCCAGCGGAGGTGGCGGGGGCACGGCGGCCACCCACTCGCCCAGCGCGGGGCGCTCGTACACGAGTTCGGCGACCGCGCCCGAGCCGTCCAGCGTGCCGGTGCCGGGGTAGTCGAAGTCCGGAGCCCAGTGCAGCGCGTCGAAGGGGCAGACCTCGACGCAGATGCCGCAGTACAGGCATTGCCCGTAGTCGATGGCGAAGCGGTCGAGCACGTTGCGCTGCCTGGGCCTCATCGAGCCCGGCTCCTGCACCGTCTCCGTGTGCGAAGTGATGTGCAGGCACCAGTCGGGGCACTCGCGCGCGCAGATCATGCAGACCGTGCAGTTCTGCTCCAGGAGCGCGATCACGCCGCGCGTGCGGGGTGGCAGGTCGGTCACTGCTGTGGCTCCTCTCGGCGCGGTCCCCACTCGGGGCCGGGCACTCCGGGCGGGGCGAGTCGGCGTCGGCTGGGCGCGCTGGTGTCGGCTTCCCCCGGCTCCAGGCCGCCCGGCCACGGCCGCACCACCCTGGCCGCGAGCACGAAGTCCTTGCGCAGCGGGTGTCCGGAGAAGGAGTCCGGCAGCAGCAGGCGCCTCGGGTCGGGGTGGCCCGCCAGCGCGATGCCGAACATCTCGGCGGCCTCGCGCTCGTGCCACGCGGCGCCGGCCCACACGGACGCGATGCTGGGCAGCTCCGCGCCGGAGGGCAGTTCGGTCCGCATGAGCAGCCCAGCGCGCTCGCCGGGGTGGACGACGTGCAGCGTGACCGCGTGCCGTTCCCCCACCGCTCCGGGCCTGCCCGCGTCCTCGACGCCGAGCCAGTCGAACATGCGGCAGCCCAGCGCGTCCTTGGCCGCGAGCGCCGCGCTGTGCCAGCTCTCCAACGGCACGAGCGCGCGCTGCCGCCCGAACTCGACCTTCGTGGTCACGCCCGCCACGGCGGAGGCGAGCACTTCCGGCAGGCTCACGCGGGCACCTGCTCGGTGATCAGGCGGTGCAGCGCTGCCAGTCCTTCGAGCAGGGCCTCCGGCCGAGGCGGGCAGCCGGGCACCGCGACGTGCACGGGCAGGAGCTGGTCGATGCCCTTGGTGACCGCGTAGGAGTCCCAGTACGGCCCGCCGGTGTTGGAGCAGGCGCCGACGGAGAGCACGTACTTCGGCTCCGGCATGGCGCGGTAGGTCTCCAGCACGGCGGGCAGCATCACGTCGGTGACCGTGCCGGAGACGACGAGCACGTGGGCGCTCTCGTCGCTGTCCACCGGGGTGACGCCGAGCCGCTCCAGCGCCGCGTCGTCCAGGCCGCGCAGCGCGGCCATCACCTCGACGCCGCAGCAGGCGAGCCCGAGGTCGAGCACGGTCAGCTCGTAGCTGACGCCCCAGTCGAGGCTCAGGGGAGTTCTCACAGCGACCGAGGGTAGGACGAGCACCTTTTAGGCACCTGCTCAGGGCGGGCCTGCCGGAACCTCGGACAGTAGTCGATTGACTACTGATAGAGAGTACTCTCGGCCGGTGGGGCAATGGGTTCATTACTGAGCGGGCAATTCGACAGGAAGGCAGTCCCAGTGGCCGATCCGGGCTCTGCGTACCGGGTGAAGTTCCGAGGAATAGCAGACGAGCTGCGCGCAGCCATCCTGGCTGGCAAGTACCCCCCTGGCTCCAGGTTGCCGGGGGAGAACGACCTGATGGAGCGCTACGGCGCGGCGCGGATGACCGTGCGCGCGGCGTTGGACGTGCTCAAGAACGAGGGCTTGGCGTGGTCCCGGCGGGGTTCCGGGGTCTACGTGCGGGACGACCGGCTGATCCGCAGGCTGCCGCCGCAGCGGGTTCGCAGCGACGCGCAGGACGTGTGCGCGCCGAGGTGGAAGACCGACCCGAGTTCGCTGAGCCTGACCATCGACAGCGTGGACGTGACCGAGCAGGAGACCCCCGAGCACGTCGCCAGGGTGCTCGGCGTCCCCTCGCAGAGCCGGGTGTGGGTGCGCAAGCGCCGCAACCTGGTCGACGGGCGCCCGGTGATGCTGTGCGTGTCCTACTTCCCGGCCCGGCTCGCGGTGGGCACCCCGCTCACCAAGATCAACCCGGGGCCGGGCGGCGTGTACGCACGGCTGCGGGAGCTCGGCAAGCCCGCGATGGTCTTCCGCGAGGAGATCAGGGCGCGCATGCCGCAGGGCGACGAGGTCACCGCGTTGCAGCTGGAGCCGGGCACTCCGCTGATGGTGGTGGCGAGGACCGCGCTGACCGGCAACGGAGAGCCGGTCGAGCTCACCGAGATGACCATGGACGCGGGCAGCTACGTCCTGGAGTACGAGTTCCCCGCGCAGCCCTGAGCTCCCGCGCGACCGGCGGGCGGCCGGGTGGAGCGCACGACTGCTGGTGAAACGATATCCGCCCTGATCATGGATTGGGGCTTCGGCGGCTCGCGTTGGGGCGGGCCGGGTTGGGATAATGAGGTCTTAGGGGGTCCCCGGTAGCTGGGGGACCCCCGTTCGACGTTTCGGGCTCACCGAAGATCGGCATTGCCGCGGGCGAATGGGGAAAGAACGGCCCCGACAAATCGAGGCCGTTCCCCTCTCCCCCAGCGCGCGGCGCGAGTTCCCCCCTGCACCGCGCACCCCGTCAGCGCAGCCGCAGCGCGTACACCCCGATCGGGGGCACCGCGCGCACGGCGCGTGCTCGCTGGAAGAAGTCGTTGCTGGTCGGCAGCCACAGCGAGACCACGACGCCGACCTGCAGGACCTGCGCGGCCATCACCGCGAAGGTGATCATCGACGGGTAGCGCGCGTCGCCGGCGGCGAAGGCCGCGAGCACGGTGAACACCGCGACGGCGGTGAGCAGCAGCCGCGCCCAGTTCACGCCCTTCGTGGCGAGCGCGCCGAGCAGCATCAGCGCCGCGCAGCAGATCCCGTGGAACATCCACGAGGAGCGCAGACCGCCGTCGACGTCGGCCGCGGTGGAGCTGATGAGGCGGACCAGTTCGTCCCGGTGCGCGAAGGTGAGCACCAGCCCGACGACGGTGGCCACCACCGACGCCGCGACCAGCACGAACGACACCCGTGTCGCGGTGGGCGCCGACAGCTCCGGCACGTGCGAGAACACAGAAATCTCCCAACAGGTATATGGCTTTTCGCGAGCCGGGCGAGTACTAAGGAATGGCATTTGCCCGGCAACCGCGCGACGAGCAGTATTCAAACCATCAAGGGCCACCATTGTCCAGTCGGATAGAATAGACTTAGCGATCAGTTCGGAACGAAATGGAATCAAGTTCAGTTCAACTGGACTTCCCGCCAGTTGGCCTTACGGAAAAGGACTCGACTTGACCGCCGCACCCGGCCCGGCTCCGTTGGAGGACCGGGCACTGGACCGGCTGCTGGACTGCCCAGTGGCTCTGCTGGACGTCACCTTCGACCAGCTGCGCACCCTGCTGGTGGTGCACGAGAAGGGCTCGGCGCTGCGTGCGGCCCGCGCGCTGGGACGCGACCAGTCGAGCGTGCAGAAGCAGCTCGACACGCTCAACCGCAACTTCCAGGCGCTGTGCGGGACGGCGCTGGCGGAGAAGCGCGGGCGCGGGCAGGACTTCCTGTTCACCCCCGTCGGCAGGAGCGCGGTCGAGCTGAGCAGGAAGGCGTTGGAGGGCGGGCTGGACGCGTTCCAGCAGTGGCGGCACCAGCTCGGCAGGACGCTGACGGTCGGGACGACCCGGTTCACGCTGGAGTACCTGGGGCAGGCGTGGCGGCACGTCGCCGAGGAGTTCCGGGCGAGGGAGATCGAGCTGCGCATCGTGCACGTCCGCTCGAAGGACCTGTGGGGCAAGCTCGACACCGGCGAGCTGGACCTGGTGTGCGGCACCACGATCGTCGACCCGGCGGACAGCGGGGAGCTGGACCGGTTCGAGGTGCTGCCGTGGTGGCGGCAGAGCAGGCCGGTGGTGCTGACCAACCTCTCCGAGGAGGAGCTGCCGGGCCAGGTCGTCGACGCGAACCGGCTGCGGCGGGTGCCGATGATCCTGCCGTCCGCGGGCATGGTGAACGACTTCCTGCGCCGGTGGTACGGGCCGGAGTACCGCGCCCAGCTGACCGTGGCCGCCGAGATCGAGGAGATCCACTACGGCACGACGCTGCTGCGCTCGCGGCTGGCCCGGGGCTGCATGGTGGTCACCCAGGGCGTCGGCCAGGCCGCGGTGGAGGGCCAGTTCGGCGAGTCGGTGCCGCTGCGCGTGCTCGAACTCGACGACGAGGCGCGGCCGAGGTTGCAGCAGTTCACCGGCGTGTTCGCGCGCAAGGGCGAGCGGGCGAGGCACACCGCGGACCACCCGCTGAACCTGCTGTGGGCGGCGTTCGAGAAGGAGTCGCCGTCGGCGCTCGCCGATGACCCGCTCTGAGCTGGCGGTCATCCTGGCCAACAGGCCGTCCACCACGATCTCGATGCCCAGCAACGCGTGTTCTCCCGGCTCGGTGCGCTCGAACTCGCGGCGCAGCTCCACGCGCGACATCCGCGACGCGAAGCTGTCGGGCTCCTCGTTCGCCGCGGTGAGGATCGCCCCGAAGACGTGCGACCACAGGGTTCTGGTCGCCTTGGCGGTGCGCTCGGCCGGAACGCCGGCGCGGGCGAAGGCGTCGAGCACGCGGCTGATCAACGGCAGGATGAGCGGGCCCGCGAGGCCGTCGACGGCGAGCGCGGTCAACGCCCAGTCGTCTCCGCTGATCGCCACGTGCAGGGCGGTGCTGATCGCGATCAGTTCGGCGCGCGGGTCCTCGTGCGCCGGCGGGTGCTCGATCTCCGAGGCCAGCTCGTCGAGCATCGCCACGACCAGGCCGTCGCGATCACCGACCACGGAGTGCAGTTCGGCGGTCGTCCCCACCTCGGCCGCGACGGCGCGGAGCGTGACCGAGGCGATGCCTCGTACTGCCCGCCGATCTCATCGCCCGTGGAGATCACCTGGCTGCACCGCGGCTCCGGCGCTCCCGGCAGCTTCCTGCTCCCGACCCTCACCCGCGCCGAGTTGCCCGCAGTGGACTACGCGTGGGTGTGCGGCGAGTCTTCGCTGGTCACCGGCGTGCGGCGGCACCTCGTGAAGGAGCGCGGCATCGACCGCCGCAAGGTCATGTTCTCCGGCTACTGGAAGCTCGGCCAAACTCGCGGATAATTTTTCGGCGAACGTGTCGATTCCGGTCGACGCCGATCGACGCAGGGGTGACCAGCACGTCAGAGCAATCGAGGAGCACACCATGCGCACGCTGATCTCTTCCGCCTTCGTCTCCCTCGACGGCGTCATGGAAGGCCCCGGCGGCGAGCCGGGCTACCGCAACACCGGCTGGACCTTCAAGGACATCGCGTTCGACCCGGCCGCCTACGAGATCAAGGGACGCGAGCAGGACGAGGCCTCCGCCGTGCTGCTCGGTCGCGCCAGCTACGAGGCGTTCTCGCCCGTGTGGCCCGACATGGCCGACTTCCCCCGCTACAAGGTCCTGCCCAAGTACGTCGTGTCGAACACCCTGCGCGAGGAGGACCTCGTCTCCAACTGGGGCGAGATCACCATCCTGCGCTCGCTCGAGGACGTCGCCGCGCTCAAGGAGACCGAGGGCGGGCCGATCATCGTCCACGGCAGCGCTGGGCTGAACCGCAACCTCTCCGACGCTGGCCTCATCGACCGCTACCACCTGCTCGTCTTCCCCGTCCTGCTCGGCGCGGGCAAGCGGCTCTTCAGCGGCACCGACAAGGACAAGCAGAACCTCGCGCTCGTCGAGAGCGAGTCCTACGGCAACGGCATCCAGAAGCTCGTCTACGACGTCACCCGCTGACCACCGCTCCGCGAAGGCCCTGCCGCTAACTCAGGCAGGGCCTTCGTGTGGCACCACGTGCTCGCTTTATCACGCTGTTGCGGTCGGCAATGGCAGTGGACCGGGCAGCGTGCCAGCTCGGATTGGAGCCGGTTGCCTCGTTATCATGTTCCCAGTCTTCGTCCGCGATCGAAACGAAATGTGAACGCGCACAGGTTGATCGAATCGGTATCTGGACTTCCACTGAGCGAGAAAGCCAGAGCTCTCTGGGATGCAAACCGAGTCGAGAACGGCGGAGTCAACTTCTTTGTTCGCAACTCCACTGACCTGACCGTTAACTTGATCAGGCACATGGCTCCCAAGTCGGCGACTCAACCTGATTGTCCCACGGCCTCGACTGCAGGGTGAAGAGAGCGTTCTTGATCGACAACGCGGGCCGACGCTGGAAGATCGGGTTCAGCGGTCATGTCCGCGCGGTAGCTGGCATCGCATGGCTCGGTAAGACATCGATCGAACGGCCTGGCCATGATTCACCAGAAACTGATCGCCAGACGTCACCGATAGATCTGAATCCTGGCGACGGTGACAGGCACGTCGAAGTTCTTGGGGTGGAGGTCTCCTGGTCTTCCCTGCATGGTCGTGTAGCTGACCCTCGCCATGTTGTCACCGGAGCTGACGGCGTACACACCGCAGATCTTCACGTCCATAGCTCCCGCATAAGCGAATCACGGAGCAGCTCACGAGCAAATGCTTCACGCGACGACGGAACCGTTTCCCTGAATTAAGAGGCCCCCGGCGAGAATCTCGCCAGGGGCCTTTCGCAGTGGGTCAGGCGCGGATTTCCATGGTGCAGCACTTGGGGCCGCCGCCGGACTTGCGGAGCTCGGAGATGTCGACGTAGTGGACGCGGAATCCCCGGGTTTCGAGTGCGGCGCCGAGCGCGGTGGCCTCGACGGGCAGGACGACGTTGTAGCCGTCGGAGACGCCGTTGAGGCCGAGGCACGCGGCGTCGGCCTCGGTGGCGAGGACGGCGTCGGGGAACAGCAGCTCGAGGACGCGCTGCGAGCCGGGCGAGAAAGCGCCCGGGTAGTACGTCACGAGCGGGGTCTCGCGCGAGTCGTCGAGGACGGTGAGCGCGGTGTCGAGGTGGTAGTAGCGCGGGTCGACGAGCTTCAGCGAGACGACGGGGACGCCGAGGATCTCCTGCGCCTCGGCGTGGGCGCCGGGGTCGGTGCGGAAGCCAGTTCCGGCGAGCAGGACGCGGCCGCTCCAGGTGAAGTCGCCCTCGGCCTCGTTGATGTTGGTGGGCATGACGACGTCGCGGAAGCCGTGCTCGAGGAACCAGCGGCGGTAGAACTCGGCCTCGCCGGCGCGCTCGGGGGCGCGGAAGCGGGCGCCGAGGACGCGGCCGTTCACGACGGTGCCGGAGTTGGCGGCGAAGACCATGTCGGGCAGGCCGGGCTGCGGCTCGATCTCCTCGACGACGTGACCGAGGCTCTCGTAGGTCCGCTTCAGCTCGCCCCACTGCTCCAGCGCACGCTCGGTGCTCACCGGTTCGCTGGGGTCCATCCACGGGTTGATCGCGTACTCGACGGTGAAGAACTTGGGGGCGCACATGAGGTAGCGCCGGGTGGTGGGGGTGCGGGCGGCGGCGAGCGCGCTGGCCCCGGAGACGGGGCGGACCTCAACGGCGGACGACATGATTCGAAATCTAAGTGTCCGACAGACCATCGATCAACGCCGCATCATGCCGCGTAAACGGCAGAATGTTGCGTATGGACTCGATTGACCATCGAATCATTTCGTGCCTCGTGGCGGACGCTCGATCGAGCTACGCGGAGATCGGCTCGATCGTCGGTTTGTCGGCGCCCGCGGTGAAGCGGCGGGTGGACAAACTGCTGGACGCGGGGGTGCTCCGGGGCTTCACGGCGGTGGTGGACCCGGAAGCCCTCGGCTGGGGAACGGAGGCCTTCGTGGAGGTGCACTGCCACGGCAACATCAGGCCGGGCAGGCTCCGCGCGGGCCTGGAGCCGCTGGCGGAGGTGAAGGCCGCGTACACGGTCTCGGGCTCGGCGGACGCGATCGTGCACCTGCGGGCCGCGAGCATCCACCA
>NZ_MUMH01000080.1 GCF_002155965.1 Allokutzneria sp. NRRL B-24872
TCGGCCTGCTACCGCTGTTTGCGACCTGCGACCGTTGGGACATCGGCGGGGTGTCCACCGCTTCGCACGCTGACACCGGGGAGGCGACGGTGTTCGTGCACGATGGGCATCCGGGGGGAGCCGGCTTTGCCGATCGCGGCCATGCCGCGATTGTCCCTTGGCTAGCAGCTACGCGGGAGGCGATCGTTTCCTGCGAGTGCCCGGCGGGGTGCCCGTCCTGCGTTCAGTCGCCAAAGTGCGGGAATGGCAACGAACCGCTGGACAAGGCGGGAGCGGTCGCCGTGCTCGATGCGGTACTCGCCGTCGTGGGGTCGAGTCGCGTCGAACGGGCGGACCGATCCCTTTAGCGCTCCGCGGTAACCAGCCGCGCAGCGTTGTCGACGACGTCGGAGCGCAGAGCCAGGGACAGAGCGTCCTGAACGATCTCCGAGCTCGGCAGGTTCCAGCCGCAGAGCTGCGGCTTGACCCGCCAGTGCGCGACGCCGTGCTGGAAAGGCGAGGGCGGGAGCGGGATGTAGCTGTCCTTGCCGTGCAGGACGATCCCCTCCTGCTGGGCCAGCTCCTCGCGGAGCGGGGCGCCGGTGTCNNATGGGGACGATGACACCGGCGGCGCGCAGCTCGATGGCGGCGCGGCGACCGAGCTCCGCGTCCACCTCGATCGCGTCGAGAACGGTGCCGGTGGCGACGAGCAGCGAGTAGGGGCGGCCGCTCCACCAGGTGGCGACCTGGTCGGGCTGGGTGCCGACGCGGTCGGCCCAGTCCTGGTGCACGGGAACGGGACCGTCGGTCTGGATGCCGTCCCGGCCCGCCCAGCCGGCGGCGGTCGGGTAGGTGCCCGGCAGGACCGGCCAGCCGCGCCAGGCGAGACCGATGGCCTCAGCGCGCAGCTCGATCCGGAATGCTCCGCGCCAGCTGTCCGACCAATCCATTTTCTGCCTCCAACAGTGCTTCTCGCTTCCAGTAAAACCAAACGGCACAACAGCCACCTTGCGTAACCCCCCGTCGACAACCGGTAGCTACGGCACGGCGAATGAGACGTGGATCGCAGGCGGAACGAACTCCCGGGACCATTCGACTGCGACGGCCGACACCCTCTCTCCGGGGGTAATGCCGATCACAGTCGATCTCTCTGCCGCTCGCCGTCGCTCACCGACCGCTCATCGCAGTCGCCACTCGTCGTTCACTCAGCCGGACCGGCCCTGGCCCGTGCGACGACCGGTACGACGAACGGCAGGGGACCGTTCGGCACCGCTCGAACCTCGACGAGGGCGTCCCATCCGTCGAGTCGACAGGAGGTCACCACGACCGCCATCCGCGCAGCGACCCGCGCCGCGGCGCCGCACGAGGCGGTGGTCCCGGCGAGCGTCTGCCCGGCCGCCGCGAGAGCCGCGAGGTCGGCCGCCGCCTCGGCCCGGTGCCGCTGGACCTGGGCCGAGCCGAGCCCGATCAGCAACACCAACACGGAGAGCAGCCCAGCGATCGCCGTTGCCGCCACGACGGTCACAGAACCGCGATCCGCACTGTCTGCGCTGCTCAGGGGCCTGGAGCTGAGTCGCCGACACCGGGTTCGAGCAAGGCGAACGCGCTCCCGCGCAGCCGCAGTCCGGGAAGCAGGTGCCCGAGTGCGGCCACCGTCACCTCGACGGAGACGCTGTCGCCCTCCCGCCGAACGGTCAGCGCGGCACCGCTCGGAGCGATCTTGCTGAACGCTTCCGCCGAGCCGCCGAGATCGCCACGGGCGAGCAGCCGGGCGACCTCGCGGGCCGCGTCGACGCACCGGATCTGGTCGGCGGCCGCCCGCAGTCCGGTCAGCGCGAGGCCGAGCACGAGCACCAGCGCGGCGACCGCGACGGCGGCCTCCACGGTCGCCGCGCCGCGGTCGCCCGGCACTAGAAAGCGACGTCGAGCGCACGCCGGACCAACCCCTCCAGTGCCGCCGTCACCGGCTCCCCGGTGACCACCGCGTAGAGGATGCCCGCCAATGCGGCGGCGGCAATGGTGACGATCGCGTATTCCGAGCTGGCCATCCCGGCGTCGGAGTCGACGAGTCCGACAAGACGGGACCTCGATGACGAAAAGCTTTTCCCTTGCACGTTCAACCGACCTCTTCCGGGGCTTCGACGAGTTCTCCATGTATTTCCTGTCCACTTCGGACATTTCGCATATCGGCGTTACCAGGTGGTCAGCAGCCCGTTCGCCAGTCCCACCACCACCGGCGCGACGCCCAAGCAGAGGAAGGCGGGCAGGAAGCACGCACCCAACGGCGCGGAGATCAGGACCGCCGCCCGCTGCGCGAGCGATTCGGCCCGTTCGGCGGCCGTGGCACGTAGCGCAACGGCCAGCTCGTGGACGAGCTGGGCGAGCGCGGCGCCCGACCGGGCCGTCCCCCGCGCTGCCCTGGCTAATCGCTTGGTCTCGGGAATCTCCGACGCCGATCGCCACGCGGCGGTGGGATCTGCGCCCAGTGCGAGCAGGTCCGCGGCCTCCACCAACGCGGCCCGCGCTCGCCCGGAAAGCCGTTCTGCGGCAACGCGCACGGATGAGGGCACCGGCATCCCCGACTTCAGGCAGGCGGCGAGCATGTCCCACGCCGCGGCCAGCACCAACGGATCGGCTTCGGGCGGCTTCGCCGGCCTGCCGAGCCACCAGCGCGCGCCGTACCAAGCCGCGACCGCCACAACAGGACTCAACAGTGCGGAGCTCGGTGCGAACGCGATGACGCAGCCACCGACGCTGAGGCCGACGACAACGGCCAACCACCGCTGACGAAGAGCAGCGTCGTGTTCCACGCGTGGCTGTCCCCTCAGGGCACGAAGCCTCGCACGGGCGCTAGGAGAACTGGGCGCGACGACCAACGCCGTCGCCAACGCGAGTGCCGCAAGAGCTTGTGCCGTCATGCGGTCACCACCCGCGAAACCAACCGCGCGCTCCACGCCACGCCCGCGCACATCAACGCGGAACCAACCACCAGCAGCACTTGGCCGAACCCGGTCCGCACGAGCACGGCGAGCGGCGCCGCCCCCATGGCCTCGCCGAGAAGCAGGCCCACCACCGGCAAGCACGCCAGCACCCCAGCCGTGGCGCGCGGGCCAGCCATGCGCGCCTCGACCTGGTGCGCGAAGCGGACCCGTTGGCTCAAGTCCCGGTGCACCGCCTCCAGCAACTCCGCCAGGGGCACGCCGTGGTTCTCCGCAGTGCTCCAGGCCTCGCCGAACTGCTTCAGGACCGGACCGCGCAGGGGGTCCTCCAGCGCGAAGTGGTCGACGGCCGCGCGCACATCACCACCGAGCCGAGCAGTGGAAGCTATGGCCTGCAAGGCTTTCTGGGCCTCAGGGTCCGCATCCGCGGCAACGTTGGCCACCGCGCTCGCGGGATGTGCGCCCGAACGCAGCTCTCCGACGATGAGTTCGAGCGCTTCCGCCAGACCGCACGCAGCGCTCCGCTGGCGGCGCTCGAACCGGTGTCGCCGCAGTTGCCGGACACCGGTCCACGCCAAGGCGGCGAACGCGATCCCCCCACCCACTCCGGCGAGCAGAACCCCGAACGCGCCAACGACCGGGACGAGAAGCGTGGCGTTCGGCCGGAACCTCGACCATCGGGAACGCGGTGGCGCCCCGAACAGCGCGGCGAGTCTGGGTCGCGCAGAAGGGTTGGGCCACAACGAGATCCCTAGCGCGAGGAGGAGAGCGGCAGCGACCACGGCGGGTTCACCTCCCTCGCCCTCAGCAGGTCGGCGAGCAGGGACTGGCCGGAGGACCACCCGCTGCCGCACTGCCAGGCGGGCACGAACCTGGCCCGCTCGTCGATGCGGGTGAGGGTGCCGATAGCCGCCAAACGACGCCGTCCGTCGGGTTCGCGCTTCATGTGCAGCACCACCTGGATCGCCGCGCTGAGCTGGCTGTGCAGGGCGTCTCGGGACAGTCCGCCGAGAGCGGCGAGTGCTTCCATGCGCGCCGGGACATCCGCCGGAGAGTTCGCGTGCACGGTGCCCGCACCGCCGTCATGGCCGGTGTTCAGCGCCGCGAGCAGCTCGCACACCTCCGCGCCGCGCACCTCTCCCACCACCAGGCGGTCGGGGCGCATGCGCAGGGCCTGCCGGACGAGCTGGCGCAGTGCGATCTCACCTGCGCCCTCGACATTGGGCGGGCGGGCCACGAGCCGCACCACGTGCGGGTGTCCCGGCCGCAGCTCCGCGGCTTCCTCGACGCTGACGATCCGCTCGTCGGCAGGAACGCAGCCGAGCATCGCGGCCAGCAGGGTCGTCT
Source organism: Allokutzneria sp. NRRL B-24872 (assembly GCF_002155965.1). Lineage (GTDB taxonomy): Bacteria > Actinomycetota > Actinomycetes > Mycobacteriales > Pseudonocardiaceae > Allokutzneria. Next base: position 4,266 of record NZ_MUMH01000080.1, read on the forward strand.
TGCCGGAACCGGTGTTGCCGACCACGAGGAAGGCCAACCGTGCCGCGACCAACGCCTTGAGCACCGCCGTCATCTCGCGGTCGAAGGTCTTGAGGCGGCGCAGGGCGTCCAGGTCGTGCGTTGCCGGGCGCAGCACGCGAAGCGACACACAGGTGCCGTCGGCGGCGATCGGTGCGAGCACGGCGTGCAACCGGACGTTGCCCCCGGCACCGCACTCGGGGAGCCAACCGTCCACATAGGGCTGCGCGTCGTCGAGCCTCCGCCCGGCCGCGAGCGCGAGCCGTTGTGCCAGTCGCCGCACGGATTCCTCGTCCGGCAGGTCGACCCGGGCCTCGCGCAGCCCTCGCCCCTGGTCCACCCAGACCTTGCCCGGTCCGGCCACCAGGACGTCCGTGGTCGCGGGGTCGCGCAGCAGTGGTTCGAGCGGCCCCGCACCAACGAATTCCTGATGCAGCAAGCGAATCGTGTGCAGCAGCGTGGCGTCGCCGATGACTCCCCCGGCCTCGGCGCGGACCGCGTCAGCGACCGCCCCCGCTGTCACCGGCCCGGTGGTGGCCGCGATCCGGTGCCGGACGCGGTCGGCCAGGTCCTCGCTCATCGCGATCCGCCCCCGCGCAACACGTCGAGCACCTGCCCCGCTGCCTCGGCGAGCGGCCCCTTGGCCTGCGCCGGGGCATGGCCGTTGTCGAGCTCGCGGTCGATGCCCGGCTCCGGGCGCATCGTCGTGAGCAGGGGCAGGGCGAGGGAGCGCCCCACGTCTTCGGCCTGCAGCCCGCCCGGAGCCGGGCCCCGGACCACGACCTGCAGCGCCGTCCCTCGGCTCAGCGCCCGCTCCGCGACACGGGAGGCCGCCGCGCAGGCGCGGACCTCGGCGGGTACGACGAGCACCGCCAGGTCGGCCAGGTCGAGCGCGGTGAGCGCGGCGTCGGGCAGGTGCCGGGGCAGGTCGCACACCACGACCCCGCCGCCACGGCGGCCCGCCGACACCACCGCCTCCACCGCTGCCGGTTCCGGACCGGTGCCGTCCCGATCGCAGGACAGCACGGTGAGGCCACCTCCCCGCACATCGGCGGTGGGCAACGCGGATCGCAGCGAGGACGGCGACATCCGGCCGCGCGTCGGGGTCAGCCCGGGCCAGCGCAGACCCTCCGTGTGCTCGGCGCCGAGCATCAGGTCCAGGCCGCCGCCGAACGGATCGCAGTCCACCAGCAGCACCTGCTCGCCCCTGCGGAGCGCGACCACCGAGACCGCGCAGGCCAGCACCGACGCCCCCGCGCCGCCTCTGCCGCCGATCACCGCGAGCACGCGGCCCGCATCCGATGCCGAGCCTTCCGCGACGTCGGCGAGCGTCGCGGTCAGCCACTCCTCGGCCTCCGGGAGGGAGAGGACCTTGTGCACTCCCAGTTCGACCGCCTGCCGCCACATCACCGGGTCGGGTTCGGTCGTCGTCAGCACCACGATGTCGGCCCGGCGCGGCAGATCCGCGGCGGCGCAGCTCCGCAGGCCGGAGTCGTCGAGCAGCACCAGCGGGGCGGTCGCCCAGTGCCGCCGCGCCGCGGCGGGATCGGGCACCCGGTGCACGTCGCAGCCCGCGGCCGCGGCCAGCCGCAGTGCCTCGTCGAGGAGTTCGGTGTCCTCCATCAACACCAGAGGTCGTGCCGTTTCCACTGTCTCCCCCTGCCGTTCGCGTCCCGCCGGTGCGGGTTCCGGTGGTCGTTCCACCGTCGCTCGGGGCCGGGTCGGGTGCCATGGGGTCTCGGCGATCTGTGGACAACGGGCGCGTTGTGGACAACTCGGCCGCACCTGGTGGTCTTCGCGGCGGAAATGTCGGTGCCGCAGGGAAGAATTGAAAGTGGGGGGCTCCCCCACGCGCGCGCGATTGACCGCGCCGAGGCGTGGAGGAGGCCGTGGATCGGGCGGTGGTGGAGCTGAGCGGATGTGCGGCGGTGGCCTGAACCGGCCAGCGGTTCGGCATCGGCGCTCGCGGTGTGAACCCCGGGTGAAACCGTTCTGCGGCACCGAGCTTCGGCTTCGGCGGTGCACGCGGCGACGCGAGCCGGTCACGCACAACGTTGGCGTAGAACGTTTCAAGGACGTGAGAAGCGTTCTGAAGACCGGTCGAAAACGGGTCCGGACATGGGACGACCCCCGCCAGGGGGGAGGGACGGGGGTCGTCATAGGTTCAGTCCCGGGGGGTCGGACTGAACCCGTCCGGCACAGCCGGACGTGACTACTGTATCCCCCCGCAACCAGAAGTTGCCTCTCGTCCGTTCGAGCGACAGGTGACGATTCGGCACCGGTGCCGCAACGAGACCTATGCTGAGCCCGTGATCGTTCCTGGTGAGAGCGTGCGAAAGACGGAAAAGACCCGGGTCGCGGCGTTCTTCGACCTCGACAAGACCGTCATCGCCAAATCGAGCACGCTGGCCTTCAGCAGGCCCTTCTTCCAGGAGGGGTTGATCAACCGGCGCGCGGTGCTGAAGAGCGCCTACGCCCAGTTCATGTTCATGCTCGCCGGGGCGGACGCGGACCAGACCGAGCGCATGCGCGAGCACCTGACCTCGCTCTGCACCGGTTGGGACGTCGAACAGGTGCGCGCGATCGTGGACGAGACGCTGCACGACATCGTCAACCCACTGGTCTACTCCGAGGCCGCCGAGCTCATCGCCGACCACAAGACCGAGGGCCACGATGTGATCGTCGTCTCTGCCTCCGGCGCGGAGATCGTCCAGCCGATCGCGGAGATGGTCGGCGCCACCCGCAGCGTCGGCACCCGGATGGTCTCGGCCGAGGGCCGCTACACCGGCGAGGTCGACTTCTACTGCTACGGCGAGAACAAGGTCGTCGCGGCGCGGGAGCTGGCCGAGGCGGGCGGCTACGACCTGGCCGACTGCTACGCCTACTCCGACTCCATCACCGACCTGCCGCTGCTGGAGGCGGTCGGCCACCCCACGGCGGTGAACCCGGACCGGTCGCTGCGCAAGGTCGCCTCGCAGCGGGGGTGGCCGGTGCTCACCTTCTCCGACCCGGTCTCGCTCCGCTCGCGCATCCCGAGCCCTTCCGGCACGGCGGTCGCGGCGGCAGCGGTGGGACTCGGTGTCATGGCGGCGGCGGGAGTCGCTTTCTACGGCCTCCGCCGACACCAGCGACGGGCCAAAGGGCAAGAGGAACAGGGCGACTGAACCTGTTAGGGCTAGCGGGTTCCAGCCGAAGGCGCAGCCCTACTGACGGGTTGCCCCGGGGCGTGTCGACCTTGCTGAAACGGTGCACCCGTCCGTGCCCTTGCTGTGACGCCAATCACGGACTACAAAGGGAAGTGCGGACCGGCAGAGGCCAGGGGCGATACGAAGAGAAGTACCGCTCACCCCCTGTCGCTCCGTGCGAGGAGATTGGGAACCCACGCGCAGCACGCCGCGGGAGGCATGTCGTCGAAGGACTGCGTATCAGGACGCTGGACGCCGAGTCCTCACCAGGTACGACACGAGATGCACGCTTGGTACCCCGATCCTCCTCGCTGATGGGGCGGCGCCCTCGACGAAAGTCGACGGGCGCCGTCCCCTTTTTCCGTGCCACCCTTCGGCCCCTGCCACACAGGGTGGGCACCCCGATACCGTTCGTGAAAGCCTGCAGCCACTGCGCCAGATGAACCAGTGCTGGGATCGGATTGTTCGGCAAGCGGGTGACCAGGGCACATGAGTTCGTTGCAGCCCCGTCACGCGCGTTGACCCCCACCATTCCCGTGGGTAACTTGCCGTGCTTACCGGGTATCCAGTTGAGAATTGCCCGCCAGCGACGTCGGGAGGCTCCGTTGCGTCACGTCAAGTCCATCCCCCGCAGGCAGGTCGCGGTGCTGCTGTCAGCAGCCATCGCCGCCGCCGCGGTGGGCGCCCCTGCGGCCACGGCCCAGGACGCTCCCGCGCAGAACGCGGAGGCGGCGACCATGAACGCGGCGGCGAGCACGCTCCGCGGCATGACGCTGGAGCAAAAGGTCGGCCAGCTCTTCGTGGCCAACGTCTACGGCAAGACGGCCGACACCCCGCACCCGAAGAACCGCGAGGAGTTCGGCGTCGACACGGCCGCCGAGGTCGTCAAGCGCTACCACCTCGGCGGCGTCATCTACTTCGCGTGGACCGACAGCTTCCACAACGCCCGCCAGGTCGCCGAGCTCTCCAACGGCCTGCAGCGCGCGGCGGTGAGCTCCGGGAACCTGCCGCTGCTGGTCAGCACCGACCAGGAGCAGGGCGTGGTGACGCGGTTCGGTCCGCCCGCCACCCAGTTCCCCGGCAGCATGGCGCTCGGCGCGTCGCGGTCCACCGAGGACGCCAGGAAGGCCGCCGAGATCACCGGCCAGGAGCTGCGCGCGGTCGGCATCAACCAGGACTTCGCGCCGGACGCGGACGTGAACGTGAACCCGGCGAACCCGGTGATCGGCGTGCGGTCGTTCTCCTCCGACCCCAAGCTCGTCTCCGACATGGTCGCCGCGCAGGTCAGGGGCTACCAGGGCGGCCTGCCGACGCAGGGCGTCTCCGCCAACGTCAAGCACTTCCCCGGCCACGGCGACACCGACGTGGACAGCCACTACGGCCTCCCGGTCATCAACCACACCCCCGAGCAGTGGGCGCAGTTGGACGCGCCGCCGTTCCGCGCGGCCATCGCCAAGGGCGTGGACTCGATCATGACCGCGCACATCGTGGTACCGAAGCTGGACGACTCCGGCGAGCCGTCGACGTTGTCCCCCAAGGTGATCACCGGGATGCTGCGCGGCGAGCTCGGCTTCCGCGGCGTGGTCTACACCGACTCGCTGCGGATGGAGGGCGCGCGCAAGAAGCACCCGGACGCCCGGCTGCCGGTGCTGGCGCTGAAGGCGGGCGTCGACGTCCTGCTGATGCCGCAGTACCTGGAGCTGGCGATCAACAGCGTGATCGACGCGGTGCGCACCGGTGAGCTGACCGAGCGGCGCATCGACGAGAGCGTGCTGCGCGTCCTGATGATGAAGCTCAAGCGCGGCATCCTCACCAAGCCGTTCGTCGACCCGGCCGCCGCGGAGAAGCTCGTCGGCAACAAGCGCAACCAGGCCGTGGCGCAGAAGGTCACCGACAACACCGTGACCGCGATCCGCAACGACGACAAGGTGCTGCCGATGCGCGCCAAGCCCGGCAAGGTCCTCGTGACCGGCTGGAGCGACGCCGCTGCCACGTGGGGCACCCCGAGCACGCAGACGCTCGCGAAGCAGTTCAACGCACGCGGTGTCGCGACGACCGCGTTGACCACGGGACTCAGGCCGACGCCGCAGGCGATCGAGTCGGCCGTGGCCGCCGCCGGGCAGAACGACGCCGTGGTCGTGCTGACCAACCGCGCGTCGAAGGAGCCCTTGCAGCGCCAGCTGCTGGAGAAGCTCGCGGCCACCGGCAAGCCGGTCATCGCCGTCGCGGTGCGCGATCCGTACGACGCCGCGCACGTGGACGCCGTGAAGACGTGGCTGAACACCTACTCCTTCAGCGCGGGCTCGATGGAGTCCGTCGCCAAGGTCGTGCTGGGCGAGCTGTCCCCCAAGGGCAAGCTCCCGGTGAGCGTGCCCAGCGCGAGCGACCCGACCGTTGTCCGGTTCCCGTTCGGCCACGGCCTGACCTGGTAAGCGGAGGAATGTCCACAATGGATGGTCTGAACAGGCGGAGGTTCCTCGCCGCCGGTGCTCTTGCCGCGCCCGCGATCGGCCTCGGCGCCGGTACCGCGGCGGCCCAGCCGGAAGCGGAGGCCTTCGGGCGCCGCGTGCTCACCGGTGCCGACGTGCTCGCCGCGAGCGGCTGGAAGGCGTTGGCGGGCAAGAAGGTCGGCATCGTCACCAACCCGACCGGCATGCTCTCGGACATGCGGCACGTCGTCGACGCCATGGCCGACAGCAAGAAGGTCAACGTCGTCGGCATCTACGGCCCGGAGCACGGTTTCCGCGGCACCGCGCAGGCCGGTGGCTCCGAGGGCGAGTTCGACGACCCGCGCACCGGGCTGCGGGTGTACGACGCCTACGGCATCAACGCGACGAAGCTCGCCGAGCTGTACAAGAAGGCCGGCGTGGACACCGTGGTGTTCGACATCGGCGACGCGGGTGTGCGGTTCTACACCTACATCTGGATGCTCTACACGGCCATGCACGCCGCGGTGCTCGCAGGCAACCTGCCGGTCATCGTGCTCGACAGGCCCAATCCCATCGGTGGGCAGGCGTTCGGGCCGCAGTTGGACCCGAAGCACGCCTCGGGTGTCGGTCGCAAGCCGATCGCACTGCGGCACGGCATGACCATGGGCGAGCTGGCGCGGCTGTACAACGACACGTTCCTGCCGCAGGAGACCGGCTCCAAGCTCGCCAAGCTCGACGTGATCGAGGTGCGCGGCTGGCGCAGGGACACGCAGTTCGCCGACACGGGACTGCTGTGGGTCCCGCCGAGCCCCAACGTGCCGACGCCGGACACCGTGCTCGCCTACCCCGGCACCTGCCTGTTCGAGGGCACGCTGTGGTCGGAGGGCCGGGGCACCACGCGGCCGTTCGAGATCATCGGTGCGCCCAAGGTGGACTGGAAGTGGGCCGAGGCGCTCAACGGCTACCGCATGCCGGGCGTGCTCTTCCGCGAGACGTACTTCCAGCCGACCTTCAACAAGCACGTCGGCGTGAACTGCGGCGGCGTGCAGCTGATGATCACCGATCGGCACCGCTTCGAGCCGATCCGGGCCGGGGTGGCGATGCTGGTGGAGGCCAAGCGCCTCTACCCGACGCTGTTCGCGTGGCGCACCGACAACTTCATCGCGAAGCTGTGGGGCACCGACCGGCTCAAGGACATGGTGGAGCGCGGCGCGGGCGTCGACGAGATCGTCGGCTCCTACCGGGCCGAGGAAGCCGAGTTCCGCAAGCACCGCGCCAAGTACCTGATCTACCGGTGATGAGGTGACATGCGTTCCCCTGCACTGACTTGTGCGGCACTGCTGACGGGTCTCGCCGTGCTCGGCGGGACCGCGTCGGCGGCGCCGGAGACATCGGCCTTCGGCGGAGCCGGGCGGTTCGACCGCCCGCACTCCGACTTCGCGCCGCAGTGGACGAAACTGCGCGACGGCAGCCCGGAGCAGGTCGGCCTCGACCGCGCTCCGATCGACGCCGCGTGGAACCAACTGCGGTCGTGGACGGAGAAGCAGGGCACGACGAACCCGCTCTACGCGGGCGCGGTCGGCGTGCTGGTGCACGACGGCGTCGTCGTCAGCAAGGGCTCCCTGGGCCACGCGCTGCGCTACGCCGACGACAAGGGCACCGAGCTGCCGAAGGACGAGTGGGTGCCGATGGGCGCCGACACGATCTTCGACATGGCCTCGATCTCCAAGCTGTTCACCACGGTCGCGGTGATGCAGCAGGTGGAACGCGGCAAGATCGACCTCGACCGCACGGTCGCCAGCTACCTGCCCGCCTACGCCGCCAACGGCAAGGAGGGCATCAAGGTCCGGCAGCTGCTCACCCACACCACGGGCATGCAGCCGTTCATCCCGCTGTGGCGGGACTGGCCGGACAAGGCCTCGCGGATCAGGGCGACGCTGGAGTCCAAGCTCCAGCAGCCGCCGAACACCGCCTACATCTACTCGGACCTCAACCTGATCACCCTCGCGGTGCTGGCCGAGCAGGTGGCGGGCGCGCCGCTGGACACCTTGGTGCGCAAGGGCGTCACCGATCCGCTCGGCATGGTCGACACCGGCTACAACCCGCCGAAGGAGAAGCTGCACCGCGTGGCGGCCACGGAGTTCGCCGTGACTCCCCCGCGCGGCATGGTCCGCGGTGAGGTGCACGACGAGAACGCGTGGTCGCTCGGCGGCGTCGCCGGGCACGCGGGCGTCTTCTCCACCGCCAAGGACATGGCCGTGTTCGGGCAGATGGTGCTCAACGGCGGCAGCTACGGCGGCAAGCGCGTCCTGAAGTCGAACACGCTGCGCGAGATGATGGTCAACTACATCCCGCAGTTCGCGCCGAACCAGCGCGGGCTGGGCTTCGAGATGAACCAGCACTGGTACATGGACGGGCTCTCAGGGCAGCGCACGGTGGGGCACACCGGGTTCACCGGCACCTCACTGGTGATCGACCCGACCTCGCGCTCGGTCGCGGTGCTCCTGACCAACCGCGTGCACCCGACGCGCAACTGGGGCTCGAACAACCCGGCGCGGCGGGCGTTCGCCAGGGGGCTCGCGCAGGCGATGTCCGTGCGGCCTGCGCAGGGCCAGGACGCCTGGTACTCCGGGGCTCCTGACGCGCGCAACGCCACGCTGACCACGCCCGCGCTGTCCGGGGCGAAGGTCGCCACGTTCGACGCGTTCGTGGACACCGAGCCGAAGCTGGACCAGCTGACCGTCGAGGCCAGCTCGGACGGCGGCGCCACGTGGAAGGCCGTGCCGCTGCGGGTCAGCGGTCGCGGCGCTCCGGACGGGGCGCAGGAGTCGCTCAGCGGCAGCGGGCACCGCTCGTGGTGGAGCGTCCGGGCGGAGCTGCCGGAGGCGAAGGACCTCGCGCTGCGGTGGCGCTACAGCACGGACGCACAGGCGTCCGGGCGCGGCGTGCACCTCGACGGCATCCGCGTCTGGGGCTCCGGCGGGCTCGTGCTCGACGGCGAGCGGCAGCCGCAGCGCCTGACCGCCGACGGGTGGCAGCCCAGGCGCTAGATCACCCATGTGACCACGAAGCCCCACCTCCACCAGCGCGGGAGGTGGGGCTTCGCCGTGTTTGTCCGGTGTTCGGTGACGCCTTCGTCACATCCGTCCGGAGGTCGCTCCGGACGCGGTGTAACGATTCGGCCTCGCGCACAGCGCGGACAGATGAACGTTCTACGGATTCTCGGAGTGCTGAACCGATCGGGAACAAACGTTGTCAGCAGCGAATCCGGCCATGAGAGGGCTCTCATCCGCCGCCGCGCGCACCGCCCCTACCAGCCGGTTACCTGGCCGCCAGGAAGTTGAACGTGCTACAACCTGTCGTCCGAATGAACGACATCGGAAAGCACTTTGCGTATCCAGATCGGGGCAAGTTCTTCATCAACAGCCCCGCTCAGCTGAGTTATGGTGACGAAGCAGCCTCCAAGACAAGCACGTCGCCTGGGGTTGATCCGCAACCTACTTGTTAGTAAGTTTCCGACATGGCCTCAGAGAACGGCGTAGCTATGGACACCGGCGAAGCAAGCCCCCTCGTTCGGATCCGTTCACTGTTCCCGGGTCTCGCCCGTGCGGAGCAGCGGGTCGCCCAGGTCGTGCTCGCGGACCCGGCCACGGTGGCGCACCGGAGCATCACCGAGGTGGCGGAGCAGGCAGGTACCAGTGAAACGACGGTCACCCGCTTCTGCAAGGCAATCGGCGTAGGCGGTTACCCAGATCTCCGCATCGCGCTCGCCGCCGACACCGCCAGGACCGCCGCGCGCGCCGAACGCGACGTGGGCAGCGACATCGGCCCCGGCGACGACCTGCGCGCCGTGGTGAACAAGGTCGCCTTCTCCGACGCCCGCGCGGTCGAGGAGACGGCCGACCAGATCGACGTCACCGAGCTGGAGCGCGTCGTCGAGGCGATGGCCATCGCTCGCCGGGTCGACGTCTACGGCGTCGGCGCGAGCGCCTTCGTCGCCATGGACCTCCAGCAGAAGCTGCACCGCATCGGCCGCACCTCCTTCGCGTGGAGCGACACGCACATCGCGCTGACCTCAGCCGCCGTGCTCACCGAGGGCGACGTCGCGGTCGGCATCACCCACAGCGGCGCCACCGCGGACACCGTCGAGGCGCTGCGGGTCGCGCGCAGCCGCGGCGCGATCACCGTGGCGCTGACCAACTTCCCGCGCTCGCCGGTCACCGAGGTCGCCGACTACGTGCTGACCACCGCCGCGCGCGAGACCACGTTCCGCTCCGGCGCCACCGCGAGCCGGATCGCCCAGTTGACCGTGATCGACTGCCTGTTCGTCGGTATCGCCCAGCGGCACCACGACTCGGCGACCGCGGCCCTGGAGGCCACCTACGAAGCGGTGAGCGGTCACCGCCTCGGACCGCGGCCGGACGGCCGCCGCCGCAACCGGGAGTCAGGAAAATGACCGTGCCAAGCCCTCGCCCGGCCGTCCAGGTCAACGCGCCGACCGAGCGCCGCAACCCGCGCACGATGGACATCGACCTGCTGCCGACGCAGGAGATCCTGCGCCTGATCAACAACGAGGACCGCACGGTCCCCGACGCCGTGGCGGCCACGCTGCCGCAGCTCGCGCGCGCCGTTGACTTCGCCGTCGCCGCGCTGCGCGGCGGGGGCAAGGTGCACTACGTCGGCGCGGGCACCTCCGGTCGCCTCGCCACGCTGGACGCCGCCGAGCTGTCGCCGACGTTCAACGCGCCGGACGACTGGTTCCTCGCGCACCACGCGGGCGGGACCGCCGCGCTGATCAAGGCCGTCGAGAACGCCGAGGACGACGACGAGGCGGGCGCGCGGGTCATCCGCGAGCACGCCGTCGCGGGCGACTTCGTGCTGGGTCTGGCCGCTTCCGGGCGCACGCCGTTCGTGCTCGGCGCGCTGGCCGAGGCGAAGCGCATCGGCGCGCACACCGGCTTCGTCTCCTCCAACCCGGCGACCGCGTCGCTGGCGGAGGTGGACGTGGTGGTGGCGCTGGAAACCGGTCCCGAAGCGATCGCGGGCTCCACCAGGATGAAGGCGGGCACCGCGCAGAAGCTGGTGCTGACGTCCTTCTCCAGCGCCGTGATGATCAAGCTCGGCCGCACGTACTCCAACCTGATGGTCAGCATGCGCGCGACCAACGCGAAGCTGCGCGGGCGCAACGTGACGATCCTGCGCGAGGCCACCGGGCTCGGCGAGCAGGAGTGCTCCGACGCCCTGCAGGCCGCCGACGGTGACGTGAAGGTCGCGCTGGTCTGCCTTCTGTCCGGTGTGGACAGCGCGCAGGCTGCGCTGGCGCTCGGCGAGACCGACGGGCACGTGCGCGACGCCCTGGTGACGCTGGGCGCGGCGACCCGCTAGGACCCTCTGTTGTGGAGCTGCCCCCGGACTCTCTCCCGGGGGCAGCTCACTTTTCCGTTGTCGTGTCAGGCTTCGAGCGCGGCGTCGGCGATGCTCTTGCCCTCGCGGGCACCGGCTTCCATTGAGGCGCAACAGAAGCGCACCCACTCACCGACGCCGTCCGGCTCTCCGGAAGCGAACGCCGCCGCGGCCCTTCGGTACTCATCCGGCTTGCGCATCCACCCCACCTCCGGCACCGCGAGCCCCTTCGGGTCGAGGCCGGTGGCGATGGCGGTCAGCCGGGCAGCCGCGCGCGCGACGACCCCGTCCGCCGTGCCGAAGGCGTCCAGCGCGAGCAGCTCCCCGTGCACCACGGAGACCAGCACCGGGCCGGGGACCTCGGTGGCACCGGCGACGAGCTGCGCGAGGAGGTCGAGCCGCGTGGAGGTCCCGGGATCGCCCTTGGGGCGGCCGAGCGCGTCGGACTGGGCGATCGGCACCAGGTCCGCCGCGGCGAGCACGTGCAACCGGGCGAGGGCCTGCATCGGCGCGCGCTGCCAGGTGGTGAGCAGTAAGCCGACGGACTCGGCGACGCGCAGGGAACCGGCGAGCACGGGATCGCTCACCTCTCCCCCGGCGGGGATCTCCGCGCTGCCGCCGTCGAGGACCGCCGAAGCCCGCGCGGCACGCACCGACGCCTCGGCGGCGGTGGTCGGCCAGCCCTTGCGGTTGGCCGGGTGCCGGTGCAGCTCGTCGATCGCCTCCCTGGCGGACTTCACGGCCTCGGACACCCGAGGCAGATCGAGTAGCGGACGCAGTGGGTCAGCGACCAAGGCACTCACAAGACGGGGACGTTACCGGCGGCAGTGGCCTAGCGCGATCGTCGCGATGTGGACGTTCCCCCATCGGTGACTTGATACCTACCTTCGGGTTGTGACTGTTGACAGCAGGTGGTGGGAGCAGTCGGTCCTGATCGGCCGCCACGTCCGGCTCGAACCGCTGACCCAGGAGCACGCCGAAGGGCTGCACGCGGCGGGCAAGGACCCCGAGGTCTGGCGCTGGCTGAGCTGGCGCCAGCCGATCGAGCTCGACGACACGCGGCGGATCATCGACGTCGGCATCGCCGACCGGGAACGCGGATTCCGGCTGCCGTGGGCGCAGATCGACCAGCGCACCGGCGAGGTGGCCGGGACGACCTCCTACTACGAGATCACCCCCGAGCACCGGGGCATCGCGATCGGCTACACCTGGATCGGCGCGCCGTGGCAGCGCACCGCGCTCAACACCGAGGCCAAGCTGCTGTTGCTGGCAAGGGCGTTCGAGGTGCTGGGCGCCAACCGGGTCACCTGGCACACCGACATCAACAACCTCCGCTCGCAGCGGGCCATCGCGCGGCTCGGCGCGGTGCGCGAGGGCGTCCACCGGGCCCATCGAATCCGCCCGGACGGCTCCTTGCGGGACACCGTGACCTTCTCGATGATCTTGGAGGAGTGGCCGGAGGCGAGGGAGCGGTTGACCGCGCGCCTCACGAGCTGACAACGAAGTGGTCTGGACCACATGGGCTCGGCTGTTTTCGTGAGCTGGATCGCACTACGGTCGAACGTGAACGTGAATGCGAAACGCCCACTCCTCCTGGAGGTCCGCCCCCATGACCCCACCGAGCGGCAACGCCCTGGACAACCTGCTCTCCGAGAGCCGCACGTTCCCGCCCAGCGCGGAGTTCGCCGAGCGGGCCAACGCCGGGACGGAGCTGGCTGAGCGGGCCGCCGCCGACCGGGAGGGCTTCTGGGCGGAGCAGGCCAGACGGCTGAGCTGGAGCTCGGAGTGGGACCAGGTGCTGGACTGGTCGGACGCGCCGTTCGCGAAGTGGTTCGTCGGCGGCACGCTCAACGTGGCCCACAACTGCGTCGACCGGCACGTGGAGGACGGGCACGGGGACCAGGTCGCGATCCACTGGGAGGGCGAGCCCGGTGACTCCCGCACCATCACCTACGCCGACCTCAAGGACGAGGTGAGCAAGGCCGCCAACGCGCTGGCCTCGCTCGGCCTGGTCGCAGGCGACCGCGTGGCGATCTACATGCCGATGGTGCCCGAGGCGATCTACTCGATGCTCGCGTGCGCGCGGCTCGGCCTGACCCACAGCGTGGTCTTCGCCGGGTTCTCCTCGGAGGCGCTGCGCTCGCGCATCGACGACGCCGAGGCCAAGCTGGTGATCACCACCGACGGGCAGTTCCGCCGGGGCAAGCCCGCGCCGCTGAAGACCGCGGTCGACGAGGCCGTCGCGCAGACGCCGAGCATCCAGAACGTGTTGGTGGTCAAGCGGACCGACACCGACGTGGAGTGGACCGAGGGCCGCGACCTCTGGTGGCACGACCTGGTCGACGGGCAGTCCACCGAGCACGCGCCGGAGTCCTTCGACGCCGAGCACCCGCTGTTCATCCTCTACACCTCGGGGACGACGGGGAAGCCGAAGGGCATCCTGCACACCTCGGGCGGCTACCTGACCCAGGCGGCCTACACCCACCACTACGTCTTCGACCACAAGGCGGGCGAGGACGTCTACTGGTGCACCGCCGACATCGGCTGGGTCACCGGGCACTCCTACATCGTCTACGGGCCGCTGGCCAACCGCGCGACCCAGGTCGTCTACGAGGGCACCCCGAACACGCCGAACGAGGCGCGCCACTGGGAGATCGTGCAGAAGTACAAGGTCTCCATCTACTACACGGCGCCGACGCTGATCCGCACGTTCATGAAGTGGGGCGCGGACATCCCGGCCAAGCACGACCTGTCCTCGCTGCGGGTGCTCGGCAGCGTCGGCGAGCCGATCAACCCCGAGGCGTGGATGTGGTACCGCGAGCACGTCGGCGGCAACCGCTGCCCCATCGTGGACACGTGGTGGCAGACCGAGACCGGCGCCATCATGATCGCGCCGCTGCCCGGGGTCACCGAGTGCAAGCCGGGCTCGGCGATGGGCCCGCTGCCCGGCATCGGCGCGAAGGTCGTCGACGAGCTGGGCGAGGCCGTCGGCAAGGGCGGTGGCGGCTACCTCGTGCTCGACCAGCCGTGGCCGGCGATGCTGCGCGGCATCTGGGGCGACGAGCAGCGCTTCCGCGACACCTACTGGGCACGCTTCGAGGAGCAGGGCTTCTACTTCGCCGGTGACGGCGCGAAGTACGACAACGACGGCGCGGTCTGGCTGCTCGGCCGGGTGGACGACGTGATGAACGTGTCCGGGCACCGCATCTCCACCACCGAGGTCGAGTCGGCGCTGGTCTCGCACGCCAAGGTCGCCGAGGCGGCCGTGGTCGGCGCGACCGATCCGACCACCGGCCAGGGCATCGTGGCGTTCGTGATCCTGCGCGGCGGCGTCGAGCAGGGCGAGGGCATCGTGAAGGAGCTGCGCGACCACGTCGCCAAGGAGATCGGCCCGATCGCCAAGCCCAGGCAGATCATGGTCGTCCCCGAGCTGCCCAAGACCCGCTCCGGCAAGATCATGCGGCGACTGCTGCGCGATGTCGCGGAGAACCGCCAGGTCGGTGACGTCACCACGCTGGCCGACTCGACCGTGATGGACCTGATCAGCTCCGGTTTGAACAAGAGCTCCGAGGACTAGCACCGTGTAGTCCTTTGTGGACAGACGGGGCCCTCCGGTGTTCTGGAGGGCCCCGTTTCCTTGTCAGCGGCGGGGAAGGTGCGCGCGGAAGTGCTCCTGCACCTCGTCGGCGACACCGCCCGCGCCGAGCTCACCGTCCACTGTGATCACTCGAAATCCGCACAGTCGCGCGGATCGCGCCGCGTCCCCGGCGAGCAGGCGGTCCCGCGCAACGCGGTTCTCCTGTGCCAGAACGGGATCGCTCACCTCGACGGCGAGGTGACCGATCGCGAGACTGCGCGCCCTGTCCAGCTCGCGCAGCTGGCGCTGGCGGAACTCCTCGGACGGCACCAGGAACACCGCCTGGTCCGGCGCGGTCACCCGGGTCGCGACCAGCTCCGGCCGCAGGCCCCACCCCTCGGCGATCAGCGGCCGCGTCGTGGACAGCGCGCGCAGGTCGTCCAGCACCATCTCGAAGCGCTCGGCGAAACCGCGCAGGCAGTCCGCCGCCATCCGCTGCGGTGACCGGTGCACCCACTGCTCGTCGGGACTGTCGTTGACGGCCGCGTTCCGGTGCGGGTAGCGGATCGCGTTGGCCATCGCCCGGTCGAAGTGACCCCGGGCGTCGTGGAAGTCGTAGTGGTAGGCGGTCAGTCCGAAGCGTTCGGCGAGTATCCGGGAGACGGTGGTCTTTCCAGCCCACTGTCCCCCACCAATCCACAGCACGGTCCCCATGGCTCGAAAGTGTGCGAGAGAGAAAGCCCAAGAACAAGCCTTGTTCTTTTCGGAGCTGAATGGTTTATTTATTGTGTGGCCGCTTGAAGAACGAGCGCACATCTCCCCAAATCGCCCCAATACCCACTGCTAGCAGCAAGAACGCCAGCAGGACGTCGGACAGGGCGTGGTCCATGAACACGGCGAACTGACTGACCACCAGCGTTGCAAGCACTCCGGCCGCCCCCACCAAGAGGGAATCCTTCAGGCAACCGTTTCCTTTTTTCGAATTCTGGTAGCCGCCGAGCGCTGACGTCGGTAGAATCACCAGAAGCGAGGTTCCCTTCGCCGGGGCCGCCGGGAGCGAGAATCCCAGTTGCATGATCGGTACCAGCACGGTTCCCCCACCGATCCCGGTCAGCCCCGACAGCAGCCCCACCGCGATCCCGACCGGCAGCAGCAGTGCCAGGGTCCCCGGCCCGTGGCTGACCGCACCGCCGACCTCGCCGGGTGCGAGCCACAGCCGCACGGCCGTGCCCACGGCGATCACCGCGTAGAGCCAGCGCAGAGCCGCGAGCGGAGCCCGGCTGAGCAGGGCCGAGCCGAGCCAGGCTCCGATCAGCGAACCGATGCCGAGCGGGAGCGCCACCACGAGGTCCACCTGGCGGTGCAGCGCGTACCCGATCGCCCCGGCGACGGCGAGCGGGCCGACCGCGGTCAACGACGTCGCGACCGCCTCCCGCTGGTCACGACCGCACCAGGCGACCAGCGCGGGAACGATCACCACGCCCCCGCCGACGCCGAAGAGCCCGGACAGCGTGCCCGCCGCGGCTCCGATGGTGGCCAGTCGGCGGCGTTCGGAGCTGGGTGTCACAGTTCGACCCTAGGTGTCCGGCGCGCCGTTAAGATTGCGCACAGGTGTGCCGGGAAGTCTGGTCGGCGAGCGATGCGCCGTCCCCAGACCGAGGAGCACGATCTTGTCGCGAGCCCGCCGAGCCGCCGCCGTCCTGCCCGACCTGGCCAGGTACCTCCGCACCGAGACCGTCGGCGGCATGGTCCTGCTCGGTGCCACCGCCGTCGCGCTGATCTGGGCGAACTCCCCGCTCGCGGAGTCCTACCAGTGGCTGCGGGATCTCCGGCTCGGTCCGGCCGCGCTGCACCTCGACCTCACCGTGGGCGAATGGGCGAAGGACGGCCTGCTGGCGCTGTTCTTCTTCGTCGCGGGCCTGGAGCTCAAGCGCGAGCTCGTCGTCGGAGAGCTGTCCAACCGCAAGGCCGCCACGCTGCCGGTGATCGCCGCGCTCGGCGGGATGGTGGTGCCCGCGGGCATCGCGCTCGCGGTGAGCTGGGGCGCCCCCGGCTCCGGCCAGGCGTGGGCGATCCCGGTCGCGACCGACATCGCCTTCGCGCTCGGCGTGCTGGCGATCACCGGCTCCGGCCTGCCCAGCAGCGCGCGGATCTTCCTGCTCAGCCTGGCCGTCGTCGACGACCTCGGCGCCATCCTGGTGATCGCGGTGCTGTTCACCAGCGGCTTCGACCTGCTGGCCATCGGCGCCGCGGTCGTGCTGCTCGCGCTGTACTGGTTCCTCCAGCGGCGCCGCGTGACCTCGTCGTGGATCTACGTGCCGCTCGCGGTCGCGGTGTGGGTCGCGGTGCACTCCTCCGGCGTGCACGCCACCATCGCCGGGGTCGCGCTCGGCCTGCTGACCCGGGTGAAGAAGGACCGGTACGAGCCCGAATCGCCCGCCGTCCGCCTGGAGCACCGCCTCCAGCCGTGGTCCGCCGGGCTGGCCGTTCCGGTGTTCGCGCTGTTCGCCGCCGGGGTCCCGGTCGGCGCCTCCGCGTTGTCCGCGCTGACCACCGACCGGATCGCGCTCGCGGTGATCGTCGGGCTGGTGGTCGGCAAACTGGTCGGGATCTTCGGCTTCTCGCTGCTGTCCGTGCGCTTCGGCCTGGCAAGCAAACCCGACGACCTGGCGTGGCGGGACATGGCCGCCGTCTCGATGCTCGGCGGCGTCGGTTTCACCGTGAGCCTGCTGATCGCCGAACTCGCGCTGCCGAAGGAGATCGCCGAGCTGGCGAAGGCTGCCGTGCTGGTCGCGTCGGCCGCCGCGGCCCTGCTCGCCGCGGTGATGCTGATCAAGAGGAGCCGGGCGCGCAGCTCGTGACATGCCGGGGCGAGGAGCCGACACGCCGGTGTCCGTGGCGCATGGCACGATGACCGCGTGACCAGCGCCCAGCACAAAGGCAACGGCAGCGGAGCCGAGCTGCCGCCCGTCGCGTCCATCCCGCTGACCGACGACAGCGCCAGCACCGCGGCCGAGCAGTCCATCGGCGGGCTCGTCCGCGAGGCGACCACGCACCTCTCCACCCTGATCAGGGCCGAGCTGGAACTCGCCAAGCTCGAGCTCAAGGGTGAGGTGCGCAAGGGCCTCAAGGGCAGCGTGTACTTCGTCCTCGCGCTCGCCGTGCTGGGTTTCAGCATGTTCTTCCTGTTCTTCTTCCTCGGCGAGCTGCTGTCGGTGTGGCTGTACCGCTGGGCGGCCTTCGGCATCGTGTTCCTGCTGATGCTGGGCGCGGCCGGGCTGTTCGGCTTCCTGGGCTACCGCAAGGTGCGCAAGATCCGCGCGCCGGAGCGGACCATCCGCACGATGCGCGAGAACGCCTCGATCGGCAGGCGCTCCCACGAGGACGAGCCCGCTCAGTACTGAGCCCGACCGTCCAGGTGACCACGAACCCTCCGTCCAAGTGACCACGAAGTCAGCGGCCAGATGACCGTTGATCTTGAATTTGGGGCACAATCGCCTGGTGAGCACGTTGCCGAGCCTTGTGCCCCGTCACGCCGAATCCCTGGTGACCGAAGCGCTGCTGGACACCAGGGTGGTGCTCGTCAACGGAGCGCGCCAGGTCGGCAAGAGCACGCTGACCAGGCTTGCCGCCGGGCAGCGGCCCACGAGCGTGGTGCGGCTGCTGGACGACCCCGCGACCTCGCGCGCCGCGAAGGACGACCCCACCGGGTTCGTCGAGCACGACGCGCTCATGGTCATCGATGAGATCCAGCTCGCGCCGGAACTGCTCCAGCCGATCAAGGTCGTCGTCGACCTCGACCCGACACCGGGCCGCTACCTGCTGACCGGGTCCTCGCGCATCCTGGCGCTGCGCACCCTGCCGGACGCTTTGCCGGGCCGGATGGAGATCATCGAACTCTGGCCCTTCTCCCAGGGCGAGCTGTCCGGCCAGCCGGACCGGTTCGTGGACGCGGCTTTCCGGCACGGTCACCAGTTGGAGCGCTCGTCGGACCTGCGCCGACGCGACTACCTCGATCGCCTCGTCGCCGGGGGCTACCCCGAAGCCACCCGCAGGGCCCCCAGGCGCCGAGCCGCCTTCTTCGACGCGTACCTGTCGACACTGATCGAACGGGACGTCCTGGAGCTGGCGAGCATCGAGCGCCTCGGTGAACTGCTCAAGCTCCTCGCGCTCCTGGCAGGTCGTGCCGGGAGCCTTCTGGTGCCCGGCACGCTCGCCAACCAGTCCGGAATCCCCAGAACGACGCTCGTGCGCTACCTGGAGCTGTTGTCCTCGGTGTTCCTGATCAAGAGCATTCCCGCGTGGTCCTCAGGGCAGACGCACCGCGCGGTGGGCACACCCAAGCTGGCGTTCGTGGACACCGGCGTCGCCTGCCACCTCATCGGCCAGGACGCCGCGCGGCTCGGTGAGCCCGGGGGCGCGGTCGGGCCGATGATGGAGAACTTCGTCGTCATGGAGCTCGCTCGGCAGCTGACCTGGTCGGAGGAGCGCGGCAGGCTCTACCACTACCGGACCAAGGACAAGGTCGAGGTCGACGCGGTCATCGAGACCCCGGACGGCAGGGTCATCGGCGTCGAGGTGAAGTCCGGCGCCACCGTGCGCACAGAGGACCTCACCGGGCTGCGCAACCTCGCGAATCAGCTCGGCGACCGGTTCGTCGCCGGATACGTGCTCTACACGGGCCAGCAGACCCTGTCGTTCGGCGAGAAGATCCGCGCGATGCCGCTGGACGCGCTGTGGTGCCTCGCGCCCTGATCGACCTCAGGTCGTGCAGGTTCCGGTCGAGACGCGGCTGAACAGCCTCGGGGCCGAGGCCAGCTCGTCGGCGACCTCCTTGGCGGTCAGCACGAAACCGGTCTCGTGGTCGTCGACGGCGGCGCCGAAGACCACGCCGAGGACGCGTCCGCTGGGATCGATGAGCGGGCCGCCGGAGTTCCCGCTGCGGACCTTCGCCCGGATCGTGTAAACGTCGCGGACCACGGTCTTGGCCTCGTAGATGTCGGGGCCGCGCAGGTTGATGCGGTCGCGGACCCTGGCGGCGGACGGGGTGTACGGGCCGTCGAGCGGGTAGCCGACGACGACGCCGTCCTCGCCGGGCTTGGCGTCGGCGGCGGCCCACGGCAGCACGGGAGCCTTGAGGTCGGGCACGTTCAGGATCGCGATGTCGGTCTGCGGGTCGTAGAGCACGACGGTGGCGTCGAAGTCACCGCGACCGACCTCGATGGTGACCTTGTCGGTACCCGCGACCACGTGCGCGTTGGTCATCACGCGCTGCGGGGCGATGACGAAACCCGTGCCCTCCAACGCCCGCGAGCACGAAGAGGCCCGGCCGCGCACCTTGAGCACGCTGGCGCGCACGCGCTGGACGACGGGATCGGTCTGCAGCGCGAGGTCCGGCGGCCCGACCTCGGCGCGCGGGGTGGAGGAGAACGGGTCGAGCGCGGCGGGGAAGCCGGAGGAGTCGAGCAGCTGGCGCAGTGAACCGGGCAGGCTCTGCGCGGCGGGCGGCATGACGTCGTCGACGACGCCGAGCACGGTGGAGCGCTTGACGGCGGAGGACAGCGCGGGCAGACCGGCTGCGGAGGTCAGGGGCACCGCGAGCAGCCACGCGACGACGAACACCACCGCGCTCATGGTGACCGCGCCGAGGGTGTTGTCCACGACGGTGAGCTTGGTGGCGTTGAGCTTTTCCTTGATCGGCCTGCCGACCCAGACGCCGAGCATCTCGCCGAGGGCGATCATCAGCACCACCAGCGCGACGCCGATGGCCACGCGGGTGCTCACATCGGCGAAGTTGGCCACCAGCAGCGGCGCCAGCCACAGACCGAGCATCGCGCCGGCGAGCACGCCCGCGACCGAGCACAGCGACACCACCATGCCCTGCCGGGCGCCGGAAACGGCGGCGAGCACGGCGAGCAGGACAATCAGCAGGTCGACCCAGTTCACGTCTGCTCCTTCGCGCTCGCGGGCAGCTCGGGCTCCGAGACCGCCAGCCAGGCCTCGTCGAGGTCGCGGACGTCCTTGCGGTTCCACGGCCGTTCCCAGCCGCCGAGTTCGAGGACGCCCGACAGCAGCAGGGCGGTGAAGCCCCACACCAGCATCCCCGGAACCAGGAAACCGGGTCCTCGGTAGCCCCGGTAGGCGACCGTGCAGCGGTTGGCGGGGTCGGCGAGGTGGGCCAGCGGGACCCGCGCGACGGCAGCGGTCTCGTTGGCGTCGACCGCGATGACGGGGCTCGGTTCCACCCAGTGCGCGAGCACCGGGCTGACCAGGAAACCGGTCGGCGTCAGGTACAGCTCGGGCAGCAGCGCCACCGGGCGCACGCCCCTCGGCAGCACGCCGGTCTCCTCGGTCGCCTCGCGGAGCGCGGCCGCGACCGGACCGTCGTCCTCGGGGTCGATCGTGCCGCCGGGGAACGCGACCTGGCCCGCGTGCGAGTTCAGCGTGTCGGCGCGGCGCAGCAGCAGCACGTCGGGCCCGTCCTCGCCCTCGCCGAGCAGGATCAGCACGGCGGCGGGCCGCCCCGATCCGTCGGCGGGCGGCTTCACCCGCTGGAAGCGCTTCTTCTCCATGGTGGCCACGGAGTGCAGCAGTGGCCGCATCCACTCCGGCACGTCGTTCTCGCCGACCAGCGGTCCCGGGTTCACCCGAGCCGCCTCAGGTACTCGTCGACCGTCGCGCGGACCTGCTCGGCGGACTTGAAGACCACCGGCGGGTTCACGCGCTCCACGCGCCCAGAAGGGCTCACCATGTAGGACATCGGCATCACGGGCGGTTTCAGGGCTCCAGAGGCGCGCTCGTCCACGTCGACAACGGAGGGAATGCGCGCGTTGAGACCCGCCAGCATCTCCAGGCCGTCCGCCTCGCCGCTCTTGATCTGCACGCCGAGCACTCCGGCAGCGCCGGGCGAGGAGGCGTAGGCGGCCAGCGCGGGCAACTCCTCGCGGCACGGCCCGCACCACGTGGCCCAGATGTTGATCAGAGTCGCCTTCCCGGCGAGCGCGGTGCTGAGGTCGATGCGCGAGCCGTCCGCCATGCAGGTCAGCGACAGCCCGGCCAGCCCGCTCACCGGCGCGGACCCCTCCTTTGCGACGGGGCACGCGGGCAGCGCTGCTTTGGAGCGCGCGGCGACCAGGTCGACGGAGGGCGGCCCGGAGGTGGCCGAGGACCGCGCGTCCTCACCGCGCGGCCAGATCGCCACGATCCCGGCGACGCCGAGCACCACGACCACGAGCAACCAGCGCAGAGCCTGTCCGCGATCGGTCATCGACCGGCCTCGCCCTCGGCGACCAGCGATAACAGGTGCTCGGTCTCGGGACCGCGCACCAGCTTGGCCGCCTCGGCGGGGGTCGTGGGGCCCGCGCCGAAGGACGGGCAGTCCTTGGCCAGCACGCACACGCCGCACGCGGGCTTGCGGGCGTGGCAGACGCGGCGGCCGTGGAAGATCACCCGGTGCGAGAGCACGATCCAGTCCTTGCGCGGGATCAGCTCGCCGATCGCGTGCTCGACCTTGACCGGGTCCTCCAGCTCCGTCCAGCCCCACCGCCGCACCAGGCGGCCGAAGTGGGTGTCCACGGTGATGCCGGGGACGCCGAAGGCCTCGCCGAGGATCACGTTCGCGGTCTTGCGGCCCACGCCGGGCAGCAGGACCAGGTCCTTGAGCTTGCCGGGCACCTCGCCGCCGTGGCGTTGCACCAGCGCGGCGCCGAGCCCGGTGATCGAGGTGGCCTTGTTGCGGTAGAAGCCGGTCGGCCGGATCAGCTCCTCCAACTCGGCGCGGTCGGCCCCCGCGTAGTCGGCGGCCGTGCGGTAGCGGGCGAACAGCGCCGGGGTGACCTCGTTGACCCGCTTGTCGGTGCACTGGGCGGAGAGGATCACCGCGACCGCGAGGTCGAGCGGGGTGGTGAAGTCCAGCTCGCAGTGCGCGTCCGGGAAGGCCGCCTCCAGCCCACGCAGCATGCGCCGCGCCCGTCGCACGAGGCCGAGCCTGGTTTCCCCCACTGCTGCGGACGTCTGGCGGGTCTTCGCTGGCACTCCACCAGCGTACGGGTGGGACCGACAGCCGAACCGACCCCGGATGCGCGCGACGAGGCGGAGTGAGGGAAGATCGGGCGCACTATGACTGCATGGCTCGTAGTAGTGGTTCCACTCATCGTGATGCTCTTCGCGCTCTTCATGGAACGCGTTGAGGCTCGTCTGCGGCACGTCGCGGTGCAGGAGGACGAGGTCGAGGAGTTCCTGGAGAAGGCGCGCCCGGACGAGGTCCGCGCTCTCTACGGCCACGGCATCGGCCGCGCCCTCGAGCTGTTCCGCCGCAGGCGCCGCGTCGGCGGGACCGCGCGTCCCCCGCGCAAGCCGCGCCGCACGCGCAGCCGCGCCTGATCGGGCGACGCGCCCGCGACCGAGGTCTTCACACTCGGCGGCGAGCTGTCGCACACGCCCTGATCAGGCCTGCTCAGGAGGACTTTTAACAGACCGGTCGGTCGACTGATCGGTTTCAACCGGCGAGCCGAACAGATCCTTGCCCAAGACGGCCTAGACTGCTCGCCAGTGATCGGCGGCACGTGGCCGAAGACCGCATTCCTGCGGTACTGGCCGCTCACGTGAACCGTCGCGTCTCAACATGGAGGGACGAGGTGGACGAGACCCTGGCCCGGGCGGGCATCTTCCAGGGCGTTGAACCGGCAGCCGCCGAGGCGCTCGTTTCCACGCTGGAGCAGGTGGACTTCCCGCGTGGACACGTGATCTTCGCGGAGGGTGAGCCGGGCGACCGGCTGTACATCATCCAGTCGGGCAAGGTGAAGGTCGGCCGGAAGTCACCGGACGGCCGGGAGAACCTGCTGTCCATCATGGGTCCTTCGGACATGTTCGGTGAGCTGTCCATCTTCGACCCCGGCCCCAGGACCTCCACCGCGACCACGGTGACCGAGGTGCGGGCGCTCACGATGGACCGGCCCAGCCTGCGCGAGTGGATCGGCAAGCGGCCGGAGATCGCCGAGCAGCTGCTGCGGGTGCTCGCGCGACGGCTGCGCCGCACGAACAACATGCTCGCCGACCTGATCTTCACCGACGTCCCGGGCCGGGTGGCGCGCGCGCTGCTGCAGTTCGCCCAGCGCTTCGGGTCGCAGGAGGCGGGTCTGCTGCGGGTCACCCACGACCTGACCCAGGAGGAGATCGCCCAGTACGTCGGCGCCTCCCGGGAGACCGTGAACAAGGCGCTCGCCGACTTCGCGCACCGCGGCTGGCTGCGGCTGGAGGGCAAGAGCGTGCTGATCCTGGACCCGGAGCGGCTGGCCCGCCGGGCGCGCTAGGTCACACAGCGACAAAGACAAGGAGGCCGGGCGCCGCCCCCGACGCGGCGCACCGGCCTCCTTGCGTGTGCGCGACCCGTCCCCCGACCGGCCACGCTTTCCCGACCTCCGACGCCCGGCCCCGACCCGTTAGCGCCGAAGGAGGTCTTGAGCTTCCTCAAGGCGAAGCAACTGTGAGCAATTGTGGTCCATGGGTGTAACGCGGCCGATACCAGCCCGGCGTTGGTGCCCACAATGGCCCCGAAGTGCTCGTTTACTCAATTGCTTTCACCCTCAAGGACGTCGCCGGGGGCCGTTTCGTTGTGCGATTTCACCCGTGCGTCCCAGCGTTGTTATCAAATCGTGACACGGTGAGCAAGGCCACCGCAGATTAGTGGTACCCCCGTACCAGTTCTCCGGCATACTGGTACGCGTGTCCCAGAATGCCTCCCTCGCCGACTACCGCACGGCGCTCACCGCCCCCGGTGCGCGCGGTCCCGTCCTGACCTCCCTGCTCGCCCGGCTGCCGGTCGCCATGGTCGGCATCGCGCTGCTCTTCTACGTGCAGCGGGTCAGCGGTTCCTTCGCGGCCGCGAGCCTGGTCTCCGCGGGCGCGCTCGTCGGCGTCGCGGTGGGCTCGGTCCTGCAGGGCAGGCTCGTCGACCTGCTCGGCCCCACCCGCGTGCTGCTGACCGCGTCGGCGCTGTTCAGCGTGATGGTGACGGCGGAGATCCTGGCGATCGAGTCGGGCGCCCCCGCCTGGTTGATGGCCGTGCTCGCGCTGGCGCTGGGCACCAGCCAGCCGATGGTCGGCTCCTCGTCGAGGTCGCTGTGGACCAGGCTGCTGCCGCCCGGATCGGCCCGGCAGGCGGCCTACTCCTACGAGGCCATCAGCATGGAGGTCTTCTTCATCCTCGGCCCGGGCCTCGCCGGCCTGTTCACCGCGCTGCCGTGGGCCGGGACCGGCGTGCTGCTCGGCGCGGTCTGCGAGGTCGTCGGGGCCACCGGCTTCGCGCTGACCCGCACCGTGCGGGCGTGGCGTCCGCAGCGCGAGGAGCGGGCCAGCGTCGGCATGCTCGGCGCGATCAGCTCCCCCGGCATGCGCACGGTGGCCATCGCCGCGCTCGGCTTCGGCGTGACCATCGGCTTCGTCGAGGTCGCCGTCCCGGCCGCCGCGACGCACGCGGGCCACGAGGCGCTCGGCGGTGTGCTGCTCAGCGTCTGGTCGGTCAGCTCGGTGCTCTTCGGCGTGCTCTACGGCTCGCGCCCCTGGCCCAAGCCGATGTACCTGCGACTGCCGGTGCTGCTGGGTGGCTTCTCCGTGCTGGTGACGCTGCTCGCGATCCCGACGACGCTGGTCGGCCTGGCCGTCGCGCTGTTCGTGGTCGGCACGCTGATCACCCCGCAGGCGATGACGCACTCGGCCGCGATCGAGGAGGTCGCGCTGCCGGGCACCGCCACGGAGGCGTTCGGCTGGGTGATCACCGCGGTGACCGTGGGCCTCGCCTTCGGCCAGCTGCTCAGCGGCCAGCTCATCGAGCTGTTCGGCCCGCCCGCCGCCTTCCTCGCGTCGGCGTTCTTCGGCCTGGTGATCACGGGCGTGGTGTGGCTGCGCAGGCACAGCGTGCGCGACAGCAGGCAATGGATGGAGAACGCGGCCAGCTGCACGCGCGACGAGGTCGAGCTCGCGGCTCGCTAGGCCCTAGCGGCGGCCCAGGAAGATCGGGTTGGTCAGGGCGACCACGGTGTCGGGAGTCGTCGGGGTTCGCAGGGGTCTGCGGACCTCGGCGCGGACCCAGTCGGCGTCGACGGCGGCCCAGCGGACCTGAGCCCTGCCGGTGGCGGGAATCCACTCGCTGTGCGCGATCCGGGTCGGCGTGATCAGCCTGACCTCGCAGCCCGGAGCGCCCGCGATGTCCAGTTCGATCCGCGCTTCGGCCGCGCGCAGGCGATCACCAATGCCCGCGACCTGCCTGCCCGCGACGGCCCGCATGGTCAGCTCGACGCGGGAGGACTCGGCGAGCCACGACCGCCCGGCCGCGATCCCGGCGAGCACCGAGCGCGTGTCGAGATCGTCGGCCAGCACCACCGTCTGCGGCAGCCCGACCGGCTGAGGCTCGCGGTGCGCGTCGCTCGACCCGATCGCCGGCACCCACTTCCCCTCGCGCAGCAGGCCGTCCCAGAGGCGCACTGAGAGCTCGTCGTCGAAGGACCAGTCGCCGTTCCACACCTCGACGGCGTCGACGTGGTCGTAGCCGAACTCCCACGAGCAGCCGGGGCACGCCGCGTACGGGTGCGCGGCGACGACGAGGCCGCCGACCGCGTGGACGCGGCGGGCGAAGCGCTCGAACGCGGCCTGCTCCGATCCCCGGTAGCGCCAGTCGATCCAGTAGCCGGGAGGCAGGCCGAGCGCGGGCCAGTGCCCGGACCGCGTGGTGACCTCCTCGCCGTTGACGATGAGCAGGTCGGGCTGGGCGTGGTCGCCCCAGCGCAGGCTCGCGGAGGTGGTGTTGTGCTCGGTGGAGACGAAGAAGTCCAGGCCAGCGGCCTTGGCGGCGGTGATCAGCTCCTCTGGCGTGCGCTTGCCGTCGGAGTGCACGGTGTGCAGGTGGCAGTCGCCCCGGTACCAGGCCCGGCCACGACCGGTCGCCCTGCGCGGAGCCGGGTTCGGCCGGATCGGCTCACCGGGCGGGCCGAACCGCAGCGTCACGTCGACCTCGTAGTTCATCCCCTGCGGCGAGACGGTGTACGGGCCGAGCAGCACGTGCCAGGTGCCCGCGATGACGGGGCCGGGCAGGTAGCCGGGGGTCGCCCCGGACGCGCTGATCGTGAACCGGTCACGAGCCCCGCCTGACCAGCCGCGGAAACCCCTGTGGTTGCCCAGCTCGTGCCCCTCCGGCCCGAACATGCCGATGTCCAGCGCATTGCCGGGCACGCCGGGCGGCCTGTCGTAGCGGTAGACCACCTCGATCTCGTGCACTCCGCGCGGCACCTCGACGGGCAGGTAGGCCCAGTCCGGCGCGCTCGGCTCGAAGCGCCCCTTGATCGTCTTGGTGCGCTCGGAATCGAGCTGTTCGGCGAACGCGACGGCGGGCAGGAGGGTGCTCACCGCCCCGGCGAGCAGCACCGATCGCCTCGACACCCGCTTCGCGCACTCGCACATTGCTCAAACGCTATGGGGCACAACAAGATCCGGACACCGCGAACGGAGTGAAGTCACTCGTCCAACACGGGGTTGACCCACGCCAGGGTGTTCTCGCCCGTGTGGCTGAGCACCGAGATGCTGAACTGCTGCCCCTTGCCGACGACCGCCTCGATGGTCTCGGTCTTGCCCGCGAGCACCGTCTTCTCGACCTTGCGGTTCTTGGCGTCGGTGACCACGAACGTGCCGGTCGAGTCCGGGGGCGCGCCGTCGACGAGGCCGATGACCGCGCGGAAGGTCCCCTTGTCGGCGGGGGCGATGTAGCTCTCGCGCCGGTAGGTGGAGCGGTTCGCCGGGGCGCCGAGCACCGTTTCGTACCGGACCCCGGCGACGGTCTGCGGCGAGTAGGTGAACACCCGGGCGCCCTGCGCGGGCAGTTCGCGCAGCGACAACCCCTTGCCCGCCGGAGCGCCCGCAGGCGGCTTGGTCGTGCTCCCCGCGGGGGCAGGCACGGTCACCGTCTCGGTCTGGATGACCGTGCTGACCACGGTTTTCGGAGTCGCGGGCCCTGCGGACAACAGCCCGCTGAGCAGTCCGCCCCCGGTGGTGATGAGTGCACCACCGATAGCGGCGACCGTCGCCCATATCGCCACGACGACCGATGGATCACGCTTGCCAGCCACGTCGGCTCCTCTCGCTCAGCCCGGGGAGTCGCCTGAGGCCCGCGCGCGGTTACCGTGCGTCGCCGCTTCGTTACGTTGTCGGGGGTCTGTCGTAGCGTCCGCCAGCATGAGCCTGGATCTCACCGGTCTTGATGTCACCGCGGACACCGCCGTCCTCGCCGCCGCCGTGGCCGACGCCGCGCGGTTGCTGCCGGTCAAGGGCATCGACCCGCTGCTCACCGGCCTGTTGCTGAGCGGGCAGGACGACGAGCTGGTGCTCTCCGGAACCGACCGCACGAACACCGTGCGGCTGCGGCGCACGGCCTTCGTGCACACCGACGGTGAGGTGCTGGTCCCGGCGAAACCGCTGGCCGACACCTTGGGCGCGCTGGAAGAACCCGAGGTGCGGCTCGTGGTGGAGGGCAGCAGGCTGGCGATCCGCACGCCCGGTGGCCGCTTCGCGCTGCCCCTGATGGACGGCGAGCTGCACCCCGGCGTCGGCGCGTTGCCCGCCGCGGTCGGCCAGGTGAACGCGGCGGAGCTGATCACGCTCGTCGGCAAGGTGGCGTCAGCGGCGTCGAGGGACGACGCGCTGCCACTGTTCACCGGCGTGCACGTGCAGGGGCGCGGCGACCGGCTGGCGCTGGTGGCCACGGACCGCTACCGGATGGCGATCGGCGACCTGCCCTGGCAGCCGGAGGGCGAGCTGGACGTCCTGGTGCCCGCGCCGCTGCTGATCGAGGTGGCGAAGCAGGCGCGGACCGCCGAGGTGATCACGATCCACACCGACGGCAGCCGCT
The DNA here is from genome assembly GCF_002155965.1 of Allokutzneria sp. NRRL B-24872. Taxonomy (GTDB): domain Bacteria; phylum Actinomycetota; class Actinomycetes; order Mycobacteriales; family Pseudonocardiaceae; genus Allokutzneria. Next base: position 32,772 of record NZ_MUMH01000080.1, read on the forward strand.
TCGGGCTGAGCTGGCCCGGCGCGCAGCTCGGCACGGTGCTGCTGGCCTCGGCGTTCCCGGACGAGTCCCGGCACACCGACGCGCCGGTGGACGCCGTGGTCGAGGTCGACGGCGAGGCGCTGGCGGGCGCGGTGCGGCGGGTGGCGCCGTACTCGGGGCCGCGCGCGGTGATCGCGGTCGAGCTGGGCGACTTGGGGCTGCGGATCAGGGCGGCCGACCCGCAGAACGGTGAGGCCGAGGAGACGGTCAAGGCGACCGTGGACGGCGATCGGTTCACCAACGGCTACCAGGCGCGATACCTCGCGGACGCGTTGCGCGTGTTCGGCTCGGCCAGGCTCCGGCTGAGCGTTCGGCACGGCATGCGTTCAACGGTCATCGCGCTCGCCGACGTCGCGGAGGGGGAGGCGAATCTGCGCTACGTCGTGATGCCGATCCGCATGCCCTCCGACTGAGCGCTGCGCCTAACGCGCTCGCAGGTAGTCGAGCTGGGCGTGGACGGACATCTCGGCCGCCCACCACAGCGACTTGTCGACCTCGGCGTAGACCAGCTCGACGACCTGACGGGCCGTCGCGTCGGCGCCGAGGGTGTCGAGCGCGCCGCGAACCTGCTCCAAGCGCTGGACGCGGTGCGCGAGGTACTGCTCCGCGACCGGCACGACGTCGGCGACCTCCGGGCCGTGGCCGGGGAACGCCGGGGTGCCCTTGGGCAGCGAGGCCAGCCAGCGCAGCGAGTCGAGGTACGGCGCGAGGCTGCCGTCCGGGTGCGCCACGACGGTGGTGCCGCGCCCGAGGATCGAATCGCCGGTGAACACCGCGTCCTGCACGAGCAGGCACAGCGAGTCCGCCGTGTGGCCCGGCGTCGCGACGACCTTGATGTCGAGCCCGGCCGCACGCACGACCTCGCCGTCCGCCAGCGCTTCGGCGCGCACGCAGAGCTTCGGGTCGATCGCCCGGATCGGTGCGCCGACCAGCTCCGCCAAGCGCGCCGCGCCGTCGCTGTGGTCGCCGTGGAAGTGGGTGAGCACGATCAGCTCGACCGGCCCGTTCGCCGCGATGCGCTCCAGGTGCGCGTCGTCTGCGGGGCCGGGGTCGACCACGACGCAGGACTCCGCGCCCGGAGCGCGCAGCAGCCAGGTGTTGGTGCCCTCCAGGGTCATGCCCGAGGGGTTCTCGGCCAGCAGCACCGCCGCGTACGGGGTGACCGCACGCAGCTCGCCGTACGCGGGATGGCTGATCATCGCCTCAGCGTAGGCGGATCGGGGTCACGCGCGGATGTGACGAACGTCAGCGTTCGATCCGGTCGCCCGGCTCGGCGTCCACGTGGGCCGGAGCGGCGTCGTAGCGCGGGTCGCCCGGTAGCACCGCGCGGATCACCGAGCCCTCCCGCACCACCCTCGGGATGATCTTGTCGATCGTCCGGTCCTCGGCGAGCGCGGAGGCCATGTCGGCGTGTTCGGCCAGCTCGGCGAGGGTCATCCAGGTCGGGGGGAGCAGCCCTCGGCGCCCCTCGCGCCACGCGGCCAGCGCCTCGGCGGGCGTGCACCACTCCACGTCCTCGGCCTCGGTGGTGACGCCGTCCGCCCGCTGGCCCTCCGGCAGCGCCGCGATGAAGAAGCGGGTGTCGTAGCGGCGCGGCTCGTCGATCGGAGTCACCCAGTTCGCCCACGGGCGCAACAGGTCCGCGCGCAGCACCAGGCCCTCCTCGGCGAGGAACTGGGCGAGCGAGACCTGGCGTCCGACCAGCGCCGCGCGGTACTCGGCGTACCGGCTCGTGTCGCCGACAACGCTGTGCTCGTCGGGCCCGGCGAGCAGGACGCCCGCCTCCTCGAAGGTCTCCCGCACGGCGGCGCACACCAGTGCGCGCGCCTTCTCCGGCGTGCACCCGAACTGGCGCGCCCACCAGGCGGGCTCGGGCCCGGCCCACGCCACCGACGTGTCCGCGTCCCGCCCGTCGAGGCCGCCCCCTGGGAAGGCGGTCATGCCACCCGCGAACGCCATCCCCAGCACGCGGCGGAGCAGGAAGACCTCGATGCCGGCCGGGGCGTCCCTGAGCAGCACCACGGTCGCGGAGTCCTTGGCCGGGGCGGGCACCTCGGGCGGGTTGTCCGCGACGTAGCCCTTCGGCAGGGTCAGTTCCTCTGGGAGCTCGGGCATCCCAGCAGCCTAGGGTGTCCCCCATGCCCGACCAGCACGAAGCCGAGCAGATCTCCGTCGCGCGCCCCGCACGACCGGCCGCGTTCGGCTGCCTGGCCAACATCGTCTCGGTGGTGCTCGGCGCGCTCGTCGGCACGGTGATGACCGTGGTCGCCGCGCTGCTGCTGTTCCTGCCGACGACGAGCACCGGCACGGTGCACGACGCCCCGGCCGAGGTGGCGTCCGCGGGCGGCTACTCGGGCCACGCCGCCGCGATCAAGCGAACTTCTCGCGTTCTCGGCGGCGACTCCGACGCGGTGTGGCTCGGGCGCAACAGTGGCGGGGACGTCACTCGCGGTCACGTCGTCGAGGTGTCGGCGGGCTGGGGCCCGGCCGCCGAGATGCGGGTGGAATGGCTGGCAGACGCGGCTGTTCTGCGCTTCTCGCGCGGTGTCGAGATCCGCGTTCCGGTCAGCGTGTTTAAGGACACGCGGTGACCGGGCAGGATTAGCTGGGTGGAACAACACCTCCGGACCGGTCTGGTCGGCGCCGGACCCTGGGCTCGCGCGATTCACGCGCCCTTGCTCGCCGACCACCCCGGAATCCGGTTCACGTCCGTGCACACCCGCCGCCTCGAAGCGGGACGGGAGCTCGCGAGTCCGTACTGCGCTGAGGCGTACGAGGACTTCGACCAATTTCTGTCCACTGTGGACGCTGTGGCGTTCGCGGTTCCCCCTGAGGTGCAAGGCGAACTCGCGCTGCGCGCCGTCACCGCGGGCAAGCACGTGATCCTGGAGAAGCCGATCGCGGGTTCGCTGGAGCAGGCCGAGCGCCTCGCCGACGCCGTCGAGGGCGCCGGGGTGGTCTCGCTCGTCGTGCTCACGCGGCGCTTCGCGGCCGAGACCCAGGAATGGCTCGCGGGCATCGCGCGCGCCGGGCAGTGGACCGGCGGCGGCGCGAAGTGGTTCTCCGGCGCGCTGCTCGGCGGCGACTACTCGCAGTCCGCGTGGCGGCACAGCGGCGGCGCGCTCGCCGACATCGGCCCGCACATGTTCGACCTGCTCGACGCCGCGCTCGGCGAGATCACCGACGTGCTCGCGGCGAAGCACGAGCCCGCGACCGACCTGTGGCACGTGATGTTCGGCCACACGGGTGGCGCGGTCAGCACGGCGAGCATGTCGATGCGCATGCCGGTGCGGCCGACCCTGTGGCAGATCTCGGTCTACGGCGAGCACGGCTACCGCGAGCTGGCCAACAACAACACCACCGGCGCCGACTGCTACACGGCGCTGCTCGACGACTTCCTCGCGATGATCCACAGCGGCACGCCGTCGCACCCGTGCGACGTCCGCAGGGGACTGCACCTGCAACGGCTGCTGCACGAGGTTCGTCACCGGGCCGGGTGAGCGGAGTAACACCGGGGGCGGTCCCGGGCGATCTACCCCACGAAGAGGCACCTGGACCGTCCACAGAGGAGCTTCGTGACTCCGCCTCACATCGAGTTCTACACGCTCGCGTTCAGCATGGACGACGAGACGTTGCAGGACTCCTTCGACGATCCCGCCGCGGCGTCGGCCTGGCTGCGCAGGGCGCTCGCCGAACCGCTGCCCGCCGAGGTCGGTGAGGCGCGCCAGCACCACACGCGCATCGGCACCGCGGCCAGGATGCTGCGCAGGCTCGACATCGCCGAGCAGCACCTGACGGCGGCGCTGGAGCTGGCGGAGCGGCACGGCAGGGACGAGGACGCGGTGTTCGCGCGCATCCGGCTCGCGCACGTGTTCCAGTGGCAGGGCCGCTTCGACGAGGCGCTGGTGGAGTTCGACCGCTGCATCGAGGACAGCGGTCGCATCGGAAGTCTCAACGCCCGCAAGTACTTCGCCTTCCAGCACGCCGGGAAGTGCCACTACGACACGGGAAACTGGGAGATCGCGCGCTCGCACTTCGCGATGGCGCTGCGGCTGCGGCTGGCCTCCGACGCCGATCCCGAGCTGATCGCCTCCTCCAGCCAGGCGCTCAACGCCGCCGACGCGTGCTTCACCGGGCAGCTCGCCGCGCAGGAGCTGGACCGGCTGATCCCGGCCGTGCGCAACAGGATCAGCGACCTCCCGTGCCACACCGAACTGCTGGTGGACATCCGCCGCCCGCTCCTGGACGGCGTGGTGCCGATGTCGTTGGTGCGCGCGGTGCACCGCTACGAGACCAAGCTCGACTTCGCGCTGGAGATGCTCGTCGGCGACGGCTGGCTGCTGCGGCGCGGTGACGGCGTCGCGCTGACCGAGCGCTCCCGCGAGCTTCTTTCCGATGTGTCCCAACGGCTTGACGCCGCCGCGACCGAACTGTGGGGTGAGCCCACCGAGCAGCTGGCGATGGTGGAGCACGTGGTCGACCGTGCCTCCGGCACCTCGGCCGGACTGGTTTTCGACGCGCTCGCTGCGCGCCACCCGGCGGGTCCAGCGGCTGGCAGGCTGCTCGACCGGCTCGGCGCGCTGCGGTACCACCGGGCGGACTCCCACGCGGCCGCCTGGCAGGCGGAGGGCCTGACCGCCGAGGGCGTGCGCGCGTTGCGCGGCAGTGATCCGGTGCGCAGGCGGATCGAGGCCGCGACCGGCCGTGTGGCAGCACGGCCGTACCGCAGGATCGAGCCGGAGCAGCGGGTGCGGTTGATCGCCGCGCTGCACGCGCTCCCGTCCTGAGTACGAAGGCGGCGCCGGAGCGATCCGGCGCCGCCTTCGTCGTGTCCTGGCTCCGCGCCCGGCGCGAATGCCTCGTTCAGTGCGTTGAGTTCCCTGAATGACTCATTCAGGACGCTGAAGTACCTCAATGAGTCATTCAGCGCACAACTGTTCGGTCAGGCGATCTCGACGATCAGGTCGACCTCGACCGGGGCGCCCAGCGGCAGCTCGGCGACGCCGACGGCGGCACGGGCGTGCGCGCCGGCCTCGCCGAAGATCTCACCGAAGAGCTCGGAAGCGCCGTTGATCACCGCGGGCTGGCCGGTGAAGCCCTCCGCGGAGGCCACGTAGCCGGTGACCTTGATGATCTTCACGATGGAGTCGACGCCGACGAGCGCGTCGACCGCGGCCAGCGCGTTGAGCGCGCACAGCCGGGCGTGCTCCTTGGCCTCCTCCGGGCCGACCTCGGCGCCGACCTTGCCGGTCGCGGCGAGCGCGCCGTCGACGAACGGCAGCTGGCCGGAGGTGAACACGTGCGATCCGGTGCGCACCGCGGGCACGTACGCCGCGACGGGGGCCGCCACCACCGGCAGTTTCAGGCCGAGCTCGGCCAGGCGCTGCTTCCAGTCAGCCACTTCTCTACTCGCCCTTCGGTCGCTTCAGGTAGGCGACGTGCTGCTCGCCGCTCGGGTTCGGCAGGACCGTCACCAGCTCCCAGCCGTCCACGCCCCACTGATCCAGGATCTGCTTGGTGGCGTGGATCAGCAGTGGGACGGTCGCGTACTCCCACTTCGTCATGGCAGGCAGCCTAACCGCCCGCCGCACCCCCGCCCGCCACCACCACAAGGGGCAATGGCGACCCGAACGCCACCCAACCGGGATCTTGGAGCGCTACGGTTGGCGGGTGGAGACCTGGCGGATGATCGCCACCGGTGTGTTCGCGCTCGGTGGGCTGGTGCTGGTACTGGTGGCGATGGCGCAGGTCCGCGACCGCAAGCACAGCACCCGCGCGCAGGTGACGCAGACCGGCCTGATCGCGCTCGCGGTCCTGTCGGTGGTCACCGCGCTCGTCGCCACGGTGCTGCCCGAAACGATCGCGTGGGCCCTGGTCGCATTCGTGGTGCTGATCGTGTTGACGCTCACCATGGTCGGCTGAGCACGGGCAGTCCGCGTCCGGCCCGCATACGCTGATCGTGTGACGAGCCCCAACCGGTGGACCGACCAGCTGAGCCGCGCGCGCCTGCACGTGGTCACCGGCAAGGGGGGCACCGGCAAGACCACGGTGGCCGCCGCGCTCGCGCTGGCACTGGCCTCCGGCGGGCGCCGGGTGCTGCTGGTCGAGGTCGAGGGCAGGCAGGGGATCGCGCAGGTCTTCGACACCGCGCCGCTGCCCTACTCCGAGGAGCGCATCGCCGCGGCCCCCGGCGGCGGCGAGGTCCGCGCGCTGGCGGTGGACGCCGAGGCGGCGCTGCTGGAGTACCTGTCGATGTTCTACAACCTGGGTTTCGCCGGGCGGACGCTGCGCAAGATGGGCGCCATCGAGTTCGCCACCACGCTCGCGCCGGGCCTGCGCGATGTCCTGCTGACCGGAAAGGTCAAGGAGTGCGTGCGGCGCACCGACTCCGGCGGCAGGCACGTCTACGACGCCGTTGTGCTCGACGCCCCGCCGACGGGTCGCGTGGTGAAGTTCCTCGACGTCACCAAGGCCATGGCGGACCTGGCGAAGGTCGGCCCGATCCGCTCGCAGAGCGACGGCGTGGTGCGGCTGCTGCACTCCGGCGACACGGCGGTGCACCTGGTCACGCTGCTGGAGGAGATGCCGGTCCGCGAGACCCTGGACGCGGTCACCGAGCTGGACGCGGCGGACCTGCGACCGGGCGCGGTGATCACCAACCGGGTGCGCCCGCCCCGGCTGTCCGCGAGGTCGATGAGCGCGGCGGCCGGCGGGCGGGTCGACGCCGGCCGGGTGCGCGCCGGCCTGGCCGAGGCCGGGCTCGATCTGGACACCGATGTGGTGGAGGGGCTGGTGGAGGAGACGGTGGAACACGCGATCCGGGTCCAGGCCGAACAGCGCGCCCGCGCCGACCTCGACGCGGTCGACCTGCCGTCGCTGGAGCTGCCGGAGCTGACCGACGGCGTGGACACCGGGGCCCTCTACGAGCTGGCCGAACTGCTCGGCGAACAGGGCGTGCGGTGAGCGCGCGCACCCGTCCACCGCTGCTGGACGTCGACAAGCTGATCGACGACCCGGACACGCGCATCCTGGTGTGCTGTGGCTCCGGCGGCGTCGGCAAGACCACCACGGCGGCGGCGCTGGCCCTGCGCGCGGCGAGCCGGGGCAGGCGGGTGGTCGTGCTGACCATCGACCCGGCCCGCAGGCTGGCGCAGTCGCTCGGGCTCAGCGAGCTGAGCAACCACCCGCGCGCGGTCGACCTCGGCGCGGACAGCGGCGGCGAGCTGCACGCGATGATGCTGGACATGCGCCGCACCTTCGACGACATGGTGCTCGCGCACGCCGGACGCCAACGCGCGCAACAGATCCTGAGCAATCCCTTCTACCAGACCATTTCCTCGTCGTTCTCCGGAACGCAGGAGTACATGGCGATGGAGAAGCTGGGCCAGCTGGTGCACGACGACCAGTGGGACCTCGTCGTGGTGGACACCCCGCCGAGCCGCTCCGCGCTGGACTTCCTCGACGCGCCGCAGCGGCTGTCCACGGTGCTCGACGGGAAGATCATCCGCATGCTCTCCGCTCCGGCGCGCGCGGGCGGACTGGGACTGAAACGGTTGGTGGGCGCGGGTTTCGGCCTCTTCACCAAGGCCGTCTCGACGATCATCGGCGGCCAGCTGCTCGCCGACGCCTCCGCGTTCGTGCAGGCCTTCGACAGCATGTTCGGCGGCTTCCGCCAGCGCGCGCAGGCCACCTACGAGCTGCTGCGCTCGCCGGGCACGGCCTTCCTGGTGATCGCCGCGCCGGAGCCGGACGCGCTGCGCGAGGCGTCCTACTTCGTCGACCGGCTCGGCGGGGACGAGATGCCGCTGGCCGGGCTCGTGGTCAACCGCACGCACCCGGTGCTCGCCGAACTCCCCGCGGCACGAGCGCTCGCCGCGGCCGAAGACCTCGAACGCGCGGGTTCGGCACCGCTGGCGAGCGCGGTGCTGCGCTTGCACGCGGACCGAGTGGCCGTGGCGGACCGGGAGAAGCGGACGCTCTCCCGGTTCACCAGGGCGCACCCGGCCGTCGCGCTGGTCGGCGTGCCCGCGCTGCCCTCCGACGTGCACGACCTCGACGGACTCCGCGAGATCGGCCACCGGCTGGCCGGCGAGTGAGCCGTACTAGCTGACCTGGCGTTCGCGCCTGGCCTCATCGAGCAGTTCCACCCACGAGTCGACGTCGGGGCGACGGCGCAGCAGCGCGCGCCTCTCCCGCTCCGTCATCCCGCCCCAGACACCGAACTCGATGCGGTTGTCGAGCGCTTCAGCGAGGCATTCCGTGCGCACCGGGCAGCCCATGCAGACCGTCTTGGCCTTGCGCTGCTCAGCGCCTCGAACGAACAGTTGGTCCGGGTCCTCGTCGCGGCACGACGCGTCAACCCGCCAGTCCCCCTGGCTGAACATCATGTTCCCCCAGCTCCTCAGTACCGTCGTCGCGACCTGACCCGGCACCCCCCGGTGCCGAGCTGCGAGAACCGACGCGTCACAGAGGCATAACACGTTGACCGGTTTCGCAGTCGTGAGACGTTGACGGACTGTAGAGCTTCGCGGTTCCAGCTTCCAAGTGGCGTTTGCCCACCCGTTATCTGCGGTCACCGGAACGTGTTCGCGGTCACTGCTCCATCCGGGCCACGCGTACATTGGGCTGCGTGCCTGTTCGCCGTGCGGTCTTCAAGCTCGTCGGCCTGTGCCTGCTGGCGGGCGTTCTGCTCGCCGGGGTGCTCTTCCCCGCGGTCGGCGCCATCGGCGTGGTGTCCAACCGCGCGAGCGACACCGTCGACAGCACATCGGCCGACCTGGTCCAGAAGGACCCGCCGCTGCTGACCACGGTCCTGGACACCAACGGCAACCCGCTCGCGCACCTGTTCGACCAGTACCGGGTCCTGGTGGCGCCCGACAAGATCGCCACCACGATGAAGGCCGCGATCGTGGCCATCGAGGACCAGCGCTTCTACGAGCACCAGGGCGTCGACTGGCGGGCCGCGCTGCGGGCGCTGATCACCAACACGATCCAGGGCAAGGTCGCGCAGGGCGGCTCGACGCTGACCCAGCAGTACGTGAAGAACTACCTCATGCACGTGGTCGCGACCTCCAAGTCCGAGCAGGCCAAGGCCCAGGAGCAGTCCCCGGCGCGCAAGCTCCGCGAGCTGCGGATCGCGCTCCAGCTGGAGAACAAGATCAGCAAGGACGAGATCCTCGCCCGCTACCTGAACACCGTGCCCTTCGGCAACGGCTCCTACGGCGTCGCGGCGGCGGCCAAGACCTACTTCGACACCACCGCCGACAAGCTGACCGTGGCGCAGGCGGCACTGCTGGCGGGCATCGTCAACGAGCCCAGCGGGCTCAACCCGGAGCGGCACCCGGAGCGCGCGCTCGCCCGCCGCAACGTCGTGATCGACGAGATGGCGAAGCAGAACCGCATCCCCAAGGAGGTCGCGGAGGCGGAGAAGAAGACCCCGCTCGGCACGCGCCCGGACATCGGCGCCCCGCCCAACGGCTGCATCGGCACGGGCGACGCGGGCTACTTCTGCGACTACGTGATCAAGTACCTGGAGGGGGCGGGCTTCTCCAAGGAGAACCTGCGCAGGGGCGGCTACACGATCAAGACCACGCTCGACCGCGACGCGCTGACCAAGGCCAAGGCCGCGGTGGACGCCGAGGTCCCGCCGGACACCGACCACGTCGCCAACGCGATGGCGATCGTCAAGCCCGGCAAGGACAAGCACCGCGTCGTCGCGATCACCGCGAACCGCACCTACGGCCTCAACCGGGACGAGCACCAGACCACGCTCGGACTGCCCTACGCGATGCAGAACCTGGGCGCCGGCTCGATCTACAAGCTCTTCACCGCGGCCGCCGCGCTGGAGAAGGGCATGGGGATCAACAACTCGATCTCCGTGCCGGGCACCTACGTCTCCGACGTGTTCAAGGGCGGCGCGGCGAGCTGCCCGGGGGCCGCGGGCGCGAAGAAGTACTGCGTGCAGAACGCGGGCAAGTACCCGGAGCGGATGACGCTGCAGGACGCGCTCGCGCAGTCGCCGAACACCGGCTTCGTCGCGCTGCTGGAGCGCACGACGGTGTCCTCGGCGGTGGACATGGCCGTGCGGCTGGGCCTGCGCTCGCTGGGCACGGTTCCCGCCGGTGAGGACCCCAAGAAGCGGCCGATCGGCAAGTTCTTCGCCGAGCAGAACCTCGGCTCGTTCACCCTCGGCCCGACGCCGACCAGCACGCTGGAGCTGGCGAACGTGGGCGCGACGCTGGCCAGCGAGGGCATGTGGTGCCCGCCGAGCCCGATCGAGCAGGTGCTCGACCGCAACGGCCGCCCGGTCGCGCTGCGCGAGGACGCCTGCGAGCAGGTCGTCCCCGCCGGGCTGGCCAACGCGCTGACCGTGGGCATGAGCAAGGACTCGACCTCGGGGACCGCGCGGGAAGCCGCGCGGGCGTTCGGGTGGAACCGCCCGATGGCGGGCAAGACCGGGACCACCCAGGAGCACAAGTCCTCGGGCTTCCTGGGCTACACCCCGCAGCTCGCCGGGGCGGTGTTCACCTTCGACGACACGCCGTCGCCGAAGACGCTGTGCGATCCGGCGGGCAACGCGCCGCCCCGACCGTGCAACTCCGGAACCTTCATCTACGGCGGCAAATCACCCGCGCGCAGCTGGTTCGCCGCGATGAACGGGATCGGGTCGGCGCCGGGGATCATGACAAACATGGACACGGCGGGGCTGCCCGACGTCGAGGACCGCTACGCCGAGGGCGGCAACGAGGCCAAGGTGCCGAACGTGGTCGGGCTGAGCGAGGGCTTCGCCCGCACCAAGCTGAAGAACGCGGGCTACGAGGTCAGCGCCTCCAGCACGGACAGCCTCAAGCCGAAGGGCACCGTGCTCAGCCAGAGCCCGCGCGGCGCGGCGCTGCCCGGCGAGACGATCTCCCTCGTGGTGAGCAACGGCGTCGCGCCGACCACCGCGCCCGAACCTCCGCCCAGCGGCCCACCGTCGCCGGGTCCTGGCCCCGGTCCCGGCGGCGAGACCGGCGGTCCCGCTCCGCCGGGCTAGCCGGTTCCCCGGCGGCTACTGGCTGAGCATGGCCTTGACGAGGGTGGCGACGCGGCCGCCTTCGGCGCGTCCGGCGACCTTGGCGTTGGCGGCCTTCATGACCTGGCCCATCTGCTTCGGGCTGGGCTTGCCGCCGACCTGCTCGGTCACCTCGGCCAGTGCGTCGCGCACGACGGCGGTCAGCTCCTCGTCGGAGAGCTGCTTGGGCAGGTACGCGGAGAGCACCTCGCCCTCGGCGCGCTCCTTCGCCGCCAGCTCGTCCCGGTCGGCAGCGGCGAACGCCTCCGCCGACTCCTTGCGCTTCTTCGCCTCGCGCGCCAGGACCTTGAGCACCTCGTCGTCGGACAGCTCGCGGGCCTCCTTGCCAGCGACCTCCTCCGCGCCGACCGCGGTCAGCGCCATCCGGAGCGTGTCGAGGACGACCTTGTCCTTCGCCTTGAGCGCGGTGATCATGTCGGCCTTCAACCGTGCCTTGAGCTCTGCCATGGCGGCGAGGTTACCCGCGGTGAAGGGGCTCACCCGTTCCGGCGACGAGGGACAGGGTCCGTAGGCTCGGGGAGGTGAACACGTTCGGTCGGATTCTCCTCGGGACGACGGCGCTCGGCGCCGCGACGGTCGGCTACGCCGCGGGCATCGAACGCCTGCGCTTCACCCTGCGGCACGCCACGCTGCCGGTGCTGCCGGAGAACGCGCACCCGCTGCGCATCCTGCACATCTCCGACCTGCACATGACGCCGAACCAGACCAAGAAGCAGCGCTGGGTCGCCGAGCTGGCCGGGCTCGAACCCGACCTCGTGATCAACACCGGGGACAACCTCGCGCACGCCAAGGCCGTCCCGACCGTGATGCGGGCGCTCGGGCCGCTGCTGGACTTCCCCGGCATGTTCGTCTTCGGCAGCAACGACTACTTCGCGCCGAAGCCGAAGAACCCCTTCCGCTACCTGATCCCCGCGCACAAGGCCAAGCGCGTGCACGGCACCGGCCTGCCGTGGCGCGACCTGCGCGCCGCCATGACCGAGCGCGGCTGGCAGGACCTGACCCACCTGCGCCACACCACGACCGTCGCCGGTGTCACCGTGACCGCCTCCGGCGTCGACGACCCGCACCTCAAGCGCGACCGCTACGAGAAGATCGCGGGCAAGCCCGGACCGCAGACCCAGCTCAGCATCGGCGTCACGCACTCCCCCGAGCCCCGCATCCTCGACGCGTTCGCGCAGGACGACTACGACCTGGTGCTCGCCGGGCACACCCACGGCGGCCAGCTCTGCGTCCCGTTCTACGGCGCGCTGGTCACCAACTGCGGCCTCGACCGCAAGCGGGTCAAGGGCCCGTCGCAGTGGGGCGAGCACACCTGGCTGCACGTCTCCGCCGGGCTCGGCACGTCGCCGTACGCCCCCGTACGGTTCGCCTGTCTGCCGGAGGCCAGCCTGTTGACGCTGGTCCCGCGCTCGGAAGAGGCTTCGCTGAAGGGATCGCGGGCCCAGGCCCCCACCCGATTCGGAGCTGGCGCGGACATGCGATAGGCTTCCTCTCGTTCCACTCGGGGTGTGGCGCAGCTTGGTAGCGCGCTTCGTTCGGGACGAAGAGGTCGCAGGTTCAAATCCTGT
>NZ_MUMH01000081.1 GCF_002155965.1 Allokutzneria sp. NRRL B-24872
CACCACGACGAGCGCGGTGAGCACCAGGCCGACCCGGCGCTTCTTCTTGGGGGGCTCCGACTCGGCCGATTCCGCTGTGTCTTCGGTCACGGGCGGCTCGGGCGGAGGGGTCGCCGCGGCGGCCTCCTCGGGCTTGCGCGAGGGCACCGTGGGACCGACCGGGAACACCTGGGGCTGGGGCTTGCCGGGCGGTACCGGACCGACCCGCATCGGCTGCGCGTGCGGCCGTTGAATGCGAACCGTTGCCTGGTCGAGGCCCGGAGCCTGCGGTTGCTGGAGCTTCCGCGTCGGCTCCTCGGGCACTGCATCACCCCGTGGCTGTCCAGCGTCGGACACCCAGCCTCCCGTGCGGTGTCGTGTGCGAACACAAGCGGTGAACACAAGCAATGTCACACAGTGGACGTCCCACTCGGATGCGGGTTCGGTGCGACTCTTGGTTCACACTAGACGTGTCTTGACATGGCCGTGCGGCACCGCCCTCGGTCGAACGAAGCAGTCACTGCACAGAACAAAGGCGAGCGAGGAAGCGCGTGGAGTTCGACGTCACGATCGAGATCCCCAAGGGCAACCGGAACAAGTACGAGGTGGACCACAAGACCGGTCGCATCCGTCTTGACCGCACCCTGTTCACGGCCACCCAGTACCCGGCCGACTACGGCTTCGTGGACAACACGCTGGGTGAGGACGGGGACCCGCTCGACGCGCTCGTGCTCGTCCAGGAGCCGACCTTCCCGGGCTGCCTGATCCGCGCCCGCGCGATCGGCATGTTCCGGATGACCGACGAGAAGGGCGGGGACGACAAGGTCCTCTGCGTCCCGGCGGACGACCCGCGCACCGAGCACCTGCGCGACATCCACCACCTGAGCGAGTTCTACCGCCTGGAGATCCAGCACTTCTTCGAGGTCTACAAGGACCTGGAGCCGGGCAAGAGCGTCGAGGGCGCGACCTGGGTCGGCCGCACCGAGGCCGAGGCCGAGATCAAGCGCTCCTACGACCGCGAGCTGGAGCGGCTGGCCACGGAAGGCCCGCACGGCGACGAGCACTGAGCAAACGGCACTGATCCCGAACGCACGAAGGGCGCC
>NZ_MUMH01000082.1 GCF_002155965.1 Allokutzneria sp. NRRL B-24872
GCGGTTCTGGGAGAACAACCCGGAACCGGAAACGCTCCCTCGTGGAGACTGATCCCCTGGTGGGGTTGGTTTCGGCGGGGTGGGTGAGGGTTTCTGGTGTGGTTGTGAATTCCATAGTGTTTCGGTGGTTATGGCGGAGGGGAAACGCCCGGTCCCATTCCGAACCCGGAAGCTAAGCCCTCCAGCGCCGATGGTACTGCACTCGTGAGGGTGTGGGAGAGTAGGACGCCGCCGAACAATCATTCCCTGAAGGGGCCCCAGAATGCTGGGGCCCCTTCAGGCATTTCCGGGCGTCTTTCCCGTGTGCGCGCCCGCAGGTCGAACCTACTCGCGGGTAGATAAATCCGGGCGGGCGTGCCACCATCTCCTGCCATGTCGGGAACTTCGGAGTCCGAACCCACGCTCGGCCCCGGCGACGGGTCGACGGTGGTGCTGCTCGAAGACGGCACGCTGCTCAACGCCGTCCAGGCCGGAGCGGCGGACGCGCCGATCACAGTGATCTTCACCCACGGCTACGCGCTGGACCACCGGACCTGGGGCAGGCAGTTCGACCTGCTGCCCGCGGTGCTCGACCAGCGGGTGCGGCTGATCTCCTACGACCACCGGGGCCACGGCAAGTCCGGGGATGCCACCGAGGAAACCGCCACGGTCGAGCAGCTCGGGGACGACCTGGCGCAGGTGATCGAACAGCTGGCGCCCACGGGAACGACCGTGCTCGTCGGGCACTCCATGGGCGGGATGGCGATCATGGCGCTCGCCGAGCGCAGGCCGAGGCTGTTCGGTCAGCGCGTCGGCGGGGTCGCGTTCGTGTCCACCTCAGCGGGCGGAGCCTCGGAGGCGCAGCTCGGACTGCCCACGCTCGCCGGGAAACTCGTGCAGGAGCTGGAGAACGTCTTCGGCCCGCTCGTGCGCAAGGTGCGCGAGCGCATCGAGCCCGCGAAGACGGCAGGGCTGCGCTGGTGGCTCTTCGGCGACGACCCGAGAGGCGAGGACGTCGCGATCACGGCCGAGATGGTGTGGTCCCAGTGGCCGGAGACGGTGGCCCTGTTCCGCCCCGCGTTCGACCGACACGACCGCACGGCCGCCCTCACGGTCATCCAGGGCAAGCCGATCGTGGTGATGACGGGGGAGAAGGACAAGCTCTGCCCGGCCTCGCACGTCGCCAAGATCGTCGAGATCTGCGGCGGCGGCCAACCGCTCGTCCTCCCCGGAGCCGGCCACATGCTCCCCCTGGAGCGCCCCGAGGACGTCACCGCCCACATCGCCGCCCTGGTTCGCCAGGTCACCACCTAGCGTTGTGGCAACACCTTGTGCGGAGGAGCGCTCCCAGAGCGCAAGTTGTTGCCACAACGCGAACAGGGCGGCGGTCAGGACTGGTCGGCGAGCCACTCGCGGACGGCCACGCGGGCGTCGTGGACCTGGCTCTTGATGGTGCCGACGGGGGCGTCGAGGTGTTCGGCGATCTCGTTGTAGGTCAGGCGGGAGACGTCGCGCAGCACGAAGGCGGCGGCGATGCGCGGGCGCTCGGACTCCAAGCGCTCCAAGGCGTCGAGCAGGTCGACCCGTGAGCCGGCGATCACGCTCGTGGTCCTCGGGTCCGGGCGTGTGGCCAGGACGGTGTCGTCCCCGCCCTGCTTGTCCGCGCGGCGCTTCATGGAGCGATATGTGCTGAGCGCGCTGTTGGAGACGACGGTGTGCAGCCACGTGCTGAACTTGCTGCGCCACTCGAAAGTGGGCAGTTTCTCCGCCACCCGAAGCAGCGCGTCCTGACACGCTTCCTCGGCGTCCTGGCGGCAGGGGAGGTAGCGGCCGCAGTGCCGCAGCACTCCGGGTTGGATGACGCGGAGCAATTCGTCCAGGGCTGAACGGTCCCCCTGGGTGACCCTTCTGGCCAACGCCTCCGCGTCCTGATCGCCTAGCATGGCGTTGACAATATCGAGGAGGCCGAGCATCGATTCGATAGGCCGCTACCGCGTGTCGGGGCTGCTGGGGACCGGAGCGTTCGCTTCGGTGTGGCGCGCGGAAGACGACACCCTCGACGCACCCGTGGCCATCAAGGTCCTCGCCGACAACTGGGCACGCCATCTTGACGTGCGCGAACGGTTCATCGCCGAGGCGAAGTTGTTGCGGCTGGCCGATTCCGACCGCATCCTCCGCGTGTTGGACATCGGCGAGCTACCGGACGGGCGCCCGTACTTCGTGACGGTGCTCGCCGACGGCGGCAGCCTGGAGGACCGCCTTGCCAAGGGGCCGCTGCCCGAGGACGAGGCGCTGGAGGTCCTGGTCGAGGTCGCCGAGGCCGTGTGCGTGCTGCACGAGCTGGACATCGTGCACCGCGACCTCAAGCCGTCGAACGTGCTGATCCACCGCGATCGCGTGGTGCTGGCCGACTTGGGCCTGGCCAAGGCGCTCGCGCAGGGGTCGGGGCTGACGCAGGTCGCGGGTTCCCCGGGCTACATGGCGCCGGAGCAGGCCCGCAGCGGCGCGGTGGTCGACGGGCGCACCGACGTCTACGGGCTCGGCGCGCTGGCGCACCGGTTGCTCGCCGGGAGCACGGTGGGGGAGCCGGGGGTGCGGCTGGAGGGCAGGCTCGGCCGGGCGATCCGCCGCGCTCTGCAGGCCGATCCAGACCGGCGCTGGCCGAGCGCGCGTGCCTTCGTCGACGAGCTGCGCGCGGTGGCCGCGGGGGAGAAAGCCGTGTCGCGCAAGCGTTTCGTGCTGCCCGGTGTGGCGGCGGTGAGCGTGCTCGGGCTGGCGGCGGGGCTGTTGTACTGGCAGCAGAAGCCGGTTGAGCAGCAGCGGCAGGGTGCAGCGCCGACGACCTCGGCCAAGCCGATCGACCCGCAGCTGTGCCGGGCGGGTGACCTGCGGGTGCTCACCGGCGGTGACGGCGCCGAACCGTTGAACAGCAACCGCAGGAACATGGAGCTGTTCTTCGCCTCGGACAAGCGGGAGTGCAAGCTCTTCGGCAGGCTGGAGGACGTGCGGTTCGTCCAGGCCGACGGCAAGGTCATCCCGTTGCGCTACGGCGACGGCCAGGGCGAGCCGGTGGAGGTCCAGGTCGGTGAGGGCGGCATGGCCTCCGTGCAGTTGAACTGGGACGTCGACGCCAAGAACCGCGACGTGACACCGCTGACCCCCGCGCGGATGGAGTTCCGTCTGCCGGGCTCGCTCGATCTCGTGGTCTTCCCGTGGGACAAGGGGCCGGTCGGCGACGGCGGTCAGGTCGAGGTCGGGCCCGTCGTGTGGGCCGTGGGATAAGTTCCCCGTCTCCGCCAACCTTTCCCGCTCGGACAGCGTCACAACGGTGTCAGCACCACGAGCCCTGGGGGAAGATCACCATGAACTGTCCACTGTGGACCGCTGAGGACCAGTGGGAGGGCGGCGCCTCGCTGAGGTGTGCGCGGAAATCTTCACTATCACGATGATTTCAGTGCCGAGTGAAATTGTCCTCGGCAGGTCGAAGGGCCACAAGCGCCCGGAGGCGAGGTCAGGCGATGATGCCGGGCAGCATCTGGTTGGGCCGGTAGCGGCGGCGCAGCCAGATCTTGCGGGTGCCGTCGGCGAAGAGCAGCACTCTGGCCAGTTCCCAGCCGGAGAACTCCGCGTGCAGCGCGAGCTGGGTCATGGCCGTCTTGCGGGAGACCCCCGGGGGCAGCCGGAGCGGGCGGTACTCCCAGTCCCCGTCGATGATCGAGCCGTTGCCCTCGTCGCTCACGGTTGCACCACCTGGAGCCCTTCCCGGTCCGCGGACGCGACGAAGACCCTGCCGCTGTCCGGGTCGACGGCCACCGAGTCGGGCTGGCGGACGGTGGGGAAGCGGTGCTTCTCCACCGGTTCGCCGCCCGCGACGTGGAAGCCGACGACCTCGTTGCGTTCGGTGAGCGTGACCCACGCGAGGTCGCGCTTGGAGTCGTAGGCGATCCCGTACGGCGTGCCCGGTACGGGGAAGCGCTGCTTCATCAGGAACGGGTCCGTGGAGAAGGCGAGCAGTTCGCCGCCCCTGGTGTCGACCACGAGCGCGCGGCCGAAGCGGTCGGTGACCGCGTTGGTGGCGCCGTCGCCCGCGCGGATCGCGGAGCCGACAGTGCCCTCGGCGACCTTCACCTCCAGCAGCGCGGTGCGGTTGACGTCCAGCACCAGCGCCTCACCGGCGCCGCCGGGCAGCACCGCCGTCGGCGCGAAGAAGCCGGTGACCTCGCGGGCCACCTTGCCGCCGTCGAGCACCGCGACGGCGTTGCGGTTCCTGAGCGAGACCACCGTCCGTCCATTCACGACGGTCGCGCCGCTGGGGGCGCCCTCGACGGTCGTCTGCTCGGTGGCTCCGGTGCGGAGGTCGACGCGGACCAGCGCGTTGGCCGAGGGCACGGCGGCGAAGAGCGCGCCATCGCCCGCCGGGCTGAGCGAGCTGACCTTGTCCGGGACGGCGACCACGCGCGGCGGGGCCTGCGGAGCGTCCACGGAGAACAGCCGGATCTCCTTGCCGTCCATGGCGACCGCGAGCGTCCGGGTGGTGGTGTCCAGCGCCAGCGCGCGAGCCGGTCCGTCCAGCGGGATCACGGTCCCGGTGGGGGAGGCGCTCGGTGGGGAGGTTGCGGGTGACGGTGCCACCAGTTCGTCGCCGACGAGCAGCGGATCGTTGGGCGTGCGGTCCGGTGCGCAGGCGCTCAGCGCCAGGGCTCCGATGACGACGGGCACCACTGCCACCGCACGGCGACGCAAGATCCGACCTCCTCCGGCGCGGCCGGGGTGTACCCGGCCTACATGTCCTGGATACCAGCATCCACCACGCGGCGGGGAGGGTCACGCGCGGGCACCCGGTTGGCACACCCGCGCGGCTGAGCCGTGATCAAGGGCTCTCACCAGGACACCGGAACGGATTCCGGGCCGCGGTCGATGGCGGTGACGGCGGTCCACGGGATCTCCGCGACCGGCAGGGCGAGGCGCAGGCCGGGCAGTGCTGCGGCGAGCGCGCGCAGTGCGGTGCCGACTTCGACCTTGGCGAGCGACGCGCCGAGGCAGTGGTGCGCGCCGCGGCCGAAGCTCATGTGCGGCAAGGCTTCGCGGTCGGTGCGGAACGCTTCGGGCTCGGCGAAGGTGGCGGGGTCGTGGTTGGCGGCGTCGAGCCGGACCAGGACCTGCTCGCCCTTGGCGATGCGCGTGCCGGAGATCTCGACGTCCTCGTGCGCCCAGCGCGCCAACGGGTTGCCGACGATTCCGCCGAGGCGGCGCAGGACCTCGTCGAGGACGTCGTCGAACTCGTCGGTGAGCACTTCGTGCAGGCGGTCCTGGACGAGCAGGTCGATCGCGGCGACGCAGATGGCGTTGCGGGCCGTCTGGTACCCGGCGAGGACGAGGGTGGTGACCATGCCGATCAGCTCGGCGTCGGAGAGGCGGCCGTCCTCGTCGTCGCGGACCGCGATGAGGCCGCTGAGCACGTCCTGGCCGGGGGTCTCGCGCTTGGCGGAGATCAACCGGGCCGAGTAGAGCCCCAGTTCCTGCCATGCCTTGAGCGCGATCGCGAGGGCTTGTTCGTCGCCGGAGTGCAGGTCGGCGGTGCTGACGATCTCGGCCAGGTCGCTGAAGTGCTCGCGGTCGCGCAGCTCCACGCCGAACATCTCGCTCATCACGGCCATGGAGAGCGGGGCGGCGAAGTCCTCGGCCAGGTCGGCGCCGGTGCCCTTGGCGCGCATGGCGTCGACGAGCTCGGCGCAGTGCCGCTCGACGAACGGGCGCAGGGCTTCGACCGAGCGCGGGGTGAACGCCTTGGTCACCAGGCGGCGCAGTCGCGTGTGGGTGGGGCCGTCCTGGAAGAGCGTGTCGTTGCCGGTGGTGTCGGCGCCGATGGGGGCCATGCCGAAGCGGGAGTCGCCGAGCACAGCGCCCGCGGCCTCGTAGGAGGTGATCAGCCAGGCCGGCGCGCCGTCGGGCGTGGTGACCTCGGCGACGGGGCAGCTCGCCCGGAGTTCGGCGTAGGCGGGCGGTGGCGCGGTCGGGTCGGGCTGGGCGAAGGGGAGCTGGCGGGTCGGCACCGGACCTCCTCATTTTGACGTTACGAGTGAAACGTAAAAGTTCACCGGAAGCATGTCAATACGACCGCAATGTGAAAAGATGTGGCCATGCCGAAGCGCGTCGACCACGCCGAACGCCGGGAGCGGCTGGCCGAGGCGCTGATGCGGATCGCCGCCGAGCAGGGCCTCGAAGCGGTGAGCCTGCGGCACGTCGGCGCTGAGGCCGGCGTGACCTCGGGCATGGTGCAGCACTACTTCCGCGGCAAGGACGAGCTGATGTCCTTCGCGCTGGAGGTGGTCAGCGAGCGGGCACAGGCACGCGCGGAGCGGGCGGTCGGCGCGGAGGAGACCCCCGTTGGCCAGGTCCGGGCGCTGCTGATCTCGTTGCTGCCACTGGATGAAGAGCGTCGCGTCGAGGGTCGCGTCGCGCTGGCGTTCATGTCGTACTCGGCGAACCGGCCGGAGCTGGCCGAGGTGCTGCGGCGCAACACCGTGGCGATGCGGGAGCACTTCGCCGGGCAGATCGCGCAGGTGTGGGCGGGGCAGGACCGGCTGGGCATGGAGCCGCTCCAGGCGGCGACCGGGTTGGTGGCGCTGGTCGAGGGCTTGGGCGTGCACGTGCTCGGCGAGCACTACGCGCAGGAGGAGGCGCTGGCCGTGCTCGACGCCCACGTGGAGTTGGTGCTGGGTCAGTCCATGCGGCGTTCGGGGTAGGTGATCGTCGGGGCGCTGACGTCGTCGAGCGCGGCGCGGATCGCCCTGGGCAGTTCGAGCTCTTCGGCGGCGAGGCAGCCGGTGAGCTGGCCGGTGTCCTTGGGGCCGATGATCGGCGCGATCACGCCGGGGCGGTCGCGCACCCACGCCAGCGCCACGCACAGCGGCGAGGTGCCGAGGCCGTCGGCGGCGGTGACCACGGCCTGGACGATGCGCGTGGCGCGCTCGGTGCGGTGGTGCTCGACGTAGCGGGAGAGGTTCTGCGAGGCCGCGCGCGAGTCGGCCGGGGTGCCGTTGCGGTACTTGCCGGTGAGCACGCCGCGGCCGAGCGGGGCCCAGGGGAGCAGGCCGAGGCCGTGGTGCAGCGCGGCGGGGACGACCTCGCGCTCGACCCCGCGCTCCAGCAGGGAGTACTCGACCTGCGTGGAGATCAGCGGGTGGTGCGCGGGCTTGGCCGACTGGAGCGTGGCGGCGGTGGCCAGCTGCCAGCCGGAGTAGTTGGAGATGCCGACGTAGCGGACCTTGCCGCTGGCGATCGCGGCGTCCAGTGCGGAGAGCGTCTCCTCGACCGGGACCGAGGCGTCCCAGGCGTGCAGCTGCCAGAGGTCGACGTGGTCCACCTTGAGCCTGCGCAACGAGCCGTCGAGCGCGGTGAGCAGCGCGCCCCTGGAGGCCCCGCCGCCGAAGGGGCCGTCGGTGCGGCGGGCGACGGCCTTGGTCGCCAGCACGATGTTCTCGCGCGGGGCGACGTCGCCGAGCAGTCCGCCGAGGACGGTCTCGCTCTCGCCCTCGTTGTAGACGTCGGCGGTGTCCACGAAGGTGCCGCCCGCGTCGATGAACGCGGTCAGCTGGCTCGCGGCCTCCTCGGTCGTGGTGTCCTGGCCCCAGGTCATGGTGCCCAGTCCCAGTCGGGACACCCGCAGGCCGCTGTGGCCGAGCTGTCGATGCTCCACGTGCAGGAGCCTAGACAGTGCCCCGCCGTGATCGCGGTTATCCCGGTCGTGGGGCGCGTCTCCCCTTCGGGTGACGCGGATCACGTGGACCTTCCCGTCTTGTTACCGGTGAGTAGTGTCATGGCGGTGCGACTTGGACTGAACCTGGGCTACTGGGGCGCCGGCAACGACGCCGACAACCTCGAACTCGCCAAGGAGGCCGACAAGCTCGGCTACTCCGTGGTGTGGGCAGCGGAGGCCTACGGCTCCGACGCGCCGACCGTGCTGTCGTGGGTGGCGGCGCAGACCGAACGCGTCGACGTGGGCAGCGCGGTCATGCAGATCCCCGCGCGGACCCCGGCGATGACCGCGATGACGGCGGCCACCCTGGACACCCTCTCCGGCGGGCGGTTCCGGCTCGGCCTCGGCGTGTCCGGGCCGCAGGTCTCCGAGGGCTGGCACGGCGTGCGCTTCGACAAGCCGCTGGGCCGGACCAGGGAGTACGTCGACGTGGTGCGCGCCGCGCTGCGCCGGGAGCGGCTGACCTACGCGGGCGAGCACTACACGCTGCCGCTGCCGGACGGCCCCGGCAAGGCGGTCAAGCTGACCGTGCACCCGGTGCGCGAGCAGTTGCCGGTCTACCTCGCGGCGGTCGGCCCGAAGAACCTGGAGCTGGCCGGGGAGATCGGCGACGGCTGGCTGGCGATCTTCTTCTCGCCGGAGCACTTCGCGGAGCCGATGGCCCAGGTGCGCGCGGGCCGGGCCAAGGCGGGCAAGACCATGGAGGGCTTCGACGTCGTGCCCACCGTGCCGCTGGTGATCGGTGACGACTGGAAGGCCTGCGCCGACAACGTGCGCGCCTACTGCGCGCTCTACCTCGGCGGCATGGGCTCCAGGAAGAAGAACTTCTACAACGAGCTGGCCACCCGGATGGGCTACGGCGAGGCGGCACGCGAAGTTCAGGAGAAGTTCCTCGCCAAGGACTACCTCGGCGCGGCGGCGGCTGTTCCCCTGGAGTTCATCGATCAGACCTCGTTGCTCGGACCGCCCGAGCGGGTCGCCGATCGGATGCAAGCGATGGCCGAAGCGGGTGTCACCACCCTGTCGGTGTCCGTGGTGCTGCAGGATCACGAGCAGGGCAAGGCGGCGCTGCGCACGGCCGTCGAGGCATTGGAGAAGTCAGGGGTCGCGTAAGTGGACTGGGTGCAGGCACTGGTACTGGGCGTCGTTCAAGGACTCACGGAGTTCCTGCCCATCTCCTCCTCCGCCCATCTGCGCATCACCTCGGAGCTGTTCTTCGACAGTGACGCCGGGGCCTCGTTCACCGCTGTGACGCAGCTGGGGACCGAGGCCGCGGTGCTCATCTACTTCGCCAAGGACATCTGGCGGCTGCTCAGCACGTGGTTCCGCGGGTTCGTCGACGCGAGCGTGCGGCGCACCGCTGACTACCGGATCGCCTGGTACGTCGTGATCGGCACCATCCCGATCGGCGTGCTCGGCTACCTGTTCAAGGACGAGATCCGCACCTCGGCTCGCAACCTGTGGCTCGTCGCCACGACCTTGATCGTGTTCGCGATCTTCCTGGGGCTCGCCGAGCGCTTCGGGCGGCAGCGGCGCACCGTCGAGCAGATGACCATGAAGGACGGCGTGATCATGGGCTGCGCGCAGGCGATGGCGCTGGTGCCCGGCGTGTCCCGCTCCGGAGGCACCATCACCGCGGGCCTGGCCATCGGGCTCACCCGCGAGGCCGCGACCCGCTACTCGTTCCTGCTGGCCATCCCCGCCGTCGTGGCCTCTGGCATCTTCAGCATCCCGGACGTCTTCGAGCGCGGCGGCGCCGGATTCCAGCCCAGCGTCGCGCAGATGATCGTCGCGACCGTGATCGCCTTCGCCATCGGCTACGCCTCGATCGCGTGGCTGCTGCGCTACGTCGCCAAGCACAGCGTGTACGTCTTCGTCTGGTACCGCATCGCGCTCGGCCTGTTCCTGTTCGCCATGCTCGGCGCGGGCGCCATCAACGCGGTGTAAGGACTCCGTAAGGCTGCAACCAGTGCGAATGCGGTGTTCGGCGGGATAGAACTGCCTCATGCGCCAGTTGCTGCGGAAGCGTTGGGTCCAGGCCGGGTTGGCCGTCGGTGTCGTCGTGGTGGCCGTCGGCCTCTGGTTGTTCCAGCCCTGGCGGCTGTTCACCAGCAGCACCGTCGACGAGGCGCTGCCCGTGGCCCCCGCCGCCGTCGTGTCGACTTCTGCTCCGTCTTCGTCGCCCGCCGTTCCGTCTTCCTCGGCTGCTCCCACGACGTCGGCCGCGCCTTCGTCGACTGCCACCTCGTCGTCCGCGCGTCCGGTCACGGTGGAGCTGGCCTCGGGTGCGTTCGTGACCCAGGAGCACAAGACGACCGGTACGGCGAAGGTGCTCAAGCTGGCCGACGGCAACCGCGTGCTCCGCTTGGAGGGGCTGGCCACTTCGGACGGTCCCGACCTGCACGTGTGGCTCACCGACGCCACCGCGGGCGGCTCGTGGGGCAAGTACGACGACGGCCGCTACGTGAAGCTCGGCGCTCTCAAGGGCACGCACGGCAACCAGAACTACGCCATCCCCGCCGGTGCCGATCTCGGCGGCCTGCGCAGCGTCGTGATCTGGTGCGACCGCTTCAACGTCGCGTTCGGGTCCGCGCCGCTGTCCCTCTAGTGCTCTGCCAGAATGCCTTGTGACTCAAGCGATCCAGCCCGACCACGTCCGCTACGCGCTGCGCTCGGTCCGCTCCGCGACCTACGAGATCGGCACCGCTGGGCCCGGGACGACGCTCGCGCTGGTGATGGCCGCGAGCCCGGCGGGACGGCGCAACGCGGCGGAGAAGATCGTCGGGCTGCTGGCGGCGGCCGGGCTGGGCCTGGCCGCCGACGACCCCGTCGCCGCGTTGACCGATCAGCCCATCGGGTTGCTCGTCGTGACGGGCTAGCGCTTTCTCATGCACCGTCGCGAAAATGTTGTCCATCACCCTGACGTACCAATCTCGGAAACTCGTTCGCGTGAACCGTGTCGACCGCTCTTGTCCTGTCGATCATGGCGACCCAGCGACATCACGGCCGCGGAACCGCGTCAGCGAAATCCCCACGCCTTCGACGTGCCGGGGACGATGGTGAAGGGGCTGCACCCGGCGTGGGAGCCGACCTCGCTGGAGGGCCCGGGGTGCGTGAACGGCGAGCCCGTGCGCGGGCCGGAAGCCGGTGCCACCGTGCGAGAGCGCTTCCGCACCTGGTGAAACGCGGGTGGGTGGCGCGGTGACCTACGCTGGGTGGTGTGGCTACCGTGATCCTGCTCCGACATGCGCGTTCCACCGCGAACGGCGCCGGTGTCCTCGCCGGGCGCACGCCGGGGGTCGGGCTGGCCGAGCGCGGTGAGGAGCAGGCGCGGGAGCTGGTCGACCGGCTCGCCGGGGTCCCGGTCGCCGGCCTGGTCCGCTCCCCGCTGCACCGCTGCGTGCAGACACTGGAGCCGCTGTCGGCCAAGCTCGGGCTGACCGCCGTCGAGGAACCGCGTCTGTCCGAAGTGGACTACGGCGAGTGGACCGGCAGGGGCATCAAGGACTTGGTGGAGGAGCCGCTGTGGAAGGTCGTGCAGCAGCACCCCTCCGCGGCGGTGTTCCCCGGCGGTGAGGGCCTGGCGGAGGTCCAGGCGCGCGCGGTGGCCGCGATCCGGGAGCACGACGCGCGGATGACGGCCGAGCACGGCGAGAACGCGGTGTGGATCGCGTGCAGCCACGGCGACGTGATCAAGGCGGTGCTGGCCGACGCGCTCGGCCTGCACCTGGACTCCTTCCAGCGGATCGTGGTCGAGCCGTGCTCGATGTCGGTGGTGACCTACACCGAGACACGGCCCTACGTGCTGCGCGTCAACGACACCGGCGGGGACCTGTCGAGCCTGGTGCCGCGCGCGGACGCGGCGGCCATGGCGACCGCGCACGCCGCCGTCGGCGGCTCGACGGCCTGAGCCGTGTGCTGAGCGCTACTTGGTGGCGAAGCGCATGTCCTGGCGGACGAAGTTGATCGGCTGCGCGCAGCTGATCCGCTTGTTGGCCTTGGTGAGGCCGTAGCCGGTGCCGCCCTTGATCAGCGGCCCGCACCCGGTCGCACCCTCGAACGCGTACAGCTCCGGGCGCCCGTCGGTCAGGCAGAAGAGCTCGCCCTTGCCGTAGCTGATGTAGATCCCCTTGACGACGAAAGCGTTGTCGGCGCACCTCTTCGCCTCCGCCGTCGTGGGGGCCGCCTGGGCCGCCGAGGGCAGCGTGAGCAGGCCGAGCACGGTGGCGGTGATGGCGAGCGCGGAACGCATGCGCATGGATGTCCCCTTCGAGAGCTTCAGTGGTACTGACCACCGTGGCACCCAGGAAAAACCCTCATAAATCAGCTTCGCGCCCACCCGAAACGTGCTCAGTACTTCCAGTCCGCGCCCGCGCCCCGGTAGAGCTCGACGGGGATGGGCTGGACCTCGGGCGGCATGCGGTCGGTGTAGAAGCGGCCGTGCAGGTGGTCCACCTCGTGCTGGACGAGCCGGGCCACCCCCTGGTTGAAGATCGTGATCCGCCGCGTCCCGTCGAGGTCCTGGTGCTCCACGTGCACGGTCAGCGGCCGGGGGACCATGCCGCGCACGTCGAAGAAGCTCAGGCAGCCCTCGTACTGCTCGTCGACCTCGTCGGAGGACTCGATCACCCTCGGGTTGAACAGGGTGATCACGTCCGCGCCCGCGGGCGGGCAGATCATCGCCGCCGCGCGGTCGATGCCGATCTGGTTCGCCGCGATGCCCATGCCCTTGCCGAACACGTGCGCCCGAGCCACCCGCGCGGTGGCCGCCTGTAACTCCGAGACCACGCGCTTGGCGTCCTCGGCGTCCTCGGGCAGCGTGAACGGGCGCGCGGGCCTGCGCAGCAGGGGGTCCTCGTGCTGGATGACGCCGAGCGAGCGCATCGTCTCGCTGGGCCTGGCCTGTCGTGTCGCGGCTTCGGCGGGCCTGCGCCGGAAGTGCCACTCCAACCGGTACCGAGCGTTCATCGGCGGGTCCTCCGTCGCCCAGGCGTAGATCCGTCGGTCTCCCTCGTGCTGGTCGGATATGGCGGTGCGGAACGGCATCGAGTCCGCGGTCATCGACGTGTGCAGGCCCCACACCGAGGGGCCCAGCTCAGCGGGGAAGTCCAGCCGCACCGACAGCCGCTTGGTCGGCAGCCGCACCGCGCGCTGGAACCAGTTGCCCCACTTGTCGTCGCCGACCGCGTAGGTGTACTCGATCCACGTGCTCTCGCCCGGGTACAGCGGGAAGTGCCCGCTGTCGTTGGCGAAGAGCAACCACACCTCCTTGACGGCGTCCCGGTCGTGCTGGGGCACGAACTGCATCGGCTCCGCCCGGTCCTCGCCCCACCACGCGTGGAGATCTATTTCTTCCCACGTGAGCGGCTGGTCGCGGTAGAGCCGGTTGGACTGGTCCGGGCGGCCGGGGAAGCGGTCCACCGAGATGCGGATCAGGTAGCGCGTGATCGGGTCGGCGCTGTTGTTGAACAGCTTGCGCCGCATGGTCGCGCGGTAGGTGTGCCCGTCGTAGCGCAGTTCGGCGTGGTCGTGCTCGACGACGACCTGCGCCGGGTCGGTGAGGTACTCCGGCGGGCTCGGGGTCCTCGGGTGCGGGGGCTGGTGCCCGCGCGCCTGCTCGTGGCCCCGCCACGCCCTGCGCAGCGCCCCGCCCGCGCCGAGCGCGATGTCAGCTGCCTTGGCGAACTCCCGCGAGGCCCGCTCGTGGCCGCTCTCGACCTTGGAGACGTAGGAGCGGCTGTAGCCCATGGCCTCGGCCAACGCGGTCTTGGACAGTCCCCGCACGTCCCGCCAGCGGCGGAACTCCTCGACGAAGGCGTCCTGGGGGAGTGCGAGCCCGGGAGCTAAGTCCTGGTCTTCGGTCATCTCGCCTCCGTCTCGCACCGTGAGTGAGCGTGAGCGCCGCGTGAGTCCCGCTCAGCCTAGATCGAAACGGGGGCCGCGTGGTGTCCTCGTTTCCGAAGGGACAGCACGGGATCTGCAGAAATAAGGGAACTGCCTACGGATCGGAAGTGAACCGTGATCACCGTGAGCACAAGGGCTCGTTCCGCCCGCCGGCTGGCCAGCCTCCTGGCCATCCGCACCGGGGTGCACGTCGTCGTCCGCTACGACCGGCCGCTGCGGCGGTACTGGGTGGTGTGGACCGACGGCCCGGACGAGGACCAGATGCGGATGGTGGCCATGGCGAACGCCGCGGTTGTCCCCGACCTTGATCTTGGCGAGCTCCTGTGGCACCGCAGCGTGTCCTAGGCCCCGGAAACCGCGGTGCCGCAGTGAACGCCAAGCAGAGGTGATCAGGGGGTTTCGGCGCCTGCGAACGCCGGACCGGGAAGGAACCCCCTGATCACCTCAGACCACCGATCACCTCAGACCACGCGGGTTCCGCAGCGTCGCGACGGCGACGACGAGGAACGCGACGAGTCCGGCGATCGTGTAGATGTTGTGCACGGCGAAGAAGGTCGCGGTGTCCTCCTTCGGGACGCCCCACCACAGGATGCCGATCGAGCCGGGCGGGTCCTGGGCGTACGGGTCCGGCCAGCACGCCGTCACCAGCACCAGGCTCACCGCCGCCGTCGCGCAGGTCAGCCGGGGGCCGGTCGGGCGCATCGCCTGGCTGATCAGCAGCACCAGGAACGGGGCGACCCACACCCAGTGGTGGTGCCAGGAGATCGGCGAGACCAGCAGCGCGGTCAGCGCGGTCATCAGCACACCGGGCAGTTCCAGTCCGCGACGGCCGAGCCGGGTCGCCACGAGCAGCCCGATGACGCCGAGGAGCGCGGCCAGGCCGAGGCGGGTGACGTGCAGCGCGGGCTGCTCGTGGACGAAGGCCTGGCCCATCATCCCGTTGATCGACTGGTTGCCGTGCCAGAACAGGTAGGCGCCCATCCGCGAGCTGTCGGCGAAGCCGCCGGTCCAGAACTGCGCGGACTGCACGGGCAGGAACGCGGTGCCGACGGCGATGGTGGCCACGACGGTGCCGATCGCGGTCACCCCGGCCCTGATCCGCCCGGTGAGCAGCAGGTAGAGGATGAACACGCCCGGGATGAGCTTGACCGAGGCGGCCAGCCCGAGCGCGACGCCCTTGAACCGGTTGTCCTTCGGCAACGCGAAGTCGAGCATGACCAGGCCCATCAGCAGCGCGTTGACCTGGCCGAAGGCGATGTTGGACTGGATCGGCTCCAGGTGCATGGCCACCGCGCCGACGCCCAGCGTGAGCGCGAGGCGCCCTGGGGAGGCGGCGAACCCGGCGATGCCCCACGCGCACCAGATCGCCACGAGCACCGACAGCACGCTCAGCCCGGTCATCACCCACGGCACGCTGCCCATCGGCAGCAGCGTCATCGCGGAGGCGAACAGCGCCGCGAAGGGGGAGTAGAGGAACGGCAGCCCGGCGTGGTTCTTGGTGTAGAGCTCGGTGTTGTTCCAGAGGTCCTGGCCCGCGGTGTAGTAGACGGCGAGGTCGTGCATGTGCGCCCGGTACGGCAGCCACGTGATCATGTCGGAGACGCGCAGGTAGGCGGAGAGCGCGAACAGCGCCAGCGCCCCCACGAGCAACCACGGCGGGCACGGCAGCTTGCGCCGTCGCGCGCTCGCGGGCTTCGGATCGTGGTCGCGGGTCGCCGGCTCGGCCGGGCTCGTGCGCATCAGTGACCTTTCGATGGGGGCCGGCGCATTCTGCCGCTGTCATCCCCACTAGACAGAACGGCCCCCCTGGCGTTGCCGACAAGTGCCCCAGATCACACGGTGAAGGGCTTGCGATGAGTCGGTTCGTGAACGTTCGTCACGAGTCCGGCCGCGGCGACCTCGGTCCGGAACGCCGCAGGGCCCGCCGTGTTGATCGTGGCGGGAAGGTCGGGGGAGTCCAGTGGCGTGAGCATGTCGTCGTGGTGGCTGGCCACGGTCAGCGGCGGCGATCCGAGCGCCCGCACCAGCCGCGCGGGGTAGGCGTGCACCGGCTTCCACGAGGTCATGCTCGCGACGAGGACGTCGGGGGTGAGCCCGGCCAGCTCCCGCTCCGCGTAGTTGGTCGCGCCGAAGAGCAGCACCTCGCGGGTGGTGCCTGAACTGCCTGCGCTGAAGCTGACCTGGAAGGCGAAGGTCTCGCCCTCGACCAGCTCGCCGAGCGTCCTGGGCGTGCGCGGCTTCGCGTCCAGCTCTCCGGGCAGCAGGTAGGCGTGCTCGGCCGTCATGGAGTGCAGGCTGGGCACGACCTGCACGCTCAGGCCGCCGAACTCCAGGTTCTCCCCGCCCCGGACGACGATCATCCGCGAGCGCGGCACGTCCCACGCCTCCAGCAGGAACGCGGTGCTGCGCCCGCAGACCACGCGCGCCCCGGGGAAGCGGGCCAGCAGGTGCGGGACGTCGGCGACGTGGTCCCAGTGCCCGTGGCTGACCATGATCAGCTCGGGGGCCTCGGTGATCGTGCGGTCCACGAGGTCCGGGCGCAGCGCGAGCCGCGCGCGCTCGTTGATCGCCGAACCGCCCGGCACCCGGTACTCCATGCGGCTGAGGTAAGGGTCGAACAGCACTCGTCGCCCGTTCGCGCTCAACTCCCAGCCCGCGACGCCCAGCCAGCGGAGCGTGACGCCCGGTCCGCTCAGCGGCTTCGGGTCCGCTGCCGCGGTTCCCGCCAGGCCGGTGGCCAGCGCCGCCGCGCCCGCGCCCCGGATGAGTCCGCGCCTGCTCAGATGTCCTGTGCACATGGCACGAGCAGACCAGCGCCGCGCGGATCGAGTCCAACACCAATATCGGGACCGCGCCCATATCGAATCAGATATCGTTGCTGCTCGTGGACCTGGTGCGGCATCTGCGGTACTTCCTGGCAGTGGCCGAGGAGCTGCACTTCGGCCGCGCCGCCCGCCGCCTGCACATGTCCCAGCCGCCGCTGTCGCAGCGCATCCAGCGCCTGGAACACGAGCTGGGCGTGCGGTTGTTCGACCGGGCCGCACGACAGGTGCGGCTCACCGACGCGGGCGCCGCGCTGCTGGTGGAAGCCCGCGAAGTGCTCGGCCGCGTCGACCGCCTGCACACCGTCGCCGACCGGCTGCGGCGTGGCGAGGCCGGGGTGCTGCGTGGCGGGATGCTGCCCGACCTGCCCGGGGACGTGGTGGTGAGCCTGGTCTCGGAGTTCCGCGAGCGCTGCCCCGACGTGCGGCTCACGCTGCGCGAGCTGACCACCGCCGAGCAGCTGCGGGCGCTGGCCGACCGCACGCTGGACGTGGGAGTGCTGCGGCATCCCTTCGACGCGCCCTGGCTGGACCAGGGCGAAGTGCTGAGCCAACCGCTTGGGGTGCTGTGCCCGCCGGGGTGGCCTCATGGGCCTGTGCGGTTGGCGGAACTCGCCGGGCACGAGCTGGTGATCTTCCCTCGGGCGACCGCGCCCGCTCTGCACGACGAGCTGCTGTCCACGTGCGCCCGGCACGGCTTCACCCCGCGCGTCGTGCACGAGGCGGCGACCCCGGGCTTCGCGCTGGGGTTGGTGCTCGCGGGCTCCGCCGTGGCGTTGCAGCACCTGGGCTCCTCGGCTCCGCACCCCGACGTGCGCTGTCGCCCGCTCGTGGGCTCGCCGCTGACCTGGCGGACCTCGCCGGTGTGGCCGCGCGGCAAGCACACCCCGGCCGTGGC
>NZ_MUMH01000083.1 GCF_002155965.1 Allokutzneria sp. NRRL B-24872
CCCACGAACACCCTCCCCCACGCGGGAAACGCCCCCCGATCCCCTTCGCGATCAAGAAAGCACATGGAATCGTTTCCACACCGTGCACTGGATGTTAGGTCGGCGTGACACGTGCGACAACCCTGCCTCAACCTAATGACAGTGTTCTGTCCGGTGCCCGAACTCGATCCTGGTAGTTTCCCGCGACTCGGGGCGTTGATCTCAGGCGAGTGCGTGTTCGCGCACCGCGCCCATCTCGCGAAAGCCGAGCTTGCGGTACACCAGCTCACCCGCCTCCGAAGCCTGGAGCACTGCCGCTTCGTACCCGGCGCGCGCGGCCTCGGCGAGAGCGGCGGAGGTCAGCGCCACCGCGTAGCCACGTCTGCGGTGCTCAACAGCGGTGGCGATGTTGTAGATGCCCGCGACGCCCGCGCTCAGGAAGACCTCGGCCGTCGCGACCGGTTCGCCGTCGCGGTAGCCGACGAAGAAGCGCGCCGGGCAGTCCGGCCGCAGCGCCTTGTCGGCGACCATCGCGTAGAACTCCGGCACCGTCGGCGACGGCGGTGTCCACAGTGGCGCGAGCGCTGCCGCGAAGTCCGCGAGCTGCCGCTCGGTGCTGACCTTGACGATCTCCAGATCCGTCCGCCGCGTTTCGGCCACGTCCGAAAGCGGGAACCACATCGCGGTCTCCACCTCGGGGATGGGCGGGAAACCGGCCTTGGCGAGGTGGTCGGAGAGATCGGCGGGCAGCGAGTTCGGGCCGACCCACCAGGTGAACGGGCGGCCCTGCGGCAGCGACGCGACGACCTCCGCGATGCGCTGGTCGACCGCCGACTCGGCGAAACGCGCGTTGATCACCATGTTGAACGTGTCGTCGGTGAGGCCGCTGTCGGCGACGAGCACGTCATCCGGCTCGTCGACGCGCGCGCCCGGCGTTCCCCGCAGCAGGTGCGCGGCGTGCTCGGCGTGGTTGCGCCCCAGGGCGTCGGCGAGGTCGGTCATGCTCCTATGGTGCCGCCGCGCGGAAGCGAATTCGCTGGCCAGGCCGCAACTGTGCCGCAAGGTGCAGGTCCTGCGGCTCGACCACGCCGATCACCGGGTAGCCGCCGGTCACCGGGTGATCGGCCAGGAACAGGATCGGCTGGCCGGAGGGCGGGACCTGGAGGGCGCCGAGCACCATCGCTTCCGGCGGCAGCTCGCGGTCCGGCTCCCGCCTGCGCAGCACGGGGCCGCTGAGCCGCACGCCGATGCGGTTGCTGGACGGGCTGACCTCGTACGCGTCTCCGCACAGGGCTTGCAGGGCGTCGTCGGTGAACCAGTTCGCGCGCGGGCCCGGCAGCACGCGCAGCTCGGGCTCGGCCGGATACGGCGCCTGCGGGGCCAGGTCAACGCCGGGATAGTCCTCTGTGGACACTCCGATCGGCAGAACCGCGCCTGCGGCAAGGGGTTCTGGGCCCAGCCCGGAGAGCAGGTCCGTCGCGCGCGAGCCGAGCACCGGCGGGACGTCCACTCCGCCGCGCACCGCGAGGTAACTGCGCAGCCCCGCGCTCGGCCGCCCGAGCCGGAGTTCGTCGCCCGCGCGCACGTGGATCGGCGAGTACATGTCGGTGGCGCGCGCGCCCACCTTCACCGAGCACGGCGCTCCGGTCACCGCGACCAGCGCGGGCTCGGCGAAGCGCGCGACCAGGCCACCGAAGGTGATCTCCACTCCGGCAAGGGTTTCCGGGTTGCCGACGAGGCGGTTGGCCAGCGCGAGGCTGCGCCGGTCGGCCGCGCCGGAGCACCCGACGCCGAGCTTGGCCAGGCCGGGCCGCCCCATGTCCTGCACGAGCGCCTGCGGGCCGGGGTCGACGATCGTGATCACCGGACCACCTCGAAGCGGACGGGGGTTCCGGGCACGAGCAGCGCGGGCGGATCGCGGTCGACGTCCCACACCGCCAGGTGCGTACTGCCCAGGATGTGCCACCCGCCGGGCGAGGAGCGCGGGTAGACCCCGGCGTACTGGTCGGCCAGCGCGATCGATCCGGCGGGCACGCGCGTGCGCGGGGTTTCCCTGCGCGGCAGCCACAATTCGCGATCCAGGCCGGTGAGGTAGCCGAAGCCGGGCGCGAACCCGCAGAAGGCGACGGTGTAGCGGGCGCGGGTGTGCCGCTCGACGACCTCTGCCTCGGTCATCCCGGCGCGCGAAGCCACGGCCGCGAGGTCTTCGCCGTCGTAGCGCACCGGGATGACGACCTCGCCGAGGTCGTGTCCGTCCACAGTGGAGTGCTCAAGCGCGGCAACGTGCTCGATCGCTCTGTCCATTGTGGTCAGTGCGCGGTCGAAGCGCACCAACAGGGTTGTGGCCGCCGGGACCAGCTCGACCAGCCAGCTCGGTTCCTCGGCCCGCAGTGCCGCGTGCAGGCCGAGGACTTCGTCGAGCCCGGACAGCTCGACCAGCGCGGCGTCACGACCGCAGCGGTGCACCTGCATGGTCAGCGGGCTCCAAAGGGTTCGACCGTCACGCCCGCCGCGTCCAGCCCGGCGCGGACCTTCGTCGCGATCTCCACGGCTCCGGGTGTGTCGCCGTGCACGCAGATCGAGCGCGATTCGATCTTGAGCGGTGAGCCGTCGATCGCCGCGATCTCCTCCCCCGCCGCCATCCGAACGCAGCGCTGGACGATCTCGTCGACGTCGTGCAGCACCGCGCCGGGCTCGCGCCGCGACACGAGCGTGCCCTCCGGCGTGTAGGCCCGATCGGCGAAAGCCTCTGCCACAGCGGGGATTCCGGCCTCCTCGGCCAGCTCCAGCAACCGCGAGCCCGGCAGGCACATCACCGGCAACGCCGGGTCGTAGGCCCGGATCGCCGCGACGATCGCGCCCGCCTGCTTCTCGTCGCGCACGGCCGTGTTGTAGAGCGCGCCGTGCGGTTTGACGTAGCGCACGCGATCCCCTGCCGCTCGGGCGAAGGCGTCGAGCGCGCCGAGCTGGTAGAGCACTTCGTCGGCCAGCTCCCCGGGCTCGACGTCGATCGCGCGCCTGCCGAAGCCCGCGAGGTCGCGGTAGCCGACGTGCGCCCCGACCGCCACGCCCCCGGCGACCGCGAGCGCGCACACCCGCCGCATGGTCGACGGGTCCCCGGCGTGGAACCCGCAGGCGACGTTCGCGCTGCTCACGATGCCGAGCAGGGCTTCGTCATCGCCCATCGGCCACGGCCCGAAGCCCTCGCCGAGATCGCTGTTCAGGTCGATGATCATCGAGCTCATTCTGCACCCACCCGGTAGTCCGAGTCCGGTTTGTCCGTGACGAACATGTGCCCGGGCGCGTGGGTGATCGCGAACGGCGGCTTGGACGCCATCA
Organism: Allokutzneria sp. NRRL B-24872; assembly: GCF_002155965.1. Taxonomy (GTDB): domain Bacteria; phylum Actinomycetota; class Actinomycetes; order Mycobacteriales; family Pseudonocardiaceae; genus Allokutzneria. The sequence goes on from NZ_MUMH01000083.1 coordinate 3,319, forward strand.
GCGCGGCCTGCGGTGTCACCCCGCACGCCCAGAACACCGGCACGTCGCCCTTGTGCGGCTTGACGGCGTCGCCGAAGTCCGGCTTCGCCAGGTCGCGGATACCCAGTTTCGCGGGCGTTCCCACGTGCACCGGAGCGCCGTGGACCTCGGGCATCAGGCCGCTGACCCGTGTCGCGGTCTGGATCAACGGCGCCGGGACGTGGCGCATGGACACCACCATCGGCCCGTGCAGTCGCCGCGCCGGGCGGCACTGCCGGTTGGTCACGTACATCGACACGTTGCGGCCCTGCTCGACGTGCCGGAGCGGGACGCCCGCCGTGCTCAGCGCGAACTCGAAGGTGAAGCTGCACCCGATCAGGAAGGTCACCAGGTCCTTGCGCCAGTGCGCGAGCACGTCCGTCGGCGCGTCGACCAGCTCGCCGCGCTCCCACACCCGGTAGCGCGGCAGGTCGGTGCGCAGGTCCGCTCCGCCGGCCAGGATCGTGCTCGTCGCCCCGGCGTCGGTCACGTCGAGCACCGGGCAGGGCTTGCGGTTGCGCTGCGCGAACAGCAGCACGTCGTAGGCCCAGTCCTCCGGGACAGAGATCATGTTGGCCTGGGCGTGGCCGTGCGACCAGCCGCTGGTCGGCTCGACGACGCCGGAGCGGAACACCGAGCGGGCGGTCTCCGGGGCGAGACGGGCACGCTCATCCGGTGTGTACACAGTGGACATCTCGCCTCATTCCAGCTCAGTGCCAACGGTTTCCGGAAGCCAGAACAGCGCGACTACGGCGAGGCCGTAGCCGAACGCTCCGACGATCATGGCGCCGCCGATGCCCATCGTCACGGCGAGGAAGCCGACGATCGTGGGGAACAGCGACCCGACCGCGCGGCCGAGGTTGTAGGTGAAGCCCTGGCCGGTTCCGCGCAGCGCCGACGGGTACAGCTCCGCGAGGTAGGCGCCGAAGCCGCTGAAGATGGCCGAAGTGCAGAAGCCGAGCGGGAATCCGAGGATGAGCACGAGCGTGTCCGCTCCGACCGGAACGGCCGTGTAGGCGATGATCAGCACCGCCGAGAGCACCGCGAACAGCACGAAGGTTTTCTTGCGCCCCAACCAGTCCGCGAAGTACCCGCCGGTGACGTAGCCGAGGAACGCGCCCGCGATCTGGAAGGCGAGGTAACCGCCCGTGCCGACGATGGTCAGCTCACGATCGGTCTTGAGGTAGGCCGGAATCCACGTGGCGAGCGTGTAGTAGCCGCCCTGCACGCCCGTGGCGAGCAGCGAGGCGAAGAACGTGGTCCGCCCGAGCTCGCCGCGCATGATCCCGCGCAGCGTTCCGCGCTGCTTCTCCTTGGTGCGACTGGCTTCCGTCTTCGGCGAGTCGGTGACGTTGCGCCGCACGTAGAGGATCAGCAGCGCGGGCAGGGCTCCGGTCCAGAACAGCACCCGCCAGGCGAGGTCGGGGTCCACCAGGTTGAAGACCACGGTGTAGACCACGACGGCGAGCCCCCAGCCGACCGCCCACGCGCTCTGGATGAAGGCGACCGTGCGGCCCCGGTACTGCGACGAGGCGTACTCGGCGACCAGGATCGCGCCCGCCGCCCACTCCGCGCCGAAGCCGATCCCTTGCAGGCCACGGAAAACCAGCAGCAGCTCGTAGGTCGGCGCGAACCCGCAGAGCGCGGTGAACACGGCGTAGACCAGCACGCTGGCCATCAGGGTGCGCGCCCGGCCGACGCGGTCGGCGAGGATGCCCGCGCCGATGCCGCCGACCGCGGACATCACCAGCGTGACGGTGCTGAGCAGACCCGCCTGCCCGCTGGAGATCCCGAAGTACGCCGAGATCGCGACCATGCCCAGCGGCAGCACCTGGAAGTCGTAGGAGTCGAGGCCGTAGCCGCCGAAGGAACCGACGAACGCGCGCTTGCCCTTGGGGCCGAGGGTGCGGAACCACGCGAAGGGCCGCGTGTCCGGGGCTGTGTCCGTGCTCATCTGCCCTCCAGCTGCGTGTGGGGTGCCCCACACTTGGGGAAAGGTCACGGTAGAGGATTGTTGAACGATCCTTCAAGAGGAAGGTTGTTTCGTTCTGGTATCCGGTGCTTGACTGATCACGTGAACGCCTCGCTCTCCCTGGAAGCCGACCGCGCGCTGCTCGGCCGCACGAGCACGGCGGAGAAGGTGGCCGAGATCCTGCGGACGCGGATCATCGAGGGGGCCTTCCAGCCCGGCGAGCGCCTGGCCGAGGACAAGATCGTCAAGGCGCTCAGCATCTCCCGCAACACCCTGCGCGAGGCGTTCCGGCTGCTCACGCACGCGCGCCTGCTGACCCATGAGATGAACCGCGGCGTCTTCGTGCGCTCACTGACCACCGACGACGTCCGCGACCTCTACCGGGTGCGGCGGATGATCGAGTGCTCCGTCGTCAGCGCGATCACCGCCCCGCCCGCCGGGCTGGCCCAGGTCGAGGCCGCCGTCGCCGAGGGTGAGCGGGCCGAGCGCGCCGGCGCGTGGCGCGAGCTGGGCACCGCCAACATGCACTTCCACCAGGCCCTGACCGGCTTGGCGAACAGCCCCCGGCTCGACGAGATGATGCAGCAGATCATCGCCGAGCTCCGGCTGGCGTTCCACGTGATGAACGACCCCGAGCGCTTCCACGGCCCCTACCTCAGCCGCAACCAGGCCATCCTCATCGACCTGCGCCGCGGCGACGGCCCCTCAGCCTCGGAGAAACTCTCCGACTACCTCACCGTCGCCGAAACCCAACTGCTCGCCGGTTTCGCCACCCGATCCCCCTCCCCCGCGCCGTAGCCCACCCAGCCGTCATTTTCGCGTTTTGGCTACTTGTTGTGATTTGGGAGCGCTCTCATTCGCAACGCGTTGCCAAAAAACGAAAAATTCGGCCTCGCGGACGAGGGGTTAGGCGGGGAGGACGGATTCGAGGGCGGTGATGAGTTCGGCGGCCTTGGGCTCGGTGGCGGGGCGGAAGCGGGCCACGACCTTGCCGTCCGGCGCGAGGAGGAACTTCTCGAAGTTCCACTGGACGTCGCCCGCCTCGCCGGCGGCGTCGGGGTGGGCGGTCAGCGCCGTGTAGAGGGGGTGGCGCGAAGGGCCGTTGACGTCGATCTTGGACGTCAGCGGGAAGGTGACGCCGTAGGTGGTGGAGCAGAAGGACTCGATCTCCTCCTGCGATCCGGGCTCCTGGCCCGCGAACTGGTTGCACGGCACGCCGATCACGGTGAACCCGCGCTCGCCGTACTCGCGCTGGAGCTCCTCCAGCGCGGTGTACTGCGGGGTCAGGCCGCAGCGCGAAGCGACGTTCACGACGAGCACGGCCTTGCCGTCGGTCAGCTGGTGCGGCTCGGTGACGCCATCGATCGAAAGCAACTCGAACTCCTCAGACTCGGTGCAGGACAGCGGGTTCCGGCAGGACCTTGCGCAGCACGCCCCTGGGCAGGCCACGGGGTTGCCATTCGCGCGGGTAGCCGAGGGACACCTCTTCGAAGCGGACTCCGTCGTAGGTGTCGGTGAGCGGGATGTGCAGGTGCCCGTACACGGCGACGGCGGCGCGGTAGCGGGTGTGCCAGTCCTCGGTCAGCTTGGTGCCGCACCACAGCGCGAACTCCGGCCAGTACAGCCGCTTCGTCGGCCCGGGGTGCAGCGGCCAGTGCGAGATCAGCACCGTGCGCATGTCCTCGGGGACCGCGTCGAGGCGGCGCTTGGTGTAGGCCACCCGCGCCCGGCACCACGCGTCGCGGCCGGGGTAGGGGTTGGCGTGCAGGAAGACCTCGTCGGTGCAGACCACTCCGGCCTCGTGCGCGCGTTCGAGGGCCTGCTGCTTGGTCTCGCCCTCGTTGCGCAGCGTGTAGTCGTAGAGCAGGAAGAGCGGCGCCAGTACCAGCTTCTCCGTGCCCGTGTCCCACACCGGGTACTCGTCCTCCGGGCTGACCACGTCGAGGCTGCGGCACAGCTCGACCAGGTGCCGGTAGCGCGGTTCGCCCTTGAGCTGCACGGGGTCCTTGGGCAGCGTCCACAGCTCGTGGTTGCCGGGCACCCAGATCACCTTGGCGAAGCGCTCGCGCAGCAGCCGCAGCGCGTACTCCACGTCCTCGACCAGGTCGGCGACGTCGCCCGCGACGATGAGCCAGTCCCCATCGGTCTCCGGGCGGATGCCGTGCAGGACCTCCCGGTTCGCCTCGCGGTCCATGTGCAGGTCGGCGACGGCGAGCAGGTTGGGGCCGGTGGACTGTGGCTGCATGGACACCGACACTACCCGCGAGCCCGGACGCGAACGTCGTCGATGAGACCAGCCAAATGTGCCCGGCTCGTGGCGAGGCGGCCCATGCGCTCGTCGAGCTCGGCAAGCTCCCGCTCCAGCACGCCCAGCAGCGGGCGCACCGTCGCCGCGTCCCCGCACAGCGACGTCAGCACCTTGCGCACGACCGCCGTGGGCAGCGCCGAGTTGAGCAGGCAGCGGATGCGCCCGACGCGCTCCACCACGTCCTCGGTGTAGTCCCGATAGCCGCCGCTCGTGCGCGCGGCGCTCAACAACCCCTGCTCTTCGTAGTAGCGCAGCATGCGGACGCTCACGCCCGTCCGCCTGCTCAGCTCCCCGATCCGCATTCCCACCCCCGTATTCCCGGCCGCGGCGAACATCACCGGAGCTTGACCCTCACACCCATGTCAGACTTTAGCGTCCTCCTCCGTGATCGCCCTAGTCCTCATGCTGTGCGCCTTCTCGATCGGCACCTCCGAGTTCGTCATCGTCGGAGTCCTGCCCGAGGTGGCCGCCGACCTCTCCGTCACGCTCCCGGTCGCCGGGATGCTGGTGACCGCCTACGCCGTCGCGGTCGCGCTGGGCGGGCCGGTGCTCACCGTGCTGACCGCGCGCCTGCCCCGCCGCCCGCTGCTGGTCTCGGTGATGGTGCTCGGCACCGTGGCCGCCGTCCTCTCGGCGATCGCCGCCGACTACACGTTGCTGATGGGCGCCCGCATGCTCGGCGCGCTCGCCCACGGCCTGTTCTTCTCCGTGGCCTCCCAGGTCGCCGTGGCCTCGGTGCCACCGGAGCGGCGCACCGCCGCCGTGGCCAAGGTGGTCAACGGGATCGCACTGTCCACTGTGGTCGGTGTGCCGCTCGGAACGCTCGTCGGCCAGGCGTACGGCTGGCGCGCGTCCTTCGTGCTCGTCACCGCGCTGACCGTGATCGGCCTGATCGGCGTGCTCGTGGCGTGCCCGCGCGTCGAGCACGAGCAGGAGCCCGGCGTGCGCGAGAGCCTGTTCGCCTTCGCCAGGCCGGCGATCCTGCTCGGTCTGCTCACCACCGTCCTGAGCTTCGCCGGGATGATCACGGCCTTCACCTACGTCGCGCCGACGCTGCGCGAGATCACCGGCCTCAGCCCGGGATGGGTCACGGCGGTCCTGCTGGTCTACGGCCTCGGCACGATCGTCGGCAGCAACCTCGCCGGTCGCGTCCCGCCCGACGCGATCCCCCGCGTGCTGCCGATCCCGATCGCGGTGCTGACCGCTTTGCTTGTGGCGCAAGGCTTCCTGATGCACAACACGGTGACTGCGGTGCTCGCGCTGTTCGTGCTCGGCGCGAGCGCGTTCACCACTGGGCCGCTGCTGCACACCTGGCTGATGGGCGAGGCGGGCCGCGCGTCGGGCCTGGTCGCCTCGGTGAACATCTCCGCGTTCAACGTCGCAGCGGCCTTCGGGCCCGTGCTCGGCGGAGCCGTGATCAGCGGCGGGCTCGGCCTCGCCCTGGTGCCGGCCTTGGCCGCGGCACCCGCGCTCGCGGGCACCGCGACGGCACTGCTGATCAGGTCCCGGGCTCGCTCGACTCCGCGAGCCCGCCATCGCGCACCCGCAGCCATCGGTTCACCCGGATCGCCTTGAGGAACTCCAGGTCGTGGCTGACCACCACGAACGCGCCCTGGTAGGAGTCGAGCGCGTTCTCCAGCTGGCCGACGCTGACCAGGTCCAGGTTGTTGGTCGGCTCGTCCAGCAACAGCAACTGCGGCGCGGGATCGGCTGAGAGCACGCACACCAGCGTCGCCCTCAGCCGCTCCCCGCCGGAGAGCACGCCGACCGGGCGGTGCACGGTGTCGCCTCGGAAGAGGAACTGCGCCAACCGGTGGCGCAGCTCGGTTTCCGGCCGCTCCGGCGCCATCGCCTTCAGGTTCTCCCAGACCGTGCGGTCCTGATCCAGGGTGTCCAGCCGCTGCGACAGGAACGCGGTCCGGCCCGCCGCCCTGCGCACGGTGCCCGCCGACGGTTCGAGCCGCCCGTCCAGCATCCGCAGCAACGTCGACTTGCCCGAGCCGTTCCCGCCGATCAGCGCGATCCGCTCCGGCCCGCGAATCGCCAGGTCCACCGGTTCGGCGAACACCGGCTCGGTGCCGTAAGCGGCGTTGAGCCCTTCGGCGACGAGCACCGTCCGCCCGGCGGGCACCTCGGTGTCCGGCAACGAGATCGCGATCTTCGACTTCTGCCGGATGTCGTGATTCGCCTGCTCCAGCTTGGTCCTGGCGTCCTCCAAGCGCTGCGCGTGCATGTCGTTGGCCTTGGCAGCCGACTCCTCCGCGTAGCTCTTGCGCTGGTTGGCGATGATCTTCGGCAGCCCCAGGTTGGACAGGTTCTTCTTGGCGTTGCTGGCCCGCTTCGCCGCGCGCTCCTTGGCTTCCTGGGCCTCGCGCTTCTGCCGCTTCACGTCCTGCTCGGCCGAGCGGACCGCGCGCTCGGCGGCTTCCTGCTCCCGCTCAACGGCTTCGGTGTACTCGGTGAAGTTCCCGCCGTACACACGGACCTCATCGCCCACCAACTCGACGATCTGGTCCATGCGATCGAGCAGTGTGCGATCGTGGCTGACCACCAGCAGGCAGCCCTTCCACGACTCCACGACGGCGTACAACCGCTCGCGCGCTTCGAGATCCAGGTTGTTGGTCGGCTCGTCGAGCACCAGCACGTCCGGCTGCTTCACCAGCTGCGCCGCCAGGCCCAACGAGATGATCTGCCCGCCGCTGAGCGTCCGTAGTGGACGGTCAAGGCCGACGTCGGCCAGGCCGAGCCGGTCGAGCACCGCGCGCGCCCGCTCCTCGACGTCCCAGTCGGAGCCGACGACCGCGAAGTTCTCCTCCGAGGCATCGCCCGACTCGATCGCCGCGATGGCCGCGCGGACCGGCGCGATGCCCAGCACCTCGTCGACCGTGTCGTCGAGGGTCAGCGCGAGCGTCTGCGGCAGGTAGCCGACCTCGCCCTCCGCCGAGACCGAGCCGGAACTCGGCCGCAGATCGCCGACGAGCAGCCGCAACAGCGTGCTCTTACCGGCTCCGTTGGGCGCGACGAGCCCGGTGCGACCAGGCCCGATCGCCAGCGTCAGCCCCGAGAAGACCGGGGTGTCGTCCGGCCACGCGAAAGACAGAGAAGTGCACGAAAGAGAAGGATGAGACATGGTTCACCGCGCTTGTGATCACGGCCGACAGCAGCGGCCGAGGAGGACGGGACGAGGAGTGAGGTGACGGGCCGCACGAGGGGCCGGTCGGTATCACTCGGAGATGTCGTCGTCGCTCAGGAGCACAGCGCGGAGCCTCCACAGGTAGGCAATGTCAGCGTCGACCCTATCCGCAGCGGCTGAACCGTGCCAGCGGATTACCGCGCTCACGCCGGTTCGGCCTCGGTGATCCAGATCGGTGCGTCGGCGCAGTGGACCACGGTGCCCGGGCCCGGGGTGAGCCGGGTGCGGAGCACGCGCACCCGCTCGCCGTTCACATCGGCGTAGGGACCGGCGATCCCCGCGCCGAAGTGGAAGGTCCGAACCTGGTTGTGGATGGAGCGCGCGGACCGCGACCAGTCGATGCGGGAGTACTCCGCCTCCAACGCCCCCGCGTAGGTCGCCAGCGACTCGTCCTGCGGCCGTCCGGGATCTCCCGTCGCCGCGCGGTCCAAGGCGGCGGTGACCACGTCCCGGAGGTGCGGCCCGAGCAGCGGCCACAGCTCGTCGAAGGTCACGTACTCCGGCAAGGCGATTCCCCCGCGCTGGACGAGGACGTTCCCGGTGTCGATCCGCTCGTCCATCCAGTGCGCGGTGACCCCGATGTCGTTGTCCCCGTTGCGAAGCGCCCACTGGACGGGAGCGGGCCCCCGGTAGCGGGGCAGCAGCGACGCGTGCACGTTGATGAAACCGAGCGCGGGAGCTGCCAGCGCGATCGGTGGGAGGCGCCACGAGAAGCCGCACACCACGACGACGTCCACTCGGTAGCCGCGCAGCGCGTCGACCAGACCGCCGATGTCGCCAGGCAGCACCAGGTCCACTCCGGTCGGCAGAACCGGCACGATGTCGGCGACCTTCGCTCCGACACCGGAGACGGCGGCTCCGCCAGGTCGTCGGGACCGTCCGACCACGCCCAGCACGACCTCGTGCCCGCTCGCCGCGCACCCCGCTTGGAGGGCAAGGAAAAGATCCGCACGGAAGGACACCAGCGCGACACGCAGCACCATGACGGGCCTACTCCCCGACCACCGCGCCGGCGCGAGCGCGCACCCCGGCAGCGGCGGGATCGCTGAAGTCGCCCAGGGCCGTCAGCGCCCCGCGCGCGTGCTCGCTCGCCGTGGGATCACCGCACTCCTCGGCGACCTCGGCGAGATTGGTCAAGGCCACCGCCAGTGCCCACTGATCGCCGAGCTCCCGGAAGGCCGAAACGGCGCGACCGTGGAAAGCCACAGACTCCTTGTGCCGCCCCAGAAAACGGTACGCCTCACCGGTCGCGTCCAGCGCCGCCGCCTCACGACCGCGGTCACCGATCCGCCGCTGCGACACGGCAGCGCGGTGGAAGGAGTCGATCGCCTCGTCCACGCGCCCCAACGCGACCAGCACCCGGCCGAACTCGACCAACCACCAGGCTTCCCAAGCCTGGTTGCCGAATTCCTGAGCGATGCCGAGTGCGGTCTCGATGGCCGTGAGCGCCTGAGCCACCTCGCCCGTGCCGCGCTTGATCTGGCTCGCGCAGTGCAGCGCGTCACCTTCGGCACCGCGATCGCCGAGCTCCCGGTGGATCGCGATCGCCCGAGCGTGCATCGACTCGGCCTCGCCGTGCTCCCGCAGCTCCACCAACGCGTACGCGAGGCCGTTGGCGGCGATCGCTTCCCAGGCCCGGTCACCCGAGCGCACGGCGAGTTCCAGCGCCCGCGCGAAGTGGGTTCTGGCCTCGGTGAGGCGGTGCGATCGGAGGAGGGCGAGGCCGATCCCGTTCACCGACGCGATCTCCCCGGCCACGTCGCCCTCGGAACGGCGGATGTCCAGTGCTGCCAAGTGAAAGTGGATCGCCTCCGCCAGTCGGCCGGACTGCGCGTGCATCTTGCCGACGCTTTCCAGGATCGCGGCCTCGTCGGTTCTGCCGCCGACCGCGCGCACGGCGGGAACCGCGATGTCGGCGGTGACGCGCCAGTCGTCGAAGTGGTTCAGCTTGGCGTACACGCGGTGCAGGCACGCGGCGAGCTGCCACGCGATGTCGGGGAAGTCGGCGTCGGCGGCACCGCGCACGGCCGCCAAGAGGTTCGCCCGTTCCCGCTCGTACCAGTCGATGGCCGCGGTGTGGCCGGAGAACGGCTCGACGTCATCGGGCACCAGTGGAACCGGCGCTGCTCGCGGAGCCACCGCCCGGACCATCGCGGCCGCTCGCCGGAGGTACCACAGCAGCATCCTGCGCACCGCCGCATGTCTTGTCTCGTGCGGCTCCTCCAGGCGGACCTGGTCGAGGGCGTAGGCGCGCAACAGGTCGTGGAACTGGTAGCGGCGCGCTGACGGCTGCTCCAGCAGGTGCGCTCCGGCGAGGTGGTCGAGCTGGCGCCGCGCGGCACCGACCGGGATCTCGGCCAGCTCGGCGGCCACCTCGGCACCGAGATCAGGCCCCGGGTGCAGGCCGAGGAGCCGGAACAGCCTGCTCTCCTGCTGAGGCAGGGCGCGGTAGGACCAAGCGAAGACCGAGCGGACGGCGTCGGCCTCGTCATCGTCGCCGGTGGTCAACGCGTCCCACAGCGCCGACTCGTCACGGAGGTCGGCGATCAGCTCGCGCAGCGGCATCCTCGGCCGACAGGCCGCGCGCTCGGCGGCGATGCGCAGCGCGAGCGGCAGCCGGGCGCACAGCTGGGCCAGCTCCGCCACCTCGGCGTGCTCGTCCTCGGGCCGGTAGTCGCCGACCAGCCCCCGGATCAGGGCGATCGCCTCGGCCTCCTCCAGCGTGTCCAGGGACAGCCGCCGCGCGCCATCGCGCGCCATCAGGCCGGAGAGCCTGCCGCGGCTGGTCACCAGCACCAGGCAACCCGGCGATCCCGGCAGCAGCGGCCGGACCTGGCCGACGCTGGAGGCGTTGTCCAGCACGACGAGCATCCGGCGCCCCGCCATCCGCGACCGGTAGGCCCCGGCCCGCGCTTCCAGGTCCTCAGGCATCGCCGCGCGGGGCACCTCCAACGCGGCGAGGAACCGTTCGAGGGCCTGTTCCGGGGCGATCGGCCGCCCCGGGTCGTAGCCCCGGAGGTTGACGTAGAGCTGGCCGTCGGGGAAGTGGTCGAGCACCTGGTGCGCCCAGTGCACGGCGAAGGAGGTCTTGCCGACCCCCGCCGTGCCCACGATCACGCACACCGGGGAGAGCCGGGCCTGCCTGTGCTCGGCCAGGAACACGTCGAGGCGTTGGAGATCGGCCGAGCGGTTCACGAACCCGCGCACGTCGCTCGGCAGCTGCCTCGGCACCACGGCTCCGCGCTCACCGGCACGTTCGGCACCGGTGTGGAAGTGGATTCCGCCGCTGACGTCGCGAGCTTGAACAACCTGCTCGGCCTGACCGGAGAGCTCCGACTCGGTCGTCGCCCACCGCTCGCCCCCGTGCTCTTCCTTCGTCATGGTCGACCGCCGCCCGATCCCTCAGGCGACTCGCGGCGGGGCGAGCGGGGCGACCCTCCTGTGGAAGAAGGATTCGACACCTTCACCGACCTCGTACAGACCTCGGATGAAATCGCGCCAGGCCTCGATTTCCGAGAGCCGTTCAGAAAGAACCGCGCCGAGAATCGCACCGTCGTCGTCGTACAACACCTCGTACACCGCGGAAGCGCCGACGGTCACGATTTCCGGCAATCGTCCTTCTCGCTCACGGGGAAGAACTTCTCGCTCACCGACGACACGGATGCGCTCGCCGAGTTCATCGCGCTGCACCAGGGAATGGAGCTGCCATTGGAGGTAGGGCGATATCGCGGATTCGACGACCCGGACCCGATAGGTGGTGAACCCGCTCCCGCGCACGCGGCGGTAGTACTCCTCCAGCTTGTCCCGCCGCTGGCGGATCAGCGACAGCGACTCCTCCCATTCGCCCCTGGCGAAGGCGTCCCAGCTCGCGCTGCCCGACTCGCGGAAGGTCTGGGTGCGCTCCAGCTTCCAGAAGTCGTACCGGTCGATCGCCCAGAACCTCGGGAAGAAGTCCTCGAGGTACTCCTCCGGTGACAGCCTGCGGCCGGTCGGCGCGGGTGGGGGCAGCTCATTCATGGGGGATGTCGTCCTTCGCGGCTATCAGCATGCGGCGCGGCAGCACGACGAGCCGCTCGTCGGTCCCGATGCTCACGTCCACCGGCAGGCGCGAGGCGTACTCCGCGGTGAGGTCCCGCCCGATGACCGCGATGTCGCCGTTGTCCAACTCCCAGAGGTCGGGGCACGTCGGATTGTCATCGGTCATCCCCAGTTCGAGAGCGGACTTCCCCAGCCGCCGTTTGAACGAGGCGGAACTATCGGCTTCCCATCTGCGGAACATGGCGGCCCCCCGAACGCGCAACGACATGTCAGAAAATTGATCTTAACATGTTGATCTTGCTCGAAGCAGGGCGGTCCACCGCACGGACGAGCGGTTCACCCGCCGCGTCGAGTTTGCCACGGGCGCAAGAAACACTTCGTGACATTCATTCCGGAGCAACCATGTGGACGCAGAAGACCTCCGCCATAGTGGCGAATCGAGCATGCTCCACACCGCCACCGCGAGTAAAGACTAGAGAAGTGCCAGAAAGCCTTTCAGGCAGCTGCCTTGCGCCGTCCGGAGGTGCATGATCGCGCGGGGCGGGACTACGCGGCCTGGGTGACGCGGCGGCGGTGGAGGACGACGGCCAGCACGGCGGCGGCGAGCACCAGCAGGACGAGGCTCACCCAGCCCGCGATCGAGGCGACGCGTTCGTAGGCGCTGCCGGCCGTCCAGCCGACCACGACCCAGGTCGAGCCCCACAGCAGCGACACGGGCACGCTCCACGACGCGAAGCGCCGGTAGGAGAGCCCGGCCATCGCGGCGAAGCGGGGCATCAGGGTGCGGATTCCGACCACCCACTGTCCCAGGAGGACGGCGCGGCCACCGAAGCGGTCAAGCAGCTTTTCCGTTCGGTGCCAACGGTCTTCGCCGATGCGCCGCACGATGCGGCTGTCCGGGAGGCCGTCGGCGCGGCTGAGCCTGCGGCCGGAGGCGTAGGCGAGCGTGGTGCCGAGGGCGGCGCCGAGAGCGGCCACGCACCCGGCGGCCACGAGCCCCACGTTGCCGAGGTAGGCCAGGAAGCCGAAGAGCAGCAGACCGCTCACGCCGGGGAGCACGACGCCGACGACGATCGCCGCCTCCAGCGTCACGAGCACCCCGAAGACCAGGTGGACCAGCACGGAGGGCATGCCTGCGAGCGAGTCACGCAAGACGGTCATGGAGGGGCCTTCGGTATACGTAGGTCAGCGCGGGCATCAGGTTGCGCCACACGGTCCGGGTGATGAGCACTTCGTCGAAACTACCTCGGAGCATCCGGCGGAAGCGCCGCGCTCCGGCAGCAGGGTAGGCGTTGAGATAGCTGAACGTGGTGAAGACGCCATCAGGAGTGAGCACCTTCACGATCTCGTTCAGAATGCGTTTCTGTTGCACCGGCGGGAAAAGCGTCCAGGGCAGGCCGCTGACCACAGCGTCCACCTCGTCCGTTCCGCACGCGGCGAGCAGATCGCCCAGTCGCGCGGCGTCACCGCGGATGAGCTCCAGATCGGGCCGGTTCCGCCCGAGCAGGCGGATCATGTCGTCGTCCAGCTCCACCGCGATGTGCCGTCCGCCCTCGGGCAGCCGGTCGGCGATGGCGGCGCTGACCACGCCCGTCCCCGGGCCCAGCTCGACGACGACGGGGGCGCCGGTGCTGGGCACGACCTCGGCGAGGCGTTCGGCCAGGCGGGGCGAACTGGGCGCGACGGCGCCGATGACGTTGGGGTTGCGCACGGCTGCCCTGAGGAACGGCAGCAGCTCGGATTGCTTGGCGGGCATGGGTTCCACACTCACGTGCCGCTCGGCCGCGCACCTCGTCCTCGGGGTCGGAACCTGTCGGAGGGGGCTCCTGCTTCGGCAGGAGGCGGTCTCGGGGTCGGCCGCCTACCGTTCTCAGGGTGTGGCGGAGCGTGCGGGACTCGGGGCGGCTGAGCTGGCTGCTGCGGATGGTCCCCATCTGGCTCGCGGTCGGCTTCCTGCTGCCGGGGCTGTTCGCCCCGCAGGTGTGGTGGGCGTCGATGTCGCGGTGGTACTGGGGGTTGACCTTCCTGTCGGCCGCGCTGCCGCTGTACAAGGGCCGCTTCGACCTCCAGGTGGTGCTGCTGCAGGCCCTGCTGATGATCACCGTCGACCAGGAGGGCGCCCCGGCGAGCGAGGTGACCCAGGTGGCGATGCTGATCAACCTGTTCCACCTGGTCTCGGGGCCGAGGTGGCGGTTGGTGGTCGGGACGCTCGCGGTGGTGGTCGCGACCGCGGCGAACCTGATCGACGTGCCGCTGTTCGACCCGTTGGAGGACTACCCCGGCCCGCTGCCGCTGGTCACCGTCGCGATCTTCATCGTCGCCACGCCGGTGCTGCTCGGGCTGCACCAGCAGGCGCTGCGCTCCAGCGCGCACCAGGCGGAGCAGCGGGTCGAGGAGACCGAGCTGCGCCACCAGCTGGAACGGCGCGAGGCCACGGCCAGCGAGCGCGCGGCGATCTCGCGGGAGCTGCACGACCTCGTCGCCCACCACGTGGCGTCGATCGTGCTGCGGGTCGGAGTCGCCAGGCACGTCGCCCGCGACACCGATGCGCGCATCCGGGCCGTGCTCGACGACGTCCACACGACCGCGACCACGGCACTGGAGGACCTGCGCCGCCTCGTCGGCGTGCTGCGCGATCCCGACCGCGGCTCCGTTGCTCCGCTGCACACCCCGGCCGAGCTGGCCGAGTCGCTGGAGGAGCTGCTGGTGCGCACGCGCGCCGCCGGGCTGGCGGTGTCGTCGGAGATCGGCCCAGGACTGTCCACAGTGGATTCCGTGCGGCGCTTGGCCGTGCTGCGGATCGCCCAGGAGTCCCTGACCAACGCGCTCAAGCACGCCGGGCGGGGCGCGGCGGCGCGGCTGGCGGTCTCGCTGAGCCCGGAGCGGACGGTGGAGGTCGAGGTGTCCGACAGCGGAGGACGAGCGGGCTCGCGCGCGCTCCAGGTGCCCGGTGGGCACGGACTGATCGGCATGCGCGAGCGCGTCGAACTGCTCGGCGGGTCGTTGCGGGCGGGGCCCGGCGAGGGCGGCTGGCTGGTGCGCGCGGAGCTGCCGGAGAACCCGCAGAACACCCCGGAGGAACGCGGATGATCAGGGTCCTGCTGGTGGACGACCAACCCCTGGTGCGCGCGGGGCTGCGGATGCTGTGCGAGGCCGACGAGCTGGTCGAGGTCGCCGGGGAGGCCGCCGACGGCGAGCAGGCCGTGCGGCTGGCCGAACGGTTGACCCCGGACGTCGTCCTGATGGACCTGCGGATGCCCAGGCTCGACGGGATCGAGGCGTCCCGGCGCATCCTGCGCAACCGGCCGTCGACCAGGATCGTGGTGCTCACCACGTTCGACGACGACGATCACCTCTACCCGGCGCTGGAGGCCGGGGCCTGCGGCTTCCTCGCCAAGGACGCCGAACCCGCGGACCTGCTGGTCGCCGTCAAGCGCGCCGCCGCCGGGGAGAGCCCGTTCAGCCCCCGCGTGCTGGACCGTCTGGTCAGCCAGGCCGTGCGCACCCGGCAACCGCGTGAGCAGGCCGGTCCCCGCCTGCCCGACGGCGTCACCGACCGCGAGCGCGAGGTGCTGGCGCTGCTCGGCGACGGGTTGGCGAACGCCGAGATCGCGCGGCGGCTGAACGTGGGCGTGACCACGGTGAAGACGCACGTCGCGGGCCTGATGGGCAAGACGGGGCGGGGCAACCGGGTGCAGCTGGCGATCCTGGCCGTGCAGCTGGGCCTCTCCGGCGGCTAGTCGGGGTTGCGGTCGTCTCCGCACTGGGACACGCTGCATGAGTGACCCAGGAAAGGATCCAGCTCGATCTGGACGAGGTGGGCGTCGCGGTGGATCTCCCCCAGCCCACACACACTCAGGACCAGGTTCGAGACGTCCCCTATCGGCCGGTGGAGTTCCGCGACGACGACCTGCCGAGCGCATTGGAACGCACCGCCGCATGGCTGCGCGCGACCCAGCAGTGGCTGGGCGAACCCGTTGACGTGATGGCCATCCACCTCGACTACGACGACCGCGAAGGAGCGCCGTACTACGAGGTCAGGCTGCTGTGCAACGAAGAGGACCTGGCAGGAGCGCCGATCGCCCTGCGCAACCAGGCCGGGTAGCGCGCTCGCCGCACCCGTAGTTCGTCGTTCGTTCTCGTCGTCAGTTCCAGCGGTGGGGCCCTGCTTTCGGGTCCCACCGCTTTTCTGCGTTCCGCGCCAGTACGGTGACGACGTGGACGGGCTGCCCGAGTGGATGTGGCCGCCGCGTGCCGAGGGGTGGGTCGCGGAGGACCTGGACACCTTGGTCGAGGCGCCGAAGCACACCGAACTGATCGACGGCGTTCTCGTTTTCCGGCAACCGCTGCGCGTGTGGCACAACGCCATCAGGACACAACTGCAACAAGCCCTGATCGAACAGGCGCCGCACGCGGCGGACGTGGCTTGGGGCATGACGATCCGGTTGGACGAGTACAGCCGAACGGAGCCAGACTTGCTGGTCACCACCGCCCCGCTGGACTTCGACCGGACCTGGTTCGCGCCGGAGGACGTTCTCCTCGTCATCGAGGTGATCTCCGCGGAATCCGCGCACCGCGACCGGACGGTGAAGCTGCGCAAGTACGCCGAGGCCGGCATTCCGCACTACTGGATCGTCGAAGAGGAGAACTCGGCTCCGGTCGTCCACGTCTACGAACTCGATGGTCCGACAAAGGCCTACGCGCCCGCGGGCATCGTCCGCGGGGTTCTCGATCGCCCGGTTCCCTTTCCTCTGCGCGTCGACCTGGACAGCCTCATTCCCCGCCGCCCGTGACCAGGCGGTGGTGCAGCTCGGCCGCCGCGACGGGGTCGGGGGTGGTCAGTTCGACGGCGGCCAGCCACGCGGCGGCGCGGGCGGCGTCGAGTGCGGTCACCGAGGGCTCGGCGACGCGCGCCAAACGGTGCGACACCGCTGCGCGCAAAGGGGTGTCGGAGGTCAGCAGCCCACCGGCGAGCACGAGGGGACCGGGCACCTCGCCCAGCTCCGCGAGCGTCGCCAGCAAGCGCTGCGCGGCCTCCTCGACGATGGCGGCGGCGGGCGGCGCCGAGCCGACGAGGTCGAACACGGCGGGCGCGAGCGCGGCGATCTCGGCGCGGGAAGCGGTGTAGACGGCGGTCAGGAAGTCCTCGCGGGTGAAGGCGTTGAAGCGCCCGCGAACGCGGTCGGCGAGCGGGCTCAGCTCGGAACCGGCGTTGAGCGTCCGCGCGGTGTGGCGGATGGCCTCGCGGCCGATCCAGTAGCCGGAGCCCTCGTCGCCGATCAGCCAGCCGAGCCCGTCGGCGGCGCGGAACTCCACGTGCGAGCGGATCTCCGCGGCGACGGCGCCGGTGCCCGCGATGAGCACGCGTCCACTGGGATCAGGGGTTCCGGCCGCGAAGGCCACCGGGGCGTCACCGTATGTCCACAGTGGACAGCCGAGTCCGGCAGCCGCCCACTCGGCGTCGTAGGCGGCGCGCACCGAGGGGTCGGCGAGGCGGTTGTAGCCAGCCATGCCGACGACTCCCCCGCGCACCAGTGCCGGTTCGAGGCCGTCGAGGGCGAGCGAGATCGCCTTGCCCAGTTCCGCGGCGGCGAGCGCGGGATCGCCTCCGGTGGGGTTTCCTGGGCCGGCCCGCCCGGTTCCGACGACGCGTCCGTCCAGGGTCGCGGCCACCACGCGGGTGGTGCTGCCGCCGCAGTCCGCTCCGAGCACAAGCATGAAAATAATGTTCACCCTTTCGCCGCGAGGCTTCCTGTGGCAACAATTCTTACCGAAGTCGGCTAATCAGGGAAGAAGCAACGTAGATGGTGCTGGACGGCGAAGGACTGCTCGCGCGGCTGCGGACGGAGCTGTCCGGGCTGCCCGAGGCGCTGCAACGCGTCGCCGAGCTGATCCTGCGCGATCCCGAGGAGGCCGCGCAGGCGACGATCGTCGACCTCGCCGAGCGCTCCGGGACCTCGCCGGCGACCGTCACCCGGTTCTGCCGCACGCTGGGCTTCCGCGGCTACGCGGGGCTGCGCGTGGCCATCGCGACCGAGATCGGCCGGGCCGCGCAGGCGCACTGGGAGATCGACGTGGACCGCGACATCGCGCCGGACCACTCGTTGCAACGGGTGCTCGGGGTGATCGTGAACGCCGACACCCAGGCGATCAGGGAGACCGCCGACCGGTTGGACCTCGACGCCATCGAGATCGTCGCCAGCACGATCGCCGCCTCGATCGGCTCCGGCCGCCGGGTGGAGGTCTTCGGCGTCGGCAGCAGCGCGGCGGCCACGACCGAGCTGGTGTTCCGGCTCCAGCGGCTGCGCGTGGCGTGCTGGCACCGCGCGGAAGCGCACTCCGCACTGAGCAGCGCCGCGTTGCTGCGCCCGGGTGATCTCGCGATCGGCGTCTCGCACAGCGGCAGAACACGAGAGGTGATCGAGTTCCTGTCGGAGGCCGCCGAGCACGGCGCGACGACGGTCGCGGTGACCTCCTACCCGCGTTCACCGCTGGCCGAGAGCGCCGAGCTCGTGCTGACCACCGAGACGCAGGAGACGAGCTTCCGGCTGGCCTCGCTCTCCGCGCTGCACTCGCAGCTGCTCGTGCTGGACCTCGTCTACGTCGCCGTGGCGCAGCGCAGCCACCCGGCGGTGGACGAGGCGTTCGAGCTGACCGCCCGCGCGGTCCAGACGCACCGGCTTCCCGAAGACCCTATCCGGAAGGGAAAACACCGTTGATCAGCGCCGAGGGTTTCCTTGAAGTCATCACCGAGCTGACGAGAACCGTTGGTACCGAACAACTTTCACATGTCAACGCCGCCGCTGACGTGATCGCCGACTGCGTGCGCGCGGGTGGCGTGGTGCAGGCGTTCGGCTGCGGGCACTCCGAAGCGCTCGCGATGGAGATCGCCGGACGCGCGGGCGGACTGGTGCCGTCGAACCGGATCTCGTTGCGGGACTTGGTCCTCTTCGGCGGCGAGGAGGTCTCCGTGCTGGAGGGCCCGCTGCTGGAGAAGGACCCGACCGTCGCGCACCGGCTCTACGAGCTGGCCCCCGTCGGCGCGCAGGACGTGTTCGTCGTCGCGTCCAACTCCGGCGTGAACGGCCTGATCGTGGAGTTCGCACTACACGTTAAGTCCAAGGGGCACAAGGTGATTGCGTTGACTTCACGTCAGCACACCGACCTCGTGGAGTCCAACCACCCGAGCGGGCGCAAGCTCGCCGAGCTGGCTGATGTCGTGCTGGACAACGGGGCTCCGTACGGGGACTCGACGATCGCGCTGCCCGGCGGTGCCGGAGCGGTCGGCGCGGTCTCGTCGATCACCGCTGCCCTGCTGGCGCAGCAGATCACCGTCGAGGTCGTGCGCAGGCTGCTCGACGACGGTGGCGAACTCCCGGTGTACCTCTCCGCCAACATCCCCGGCGGTCGCGAGCACAACAAGGTGATCGAGGACCGCTATTCCGGGCGCATCCGCCGCACGGCATGATCATCAACCGCTCGATCCGTCGAACCGCTCGATCGAAGGAGATCCGGTGAACCCGACCACGAGACGTTCGGTGCTGCGCGGAGCCCTGGCAGCGGCGGCGACACCGCTGCTGGCCGGGTGCGTGACAGGGGGCGGCGGCGAGCAGGGTGCCGCACTGCGCGGCGAGGTCACCAAGGACAACCCGCTCGGCGTCGCCGAGGGCGCCCCGCTGGAAGTGGTGATCTTCAAGGGGGCCTACGGCGACCAGTACGCCCTGGACGCGGAGAAGACCTACAACCAACGGCACCCGCAGGCGAAGATCACCCACCAGGGCCTGCAGAAGGTCGGGGAGGCGCTGCAACCGCGCTTCGTCGCCGGCACCCCGCCGGACGTCGTCGACAACACCGGCGCGGGCGAGCTGGACCTCGCGACCCTGGTGAAGGCCAACCAGGTCGCCGACCTCACCGAACTGCTGGACGCGCCCTCGCTGCACGACCCCTCGCTGCGCGTGCGCGACACGCTGCTGCCCGGTGTGGTCGACGACGGCATGTTCAACGGGCGCCCGCGCGCGCTCAACCTGGTCATGACCGCTTGGGGCGTCTGGTATTCACGAACGCTGTTCGCCGAGCGCGGGTGGAGCTACCCGAAGACGTGGGACGAGATGTTCACGCTCTGCGGCGAGATCAAGAAGTCCGGCATCGCGCCGTGGACGCACCAGGGCAAGTACCCCGATTACATGGGGGACTTGTTGGTGTCAATGGCTTTCAAGGCGGGCGGCAACGAGCTGCTGCTGGCCGTTGACCACCTGGAGCCCAACGCCTGGAAGCACGAGGCGATGATCGGCGCGGCCAACGCGATCGCCGAGCTCGTCGGCAGGGGCTACGTGATGCCGGGCTCCGAAGGACTTTCGCACACCGAGGCCCAGGCCGCGTGGTCGCAGGGCAAGGCGGCGTTCCTACCGTGCGGCTCGTGGCTGGAGATCGAGCAGCAGGCCGTGACGCCGAAGAACTTCCAGATGGCGATCATGCCGCCGCCGCAACTGTCCACTTCGGACAAGATGCCCGCCGTCGCGGTGCGCGCGAGCGGCGCGGAGAGCTTCATCGTCCCGGAGAAGGCCCGCAACCGCCAGGGCGGCATGGACTTCCTGCGCACGATGTTCGCCGTGCCCAGCGCGCGGCGCTTCGCCGAACTGGGCGGCGGGCTGCCCTCGGTGAAGGGCGCGACCGACGGGCTGACGCTCTCGCCCGGCGTGCAGTCCGTGCGCAGCGTGATCGACGCCGCAGGCGACAACGCGTTCCGCTACCGCTTCCGCTTCTGGTACGGCACCTTGAAGAAGGCGTGGGACGACGCGACCGGTGAGCTCGTCGCCGGGCGGTTGAGCGCGCAGCAGTGGGCCGACCGGTTGCAGCGCGCCGCTGACGCGGTCGCCCGTGACCCCAACATCACCAAGTACCGGCGCTGACATGAGGCATGGCAAGTACCGCTTCCTGGCGATGGCGATCCTGCCCGCACTGGTGCTGCACGTGGTCTTCGTGCTGTCGCCGTACGCGCAGGCGTTCTACCTGTCCCTGACCGACTGGACGGGGGTGGCGGGGCAGGCGAACTTCGTCGGGCTGGACAACTTCGCCCGGCTCGGCGAGGACCCGCTGTTCCTGTCCGCCTTGGGGAACAACGCGCTGATGCTGATCGTCGTGCCGCTCGCGACGATCGCCATGGCGCTGTTCCTCGCCTCCATGCTCAACCTCGGCGGGCGACGCGGGCGCGCCGAGGTCGGGGGCGTCGCGGGCGGCAAGTTCTACAAGATCGTCTACTTCTTCCCGCAGCTGCTGTCGGTGCCGATCATCGCGGTGCTCTGGCAGTTCGTGTACAGCCCGAACAACGGTCTGCTCAACGGTTTCCTGAGCGCGATCGGCCTGGACGGGTTGGCCCGCACCTGGCTCGCCGACGGCAGCACCGCGCTGTGGGCGATCATGGCGGTGATGATCTGGTCCGCCGTCGGGTTCTACGTCGTGCTGTTCAGCGCGGCCATGGACTCCATCCCGCGCGAGCTGTTCGAGGCGGCGCGGCTGGACGGGGCCGGGCGGTTCGCGACCTTCCGCTCCATCACGCTGCCCCTTGTGCGGGACAACGTGAACGCGGCGTTCGTGTACCTCGGCATCGCGGCGCTGGACGGCTTCGCGCTCGTGCAGATCCTGTCCGTGGGGCCGGGTGGGCCCGATGGCGCCACCGAGGTGATCGGGCTCGGCCTCTACCGCAACGCCTTCTCCTTCGGCCAGTTCGGCTACGCCTCCGCGATGGGCGTCGCTCTGTTCTTCCTGACCCTGACGCTCGCGGTGATCGCGATGCGCTCGGGTCGCCGCACGAAGGTGGAGATGGCATGAGGCGACTCGGTGACGGCGCGGTCCACGTCTTCATGGCGGTGTGGGCCGTGATGGTCGCGTTCCCGTTGGTGTGGGCCGTGATCAGCTCGCTCAAGACCGATGAGCAGATCCTCACCAGCCCGTGGTCGCTGCCCGACCGCCCGCACCTGGAGAACTGGTCCCGCGCGTGGGATCAGGCCTCGATCGGCCAGTACTTCCTGAACAGCCTCGTGGTGGTCGGCGGAGCGCTCGCGCTGACGATGCTGCTGGGCTCGCTGGTCGCCTACGCGCTGGCCCGATATTCCTTTCCTGGCAACAGATTCCTGTACTACCTGTTCGTCAGCGGCATGCTCTTCCCGATGTTCCTGGCCCTGGTACCGCTGTTCTTCGTGGTCAAACAGCTCGGGCTGCTGGGCAGCTACCCCGGCCTGATCCTCGTCTACACCGCGTACGCGCTGCCGTTCACCGTGTTCTTCCTGACCGGCTTCTTCCGCACCCTGCCCAACGAGGTCGCCGAGTCGGCCGCCCTGGACGGCTGCTCGCACACGGGGATCTTCTTCCGCGTCATGCTGCCCATGGCCAAGCCCGGGTTGATCAGCGTCGGGATCTTCAACTTCCTCGGCCTGTGGAACCAGTACCTGCTCCCCCTGGTGCTCAACCCCGACCCGTCGAAGTACGTCCTCGCGCAGGGCCTCGCCGCGCTGTCGGTCAGCCAGGGCTACCGCGGTGACTTCAGCGGCCTGTTCGCCGGGCTCACCATCGCGATGCTGCCGGTCCTGGTGGTGTACCTGGTCTTCCAACGCCGCATCCGCTCCGGCCTCACCGCCGGCGCCGTCAGGTAGCGCTTGGGCCCTGAATGACTCATTGGTGTACCTGAACTCCCTGAATGAGTCATTCAGGGAGTTCAGCTACACCAAACGCGGCATGGGGTCTGAGCGGAGGAATCCGGCACGCGAGCGGGCGGGTGGAGCGCGCGGACGTCTCCTCTGCTGCGTACCCAAGCCACGGATCAGTCCGATCCCAGTTCCTGGTCGAGACGGGTCAGCCCGTCGATCGCGTCCTTGCGGCGGAGGTCGTCACGGCGCCGGGCCCCCTTCGACGAGGATCTCCAGCTCTTCGGCCTCGGCACGGTCGCTGACCAGGTGGTCCTTCACCCGGCGGAGCGCACGGGCGGCCACCTCCCGGTCGACAAACCCCCCGTCAGGCCGGGGGCAGGACGATGCGGGTGGTGGTGCCCTCGCCGGGCGTGGTGTCCAGCTCGATGCGGCCGTTGTGGGCGGCGACGATGGCGGCGCTGATCGCCAGGCCGAGGCCGGAGCCGCCGCGGGCGCGGGAGCGGGCGGAGTCGGCGCGGTAGAAGCGGTCGAACACGCGCTGAGCGTGCTCGGAGTCGATGCCCGCGCCGGTGTCGGCGACCTCGACGAGCGCGTAGGCGGCGGCGACGGGGAGGTCGGTGCCGGACCAGGCGACGACGCGGGCGGGCTCCTCGGCGGGGCGGTGGCGCACGGTGACCCGGACCGGTGTGCCCGCCGGGTTGTGCGTGATGGCGTTGGTGACCAGGTTCGTGACGACCTGCCGCAGCCGCGCCTCGTCGGCGATCACGCGGACCGGGCCGTCGGGGGCGGACAGGGTGATGGAGCGCGACAGGACGCGCGCGTCGTGGACGACGTCGTTGACGGGGACGAGCAGGTCGACCTCGGTGAGGTCCAGTGCGCGCTGCTCGTCGAGGCTGGCGAGCAGCAGCAGGTCCTCGACGAGGCCGCCCATCCGCTCGGACTCGCCCTCGATGCGCGACATGAGTCTGTCCACATCGGACTTCTCGGGCGCGCCGCCCCTGCGGTAGAGCTCGGCGAAGCCGCGGATCGAGGTCAGCGGGGTGCGCAGCTCGTGCGAGGCGTCGGCGACGAACTGCCGCAGGCGCCGCTCGGAGTGCTCGCGCTCGCGCATGGCCGAGGAGATGCGGCCGAGCATCACGTTGAGGGACTGGCCGAGCCGCCCGGTCTCGGTGCGCGGGTCGGCGTCGGGCACCCGGCTGTCGAGCTGCCCGGCGGCGATCGCCTCCGCGGTGCCCTCGATCCTGGTCAACGGCCGCAAACCCAAGCGCACCAACGAGGTCGCGAGCACGGCGAGGCCGGTCAGGATCAGCAGGCCGACGACGACCTCGATGCTCAGCAGCTCCGCGACCGTCTCGTCCCGCGAGCGCAGCCACGTCGCCACCGCGACCAGCCTGCCGAAGTCGCCGACCACCACGCGGACCCGCCAGTCGCTGCCGCCCTCGCCGTCGGGGACGGTGAAGGTCCGGCCGACGTTGTCCTTGACGACGTCGTAGCGCAGCAGCGGCATGTTCGGCGCCTCGGCCGAAGCTCCGCCCCGGTAGATCTCCACGCCGGTGCGGCTGAAGGACACCAGCCGGAAGTCGGTCGGCAGCTGCGGCTCACCCCTGATGGGCTTGCCGGGAGGCCCGTAGCCGTCGCTCATCCGCGCCGCCGTGGTCTTGAGCTGGTCGTCGATGCGGGAGACCAGGGACAGGTCCAGCCACACCAGGCTCAACGCGACGACGACGGTCAACCCGGTGGCGCACAGGGCGACCAGCGTCGCGACGAGCCGGGTCCGCAGCGTCCACGGCTTGCGGCTCACGACCGTCCCCGGCCCCGGGGCAGGCGCAGGGTGTAGCCGACCCCGCGGATGGTGTGGATCAGCGCGGGCTCGTTGCGGTCGATCTTGCGGCGCAGGTAGCTGATGTAGGACTCGACGATGCGGCTGCTGCCGTCGAAGTTGTAGTCCCACACGCGGTCCAGGATCTGCTCCTTGCTGACCACCTTCTCCGCGTTGATCATCAGGTAGCGCAGCAGGTTGAACTCCGTCGGGGACAACGGGATCGGCTCACCGGCCCGGCGCACCTCGTGCCCCTCCTCGTCCAGCTCCAGGTCGGCGTAGCAGAGCACTCCGTCGTCGGTGGCGGGCGCGCCGGGCGGGCGGGTGCGGCGCAGGATCGCGCGCAGCCGGAGCACGACCTCCTCCAGGCTGAACGGCTTGGTCACGTAGTCGTCGCCGCCCGCGGTGAGCCCGGCGATGCGGTCCTGCACGGTGTCCCGCGCGGTCAGGAAGAGCACGGGCAGCCGCTCCTGGGCCGAGCGCAGCTGCCTGGCGACGGTGAAGCCGTCGAGGTCGGGCAGCATCACGTCGAGCACCACGATGTCCGGCTGGAACGCCTTGGCCGCGCTCACCGCGCCCGCGCCGGTCTCCGCGACGCCGACCTCGAACCCGCTGAGCCGCAGCGTCGCCGAGAGCAGTTCCAGGATGTTCGGCTCGTCGTCGACAACGAGCACCTTGGCCGAGCGCGGCTCATCGATGTTCACCCGGCCAGCATCACGGTCGAGGCTGAGAGTTTGCTGGGAACACGCTGAGCAGCGGGGAAAGCCAGCCGTTGCGGTGTCACCATCGGAGGTGTGCACCCGCTCGACTCGCTCCCGGCCCGCCTGTTCCTGCTCGCCTTCGACCAGGAGCGCGGGCGGCTGACCACGCGCGCGGCGCTGGCGCCCCTGCTGCGCGCGGCGGCACTGGCCGAGCTGCACCTCAGCGGCAGGCTTGCCGACGCCGAGGGCAGGGCGCGGGCGGTCGCCGCGACCCCGAGCGGCGATCCCGTGCTGGACCAGGTGCTCGCGCTGGTCTCCGGCTCGGCGAGGCCCCGGTCGTGGCAGCACTGGATCGGCTACCGCCCCAAGAGCACGGTGGCGGCGGTGCGCGAGGCCCTCGTCGCGTCGGGCCACATCCGCGTCGAGCGGCGCAAGGTGCTCGGGCTCTTCCGCACCACCAAGATCACGCTGCTCGACCCCGGCGCGGCCACGCACGTGGAGAGCCTGGCGTCGGAGGCGTTGCGCGGCGCGTGGCCGGTCGCGGAGGTCGACCTGCGCGACGCGGCCGTGGTGAGCCTGGCCGCCGCCGCGAACCTGCGCACGGTGGTCAGCCGCGCGGACCGGCGGAGCTACCGCAAGCGCCTCGCCGAGCTGGGCGCGCGCGTCGGCCCCGTGCCCGCCGCCCTCCGCAAGGCCTTGCAGGCGCAGAGCGGAGGCTCGGCAGGCAACGACGGCGACTGAACCCACAACGCTCACCAGCTAGAATATCCCCGTGCACGCCGCCGCCCCGCTCGCCTCATCGCGCGCGGCCGTGGTCCAGGCCTTTCCCGTTTCGTACTCCTAGCGGCCAAAGGGAGCGCTCTTTTTCCCGCTAGGAGTACGAAACGGGTTCTGGCGTGGCTGGGGGATGTTGAGGCGAGTGGGGCGGAGTGCCGGCGGGGCTAGCGGTAGGTCAGGCCCGCCTCGGCCATGCGGCGCGTGGCTTCGAGCACGTCCTTCTCACCGGCGGCGATGTAGAGGCGGAGGTACGGCAGCGGCGTCGCGCCGGACTCCGGCCCCGGGTAGGGCCACGGCCACACCGGAGCCACCAGGACGCCCGTGCGCTCGAAGCAGTCGGCGCGGTACTGCTCGGGCTCGTAGGCGGGCGGAACCTCGATCAGCACGTACGGCGTGCACTCCCCCGCGTGCACGGCGCTCGCGGGGTGGCCGAGCTGGTCCACGCACGCCTGCACGGTGGCCTGGCGGGTGTCGGCGAGCTCGAAGCTCTGCCGCGTCAGGAAGTCCGTGCTCTCCGAGGACTCCAGCCACTCCGCCATGGCGTGCTGGGCCGGGCCAGCGTGCATCAGGCCGTGGTGCAGCCGGTAGCGGTTGACCAGCTCGGCGAGCACCGCGGGCGCGGCCACCATCGACCCGATCGCCCAGCCGTTGCAGCCGAACTGCTTGCCCATGGAGCGGACGCCGAGCCACGGCACCAGCGGCGCGTGCTCGACCACCGCGCGCAGAGCTGAGGTGGCGGTGACGCCCGCGTCGCACACGCCGAAGTACGCGTCGTCGACGAGGATCGCCGCGTCGTGCTCGACGGCCGTGTCCACCATCGCGGAGACGAACTGCTCGGACCAGTTCACGGCGGTCGGGTTGTGCTGCGCGTTGATGATCACCATTGCCAGGTGCTCGCCGGGCGTGGCGAGCACCTTGGTGACGGCAGCGGCCAGATCTTCGCGCTGCGGCTGGAAACCGTGCTCCGGGCGCAGCGGGAGGTAGCGCACGGCGAAGCCGAGCGGGCTGAACACCCCCGAGTAGTCCCAGCTGGGCCCGGCGGCGAGCACGACGGGCGTGCTGGAGGTGGTCCTGTCCTTGACCATGCGGCCGAAATCGAACATCGACTGGCGGGTGCCGCCCCAAGAGACCGCGACCTCCCAGTCGCCCTCGGTCAGCCCGTTGCCCGCCGCGATGTGCTCGCGCAGCGCGGCGCGCAGCCG
>NZ_MUMH01000084.1 GCF_002155965.1 Allokutzneria sp. NRRL B-24872
ACGGGGCGCTCCGACTGGCCTCGCTCGCCCCGTCGATCTCCGTCGTGGTCAGGCCGAACGCCGTGGTCGCCTCGTCCATCGTCGTGCACCTACTCAACTGGGTCGCGAACGTTTCCGCCTCAACGATGCGCGTGCTCCATCCGTGCAAACCATGGCCGAAAGTCCTCTGCTACCAGGGAATTACTCCATCAGGGGCAGGACTTGGCGATCATCGCGGGACGTGCCAGGCTGAGCCCCGCCGTCACGAGGAGTCAGCCATGCCGCCCGCAGACAACCCACCACCGAGCGCCGGACTCACTGGCTTGCGGCTGGACGAGTTGCTGAAGGAGGTGCAGGACCGCCTCGCCGAGATCGTCAAGACCCGCGACCGCATCCAAGGACTGCTGGACGCGGTGCTCGCGGTGGGGACAGGGCTGGAGCTGGACTCGACGTTGCAGCGGATCGTGCAGGCCGCTGTGGACCTCGTCGACGCGAAGTACGGCGCGCTGGGCGTGCTGGGCAAGCGCGAGGGCCTGTCGGAGTTCGTCTACGTCGGCATCAGCGCCGAGCAGCGTGCGCGGATGGGGCATCTGCCTGAGGGACGGGGCCTGCTGGGGCTGCTGATCGAGCACCCGAAGGTGATCCGGCTGCCGAACCTGGGCAGTCACCCGGCCTCGGTCGGTTTCCCGGCCAACCACCCGCCGATGAGCAGCTTCCTCGGAGCTCCCGTGCGGGTGCGGCAGGAGGTTTTCGGCAACCTCTACCTGACCGAGAAGGAGGGCGGAGGGGAGTTCACCGCCGACGACGAGGTCGTGCTCCAGGCGCTGGCGGCGGCGGCGGGTGTGGCGATCGAGAACGCCCGCCTGTTCGAGCAGGGCAGGATGCGCCAGCGCTGGTTGGAGGCCTCCTCGGAGATCCGTGCTGAGCTGCTGGCTGGTGCCTCCACCGACGACGCGCTGCGCCTGGTGGCCCAGCGGGCGACCGAGCTGTCCCAGTCCGACGGCGTGCTGGTGCTGCTCGCCGACGGTGACGGCCGGTTGACCGCGCGAACGGCCGCGGGGGAGCGGACCGGGCGGCTGCTGGGCGCCACCATCACGACCACCGCTGTCTCGATCGAGGAGGTCTTCCGCTCCGGCGGGACCAGCCTGGTGCCCGATCTCGCCGGATCGCTCGACGCCGATCTGGGAGAGCACGCGGACCTGCTGGGACCGGCGCTCGCGGTGCCGCTGCGGACCGCTGCCGGGATCAGCGGTGTGCTGCTGGCCGTGCGGGACAAGGGCGGCGCGCAGTTCGAGCCGGAGCAGGTGCCGGTGCTGGCCTCCTTCGCCGACCAGGCCGCGCTCGCCCTGGAGGCCGCCGAGACCCAGCGCGCGCAGCGGCTGCTGGACGTGCTGGCCGACCGGGACCGCATCGCGCGGGACATGCACGACCACGTGATCCAGCGGCTGTACTCCTCGGGCATGACCTTGCAGGGCACCCTGCGCCTGGTCAACCAGCCCGAGGCGCGCGCACGCATCCAGAAGGTGGTGCACCAGCTGGATGAGACCGTGCGCGACATCCGAACTTCGATCTTCGACCTGCACACCGCTGGGGAGGAGAACCCCGAGAGCCTGCGCAGGCGCCTGCTGGACGTGGCGGCCGAGGCGTCGGCGGCCGGCGGGCCCGCGCCCTCGGTGCGGATGGCGGGCGCGGTCGACACGCTGGTGCCGCCGGAGATCGCCGAGCACGCCGAGGCGGTGGTCCGGGAGGGGGTCAGCAACGCCGTCCGGCACGCACACGCCTCGGCGATCACCGTGACCGCCGAGGCCACCGAGGACTTCGTGATCGAGGTCATCGACGACGGCGTCGGCGTCCCGGACGGGGTGGCGCGCAGCGGGCTGGCGAACCTGGAGCAGCGCGCGCGCAGCTGCGGCGGAACGGCCGTGCTGTCCACCCAGCCGGGCGGGGGCACGCGCCTGACCTGGCGCGTGCCCCTGACCTGAACCTGATCGTTCAGCGACCCGGCTGGTGCTTGGTGCGCAGCTCGGTGGCGAGCACGGCGACCTGGGTGCGGCGGGACATGCCGAGCTTGGCCAGCAGGTGTGAGACGTAGTTCTTCACCGTCTTCTCGGCCAGGTACATCCGACCGGCGATCTCGCGGTTGGTCAGGCCCTCACCGATCAGCTCCAGCACGGTGCGCTCCTGTTCGGAGAGCTCGCGCAGCGGGTCGACGGTTTCCTGCTCGCGGCGGATGCGGTTGAGCAGTGCGGTGGTCGCGCGGGCGTCCAGCAGTGACTGGCCTGCGGCGACGGTGCCGATGGCGGTGACCAGGTCGGTGCCCAGCACCTGCTTGAGCACGTAGCCGGACGCACCGGCCATGATCGCGTTGAACAGGGCTTCGTCGTCGCCGAAGGAGGTCAGCATCAGGCAGTTCAGCTCCGGCAGCCGCGAGCGCAGCTCCCGGCACAGCTGGATGCCGTCGCCGTCGGGCAGCCGTACGTCGAGCACGGCGACATCCGGCGAGCAGGCCGGGATCCTGGCCAGCGCCTCGGCCACCGAGGACGCCTCGCCGACGACCTCGAAGCCGGGCTCGGTCTCCAGCAGGTCGGCGATCCCGCGCCGCACGATCTCGTGGTCATCGACCAGGAACACCTTGGTGGTCATGCCGAAACGCCTCCGTGCCGCCGAGTGGGACCTTCTCCAGCACGGTACCGACGGTGGCAATCCTCCGATCAGGGGCGAAAGTCCCTGTCCGCGCGACGTTACTTCCGCCGCGCCGGTCGGGACTTCGTGCCCTGACACCGCCGCCCCCGCCTTCCTAGCCTCGGTGGGGAGAGGAAGGAACGGCGATGGCGCAGTGGATGGGGTCCCAGATCGTGGAGGGTGTGGCGATGCTCGTGGTCGGCAGGCACCGCGGTGGCGCTGCCCGCCAGGCGGTCAGCGGCTCGGTCAGCGCGGTGTGCGCGCGGCGGGCGTTCCGCCCGGTGGAGCGCTGAGCCGTGCGGGTCGCGGAGATCATGAGTTCCCCCGCCGTGTGCGTCGCGCCGGGGACGAGCCTCACGCGTGTTGCGAAGATGTTGAGACGCAAGGGGATCGCTGCGGTCCCAGTGGTCGGCGACGGGGGGTCGATCATGGGCGTCGTGAGTGAGGGCGACATCGTGCGCGCCAGGACGGTTCCCGGGACGCGGCGGCTACGCACCGCGGCGGAGGTGATGACCGTGAACGTCTTCACCACCAGCGCCGAGGTCGAGGTCGACGACCTGGCGACCGCGATGCTCGAGAGGCGGCTGCGCAGCGTTCCCGTCGTCTCCGACCACGGCGAGGTGCTGGGGATGGTCAGCCGGCGCGACATCATGCGCGCGCTGACGGACGACGGTGGCGGCATCGCCGTGCGGGTGCGCTACCTCCTGGACGGCTACTGGGGCCCGGAGCGCCGCTGGGACATCGACGTCGACGGCCCGGTGGTGACCGTGACCGGTGAGTTCCGCGACGAGTCCGAGCGCGAGGTGGTGCACCGGCTGGCCGATGTCATCCCCGGCGTGGCTGTGGTTCGGACACGGGGGCGCGGCGCGTTCAGCGTCAGCGACTGACTCCCCGCAGGTGGCCGTATCGCGAGCGAACGACCCTCGTGCTGCGCTGAGCGAGCTGAACGGGTCGTTCGGGGCGGTGGGCGCCCGCAACGACCCGTTCAGCTCATCCGCCGCGGTGGTTCAGCGCGCGGGGAAGGTTTCGGCGACGGGCTCGGGGTGGCCGATGGCCAGCAGCGCCTGCCGGGCCTGGCGGGTCGGCGGGGCGTGCCCGACGTCACCGCCCTCGGTGCCACCGCTCTCGACACCGTTGCCCTCGACACCGTTGCCCTCGACGCCGCGTGCGAGCAGGTGGACGGCCTCGGCGAGCGTGCGCACGTCGTTCTCCAAGCGCTCGATGCGGTCCTGGGTGCCGGGGGAGCGCCGGGGCTCGCGCGCCGGCGGCTCGGGGGAGCAGTCGACGAGCAGCCGGATTCCCTTGGGCAGCTGGGCGATCGCGTGGTTGAGCGTGCCGGGCGCCAGCAGCGAGCGCAGCGCCCTGGTGATGGCGGCGAGGGTGTCAGCGGCCTGCGCGGTGGAGACGCGCGCGGAGAGGACGAACTCGGTCGCGAAGCCGGTGGCGTCCTGGGGCGAGGGCACCCGGCTGGGCTCCCACCCCTCGTAGAACACCCCGCGCAGCAGCTCGGGCAGTTGGGCGGCGAGGTTCGCGGTGGTGTTCACGCCCAGGTGGTCGCGAACGGCGTGCAGCCACGCGCGGGTGCAGCGGTAGGTCAGGTGCGAGTCGGTGGTGCCGAGGTGGTCGGCGATCGTGGCGAGCCAGTGGTGGGCGGTGTTCTCCGCGTGGGCGAAGCTGGTCGGTCGGTGCGGGCTCATGCGCTCTCCCCGGTGTGGTCGGCCTTCACCTCCAGCCTCGGTGACCTGCTGCCGCCGCCCCAGGGCACAAGGACCTTTGCTTGCCGGAGAGGTCCACGTGGTGGCGGTGTGCGCGCTGATGACGGTTCCGCCGGCGTTGCTCCCCGGCACCGTCGCGCACGAACGCCTGAGCGGCACGGCCACCCGACAGGCAACGGCCGTGCTGGAGCAGGACGTCTCACAGGAAGTGCACGCTCGGTGGACCACGGCGGACGGGACGCCGCGCAGCGGAGACGTCCTCGCACCCGGCGGAGCCCGAACGGGTGCGAGGGTCACGATGTGGCTCGACTCCGCGGGACGGCCGGCCCCGCCGCCGTCGACCGGAGCGGCACTCAGGTGGATGGCGTCTGTCACGGTCGGTGTTCTCGTGATCATCGGTGGGCTCCGCGTCCTGCTCCACGGTGCCGTGCGCTTGGCGCTGGACCGCGGGCGGCTCAGCGCGTGGCAGGCGGAGTGGGAACGCGTGGAGCGGGACTGGACCCACCGGTGCTGAACGGACGTGCCCCGAGAAGGCCCGTCATCGGTGGTTCAGACGGTCGGCAGCAGCTTGCCGACCAGGTCCACCAGCCGGTTGGTGTATCCCCATTCGTTGTCGTACCAGCCGAAGACCTTCACCAGGGTGCTGCGGGCCTGGGTGAGGGTGGCGTCGAAGACGCAGGAGGCGGGGTCGCCGATGATGTCGCTGGAGACGATCGGATCGGTGTTGTAGCGCAGCACCCCGGACAGCCAGCCCTCGGCCGCCGTTCGGAAGGCGTCGTTGATCTCCGCGACGGGGACGCGTTCGGTCAGCTCGACGGTGAGATCGGTGAGCGAGCCGTCCACGACGGGCGCGCGCACCGCGAGGCCGCCGATTCGGCCGGAGCACCAGGGCAGGACCGTGTCGATGGCCTTGGCCGCGCCGGTGGTGGTGGGAACGAGGTTGACGGCGGCGGAGCGGCCGCGGCGCAGGTCCTTGTGCGCGTTGTCGAGCAGGTGCTGGCCACCGGTGTAGCTGTGCAGGGTGGTCATCAACCCGTTGCGGACACCGAAGTTGCGGTCCAGCACCGCGACCATGGGCGCCAGGCAGTTCGTGGTGCAGGAGGCGGCCGAGACGATGTCGTGGGAGAGGGGGTCGTAGTCCTCGTCGTTGACCCCGACCACGACGGTGGCGTCGCAGTCCTTGCCAGGGGCGGAGATCAGCACCTTGCGGGCTCCCGCGACGAGGTGCTCGGCGGCGGCCTCGCGCGTGCGGAAGCGGCCGGTCGCCTCGATCACCACCTCGGCGCCGACCGCCTTCCAGTCGATGTCACCGGGGACCACCTCGTTGGTCACCCTGATCGGCTGGTCCTGCACCACCATCGTGTGCTGGTCGTGCTCGACCTTGCGCTCCCACGGGCCGTAGGTCGAGTCGTGGCGCAGCAGATATGCCAGGGTGTCGATCCTGGCGAGGTCGTTGACCGCGACGACCTCGATGCCCGAGCCCGGGGAGTCGGTGACACAGCGCAGGAACGCCCTTCCGATCCTGCCGAATCCGTTGATGCCCACCCGCACGGTCATGTTCGCCTCCTGGAAGTCGTTGTGCACCAACGAGTTTCGTGATGCGCCACGAGCGATCCCAGAGCCGGGCGGTACGGGGTCAGCGGGCCGAAGTACCCTGCGCCAGCTCGCGTTCGGCCGCACCGGACTCACGGGCCACGGCGGGCGGCAGCACCAGCAGCGGGCAACGGGCGTCGCGGGCGCAGGACAGGGTCACCGAGCCGATCAGGGCGGTGACCAGGTAGCCGCGCCCGTGACTGCCGAGCACGAGCAGCCGTGCGTCGCGGGAGGCGTCGACGAGCACCTTGCTCGCCGGTCCCGCGATGAGTTCGGTGCGCACGGGGACCTCCGGCAGCCCGGTCGAGGCTCGCTCGACGATGGCGTCCAGTTCGGCGTGAAGGCCGCGGGATTCGGCTTCGGAGACGCTCGGTTCGAGTACGGGCATCGGCAGCGTGGACGGGGTGATGGCGTAGGGCTGCCACGCCATCACGGCGGTGACGG
Source organism: Allokutzneria sp. NRRL B-24872 (assembly GCF_002155965.1). Classification (GTDB taxonomy): domain Bacteria; phylum Actinomycetota; class Actinomycetes; order Mycobacteriales; family Pseudonocardiaceae; genus Allokutzneria. The sequence goes on from NZ_MUMH01000084.1 coordinate 6,414, forward strand.
GGGCGCCGGTGCCGTGGGCCTGGTGGATCGCCCAGCGCAGCGCCTGGACGCTGAACTCCGATCCGTCCACCCCGACGACGATGGGCTTGGTGCTCTTCGACATGACGATCTGTCCTCTCAGTGACATCAGCAACGAGCGTCAGGCAACGGGTTTCAGGCGAGCGGGGTGACGGCGACCGGGCAGAGGCAGCGGGCGACCAGGCGCTCGGCCAGCGGTTCGATCCCGCGCCGCAGCCCACTGCGGTGGGGTCGCCCCACGACCAGCAGCCGGGCTCCGACAGCGGCGCGGGCCAGCGCGGTGGGGGCGGGGCCGTGGAACACCGCGCGGCGGACCTCGACGCTGGGATCGCTGTGCTGCCAGTGCTCCAGGACCCGCTGGAGGTAGCCGTACTCCGGCGGGAGCGGGCTGAGCCGGACCTCCAGGGTCCGCTCGTCGATGGCGGAGTCGAGGTCGGCCTTCGGCGCGGCGTGCACGGCAGCCAGCGGCCAACCGTGCGCACGCGCCTCGGCGAACCCGAGCCGGAGCACGGCGGCGGTTGCCGTCGACGGCGCCACACCGAGCACCACGTGCCCGGCGAACGGCCGCTCGGCCGGGGTGGTGGTGGTGGTGGTGGTGCGCGGGGGCACGACGACGACCGCGCTCGGCGCCTCGTTGAGCACCCGGCTCGCCGTCGAGCCGAGCCAGCGGGCGGCCAGCCGGTGGGTGCTCCTGGCCCCGACGACGAGGACGTCGGCGGGGGTGACCAGCTCGGCGAGCGCCGCGCCCGCCGGGCCCTCCAGCAGCTCCGCGTGGACCTGGTGGGCGGGCAGCACCGTGACGGCTCGTTCCCACGCCGCGGCCACGAGCCGCTCGGCCGTCGCGGTGGGCCTGGCGCCGAGGGACACGATCGGCATGACCGTCCCGGACGGCGCGGTCGCTTCCCTCGGCGCCTGCCAGCAGTGGCGGATCTCCAGCGGGGCGCGGCGCACCCGTGCCTCCTCGACGGCGAACGCCAGCGCTCGCCCGCCCGCCTCCGTGCCGTCCACTCCGACGACGACTCGCTCGACCACGACGGCCTCCCTAGACGGATGTCCTTGTGATGCTTCGATCCTCGGACCGCCCGGCGGGAGTGGACAGGGGCGAAGGACCCGAGGGGGGACGGGCATCGGCTCCGAGCACGGCGCGGGTCTGCGCGGCGATCTCCACGTCCTCCCGCGCGCGCACGACGGCGGTGCGCACCCGGCTGCCCGCCGAGGAGATCTCGCCCTCGACACCGCGCACCGCCTCGGCGTTGGCCCGTTCGTCAATGCCGAGCCCGAGCCAGGACAGGCGTTGCGCGACCTCGGCGCGCAACCCGGCGTCGTTCTCCCCGACACCGCCGGTGAACACCAGCACGTCGATCCCGCCGAGGGCGGCGACCATGCCGGCCACGGAGGCGCACAGCCGGTGCAGGTACACGCCCACCGCCAGCTCCGCGTTCTCATCACCCTCGCCACGGCGTCGCGCGATCTCGCGCATGTCGGCCGTCCCGGCGAGCCCGAGCAGCCCCGACTGGTGCGCGAGCCCGTCGGCGACCTGGGCGTGACGGAGGCGGCCGTGCTCGAGCAGCCACAGCACCAGGCCGGGGTCCAGCGCGCCGCAGCGGGTTCCCTGCACCAGCCCGTCGAGCGGGGTGAAGCCCATCGTGGTGTCCACGCACGTGCCGTCGAGCACCGCGGCGAGCGAGGCCCCGGAGCCCAGGTGGCAGACCACGGTCCGGCTCGCGCCGCCGACCAGCTCCCACACCCGGCGCGCGGCGTAGCCGTGGGAGAGGCCGTGGAAGCCGAAGCGGCGCAGGCCGTAGCGGGCTCGCCAAGCCGGTGGCAGGGGGTACTCGACGGCTTCCTGGGGCAGATCGCGGTGGAACGCCGTGTCGAAGCAGGCGACCGCGGGCAGCCCGGGGCAGTGGCCGCGCACGATGTCCACGGCCGCGATCGCGGGCGGCTGGTGCAGCGGCGCCAGCGCGGCGAGGTCGATCAGCTCGCAGCGCACCCGGTCGGTGATCAGCGTGGCCTCGGCGTGCAGCGCTCCGCCGTGCACGATCCGGTGCCCGACGGCGGCCACCGGCGGTGCCTGCGCGAGCGCGGCGGGGAGCGCGGCCAGCCCGCCTTCCTCAGGTCCGCGCAGCTGTCGCCGCCACCTGACCCCGTCCCGGTCGACCACCACGGACAGCTTGATGCTGCTGGACCCCACGTTCACGGTGAGGATCGGCTCGGCGCTCATCCCTCAACGGTCCGCCCCGCGCGGGGGCGCGCGGAAGCGGCGAGCGACCCGGCGGGGCAGGGACTTTCGGCTCAGCCGGTGGAGGACTCGGGCTCTCGCGGGCGGCGCGGGGCGAGCGGTGTGCTGAACGCGGATGCCCATCGTTCCACCGGAAGGGAGAGGATCTCGATGACGGCGATCACACGTCGGGGAGCACGTTCGGTGCTTCCCGAGCTGCTGGAGCTGTTCGACGGGAGCTGGCCGTTCGGAGCCAACACGGTGCACGTCGAGGAGTACTTCGACGAGGACGCCTACGTGGTCCGCGCTGAGCTGCCGGGCATGAACGCTGAACGGGACATCGAGGTGACCGCCAACGACGGTGTGCTGACGATCTCGGCGACCCGCGAGCAGGAGCAGCACGACAGGCGGCACAGCGAGTTCCGCTACGGCAGCTTCGCCCGGTCCGTCCGGCTGCCGTCCGGGGCCGACATCAAGCACGTGAAGGCGGCCTACACCAACGGAATCCTCGACGTCCGCGTGCCCGTCAAGAACACCGGGGAGTCTCGGCGCATCCCGGTGAACACCACGGAGCACTGACCACCGTCGCGGGGCCGGTGATGCGGGCCCGGCTCCGTGACGGCCCTCCAGAAGTCCACAGTGGACAGATGAGTGCCAGGAGACCGCCATGCGCAAGCCCACCGTTCGGTCCGTCATGACCACCGACGTGATCACGACGACCCCGAGGACCCCGTTCACCCACGCCGCCGGCCTCATGGTCAGGCACGGCGTCAGCGCCCTCCCCGTCGTCGACGGCTCCGGAACGCTCGTCGGCGTGCTCTCGGAGGCCGATCTCCTTGCCAAGGAGGTCCACCGGGGCGAGCCGACGTCGGTGCTCGACAGCTGGCTGCGCCGGCACTCCCGACACCGGGCGCGGGCGCGCACCGTGGGCGGGGCGATGACCCCGCGCCCGGCGACCGTCGACGCGGACTCGGACGTGAGCGCGGCAGCTGAGCTGCTGTCCCGCTCCGGGCACCGCCGCCTGTTCGTCGTCGACGAGCGCGGTCGGCTGATCGGTGTGCTCGCCCGGCGTGACCTGCTGCGCCCGTTCCTGCGCACCGACGCCGAGCTGGTGACGGAGCTGGAACGGGAGGTCATCCGGCGGACCCTGTGGGCCGACATGAGCGGTGTGCGGGTGTTCGCGCGCGACGGCGTGGTCACGCTGAGCGGCCGGGTCGACGGGCGCTGCGCCGCCGAGCTCGCGATCGAGCTGGTGAAAGCGGTGCCCGGCGTGGTCGACGTGCAGGACGAGCTGGAGTTCGACCGGGACGAGTGGCGGGAGGGCGTGCGGTGAGAACGATCGTGGTCGGGGTCTCCCCGTTCCTGGACCGCGGGCCGGTCGTCCGCTGGGCGGCGGGCGAGGCGGTGCGGCGCGGGAGCGCGTTGCGCCTGGTCCACGTGTGCCAGGAATCGCCGTGGTTCGGCGCCTCCCGGGCGGACTACGCGCCGGACCTCGTTTTCGGTCCGCGCGTGCGCGGCGAGTCGGTGCTGCGGGCGGCGGTCACCGATGTCCGCTCGGCGCACCCCGCCCTGTCGGTCACCACCCGGCTCGCCGACGGCGATCCGGTCGCGGTGCTCGCCGAGGAGTCGCGCGACGCGGAACTGCTCGTCGTCGGCACTCACGACCAGGGCCGTTTCGCCGATGTGGTGCTGGGCTCGGTGGCGCGGAAGCTGATCCGGCTCTCCGCCGCGCCCGTGATCACCTTGCCGCAGCTGGAAAAACCGACCGCGGAGGGACCCGTGGTCGTGGGTGTGGACGGCACGGAGGTCTCCCGGGCCGCGGTGGAGTTCGCGGTGACCGAGGCCGCGCGCACGGGCAGGCGGCTCTACGCGGTGCACTGCTGGCCCACGCCGCTGGACCGGGCTGAGCGCCCGCTGGTCCGCGACGAGGAACGCCGGGTGCTGGCCGAGGCGCTGGCCGGGCTGTCGGAGCGGTTCCCGGAGGTGTGGGTGATCCCCGTGCTCTGCGGCGGCGACCCCGCCGAGGAGCTGGTGCGGCGCTCGCGCGATGCCTCCATGGTCGTCCTGGGATCGCACCGCAGGACGGCACTGGCCGCCGCCGTGCTCGGCTCCGTCAGCAGGGATGTGCTGCGGCACTCTGGCTGCCCGGTCGCCGTCGTGCTGCCCCGCCCCGCTCCCCTCCCGCCAGGCGGTCTCGGCAAGCAGGCAGAGCCGTTGGTCCCACCCATCGAGGTCTCGCGGCACTGAACCCGCGCACTCGCGAGGACCAGGCTCGATGTCGACACCGAGGAAACGGGGAGAACACGTGAGCGCGACCGCGGTTGGCGAGAGGACCTCGGGACTGTCCGAGGCCGAGGCGGCGGCGCGGTTGCTGCGCGACGGACCGAACGAGGTGGCCGTCGAACGGCCGCCGAACATGGTGACGCGGTTCGCGCGCCAACTGGCCGCGCCGCTGACGGCGGTCCTGCTCGTCGCGGGCGTGCTCAGCACGACCGTGCTCGGCCAGGTCGTCGAGGGCGTGGGCATCCTGGTGATCGTCGTGCTCAACGGAGTCCTGGCCGCAGTGGGAGAGGCCAGGGCCGACCGTGCGATCACCGCGCTGCGCGAGCTGAGCGCCCCCACCGCCGTCGTCGACCGCGGCGGTCGGATCCGGAGACTGCCCACCGCGGAGCTGGTCGTCGGCGACCTCGTGCTGCTGCGCGCCGGTGACGCCGTGCCAGCCGACCTCCGACTGGTGCGGACCGCGTCGATGGCCGTGGACGAGGCGATCCTGACCGGAGAGTCCGTTCCCTCGGCCAAGGAGCCCGGCGACAGTGCCTTCGCCGGGACCGTCGTGGTGCGCGGCGGTGGCCGCGGTGTGGTGGTCGCCGTCGGCGGGCAGAGCGCGGTGGGCAGGCTCGCCGCGAGCCTCGGGCGCCCGCCTCGGACGCCGTTGCAGCGCGAACTCGCCGAGGTGGCGAAGAAACTGGGGCTGGCCGCCGCTCTGGTCGGCCTCGCACTCGTGGCGGTGCTGTGGTGGCGCGATCCAGGAGCCTGGCAGCTCGCGCTGCTGGCAGGGGTGGCGATCGCGGTGGCGGCGGTCCCGGAGGGGTTGCCCGCCGTGGTGACCGGCGCGCTGGCGCTCGGCGCGCACCGCATGGCCCGCCGTGGCGCGATCGCGCGCAGACTGGAGTCCGTCGAGACGCTGGGCAGCACCTCCGTGCTGTGCACGGACAAGACCGGAACGCTGACCACCGGCAAGCTCGCGGTGGTGGCGGCAGAGCCCGCCGTGGGCGCGCTGCCCGAGCAGCTGTGGCTGGCCGCGGTGCGGGCGAACGAGGCCGAGCGCACCCCGACGGGCTGGACCGGCGACCCGGTGGACATCGCGCTCAGGGAGGCCGCGCGCAAGGAACTCGCCCGCGAGCCCGTGGTCGAACAGCTGCTGGAGGCCGAGCCGTTCGACGCGAGCACGCGGCGGATGGCCACGCTGCGCCGCACCTCCTCGGGCACGGTGCTCTCGGTCAAAGGCGCTCCCGAGGCCGTGCTGCCGCTGTGCGACCAGGACCAGGCCCGCCTGCTGAGCGCACAGGTCGACCGCATGACCTCGGCGGGGCTGCGCGTGCTCGTCCTCGCCGAAGGCAACAGCTCGGCCGGGTGCGAGCCGGACTGGGAACGCTTCCTGGCCGAGTGCTTCCCGCTGCGCCCGCTCGGGGTCCTCGGCCTCGCCGACCCGCTGCGCGAGAGCGCCGTGGGCACCATCGCCGAGCTCCGCCGCGCGGGCATCCGCGTGGTGCTGGTGACCGGCGACCACCCCGAGACGGCCGCGGTGATCGCGGGACGGGCTGGGATCGACCGGGACCGCGTGGTCACCGGCGCCGAGCTGGCCGAGCACGGCGACCGCGCCGCCGCGCTGCTGGAGGCGAACGTGGTGGCCAGGGTCGACCCCGAGACCAAGCTCGCCCTCGTCGAGGCCCACCGCGCAACCGGGGCCGTGGTCGCGATGACCGGGGACGGGGTCAACGACGCGCCGGCACTGCGCGCCGCCGACGTCGGCGTGGCGCTCGCGGGCACGGGCGGCACCGACGTCGCCAGGCAGGCCGCGGCGCTGGTGGTGACCGATGACGACCTGCGGACGGTGGTCGACGCGGTCCGCGAGGGCAGGCGCATCCACCGCAACATCCGCACGGTCGTCAGTTACCTCATCACTGCCAACGTCAAGCTCGTCGCGACGGTGCTGGCGATGATGGCGCTGGTGCCGTGGGTCGGGGTGCCGCTGCTGCCGGTGCAGATCCTGTGGCTGAACTTCATGACCGAGGGCCCGCCCGCCTTGGCTCTGGGTGTGGACCGCGCGCCCGGCGACCTGCTGGCCGATCCGCCGAGGCGCGCGGGGCAGCGGCTGCTGTCCGCGCGGCGGTCGCTGCTGCTGGTGATGGGTGGTCTCAAGGTCGCGGCGGCGATGGTCACCGTCGGACTGGTCGCGGTGTGGTGGGGCTACTCCGCCGAGCAGATCCGCACGGAGCTGCTGGTGACCTCGGCGATCACCCAGCTGCTGCTCGTCTTCGCGGTGCGCGCGCACCGGTGGCCGTTCGAGCGCGGGTGGACGCGCAACCGCGCGCTGCTGCTGACCGTCGCCGCAACGGCGCTGTTGCAGGTCCTCGTGCTCACCGTTCCCGTGCTGCGCGACGCGCTCGGGCTCGTGCCGTTGGGCTGGGACGGCGTCGCGCTCGCGGTCTGCGGGGCGCTCGTGGCGCTGCTGCTCTACAGCGCGGCCAACCGCGTCTTCGCGGCGTGGGGGTGGACGCGATGACCACGCTCACGCGGCCCGGACTCACCAGTGCCGAGGCGAGCGAAAGGCTGCGCGCCGACGGCCCCAACGTGCTGCCGACGCGGCACCGCACGTCCCCGTTGTTCTTGCTGGGCAAGCAACTCGTGCACTTCTTCGCGCTGCTGCTGTGGGTCGCCTCCGGGCTGGCGCTGCTCGGCGGGATGCCCGAGCTGGCGATCGCGATCGCCGTCGTGGTGCTGGTCAACGCGGTGTTCGCCTTCGCCCAGGAGTACCGGGCGGACAAGGCCGCCCAGCACCTGCGCTCGCTGATCCCGGCCCGCGCGGTGGTGCGAAGGGACGGCAGGCGGGTCGAGGTGGACGCGGCCGAGCTGGTCGTCGACGACATGGTGCTGCTGTCCGCGGGCGACCGGGTGAGCGCGGACGCGCTGCTGCTGTCCGTGGCGGGCCTCGCCGTCGACGAGTCCACGTTGACGGGGGAGAGCCGCCCGGTGCGCCCAGGAGAAGGCGACCGCGCCCACGCCGGTACCCACGTGGTCGAGGGTGATGCCGAGGCCGTGGTGACCGCGACCGGCGCGCACACCCGGATCGCCGGGATCGCCGAGCTGACGGTGCGGGCGCAGCGCCCGCCCAGCCCGCTGACCTCGCGGCTGAACCGCGTGGTGAAGGTCGTGGGCCTGGTGGCGGTGGCGCTCGGACTGGTGTTCTTCGGGCTCGCGCTGGCGCTGGGCATGAGCGCCACGGAGGGCTTCCTGTTCGCGGTCGGGGTCACCGTCGCGCTCGTCCCGGAGGGCCTGCTGCCGACCGTGACGCTGTCGCTGGCCCGCGCGGCGCGGGTGATGGCCGAGCGCAACGCCCTCGTGCGCAGGCTCGACGCGGTGGAGACGTTGGGCGCCACCAGCTTCATCTGCACCGACAAGACCGGCACGCTGACCAGGAACGAGATGGCGGTCGTGCGGGTCATGACCCCGGCAGGACCGGCCGCGGTGGACGGTTCGGGCTACGAGCCCTCCGGATCGGTGCGCGGGGACCTCGCGGCCGTGCGCGCCCTGGCCGACAGCGCCCGCCGCTGCTCCCCGGACGCCCACGCCTGCCTGCACGAGGGCCACTGGCGCCCGTTCGGCGATCCCATGGAGGTCGCGCTGCACGTGCTCGCCGCGCGCGCCGGGCTGGTCGACCCCCCGCCACCCGCCGTGCTGCGACTGCCCTTCGATCCGCGCCGCCGCCGCTCGTCGGTCACCGACGCCGCCGGGCTGCACGTCACCGGCGCCCCGGACTCAGTGCTGCCGCTGTGCCGCGAGGTTCCCCGGGGCGTGGTCGACGCGGTCGCGGAGTTCGCGGAGCAGGGACTGCGGGTGCTCGCCGTCGCCCGGGGCCGGGGCGCACTGCCCGGCCAGCGCCCTGAGGAGGCCGAGCGCGACCTGGAGCTGCTGGGCGTCGTCGGGTTGCAGGACCCGCCCCGCGAGGACGTCGGCGAGGCGATCGCGCGCTGCCGCACCGCGGGCATCCGGCTCGCGATGATCACCGGCGACCACCCCGGGACCGCGCGCGCCATCGCCGAGCAGGTCGGACTCCTCGGCCCGGAGCGGATCGTGGTGCGGGGCGAGGACCTGCCCGAGGACGAGGCCGCGCTCGGCGAGCTGCTCGACCACGACGGCGTCGTGGTGGCCAGGGTGACCCCGGAGGACAAGCTGCGCATCGCCCGCGCCCTCCAGAGCCGGGGGCACGTGGTGGCGATGACCGGCGACGGGGTCAACGACGGCCCGGCGCTGCGCGCGGCGGACATCGGGATCGCGATGGGTGCCAGCGGCACCGACGTGGCCCGCGAGGCCGCCGACCTGGTGCTGCTGGACGACCACTTCGCCACCATCGTCGGCGCGGTGGAGCTGGGGCGGGCCACCTTCGCCAACATCCGCCGCTTCCTGACCTACCACCTCACCGACAACGTCGCCGAGCTGGCGCCGTTCGTGCTGTGGGCGCTCTCCGGCGGCACGATCCCGCTGGCGATCACGGTGTTGCAGGTGCTGGCGCTGGACATCGGCACCGACCTGCTGCCAGCGCTGGCGCTGGGCGCGGAGCCCGCCGACCCCCGCGCGATGCGCGGCCCGGCCCGCGTCGGCGCGCTGATCGACCGGTTGACGCTGCGCCGGGTGTTCCTGGTGCTCGGCCCGGCCGAGGCGCTGATGGCGCTCGCGGCGTTCCTGCTCACCCTCGCCACCGCCGGGTGGACCCCCGGCGCCGCGGTGGCGCCGGGGACGCTGGCGCTGGCCTCGGGGGTCGCCTTCAGCGCGATCGTGCTCGGTCAGCTGGCCAACGCCTTCGCCTGCCGCAGCGAGACCAGGTGGGTGGGCGCGACCGGGTTCCGCGGCAACCGGTTGCTGCTGGGTGCGGTGGCGGTGGAGCTGGCGGTGCTGCTGGTGTTCCTGCTCCTCCCGCCCTTCCCCGAGGTGCTCGGCGGGGCGTTCCCCGACCTGGGCGGCTGGTTGCTCGCGCTGGCCGTCATCCCCGTTCTGGTGGCCGCCGACGCCGCGGACAAGGCGATGCGAGGAAGACGATGAGACAAGACCATCCACAGTGGACAAACGAGGCCGCCGTCGTCACCGGTGTGGTGTTCGCGCTGGCGTTCTTCACCAACCTACTCGTGGTGCTGCTGGCGCCGGAGTCCTACGTCGGCTTCGCCGAGTGGGCCGGTGCCCCCGGTTGGGTCCGGGCGCTGTGGGCGGCCACGGTGGGAGCCCATCCCGGCTTCTGGATGCCGCTGGTGGCCCTCTACCAGTTCGCCGTCGCGGTCTGCGCGCTGTCGGAGAGCAGGCGCGTCATCGGGCTCGCCGGAGCCGCGCTGTTCCACTGCGGACTGCTGGTGCTCGGGATGTGGCCCTACGCGCTGCCGGTGCTGGCCTGTCTTCTCCTGACCTCGTGGCAGGCCACGAAACCCTTACCCGAGAAGGAGAAGACATGAGAGCCCGCGACATCATGACCAACCCCGTGATCTGCGTCCACCCGGAGACCTCGGTGCGCGAGGCCGCGGAGGTGCTGACCAAGCACCGCTTCGCGGCCTTGCCGGTCATCGACGACGACTCCCGGCTGATCGGCATCGTCGCCGAGGCCGACCTGCTCCGCGACCGCATCCCCAGCGACCCCCGCGCGCACATCTGGCGACCCGAGGGCGACACGGTGGACGGGGAACCGGCCCCGGGAACGGTCGGCGGGGTCATGACCACGACCGTGGTCGCGATGACGCCGGGTGCCGACGCCGCCGACATCGCCGAGCACATGCTGGAGCGCCACGTCCGCAGCATGCCGATCGTGGACGGCTCGCGAGTGGTGGGCATCGTCAGCAGGCAGGACCTGATCAGGACCCTGGTGCGCAACGACGAGGCCGTCGCCGCCGATGTCCGGCGCAGGCTGTGCGCCTATGCCGACAGCTGGCGCCACTGGGAGGTGCGGGCGAAGAACGGCGTGGTGACCGTGCGCGGCGAGCTGCCGCCCGAGGACGACACCGCCGAGCGCGTGGTGATCGCATTGGCCAGGGCCGTGCCCGGGGTCAGCCGGGTGCGCGTGCGCCCGCAGGAGAGCCGGTGACCGCGGTCCGCGCGCTGCTGACCGACGGTAGGCCGGTCGTGCTGCGCGTGGTCACCGACACCGACCTCCCCGCGATCCGCGAGCTGCACGAGAAGCTGCCCGACCAGGACCGGTACCAGAGGTTCTTCTCGATGGCGCACACGGTGATCGAGCACTACGTGCGGAGACTGGCGCACCCGCCGGACACCAGCTTCGGCGCGCTCGGCGCGTGGTTGGACGGCGTCCTCCTCGGCGTGGCCAGCTACCACGTCATGACCGAGTCCGACCACGCCGACGTCGCGGTGGCCGTCGCGCACTCCGAGCAGGCGCACGGCGTCGGGACGTTGCTGCTGGAGCACCTGGGATCGTTGGCGAGGCGGCACGGCATGCGCTACCTGCACGCCGACCTGCTGGCGGTCAACGCGCGGATGCTGCGGGTGCTCACCGACTGCGGCCTGCCCGCCGCGATCGTCCGCGACGGGGTCACGATCTCGGTGACGCTGCGGCTGACCGAGGACGAGTCCTACCAGGAGGCGGTGCGCGTCCGCGAGATGGTGGCCGACCGGGCGAGTCTGCGCTCGGTGCTGGCGCCGGAGTCGGTCGCGGTGATCGGCGCGGGTCGCTCACCGTCGTCGGTGGGCAACGCCGTGCTGTGCAACCTGGTCGACGGCGGGTTCCGCGGACGGCTGTGGCCGGTCAACCCCAAGGCGGGCATGGTGGCGGGCCTGCTCTGCTACCCGGACGTCGCCGCACTGCCGGAGGCTCCCGAGCTGGCCGTGCTCTGCGTGCCCGCGCCCGCCGTCCCCGCCGTCGCGCGGGAGTGCGGACGCCGAGGGGTCAAGGCGCTGCTCGTGGTCACCGCCGGCATCACCGACGACCCCGAGCTGGCGAAGGGGCTGCGCGCCGCCGTGGTGGAGCACGGCATGCGCCTGGTGGGGCCGAACTGCCTCGGCGTGATCAACACCGATCCCGGTTCGGCGCTGCACGCCGCCTTCTCCCGCTCACCCGACCCGGCGGGCGAGGTCGGTGTGGTGACGCAGTCCGGCGGAGTGGGCATCGCCGTGCTGGAACGCTTGTCCCACCTGGGCCTCGGAGTGTCCACAATGGTCTCAACGGGGGACAAGTACGACGTCAGCGGCAACGATCTGCTGATGTGGTGGGCCAGGGACGAGCGGACCCGGTTGGCCGTGCTCTACCTGGAGTCCTTCGGCAACCCGCGCAAGTTCACCCGGCTCGCCCGCCACCTCGGCACCACCACCCCGGTCGTGGCCGTGCGCGCAGGCACCTCCGAGAGCGCCCAGCGGGCCGCCGCCTCGCACACCGCCGCCGCGGCGACGCCCGCCGTCACCCGCGACGCGGTCTTCGCCCAAGCCGGGGTGACGGTCGTGGACGACCTCGACGAGCTCGTGGAGGTCGTCGCGCTGCTGCGCACCCAGCCGCTGCCGTCCGGGCCGGGCGTGGCGGTCGTCAGCAACGCCGGGGGCATCGGAGTCCTCGCCGCCGACGCGTGCGCGCGGAAGGACCTCGACCTCGCACCGTTGACGGAGATGACGACGAGCGGCCTGCGAGCCGTGCTGCCCGCGCAGGCTGCGGTGGCCAACCCGGTCGACACCACGGCCGCTGTCAGCGCGGAGAGCTTCGCCGATGCGGTGCGGCTGGCGCTGACCGATCCGGGCGTGCACGCGGTGTTCGCGATCAGCGTGCCGACCGCCCTGGGAGATGCGGGAGAACGCGTTGGCGAGCTGGCCGACCTGGCGGTGGCGGTGGAGAAACCGCTGCTGCTGGTGCGGCCGGGCCAACGCGCCCAGGTCGAGCTCGTGGCGGCGGGCGCGCACCGCCTGCCCAGCTACTCCGACGCCTCCGGCGCCGCCCGCGCGCTGCGAGCCGCGGTGAGCCGGGCTCGGTGGCTGGCCCGCGATCCGGGCGTGGTCCCCGACCTGCCCGGGATCGACGTGGAGCTGGCGCGCGGCGTGCTTGCCGAGCACCCGGGCGGCGGGTGGCTGCCGCCGGAGGACGTCCGCGCCGTCCTGACCGCCTTCGGCATACCCCTCGTGCCGTCGGAGCTGGCCACGACGGAGGAGCAGGTCGTCGCGGCGCAGCGACGGTTCGACCGGCCGGTGGCGTTGAAGGTGGTCGCCGACGAGGTGCTGCACAAGAGCGACGTCGGCGGTGTGCTGCTCGACGTCGGCCCGGAGGCGGTGGCCGAGGGCGCGGCGAGCCTGTGGCGCAGGTTCGGTGACCGCGTGAACGCGGTGGAGGTGCAGCCGATGGCCGAGCCGGGTGTCGAGCTGCTGATCGGTGTCACCTCGGACGAGCTGTTCGGCCCGCTCGTGGTGTGCGGGCTCGGCGGTGTGGCGACGGAGGTGCTGGCCGACCGGGCGTTCCGACTCGTTCCTCTGTCCACAGTGGACGCTGACGAGCTGCTCGGGTCGCTGCGCGCGGCACCGGTGCTGCACGGCCACCGGGGGGCCGCGCCGGTGGACCTCGTTGCGGTGCGGGAGGTGCTGCTGCGGGTGGCGCGGCTGGCCGAGCTGCTGCCGGAGGTGGCCGAGCTGGACCTCAACCCCGTGCTGGCCGGCCCGCACGGCTGCGTCGCCGTGGACGCGCGGGTGCGCGTGGTGCCGCGCGAGGTGACCGATCCGTGGTTGCGGCGCCTGCGCTTGTGACGTCCAGCGCGTGGCGCGGGTCTTTGGTCCCTGCTCGCACCGCACCGAGAACGGCACGGTTGCAGAAGTGGAGTTCAGGACTCGGAAAGGACATGACGTGGCCGACGTGATGACGGTCGAGCACAGCGCCGCGGCGCTCACCGACGGCGAAGTCGACCGGCTCAACGCCTACTGGCGAGCGGCGAACTACCTCTCAGTCGGCCAGATCTACCTGATGGACAACCCCCTGCTGACCGAGCCGCTGCGGCCGGAGCACGTGAAGCCGCGGCTGCTCGGGCACTGGGGCACCACGCCGGGGCTGAACTTCGTGCTGGCCCACCTCAACCGCGTGATCATCGAGCGGGACCAGCGAATGCTCTACGTGCTCGGCCCCGGGCACGGCGGTCCCGCCGCGCTCGCCACCGCGTGGCTGGACGGCACCTACTCCGAGGTCTACCCGGCGATCGGCCGCGACGCCGACGGCATGCGCGAGCTGTTCCGCCAGTTCTCCTTCCCCGGCGGGGTTCCCAGCCACGTCGCACCCGAGACGCCCGGCTCGATCCACGAGGGCGGGGAACTCGGTTATTCGCTCGCCCACGCCTACGGGGCCGCCTTCGACAACCCGGACCTTGTCGTGGCCTGCGTGATCGGCGACGGCGAGGCCGAGACCGGCCCGCTGGCGGCCAGCTGGCACTCGAACAAGTTCGTCGATCCCGCCCGCGACGGCGTCGTGCTGCCGATCCTGCACCTCAACGGCTACAAGATCGCCAACCCGACCGTGCTCGCCCGCATCGGCGACGACGAACTGCGCTCGATGCTCGCCGGCTTCGGGCACAAGCCGTACTTCGTGTGCGGCGACGACCCCGACGCGATGCACCGCGACATGGCCGCGGCGATGGACCAGGCGCTCGACGACATCGCCGGGATCCGGGCCGTCCGACCCGACCGCCCGCAGTGGCCGATGATCGTGCTGCGCAGCCCCAAGGGCTGGACCGGTCCCAAGGTCGTCGACGGCAAGCCCGTCGAGGGCACGTGGCGCTCGCACCAGGTGCCGCTGGCCGACGTGCGCAACCACCCGGAGCGACTGGTGGAGTTGGAGCGCTGGCTGCGCTCCTACCGCCCCGAAGACCTCTTCGACGCAGCCGGTGTGCCGGTCGACGACATCGACCCCCTTGTCCCAGAAGGGGAACGCAGACTGTCGGCGACCCCGCACGCCAACGGCGGGCTGCTGCGCGCCGACCTGCATCTGCCGGACTTCCGCGACTTCGCGGTTCCGGTCCCCGCCCCCGGAGCCACCACCGCCGAGGCGACCCGCGTGCTCGGCACCTGGCTGCGCGAGGTCATGCGGGCCAACCCGTCGAACTTCCGCCTGTTCGGCCCCGACGAGACGGCCTCCAACCGGCTGGAGGCCGTCTTCGAGGTCACCGACCGCGCGTGGTCGGCGGGGCGGCTGCCCACCGACGAACACCTCGACCGCGCGGGCCGGGTGATGGAGGTCCTCTCCGAGCACCTGTGCCAGGGCTGGCTGGAGGGCTACCTGCTCACCGGGCGGCACGGGCTGTTCAGCTGCTACGAGGCGTTCATCCACATCGTCGACGCGATGCTCAACCAGCACGCGAAGTGGCTCAAGGTCACCAGGGGCATCCCGTGGCGGCGGCCGATCTCCTCGCTGAACTACCTGCTGACCTCGCACGTGTGGCGGCAGGACCACAACGGATTCAGCCACCAGGACCCCGGTTTCCTCGACCACGTGATCAACAAGAAGGCCGAGGTGGTCCGCGTCTACCTGCCGCCGGACGCCAACACGCTGCTGTCGGTGGCCGACCACTGCCTGCGCTCCAAGGACTACGTGAACGTGGTCGTCGCGGGCAAACAGCCCGCCCCCACCTGGCTGTCCATGCCGGAGGCGATCGCGCACTGCACCCGAGGCATCGGGCTGTTCGACTGGGCCAGCACCGACCAGGGGCGCGAGCCCGACGTCGTGCTCGCCTGCGCCGGTGACACGCCGACACTGGAAACCCTCGCCGCGGCGAAGATCCTGCGCGCCGAGCTGCCGGAGCTCGCCGTCCGCGTGGTCAACGTCGTCGACCTGATGCGGCTCCAACCGCGGTCGGAGCACCCGCACGGCATGCCCGACAACGAGTTCGACGCACTGTTCACAGTGGACAGACCGGTGATCTTCGCCTTCCACGGCTATCCCTGGCTGATCCACCGCCTCGCCTACCGCCGCAACGGCCACGCCAACCTGCACGTGCGCGGTTACAAGGAGGAGGGCACCACCACCACGCCCTTCGACATGGTGATGCTCAACGACCTCGACCGCTACCACCTGGTCATGGACGTGATCGACCGCGTCCCCGGGCTGGCCGTGCGCGCCGCGCACCTGCGCCAGCGGATGGTCACCGAGCGCCTGCGCTGCCGCGCGCACACCCGCGAGCACGGAGTGGACCCCGCGCACATCACCGAGTGGTCCTGGAGCTGAAGGAGAAACCCATGAACGGCAACGAGATCGTCGTCGGCGTTGACGAGAGCGAAGCCGGCCGCGCTGCCCTCGTGTGGGCCATGGAGGAAGCCGTCACACGGGGAGCCACCGTGACCGCGGTCAACGTGTGGAGCCACGAACCGCTGTCGGACTTCGCCTTCACCTCGGTCGAGGCCGTGCGCGCGGCCTCCACCGAGCTGCTCGACGACGCGGTCACCGCCGCTCGCGCGAAGGTCACGACCGCCGTGGGTGTGCGGAAGGTGAGCGTGTCCGGCTCGCCTGCCACCCGGTTGCTCGTGGCCTCCGAGGACGCGGCCCTGCTCGTGGTCGGCTCGCACCGCGGTGGGCTGCTGCGCGAGATCGTGCTCGGCTCCTGCGCCGCGGCTTGCGTCCGCCACGCCACCGTGCCCGTCGTGGTGATCCCCCCGCCCGATCGACTGCCGCGCAAACACTTCGAGATCGAGCACCCGATCGCGCCCACCTACTAGAGAGATGTCCGCCATGAGTTCCTGGACTCGCGACGAGGCCAAGACGTTGATCGACGCCGTGCGACTCGCCCCGTCGGTGCACAACTCCCAGCCGTGGGCGCTGGAGCTGACCGACCACCACGCGCTGCTGTTCGAGCGCCGCGACATCGCGTTGCCCCACCACGACCCGACCGGCAGGGACCGGCTGCTCTCCTGCGGCGCCGCACTGGCGAACCTGGAGCTGGCGGTGCGCTTCCTCGGCAGGCGGGCGGAGACGGCCCTGCTGGGTGACCCGCTGCTGCCGGACTGGGTCGCCACGGTGACCGCGGGCGAGTCCCACCCGCCGACCGGTGCCGAGCGCGCGAGGTTCACCGCCATCGCTCGCCGTCGCTCCTACCGACTGCGCTTCTCCCCGCAACCGTTGAGCGACAAGGAGATCGGCCTGATCACCGCCTCGACGGACGGCCGGGTCGGCATCCAGAGGATCTCCGGCGCCGAGCAGGTCCACGCCCTCGCCGGCTTCGTCGAGCACGCCACGAGCGTGTTCCGCGGTGACCGCGCCTACCAGCGGGAGCTGCTCGGCTGGACCACCCACCTGCACGACCGGCGCGTGCACACCGGCATCCCGCACGAACGCCTCGACGCCGGGCTGCGCTTCGGCGGCCTGGTCCGACGCGGCACCCCCGCCGCCGACGTCGAGGTCATCGCCGACAGCATCGAGGGCGAGACCGTGCTGGTGCTGTTCACCGAGGGCGACAGCAGGCGCGAGCACCTGCTCGCCGGGGCCTCGCTGCAACGGGCCTGGCTGGAGGCGACCGCACTGGGCTTGAGCGCCTCGGTCATCACCCAACCCCTGCACCTGTCCGAGGTCCGCAACGGGCTCGCCGCCCGGCTGGAGCTGCCCGGCAGACCGCACGCGCTGCTGCGCCTGGGGACTCCGACGCACAGCGTCCCCGCCGCGCCCCGCAAACCCGCTCACGAGTTCGTCCTGGAGGGACGGTCATGACCAAGCCGATCATCGTCGGGGTCGACGGTTCGACCTCCGCGCGCCACGCCGTGCGGTGGGCGGCCCGCGAGGCCGCCTCGCGCCGGGCACCGCTGCACCTCGTGCACGCCTGCCTGGAGATCACCACCTACACCCCGACCAGGCTGCCGCGCACCTTCGAAGAGGCACTGCGCGATCAGGGAAGCGGCCACCTGCTGGTCGCGGCGGACCTGGCGCGCGAGTCGGCTCCGGACGTCGAGGTGCAGACCCAGCTCATCGTCGGCACCGCCGCGGAAAGCCTGGTGCCGCTGTCGAAGCAGGCCCAGCTGGTCGTGCTCGGCTCCCGCGGCCTCGGCGGGTTCACCTCGCTGGTCGTGGGCTCCGTCGCCGTCTCGCTCGCCGCGCACGCCCACTGCCCCGTCGTCGTGGTGCGCGGGTCCACAACGGACTCCGAACCGCCGTCCGCCGGCCCGGTCGTCGCGGGGGTCGACGGCTCGACCGCCAGCGACGCGGTGCTGGAGTTCGCCTTCGACGAGGCATCCCGCAGCGGGGCCGACCTCGTCGCGGTGCACACGTGGAACGACCACATCGCCGAGAACGCGTGGGCGATGGCGCCCTACGTGGTGCTCGACTGGGTCGCCATCGAGGCGGAGGCGCACCTCGTGCTCGCCGAGCGCCTCGCGGGCTGGCAGGAGAAACACCCCGACGTCGCCGTGCACCGGGTGGTCAGCAGGCGGACCCCCGCAAGCGCCCTCATCGCGGAAGCCGCCACCGCCAGCCTGGTCGTCGTCGGCTCCAGGGGACGCGGTGGCCTGCGCGGGGCGCTGCTCGGCTCCACCAGTCAGGCGCTGCTGCACCACGCGCCGTGCCCCGTCGCCGTCGTCCGCCCCCACACTGCCTGAGCAGGGAGAAACCATGAAGGCGTTGACCTACCACGGACCCGGCCGCCGCGCGTGGGAGGAGGTGCCCAAGCCCGAGGTCAGCCATCCCGCGGACGCTGTCGTCCGGGTGGACGCGGTCACGATCTGCGGCACGGACCTGCACATCCTCAAGGGCGATGTTCCCGAGGTGGAGACGGGCCGCGTGCTCGGCCACGAGGCCGTCGGCACGATCGAGAGCATCGGCCCCGCGGTGCTCGGCCGCAAACCCGGTGACCGCGTGCTGATCTCGTGCATCACCTCGTGCGGGCGCTGCGACTACTGCCGCACCGGCACCTACGGCCAGTGCCAGGGCGGGGGAGGCTGGACGCTGGGGCACACCATCGACGGCACGCAGGCCGAGTACGTCCGCGTTCCCTTCGCCGACACCTCCACGCACCTGTTGCCGGACACCGTTTCCGACGACGCGGCGGTGATGCTGGCCGACATCCTGCCGACCTCCTACGAGGTGGGTGTGCTCAACGGACGGGTCTCACCCGGCGACACCGTGGTCGTCGTCGGCACCGGGCCGATCGGGCTCGCCGCGATCCAGACCGCGCAGCTGTACAGCCCGAGTCACGTCGTGGCGATCGACCGCGCGGGCTCGCGCCTGGAAGCGGCCAAGCAGTTCGGCGCCGACATCGTGGTCAACGCCGACGACGACCCGCAAACCGTCATCGCGGAGCTGACCGACGACCTCGGCGCCGACACGGTCATCGAGGCCGTCGGCGTTCCCGAGAGCTTCGAGCTGTGCACTCGTCTGGTCCGCCCCGGCGGACACGTCGCCAACATCGGCGTCCACGGCAAACCCGCCACGCTGCACCTGGAAGAGCTGTGGATCCGCGACATCACGATCACCACGGGTCTGGTGGACACCAGCACGACGCCTCGGCTGCTGCGGATGCTCGCCGCCGGGCGGTTGGACGCCGAGCGCTTCATCACCCACCGCTACGGCCTCGGTGAGATCGAGACCGCCTACGACGTGTTCTCCCGGCCCGCCGACACCGGCGCGCTGAAGGTCGTGCTGTTCCGCTGAGCGAGAGGACTCGGAGATGTCCGCACCCACCAAGGAAACCGCTGTCTGGAACGGATTTCTCGGGCACCGCTGGCGAAGCTCGATCGATGTCCGCGACTTCGTCCAGCACAACTACAGCCCCTACCGCGGCGGGGCGGACTTCCTCCACGGCCGCACCGAGCGCACGAGCGCGGTGTGGGCGAAGCTCACCGCGATGTTCGTCGAGGAGCGCCGCAAGGGCGTCCACGACGTGGACACGCGCACTCCGGCGTCGATCACCTCACACGCGCCCGGCTACATCGACCGCGAGCGCGAGCTGATCGTGGGCTTGCAGACCGACGCCCCGCTCAAGCGCGCCATCATGCCCTTCGGCGGCCTGCGCATGGTGGAGAACGGGTTGATCGCCTACGGCTACGAGCTGGACCCGGCGGTGCGCGAGATCTTCACCAAGTACCGCAAGACCCACAACGACGGTGTCTTCGACGCCTACACCGCCGAGATCCAGCGGGCTCGCCGCGCGGGGATCATCACCGGCCTGCCCGACTCCTACGGCCGCGGCCGGATCATCGGCGACTACCGCAGGGTGGCCCTCTACGGCGTGAAGCGCTTGCTGGAGCAGAAGTACCGCGAGCGCGCCTCGATCGACGGTCCACCGTCCACAGAGGACGTCATCAGGGACCGCGAGGAACTCGCCGAGCAGATCCGCGCGCTGGAGGACCTGCGGCGGATGGCGCGGACCTACGGCTACGACATCGCCCGCCCGGCCGAGACCGCGCGGGAAGCCGTGCAGTGGCTGTACTTCGGCTACCTCGCGGCGGTGAAGGAGCAGAACGGCGCGGCGATGTCGTTGGGCCGCACCGCCACCTTCCTCGACATCTACCTCCAACGGGACCTCGCGGCGGGCAGGATCACCGAACAGGACGCGCAGGAGCTCATCGACGACCTGGTGATCAAGCTCCGCATCGTCCGGTTCCTGCGCACACCAGCCTACGACGAGTTGTTCTCCGGCGACCCGACCTGGGTCACGGAGACCTTGGGCGGCATGGGGGAGGACGGCCGACCTCTGGTGACCAGGACATCCTTCCGGATGCTGCAAACCCTCTACAACCTCGGCCCCGCACCGGAGCCGAACCTGACCGTGTTGTGGTCGCCGCGCCTGCCAGCGGGCTTCAAGCGCTTCTGCGCCCAGGTCTCGGTCGACACCAGCTCCATCCAGTACGAGAGCGATGAGCTGATCCGGCCGCGCTTCGGCGACGACGCGGCCATCGCCTGCTGCGTCTCGGCGATGCGGGTGGGCAAGCAGATGCAGTTCTTCGGCGCGCGCGTCAACATCGCCAAAGCGCTGCTGTACGCGATCAACGGCGGGCGCGATGAGCTGACCGGAGAACAGATCACCCCGCCCTTCCCCGCGCTGCGCGGCGACCACCTCGACCCGCGCGAGGTGGCCATCGCCTTCGACCGGATGACCAGCTGGCTCGCCGGCGTGTACGTGGACGCGCTCAACATCATCCACTGCATGCACGACAAGTACGCCTACGAGCGCATCGAGATGGCGTTGCACGACTACCCGGTGCACCGCCTGCTCGGCTGCGGCATCGCGGGGCTCTCAGTCGTGGTGGACAGCCTCTCCGCGATCCGGCACGCGCGTGTGCGGGTGATCCGGGACGACGCTGGCTTGGCCGTGGACTACGAGGTGGAGGGCGATTTCCCGCGCTACGGCAACAACGACGACCGCGCCGACGCGATCGCGCTGGAGGTGGTCGAGGAATTCATGGCCAAGGTGCGCCAGTACCCGGCCTACCGAGCAGCCGAGCACACGCAGTCGGTCCTCACGATCACCTCGAACGTGGTGTACGGCAAGCACACGGGCAACACCCCCGACGGTCGCCGCGCCCACGAGCCCTTCGCCCCGGGCGCCAACCCGATGAACGGACGCGACACCCACGGGCTCGTCGCCGCCGCGCTCTCGGTGGCGAAGCTGCCCTACGACCAGGCACTGGACGGGATCTCGCTGACCGCGACGATCACCCCGGACGGCCTCGGCCACACGCAGAACGAGCGCGTCACCAACCTCGTCGGTGTGCTCGACGCCTACGTGGACGCTGGCGGGTTCCACCTCAACGCCAACGTGCTCAACCGGGAGACCCTCCTGGACGCGATGGCGCACCCGGAGAAGCACCCGCAGCTGACGATCCGGGTGTCCGGCTACGCGGTGAACTTCGTCCGGCTCACCCGCGAGCAGCAGATCGACGTCGTCAACCGCACCTTCCACGGATCGCTGTGATCACCGGGGCGGTCCACTCCTGGGACCTGGCGACCGCGGTGGACGGCCCCGGAACACGCTTCGTGCTGTTCCTCGGCGGCTGTCCACTGCGGTGCCGCTACTGCCACAACCCGGAGACCTGGCGCATGCGCGACAGCACCCGCCGCTCGGTGGAGGAGGTCGTCGCGGAGATCGCGAAGTACCGCCGCTTCATCGAGGTGGCGGGCGGCGGGTTCACCGTCAGCGGTGGGGAACCGCTGCTGCAACCGGACTTCGTCGAGCAACTGCTGCGCGAGGTCAAGGCGCTCGGCATGCACACCGCCCTGGACACCTCCGGCTACCTCGGGGCGTGGGCCACCGACGAGCTGCTCGCCGACACCGACCTGGTGCTGCTGGACATCAAGTCATGGGACTCCGACACCTACCGCGAGGTCACCGGCGGCCAGATCGAGCCCACCCTCACCTTCGCCCGCCGCCTCGACGCGATCGGCAAGCCGATGTGGGTGCGCTTCGTCCTCGTGCCGGGCCTCACCGACGACCCCGGCAACGTCGAGGGCATCGCCACCTTCGTCGCCGGACTGTCCACTGTGGAGCGTGTCGAGGTCCTGCCCTTCCACAAGCTCGGCGCGCTCAAGTACGCCGCGCTCGGCATCCCGTTCCCGCTCGCCGACACCCCGACGCCGTCCCCGGAGCTGCTCGACCGAGTCCGCGCCCAGTTCCGCGACGCCGGCAACGCCGTCCACTAGCCGCGACGCCGAGGAGCGGGCGGCGACTGGGTCGTGACCGTGAGCAGCCGCCTCGCCCTCCCGCGCAGGACAGGCAGGATCGCGTGCGCCGACGGCTCACCGATCGCGGCGGCGGCCGAAGCGGAAGTAGGCGATCGGACCCACGAAGTTGATTGCGATCACCAGCGCCCACAACCTCTTCGGGCCGTTCAGCCGCTCCGGGCTCCTGCGCGCCAGATCCACCCACGCGGTCACCGCGAGCGCGATCTGCACGGTACCGGCGACGATCACCTTCCTCCTGCGCCCGGGGTCGAGGTCCTGCCATTTCTGGGATCGCATCACATGTCCTTTCCGCTCAAGGGGTTCTCCGTCCACAGCGCCTCTCGGAGCCAGCCCGGCGCTGGAGTCCGCATCCGGTGTGCTCCACGGGCCAGGACGGTCGCGCAGACGGCGATCAGCACGGCGAACACGCCCGCGACAGCCCAGTTCGGCGTGCCGCCGTCGACCAGGATCGCCACGGCCATCGACCAGATCGCCAACCCCATGACGAGCAGCTTGACCAGCAGAACGGCCGCGAGCGCGGGCCCCGCGACGTGGCCGCGGAGCAGAGCGAGACCGACGACCGCCATCGCGGGCAACACCAGCGCGAGGTCCACGACGTAGACCGGGTAAGGCAATCCGCCGACGCCGACCGTTCCCGGCGGTGCACCGCTGATCGCGGCGGGAAGCAGATCGGACAGCCACAGCGCCGCGAAAGCGCACCCGACCACGACCAGCAGGCCACCGACCGCCCGGTGCCGCGCGGGGCCGAGTGCTGTAGCGAGCAGCCGCACGTTCATCCGCGCGATGCCGTCGACCAGTGCCGCGATCGCGAGCGACATCGCGCACACGTAGAGCAGGAACACCGAATTGCTCGGCACGCCGAAGGCGTAGATCACGTAGGTGTAGGCGACGTAGCTCAACAGCCCGAGCCACAGCAGGTGCCCGCGCGCAGAACCGAGGCGGCTGCGCCGACCCGCGAACACCAGCACCGGGACGACGGCCAAGGTCAGCGCGTCCTGCGCGAGGGACTCCAGCTCAACGGTCCGAGCGAGACGGTAGGCGTGCTCGGCGAGAAGGCCGTGGAGGGTGCTGGCGGTGAGCACCGCCGCCAGCACCCACGAGACGAGCTCCGGCCACCACCGGCGGATCATCGCCGCGCCACGTCCAGCAGCAGGCGGCGCTCAGCCGAGCCGATGACCGCCCTGGCGTGCCGGACGACGTCGGGGTTCACCGACACCGAAGTGATTCCGGCGCGCACCAAGTGCTCGGCGAACTCCGGGCGGTTGGACGGTGCCTGGCCGCACAACGACGAAGTGATGCCGGCGTCGGTGCAGGCTCGGATGATGCGCGCGATGGTGTCGAGCACGGCCGGGTCGGACTCGTCGAACAGCTCCGCGCACGGCGCCGAATCGCGGTCGACGCCGAGCACGAGCTGCGTGAGGTCGTTGCTGCCGATGGACACCCCGTCGATGCCCATCGCCGCGTACTCCGGGATGCGGTAGACCACCGACGGGACCTCGGCCATGACCCAGCGCAGCAGGCCGCGCTGACGGCCCAGCGGGCTGGCGTCGACCATCTCCAGGCAGGCGGCCAGCTCCCAACGGGTGCGCACGAACGGGATCATCAGGTGCAGGTTCGGTGTCTGCTCGCGCACCCGGGCCAGCGCTTGCAGCTCCAGCGCGAACAGCTCGGGCTCGCGCACGTACCGGAAGCAGCCCCGGTAGCCGATCATCGGGTTGTTCTCCACCGGCTCGAAGTCCTCACCACCGGCGAGGCCGCGGAACTCGTTGCTGCGGAAGTCCATGGCGCGGTAGATCACCGGGCGCGGCGAGAACGGCCGGGTGATCCGCAGCAGCGCCTCGGTCATCGCCGCGACGAAGCGCTCCGGGCCTTCCTGGGCGAGGAACCGCCGGGGATGCGTTCCCGCGAGCGCCTCGGTCAGCATGAACTCCGCGCGCAGCAGTCCGACGCCGTCCACCGGCAGCGCCGCCACCTCGTCAGCGTGCTCGGGCAGCGCCAGATTGACGTAGAGCTTGGTCGCCAGCGCTTCGACAGCGGGCACCGCTGGCACCGCCACCGGCTCGGTGCGCGTCGGCCGGACGGCACCGGCGACGACGGTGCCCTGCTTGCCATCGACCGTCACCTGATGGCCGTCGCGCAGCACGCTGGTCGCGGTCCTGGTGCCGACCACGCACGGAACTCCGAGCTCGCGCGCCACGATCGCGGCGTGGCAGGTCATGCCGCCCTCGTCGGTGACCACGGCCCCGGCACGGCGCATCGCGGGCACCCAGTCCGGGTTCGTCATCGCCGCCACGAGCACCTCGCCGTCGCGCAGCAGCTGCCCCTGCGCGGGCGAGGAGAGCACACGCGCTTGCCCGGTCGCGATGCCGGGTGAGGCCGCCAAGCCGGTGAGCAGCACGCCGGAGCCGTTGTCCAGGGTGGTGATCGGGCGGGACTGCACGAGCCAGGTCCGGCCGTCGGCGATCGCCCACTCGATGTCCTGCGGGCAGCCGTAGTGCCGCTGTACCTGCGCCGCGAGCCTGGCCAGCTCCGTCACCTCGGGGTCGGTCAGCACGCGCTCCGTCGTCTCCTCCTCGGTGAGGTCGACGTGCAGGTCGCCGCCGCCGGGAGCGGGCACCAGCTTGAACTTCTTGGTGCCCACCCTCGTGCTCAGCACGCTGAAGTCCTTCGCGGACACCATGTGCGTGTCGGGTTCGACCGCTCCGCTGACCACGACCTCGCCGAGCCCGAAGGCGGCTTCCACCACGATCCGATTCCGTTCCCCCGTCGCGGGATCGGCGGTGAACATCACCCCGGAGCGCTCCGAGGGCACCATGGCCTGCACGACGACGGCGATCGCCGGTTCCTCGGTGAGCCCGCGTTCGGCGCGGTAGGCGAGCGAGCGCTCGCCGAACAGGGAGGCCCAGCACTCCACCACGCGGTCGAGCACCGCATCGGCCGTCCTCACGTTGGTGAACGTCTCGTTCATCCCCGCGAAGGAAGCGCCCGCGGTGTCCTCCGAGGTCGCCGACGACCGCACGGCGACGCCGTTGGCCGCGCCCAGCCGCTCGAACGCCGAAGCCACCTCGGCGCGCACCGCGTCGGTGGTGCCCGCCCGCCGCACGAGCGTTCGCAGCTGCTCGCTGAGCGGACCGAGCTCGCCGGAGCCCGCCACCACCTCCCGCACCCGCGCCGCGACCTCCCCGCGAACCCCTGCGGCGTCCATCGAGGACAGGTAGGACTGCGCCGTGACGACGAACCCCGGCGGCACGGGCAGCCCGGCAGCGGTCAGCTCGCCGAGGTTGGCGCCCTTGCCGCCAGCGACGGCTGTGTCTCGCCCACGGAGATCCTCGAAGCCCAGCACGTACGAGGTCATGTCGTCTCCTCCGTGCGCGTCCACGGGTCGAGCGGCTCGACGACGTCCGCGGCGGGCCGCCGCGGGC
>NZ_MUMH01000085.1 GCF_002155965.1 Allokutzneria sp. NRRL B-24872
TTACGAGACAGCCCTTAGGCGGAAACAAATCCGCCGTTGAAACCTCCTGGTCGGGTGGGTGCGGCGGTGCGGATCATTCGGGAGGGTCACACCCCGCGCCGCGCCGCCGTTTCTCCTGGGGGAGCCGAAGACCATGGCCGACGAGCAGAAGTACCTGGATTACCTCAGGCGAGCCACCGCCGAGCTGCAGGACCTGCGTCGGCAGCTGCGCGAGACGCGGGAGCCGGTCGCGATCGTCGGTATGGCCTGCCGTTTCCCTGGCGGGGTCGGGTCCGCGGACCAGCTGTGGGACCTGGTGGCGGCCGGGCGCGACGCCGTCACCGACTTCCCCCGCGACCGCGGCTGGGACATCGCCGGGATCTACGACCCGGAGCCGGGAACGCCGGGAAGGAGCTCGACCCGGCGCGGCGGTTTCCTCGACGACGCCGCGCTCTTCGACGCGGAGCACTTCGGCATCAGTCCGCGCGAAGCGCTCACGATGGACCCGCAGCACCGAGTCCTGCTGGAGTGCACGGCGGAGGCGGTCGAGCACGCCGGGATCGACCCGGCCGTCCTGCGCGGCAGCCGGACCGGGGTGTTCAGCGGCGTCATGTCCAGCTACTCCTCCGGGCACCCGCTGAGCATGGCCTCCGGCCGCGTCGCGTACACGCTCGGCCTGGAAGGGCCCGCCATCACCGTCGACACGGCGTGCTCGTCCTCGTTGGTGGCACTGCACTTGGCCGCGCGGGCGCTCAGCGCCGGGGAGTGCTCGATGGCGCTCGTCGGCGGTGTGACGGTGTTGCCGACGCCCGAGGTCTTCGTGCAGTTCAGCCAGCAGCGCGGGCTCTCACCCGATGGCCGCTGCAAGGCCTTCGCCGCCGGAGCGGACGGTACCGGCTTCGGCGAGGGCGTCGGAGTGCTTGTGGTGCAACGGCTTTCGGACGCGCGCGAGGCGGGCAACCGGGTGCTGGCGGTGCTGCGCGGGTCGGCGGTCAACCAGGACGGGCGCTCCAACGGCTTCACCGCGCCCAACGGTCCCTCGCAGGCGCGCGTCATCCGCGAGGCGTTGGAGTGGGCTGAGCTCGAACCGGCCGATGTGGACGTTGTGGAGGCGCACGGCACCGGCACCACGCTGGGCGATCCGATCGAGGCGCAGGCGATCATGGCTACGTACGGCCGTGATCGGCCCGCTGACCGACCGCTGCTGCTGGGCTCGGTGAAGTCGAACATCAGCCACACGCAGGCCGCGGCCGGGGTCGCCGGCGTGATCAAGATGGTGCAGGCGATGCGGCACGGGCTCGTCCCGCCGACGCTGCACGTGGACGCGCCGTCACCGCGCGTGGACTGGAACTCCGCCGCAGTGCGGCTGGTGACCGAGTCCGCGCCGTGGCCGGAGACCGGGCGCGCGCGGCGGGCTGCGGTCTCCTCGTTCGGGCTCAGCGGTACCAACGCCCACGTGATCCTCGAAGCTCCTGCCGAGCACGAGGAGCCCGTCCCCGCGCGGATTCCCGGTGCGCTGCCCTTGATGCTGTCGGCCAGGACCGACGACGCGCTGCGCGAGCAGGCCGCACGCCTCAAGTCCTATGTGGACGCAAACGTGGGCGTGGATCTGGCCGACGTGGCGGTCGCTTTGACCACGCGCCCGGCGATGGGTGTGCGTGCCGCCGTGCTCCCGGGGAGCCGGGCTGATCAGCTCAGCGCACTCGACGTTCTCGCGGCAGGAGGTCAGTCGGCGGACGTCGTTCAGGCGAAGGCCCACGCGGGCAAGCTCGCCGTGGTGTTCTCCGGGCAGGGCTCGCAGCGCGCGCGGATGGGACGCGGCCTCTACGACGCGCATCCCGTGTTCGCCGAGGCGTTCGACGAGGTGTGCGCGGCCGTCGACCAGCACGTGGAGCGCCCGCTGCGGTCGGTGGTCTTCGCGCGCCCGGATACCGCCGAGGCCCGGCTGCTCGACCGCACGGACTACACGCAGGTGGCCACGTTCGCGGTGGAAGTGGCGCTGTACCGGCTCTTCGAGAGCTGGGGAGTTCGAGCTGATCTCCTGATCGGACACTCCGTCGGGGAGTTCGCGGCGGCGCACGTCGCGGGGGTGTGGTCGTTGGCGGACGCGTCGATGATCGTCGCCGCGCGTGGCCGGTTGATGCGCGAACTGCCCGAGGGCGGCGCGATGGTGGCGATCGCGGGCAGTGAGCAGTGGGTTCGCGAGCGGCTGCTGGAGAACGTCGGCATCGCTGCGGTCAACGGCCCCGCAGCCGTGGTGATCTCCGGCGAGGCCGGTGCGGTCGCCGGGGTCGCTGCCGCCTGCCGCGCGGAGAAGGTCCGGACGAAGCCGCTGCGCGTCTCGCACGCGTTCCACTCCGCGCTGATGGAGCCGATGCTGACGGAGTTCGCGGAGGTACTGCGTTCCGTCGAGTTCGCCACGCCCCGCGTGCCCGTGGTGTCCAACGTGACCGGCGAGCGGTTGACCGACGAGCAGGCGCGCTCGGTCGACTACTGGCTGTCCCACGTGCGCGAGGCCGTGCGGTTCGCCGATGGCGTGCGCTGGTTGCACGAGCAGGGCGTGACCCGCTTCGTGGAGCTGGGCCCGGACGGCGGCCTTGCCGTTGCGGCCCAGGAAACCGTTGCGGGCGAGGGGGTGTTCACCTCGGCGCTGCGGCGTGGGACCGAGGACGTGCAGGCCGTGACCTCTGCGCTGGCCCGTCTGCACGTGGACGGGGTCGCGGTGCGGTGGAACGAGGTGTTCGCCGGTCGGCCCCGTCCGTGGCTGGACCTGCCGACCTACGCGTTCCAGCGGCAGCGGTACTGGGTTCCAGCCGATACCGCGACCGGCGACGCGAGTGGTCTCGGGCTGACCGCGATCACGCATCCGCTGCTCACGGCCGCCACCGACGTGCCGGGCTCGGCCAAGTTCGTGCTCTCCGGGCGGCTCGCGCTGGACGTGCACCAGTGGTTGGCGGACAACACCGTCTGGAACGCGGTGCTCGCGCCGGGAGCCGCGTTCGTCGAGCTGGCCGCGTACTGCGGCGCGCTGCTGGGCTGCTCGCAGGTCCGCGAACTCCAGCTGCGCGAGCACCTGATCGTTCCCGAGCAAGCTGCGGTGAACCTGCGCGTTGTGGTGGAGGCCCCGGACGAGCGCGGTGAGCGCGTTCTTGAGGTGTACTCCAGGGAGTCCGACAGCGATGAGTCGGAGCCGTGGGTCTCGCACGCCCGCGCGGTCCTCGCGACCGACGCCGTTGCGCCGCTGCCCATCGCTACGCGTGACTGGCCGCCGCTCGGCGCCGTCGAAGTGCTCGATGTCCACGACAAGCTCGCTGATCAGGGCTACGACCACGGTCCGGCATTCCGTTCCCTGAGCCACGTGTGGCGTCGCGAGGACGAGATCTTCGCCGAAGTGTCCTTGGACGTGGACGCCGAGTCCTTCGCCGTCCACCCGGTGCTCATCGACGCCGTGGCGCAAGCGATGCAGAGCGTGGCGCCGGTTCTGCCGATGACGTGGCGCGGGCTTTCGGTGCACAGCGAGGGGGCTCGTGGGCTGCGCGTGCGTCTCTCTCCGGTCGGCGAGAACGCGTACTCGCTTGCCGCCGTTGACTTCTCCGGCGTTCCGGTCGTGTCGGCGGAGTCGGTGGAGGTGCGACCGATCGCGCCGGAGGAGCTGACGCGCTCGGCGGAGGCTTCGCTGTACGCGGTGGAGTGGGTGGACGCCGATCTCGTCGTGCACGACGTGTCGGAGTCCCTGCGCAGCGGCTGGACGATGCTCGGCGTCGACGATCCGGGCCTCTCGGCCGCGCTGCGGCCAGCGTGGGGCGACGGTCACTGGCACGTTGACGTTTCAGCGCTGCGCGAGGCCATGGACTCCGGTTTGCCCGCACCCGCGCTGGCGGTCGCCTCCAGTGTGGACGGCGTGTGGGAGTGGCTGGCGGAACCTCGGCTCGCCGACTCGCGACTGGTCGTCGTGTCCGGGGACAAGGCGGTGTGGGGTTTCCTGCGTTCCGTGCAGGCGGAACACCCTGGGCGCGTCGTGCTGGCCGATGTGGACGACAACGAGCTGTCGCGCCGTGTCCTGCCCGCGGTCGCGGGAGCGAACGAGCCGCAGCTCGCGATCCGGGACGGACGGCCGTTGGTGCCCCGCCTGGCCCGTGTCGCGGCCAAGGCGGGCGATCCGCTCGGCTCCGCGGGAACGGTGCTGGTCACGGGTCCACTTGGGACGAGGTTCGCGCAGCACCTGGCGACGGCGCACGGCGTCGAGAAGGTCGTCCTCGTCACCAGCGCGCTGGAGTGCGATCTTGCTGACCGGGAGGCGGTTTCCGGCTTGCTGGCGGGTATCGCGGACTTGACGGCCGTGATCCACACCGGCGGCGAAGGGGCCCGGCACCTGGACGAGCTGACCCGCGACCGCGACCTGCGGGCGTTCGTCCTGGTCGCCTCGTTCGACGCGCTCCTGGGCGGTCGGGGGCTGGCGGAGCTCGGCGCCGCCGACGCCGAGCTGGAGTCCATTGTGGACCAGCGAGGTTCCGGGACCGTGGTTTTCTGGGGCGAGAGCGCGGAGAAGGACTCTTTCGACCTCGTGCTCGCCGAGACCGAGCACCGCGCGGTCGTCGCCGCGCGGATGGACGTGAAGGCCATGCGGCGCGAGTTCGGCCGCTACGACCGCGTTCCGCCGTTGCTGCGCGGCCTCGTGCGACTGCCCCGGCCTCGGGTGGAGTTGACCGGCGCCCGCGCGGAGGCGTTGCGCGCCCGGCTGGCGGAACTGTCCGAAGAGGACAGATCACGCGAGGTGACGGGGATCGTGCGCGAGCACCTCGCCGCGGTGCTCAAGCTCGCTCCGGCCGACGTGCTGGGCGACAAGGGTTTCCTGGACATGGGGCTGGACTCGGTGATGGCGATGGAGCTGCGCAACCGGCTCGACGCCGTCACGGGTCTGCGGCTGTCGGCGACGGTGGTCTTCGACTACCCGACGCCGGACGCGCTCGCGAACCACGTCCTTGAGCGACTGCTTCCTTCGTCCACAGTGGACGCTGACGCGACCGTGGGCGACGACGAGCTGCGACGGCTGCTGGCGACGGTCTCGATCACGAGGCTGCGGGAGTCCGGTCTGCTCGACCCGTTGGTGCGGCTCGCCGAGCAGCCCGCCGCCGTGGCCAAGAGCGCCGACAAGAGTGCCGAGATCAAGCAGATGGACGTGCGGGACCTGGTGCGGCTCGCGCTCGAAGGGGCAGCTGCGAAGCCATGACGAGGGGCGATGAGTCGGTGAAGCCGCTGCTGTGGGGTCTTTCCGCGTCCGGGAGCGCGTCGTTGCGCGCGTATGCGAGCGTGCTGGCCGAGGAACTGCGTGCGCGGTTGGACTGGAGCCCGGCGGACATCGGCTTGTCGCTGGCCGCTGCTCAGGGGCGAGGCAGGCGTGCTGCGGTGTCCGCCACTGACCGCGAGGAGTTTCTCGGCGCTCTGGAAGCGCTCGCCGACAGCAGGGGAGCGCCCGGGCTGACCGAGGGTTCTCCGGTGTCGGGCGGCGTCGTGTTCGTGTTCCCGGGACAGGGTTCGCAATGGGCCGGGATGGCGGCGGAGCTGCTGGAGTCCTCGCCCGTGTTCGGCGAGCGGATGCGGGAGTGCGCTCGGGCGCTGGAGCCGTTCGTCGACTGGGACCTGTTCGACGCGCTGGAGGACGGCGAAGCCCTGCGTCGTACGGATGTCGTGCAGCCGGTGTTGTTCGCGGTGATGGTGTCGCTGGCCTCGGTGTGGCGCTCGTACGGCGTCGCGCCGTCCGCCGTGCTCGGGCACAGCCTCGGCGAGGTCGTCGCCGCCGTGGTGGCCGACGCGCTGTCCATTGAGGACGGTGCGCGGGTGGTGGCGTTGTGGAGCCGCGCGCAGGCGACGTTGGCCGGTGACGGTGCGATGATCGCGGTCCCCGCCGCGCCGGAGGACGTGGGCGCGCGGCTGGCCACCTTCGGCGGTCGGCTAGTTCTGGGTGCGGTGAACGGACCGCGCTCGGTGATCGTCTCCGGGGACGCCGACGCCGCGTCGGAGCTGCTGGAGGAGCTTGTCTCCGAAGGGATCGCGGCGCGCAGGATCGACGTGGACCTCGCGGCGCACTCCCCGCACATCGACCGGATCGCGGAGTGGCTGCGCGAGGCGCTGGCCCCGATCCGCCCGCGTCGTCCGAGCGTGCCGTTCGTGTCGGCCGCGCGCGGTGAGGTGCTGCCGGAGCACGTCGAGCTGGACGCCGACTACTGGTGCCACAACCTGCGCAACACCATCCAGTTCGACCGCGCCACGCGGGTGGCGCTGGACAACGGGACCGGAGTTCTGTTGGAACTCAGTCCGCATCCGGTGCTCACCGCCGCCATCCAGCAGACCGTAGAAACCGAGGGCGCGGCGGCTTCCGTGCGTGGCTCGCTGCGCAGAGGCCACGCCGGGCAGAGTCGGATCATGGCTTCGCTGGGCGAACTCCACGTCGACGGAGTGTCCGTGGACTGGGACGCCGTGTACAGCGGGCAGGACGCGCGCGTGGTGCAACTGCCCGGCGCCGAGCGGGCGAACGCGCACGTGGAGTCGCCGCTGCGCGCGCGGCTCGCGGGCATGGTGGAGTCCGAGCAGCGCGCGCACCTGACTGAGCTGGTGTGCCAGGAGATCATGGCGTTGCGCGGTACCTCCGAGCGGGTCGCACCCGATCGCCAGTTCCGCGAGCTGGGCTTCGACTCCGTGACGTCGTTGGAGATCCGCGCGCGCATTTCGTCGGCCGTTGGTGTCGATCTACCGATCACGATGGTGTTCGACCACCCGACCCCGGCCGACGTCGCCGAGTACGTCCGCGTGGTGCTGGTCGGCGCACCTGAGCCAGAGGTCGTGGTGGCGAGCCGCCCGGCCGAGGACGACGACCCCGTGGTCATCGTCGGCATCGGCTGCCGCTACCCCGGCGGTGTCGCCGGAGCGGACGACCTGTGGCGCCTGGTCAGCGACGGCGCGGACGTGGTCGCGGACTTCCCGGGAAACCGTGGTTGGGACTTCGCCGCCGCCTACGACGGCGAATCCCGTCCAGCAGGTACGTTCTACCAGCGCCAGGCCGGATTCCTGGGCGAGGCGGATCTGTTCGACGCGGAGTTCTTCGGGATCTCCCCGCGCGAGGCCGCCGCGATGGACCCGCAGCAGCGGTTGCTGCTGGAGACCTCGTGGGAGGCGCTGGAGCACGCGGGCATCGTCCCCGCGTCCCTGCGCGGCAGCGGGACCGGCGTGTTCGTCGGCGCGATGACCATGGACTACGGCCCGCGCATGGACCAGGGCAGCGACGCCGAGGGCTACGTCTTCACCGGCAACACCGGCAGCGTGATGTCCGGGCGCGTCTCCTACCTGTACGGCTTCGAGGGACCCGCGGTCACCGTGGACACGGCGTGCTCGTCGTCGCTGGTCGCGCTGCACCTCGCGGCCCAGTCGCTGCGGCGCGGCGAGTGCGGCCTCGCGCTCGCGGCGGGCGTCACGGTGATGTCCGGCCCCGGGATGTTCGTGGAGTTCTCGCGCCAGGGCGGGCTCGCTCCGGACGGCCGCAGCAAGGCGTTCTCCGACAGCGCGGACGGTTTCGGCCTCGCCGAGGGCGTCGGCGTGCTGGTGCTGGAGCGGCTTTCCGACGCCCGGCGCCACGGCCACCCGGTGCTCGCGGTGATCCGGGGTTCGGCGATCAACCAGGACGGGGCGTCCAACGGGATGACCGCGCCGAGCGGTCCCGCGCAGCAGCGCGTGATCCGCGCGGCGCTCACCGACGCTGGACTGTCCACTTCGGACATTGATGTCGTTGAGGCGCACGGGACCGGGACGCGGCTCGGCGATCCGATCGAGGCTCAGGCCCTGTTGGCGACCTACGGCCAGGATCGTTCGACGCCGGTGTACCTGGGCTCCTTGAAGTCCAACATCGGCCACACGCAGGCGGCGGCGGGCGTCGGCGGTGTGATCAAGATGGTGCAGGCGATGCGGCACGGCGTGCTGCCGAAGAGCTTGCACGTCACCACTCCGACCGCGCACGTGGACTGGTCGGCGGGTTCGGTCGCGGTGCTGACCGAGCACCTTCCCTGGCCGGACACCGATGTGCGTCGCGCGTGCGTGTCGTCCTTCGGCGTGAGCGGGACCAACGCGCACGTCGTTCTGGAGCAGGCGCCGGAATCCGTTGCTGGCGAGCGTTCGCACCCGGTCCTGATCCCGCTTCCGCTGTCCGGGCGTGGGCAGTTGGCGCTGCGTGAGCAGGCCACGCGCATGGCGTCCTTCCTGCGGGAGGAAGTGCCGTTGGCGGATGTCGCGTGGTCTGCGGCGACGACGCGCACGGCGTTCGACGACCGCGCGGTGGTACTCGGTTCGGACCGCGAGGAACTGCTCGCCGGGCTGGCCGCGCTCGGATCGGGACTGCCAGGCGTGGTGCGGGGGAACGCGGACACTCGCGGTATCGCGTTCGTGTTCCCCGGCCAGGGCTCGCAGTGGCCGGGGATGGCGGTCGAGCTGATCGGCTCGTCCCCGGTTTTCGCCGCGCAGATGGACCGGTGCGCGGACGCGCTGGAGGACTTGGTCGACTGGGATCTGTTCGAGGTCCTGAACGACGCGGATGCCTTGCTGCGCGTGGATGTCGTGCAGCCCGTGCTGTTCGCGGTGATGGTGTCGCTGGCCTCCGTGTGGCGCTCGCACGGCGTCGAGCCTTCGGTGGTCGTGGGGCACTCGCAGGGCGAGATCGCCGCCGCGTGCGTCGCGGGTGCTTTGAGCCTGCGTGACGCCGCGCGCGTAGTTGTGTTGCGCAGCAAAGCCATCCGGGCCTCACTCGCCGGTCGGGGCGGGATGGTCTCGGTCCCCGTCCCGGCTTCCGAGCTGGAGTTGGGGCCGGGCTTGTCGATCGCGGCGGTGAACGGTCCATCGTCCACTGTGGTTGCTGGTGATCCGGCGGCGCTGGAGGACGTGCTCGCTCGGTGGGAGCGCGCACGGCGGATTCCGGTCGACTACGCCTCGCACACCGCTCAGGTCGAGGAACTGCGCGAGGAACTGCTCGCCCTGCTTGCGGGGATCGAGCCCCGGCCGACCACGGTCGCCTTCCACTCCACCGTGAAAAACGCCGTGGTACCGGGTACCAACCTGGACGCCGAGTACTGGTACGAGAACCTGCGGCGGACCGTGCGCTTCGACGACGCGGTCACGGCGTTGAGCGGGCACCTGTTCATCGAGTGCAGCTCGCATCCCGTGCTGACCAGTGCGATCGACGCCACCACGGTGGGATCTCTGCGCCGTGATGACGGCGGCTTCGACCGGTTCCTCACCTCGCTCGCTGAGGCGCACGCGCACGGCGCCCCGGTCGACTGGTCGACTGTTCTGCGCGGCAACCACATCGCGCTGCCGACCTACGCCTTCCAGCGCGAGCGTTTCTGGCTCGACGGCGGAGCCCCAGCGGTCACCGACGCGGCTGCCCTCGGGCTCGTCGCTCCGGAGCACCCGTTGCTCGGCGCCGCGACCGAGCTACCGGATTCCGGCGGATTCCTGTTCACCTCGCGGATCTCGCTCGGCTCCCACCCGTGGCTGGCCGATCACGCCGTGCGCGGCGCGGTGCTGCTGCCGGGGACGGCGTTCCTGGAGCTCGCGGTGCGCGCGGGCGATCAGCTCGGCTGCGACCTGATCGAAGAACTGGTCCTGGAGACTCCGCTGGAGATCCCTGCCGACGGGAGCGTTCGGCTCCAGGTGGCGGTTGGCGCTCCGGAGGAGTCCGGGCGGCGCAGGATCACCGTGCACTCGCTGACCGACTCGCTGTCCGACGACGAGTGGACGTCACACGCCACCGGTGTGCTTTCCGCTGCGGCAAACGACGGTGTCGCGCTGGCGGAGTGGCCACCGTCAGCGCCGGAGATCGATCTCGCGGACGCCTACGACGTGTTGCGGGACAACGGTTTCGAGTACGGCGCGGTCTTCAGGGGGCTGCGCAGGGCGTGGCGGCGCGATGACGAGGTCTTCGCCGAGCTCGAGCTCCCGGAGGGCGTGGAGCACGAGGGCTTCGGCCTGCACCCGGCGCTGCTCGACGCGGGCCTGCACGCACTCGTCCTCGACGCCACCGAGCTGCCGTTCTCCTGGCATGACGTGGTTCTGCACGGCTCTGGCGCCACGGCTGCCAGGGTCCACCTCCGCCGCTCGGACAGCGGTGTCTCGGTGGTCGTGGCCGACGTGGCGGGCAATCCCGTTCTGACCGCGCGGTCGCTGGTGATGCGGCCGATCTCGGCACTCCGTCGCCGCGAGCTGTTCGCCGTTCGCCCGGTTCGGATCGACCTGCCCGCTGAGGTCGGCGTGGTGCCGGAGGTGCTGCACGCGGGCACCGTCGACGAGGTGTTGGCGGCGATCCAATCCTCGGACTCCCCGTTGGTGGTGGTCACGCGCAACGCGTCGACCGACCCCGCGCATGCCGCTGTGCGGGGCTTGGTGCGGTCGGCGATCTCGGAGCAGCCAGGGCGGTTCGTCCTGGTGGACACCGATTCGTCCGATGCCCCGTTGGCGGCGGTCGTGGCCTCTGGTGAGCCAGAGGTGTGGCTGCGCGACGGCGAAGCTTTCGTGCCGCGGCTCGGCGTCGTCGAGTCCACTGTGGATAGTCCGAAGTGGACTTCGCGGGACTGCGTGCTGATCACCGGTGGCACGGGCACGGTCGGCAGGGCGGTCGCCGAGCACCTGCTGCGCGTGCACGGCGTGGGGCGCGTCGTCCTGGCGAGCCGGTCCGGTGGCGATGAGCTGGACGGCGCGGAGGTGGTGAGCTGCGACGTCACCGACCGCGATGCGCTCGCGGAGCTGTTCGAGCGCTACCCGATCACGGCCGTGGTGCACGCCGCCGCGGTGCTCGACGACGGCTTGGTGGAGTCGCTGACGCCGTCGCGGCTCGCGGCCGTGCACGCGCCGAAGGCCGGGGCCGCGTGGCACCTGCACGAGCTGACCCGTGACCGGGAGCTGACCGCCTTCATCTTGTTCTCGTCGATCGCCGGAGTGCTCGGCACGGCGGGACAGGGCAACTACGCGGCGGCGAACTGCGCGGTCGACGCGATCGCCGAACTGCGTAGGGCCGAAGGACTGCCAGTCACCTCGATCGCGTGGGGTCTGTGGTCGGAGACGAGCGCGTTGACCGGCACGCTGAGCGAGGCCGACCGCACGCGTCTCGGGCGTTCCGGCGTCGTCGGAATGTCCACTGAGGACGCTCTGGACCTGTTCGACGCGAGCACGGGGGCGAGCACGGTCGCGGTGCGGCTGGACCGCTCGGTGCTGCGCTCGCGGACCGATCTGCCCGCCGTGCTGCGTGGTTTCGGCGGCAAGCCGGTGCGCAGGAAGGCCGAGGTCACCGCCGACTCGGTGCTGAAGATGGTGCGGGACCAGGTCGCTGACGTGCTCGGGCACGCTTCGGGGGCCTCGGTTGGCGCTGATACTGCGTTCCAGGGAATGGGCTTCGACTCGCTCACCGCCGTGGAGTTCCGCAACCGGATGAACGCGTTGTTCGCCGTGCGACTGCCCGCGACCCTGGTCTTCGACTACCCGACGCCGAGGGCTGTCGCGGAGTTCGTGCAGGCGGAGCTGACGGGCCGACGCGATCGCCCGGCCGCCGCGACCACGGCCACGAGCACCGACGAGCCCATCGCGATCGTCGGCATGAGCTGCCGCTACCCGGGCGGCGTCGAGTCGCCTGAAGACCTGTGGCACCTGGTTCTTTCCGGTACCGACGCCATCGCGGACTTCCCCGACGACCGAGGTTGGGACTC
This sequence comes from Allokutzneria sp. NRRL B-24872, assembly GCF_002155965.1. Classification (GTDB taxonomy): domain Bacteria; phylum Actinomycetota; class Actinomycetes; order Mycobacteriales; family Pseudonocardiaceae; genus Allokutzneria. The sequence goes on from NZ_MUMH01000085.1 coordinate 11,718, forward strand.
CAGCCAGACGAACCGCAGTTACGTCCAGCGCGGCGGTTTCCTGCGCGACGCGACGAGCTTCGACGCGGCGTTCTTCGGCATCTCCCCACGCGAGGCGCTGGCGATGGACCCCCAGCAGCGCCTGTTGCTGGAGATCGCGTGGGAGGCGTTCGAACGTGCCGGGATCGCGCCGGATTCCTTGCGCGGCAGCGACACCGGGGTGTTCGCCGGGGTGATGAACGGCGGCTACGGCGCCCAGCAGCTCGCGGCGTCGACCGGGATCGAGGAGACCGAGGGCTACCTGGCCAGCGGAACCGCCGCCAGTGTCGCCTCCGGCAGGATCTCGTACACGTTCGGTCTCGAAGGTCCGGCGTTGACCGTGGACACGGCGTGCTCGTCATCGTTGGTGGCGCTGCACTTGGCGGTGCAGTCGCTGCGGCGCGGGGAGTGCTCGCTGGCCCTCGCCGGCGCCGCGACCGTCATGGCCGCACCCTCGCTGTTCGTGGAGTTCAGTCGCCAGGGCGGGCTCGCGCCGGATGGCCGCTCCAAGTCCTTCGCCGCCGGAGCAGACGGCACCAGCTGGTCCGAGGGCGCCGGAATGCTCGTGCTGGAGCGGCTTTCCGACGCACAGCGCAACGGCCACCGAGTCCTCGCAGTGGTGCGCGGGACGGCGGTCAACCAGGACGGCGCGTCCAACGGCCTGACCGCGCCCAACGGTCCCGCGCAGCAGCGAGTGATCCGCGCGGCGCTCGCCGACGCCGGTCTGTCCACTGTGGACGTCGATGCGGTCGAGGCGCACGGGACCGGGACGACGCTGGGTGATCCGATCGAGGCTCAGGCGCTGCTGGCGACCTACGGCCAGGACCGGTTGACCCCACTGCTGCTCGGCTCGGTGAAGTCGAACATCGGCCACGCGCAGGCGGCGGCGGGTGTCGGCGGTGTGATCAAGATGGTCGAGGCGATGCGGCACGGGCTGCTGCCCAGGACGCTGCACGTCGACGAGCCGACGCCCGAGGTGGACTGGTCGGCGGGTGCGGTGTCGCTGCTGACCGAGCCGACGCCGTGGCCCGTGTCGGGGCGTCCCCGTCGCGCCGGCGTTTCGTCGTTCGGCGTCAGCGGCACCAACGCGCACGTGATCGTGGAACAAGCGGCTCCGGTGTCCGCCGTCGCGGCCGCGCCGGTGTCCGGTCCGGTTCCGTTCGTGCTCTCGGCTGGCAGCCCAGCGGCACTGTCGGCGCAGGTCGCGGGCCTGCGTGAGTTCATGGCGGCCAATCCGGACGTGCCTGCGGTCGACATCTCCCACACCCTGGCCACGACCCGGGCGCGGCTGCCGCACCGCGCGGTCGTGCTCGGTGACGACGTCATCGAGGGCTTCGGCGTCGAGCGCCGGGTGGCGTTCGTGTTCCCCGGTCAGGGCTCGCAGTGGGTGGGCATGGCCGTCCCGTTGCTGGAGAACCCGGTTTTCGCCGCGCGGATGGCGGAGTGCGCGGCGGCTCTGCGGGAGTTCGCCGACTGGGACCTCCTCGATGTGCTCGGGGACGCGGAAGCCTTGGAGCGGGTCGACGTCGTCCAGCCCGCCCTGTTCGCGGTGATGGTGTCGCTGGCGTCGCTGTGGGGCTCGTACAGCGTCACCCCTGGCGCCGTGGTTGGGCATTCGCAGGGCGAGATCGCCGCCGCGTGCGTCGCGGGTGCTTTGAGCCTGCGTGACGCCGCGCGCGTCGTTGTGCTGCGCAGCAAGGCGATCGCGGCTTCGCTGGCCGGTCGTGGCGGCATGGTGTCCGTCGCGTCGCCTGCCGCCGCGTTGGAACTCGATCCGCAGTTGTCGATCGCCGCGGTAAATGGGCCGTCGTCCACCGTGGTATCCGGTCCCACTGGGGCTTTGCAGGAGTTCGTTGCGGCGACGGGTGCCCGGGTCATTCCGGTTGACTACGCGTCGCACTCCGCCCAGGTCGAAGCGCTCCGTGACGAGCTGCTGGACGTGCTGGCCCCGATCACGCCGCGCTCCTCGGAGATCCCGTTCTACTCGTCGGTGACGGGGGAGCGGCTGGACACCGCCGGGCTCGACGCGGAGTACTGGTACCGCAACCTGCGTGAGACCGTGCGCTTCGACCTCGCCACCGCGCGGCTGCTGGAGGACGGGTTCACCGCGTTCGTCGAGTCCAGCGGGCACCCAGTGCTGACCCCGGCGGTACTCAGTTCCGCTGAGGAGCACGACGCGGTGGTCATCGGCTCGCTGCGCCGCGACGACGGCGGCGTGCACCGGATGCTGACCTCCCTCGCCGAGGCGCACGTGCACGGTGTCGAAGTGGCCTGGGGCCTCGCGGCGGGTCGCGTCGTCGATCTGCCGACCTACCCGTTCCAGCGCAAGCGCTTCTGGCTGGACGCCCCGGCCCCTGCCGCGTCCGTTGTCGACTCTTGGCGCTATCGCGTCGAGTGGCGCGGAGTGCCGGAGCGCCCCGCCGCACTGTCCGGGACCTGGCTCGTGGTCAGCTCCGGCGAGCCCACCGAGGCGCTGTGCGCCGCACTGGCCGAAGCCGGTGGAACTCCGGTCGTCGTGACACGGGACGCGGTTCCACATGGGACTTTCGCGGGTGTGATCTCGCTGGTCGCGGCCGACCCCGAGCCCGTCGCCGCGACGCTGGACCTCCTCCACCGGGATCTCGACGCCCCGCTGTGGACCGTGACCAGGGGAGCGGTCGCCGTTGCCGCCCCGGACGTGGTCCAGGCCGCGGTGTGGGGGCTCGGCCGGGTCGCCGCGCTGGAGCGCCCGGCGCGCTGGGGCGGGCTCATCGATCTGCCCGCCGAGCCGGACGCGGACGTCCACCGGCGGCTCGCGTCCGTGCTGGGCGGTACCGAGGACCAAGTGGCACTGCGTTCCAACGCGATCCTGGGCCGCAGGCTCGTCCGGGCACCGCGTCCCGACAGCGATCGTGTGACCTGGCGTCCCACCGGCACTGTGCTGATCACCGGGGGCACCGGGGCGATCGGCGCGCACGTCGCCCGCCACTTCGCCAGAAACGGCGCCGAGCACCTCGTCCTGACCGGGCGGCGTGGGCCGGAGGCGCTCGGGGCGAAGGAACTCGAAGCCGAGCTGACCGCGCTCGGGGCCCGCGTGACGATCGCGGCCTGCGACGCCGCCGACCGCGACGCCCTGGCGGCGCTGATCGACTCGGTCGAGCCGGTTCGCGCGGTCGTGCACGCGGCCGGGGTCGCGCACTGGGGAGACCTGAAGGACATCACGGCGGCCGAGGTCGCCGAGGTGATCGCGGGCAAGGCTACAGGCGCGGAGAACCTGGACGAGCTGTTCGACCACGACCTGGACGCCTTCGTGCTGATCTCCTCCAACGCGGGGGTGTGGGGCGGTAGCGGGCAGGGCGCCTACGCGGCGGGCAACGCGATGCTCGACGCCCTCGCCGAGCGGCGGCGAGCCAGGGGGCTGCGCGCGGTGTCGCTCGCGTGGGGCTCGTGGGCGGGCGAGGGCATGGCCGCCGGTGACGCCGGGACGCGCTTCGAACGCTTGGGCCTCAACCTGATGCGGCCCTCGGACGCGCTGACCGCGCTGACGCGGGCGATCACCGACGACGAGACCTTCCTCGCCATCGCAGACGTCGACTGGGCGAAGTTCGCGCCGACCTTCGCGATCAACCGGCCGAGCCCGCTGCTGTCCGAGCTGCCCGAAGCGCGGCGCGCGCTGACCGCCGCCCCCGAGGCGGAGACGGGCTTGGCCGCCGTGCCGGTGGCCGATCGCCGCCGTGTGGTGCGGGAACTGGTCACCGAGACCGTCGCGGCGGTGCTCGGCCACGAGCCCGGCGCCGAGGCCGGACGCACGTTCAAGGAGCTGGGCTTCGACTCGATGACCGCAGTGGACGTGCGGACCAGGCTGTCCGCCGCCACCGGCCTGAAGCTGCCGAGCACGCTCGTGTTCGACCACCCCACGGCCGAAGCGCTCGTCACGCACCTGCTCGACCGGATCTACGGAGGAGCCGCGCCGGTCACCACAGCCCGGGTCGCGGAGCCGGACGGCGATCCCATCGTGATCGTCGGCATGAGCTGCCGCTACCCCGGCGGCGTCGCGTCGCCGGAGGACCTGTGGCGCCTGGTGGAACACGGTGTCGACGCGATCACCGAGTTCCCGGCCGATCGCGGGTGGGACATCGGCTCGCTCTACGATCCGGACCCTTCGAACCCGGGTACCACCTACACGCGGCACGGCGGTTTCCTCGACGGGGCGGCGGAGTTCGACGCCGGGTTCTTCCGGATCTCCCCGCGTGAAGCGGTCGCGATGGACCCCCAGCAGCGGGTCGTGCTGGAGACCGCCTGGGAGGCGTTCGAGCGCGCCGGGATCGACCCGACCAGCTTGCGCGGGAGCAGCACCGGCGTGTTCGTCGGGGCGAGCGCGCAGGAGTACGGTCCGCGCCTGCACGAGGCACCCACCGGGTCGGAGGGGCACTTCCTGACCGGTGGCTTGGACGCGGTGATTTCCGGCCGCGTGGCCTACGAGCTGGGCTTGGAAGGCCCGGCGATGACGGTGGACACGGCGTGCTCGTCGTCGTTGGTGGCGCTGCACTTGGCGGCGCAGGCGTTGCGGCGCGGCGAGTGCTCGATGGCGCTGACCGGCGGTGTCGCGGTGTTGTCGACGCCGGGTGTCTTCGTGGAGTTCAGCCGTCAGCGCGGACTGTCCGCAGACGGTCGCTGCCGGTCCTTCTCCGCATCGGCTGCCGGGACCGGGTGGGCCGAGGGCGCGGGAATGCTCGTGCTGGAGCGGCTTTCCGACGCTCGCCGCAACGGTCACCCCGTGCTGGCGGTGATCCGTGGCTCCGCCGTGAACCAGGACGGTGCGTCGAACGGGTTGACCGCGCCGAACGGTCCTTCGCAGCAGCGAGTGATCCGTGCCGCGTTGGCTGATGCTGGTCTGTCCACTTCGGACGTTGATGTTGTTGAGGCGCATGGGACCGGGACGACGCTGGGTGATCCGATCGAGGCGCAGGCGCTGCTGGCGACCTACGGTCAGGACCGGTCGACCCCGCTGCTCCTGGGCACGTTGAAGTCCAACATCGGGCACGCGCAGGCGGCTTCCGGTGTCGGTGGCGTGATCAAGATCGTGCAGGCGATGCGGCACGGCGTCGTGCCCCGCACGCTGCACGTCGATTCGCCGTCGCCGCACGTGGACTGGACCGCCGGTTCCGTGCAGCTGCTGACCTCGCCGACGGAGTGGCCGAGCGCTGCGCGGCGGGCGGGTGTCTCCGCATTCGGTGTCAGCGGGACCAACGCGCACGTGATCATCGAGCACGTTCCGGCGGAGGAGGTCGTGGCGACTTCGGCCCCGGCCCTCGTTCCGGTTCCGTTGTCGGCTCGTGGCGAGGATGCTCTTCGGGCGCAGGCCGCACGGCTCCGCGAGTTCACCGGCGAGGACATCGTCGCGCTCGCGCGGTCGCAGGGCACCGGTCGTGCGGGACTGCCGGATCGCGCCGTGGTGCTGGCCTCCGGACGAGCCGAACTCCTGGACGGCCTCGACGTGCTCGCGCGCGGCGAGACCAGCGCGCGGGTGGTACGGGGGACGGTCACCGCGGACCGCTTCGCGGCGATGTTCACCGGTCAGGGCGCTCAGCGGGTGAACATGGGCCTGGAGCTGGCCTCGGAGTTCCCCGCCTTCGGAGATGCCTTCGCCGAGGTGGCCGCCGAGCTGGACAAGCACCTCGCCCGGCCGCTGGCTGAGGCGATCGCGGATTCGCTTGAGCAGACGGAGTACGCGCAGCCCGCGTTGTTCGCTGTCGAGGTCGCGCTGTTCCGGTTGCTGGAGTCGTGGGGCCTGCGCCCGGACTTCCTCGTCGGCCACTCGATCGGCGAGCTGGCCGCAGCGCACGTCGCCGGGGTGATGACGCTGGCCGACGCGGCACTGCTGGTGACGGCGCGCGGTCGCCTGATGCAGGCGCTTCCGCCCGGTGGAGCCATGATCTCGATCCAGTGCACTGTGGACTCCATCGAGCTGGTGGACGGCGTGAGCATCGCGGCGGTCAACTCCGCCGACTCGGTGGTGATCTCCGGAGACGCCGACGCCGTGGAGGCGATCGCCGCGCGCTTCGCCAAGACCCGCCGCATCCGCACGAGCCATGCCTTCCACTCGGCGCGGATGGACGCGATGCTCGACGAGTTCCGCGCGGTCGCGGAGTCGATCTCCTACGCCGCGCCGACGATTCCGCTCATCTCGACGGTGACGGGTGCGCCGGTGGAGCCGTGCTCGGCGGAGTACTGGGTCCGCCAGGTGCGCCAGCCGGTGCTGTTCCACGACGCCGTGCAGTGGCTCATCGCCGACGGTGTCAAGGCCTTTGTGGAACTCGGTCCCGGCGCGGTGCTGTCGGCGTTGGTGGACGCGCCCGTCGTGGTGCCGATGCTGCGACGTGATCGGTCCGAAGTGGACACCGCGGTCACCGCGCTCGCGACGCTGCACGCGCACGGGGTGTCGCCGGACTGGACCGCGGTGTTCCCCGGGGCATCGCGGATCGACCTGCCGACCTATCCGTTCCAGCGGCGGCGCCACTGGTTCGCCGACGCAGACCAGGGCTTGATCCAGTCCGTGACCAGGCTCAACGACGGCGTCCTGCTCACCGGCACGGTGTCCGTGGCAAAGCAGTGGATCGCGGATCACCAGGTACTCGGTACCGTCCTGCTGCCCGGAACCGCGTTCGTCGAGCTGGCGTTGCGCGCCGCCGCCGAAGTCGGTTGCTCGCTCGTCGACGAGATCGCGTTGGAAGCGCCGCTGGTCCTCGACGGCTCGGAGAGCGTGGAGATCCAGGTCAGTGTCCGCGCCGACCGCACGTTCACCGTCCACTCGCGCCGCGACTCGACGTGGACCAGGCACGCGGCCGGTGTGCTCGGCGCGGAACCCGTCGCGGCCTCGCAGCTGGCGTGGCCGCCCGTGGCTGCTGAACGTGATCTTGATGAGATCGCGAACGCCCTGGTGGAGCGCGGTTACGCCTACGGCCCGGCCTACTCGGGGCTGCGCGCGGCGTGGTCGGACGGCGACGAGTGGTTCGCCGAGGTCGAGCTGCCGGAGGGCTTCGGCTCGGATGGCCTCCTCGTGCACCCGGCGCTGCTGGACACCGTGCTCCAACCGCTCGTTCTGACGCTGACCGGAGGTGCTGAGCTGCCCTTCGCGTGGCGGCGCGTCGCGCTGCACGGCCCCAGTTCGACGACGCTGCGCGCACGGCTGCTGCGCTCTGAGTCGGGCATCTCCGTGCAGGTCGACTCCGACAGCGGGCCGATGTTGACCGCCGAGTCCGTTGTGATGCGCGCCGCCTCCAACGCTCGCACTGTGCCGCTGCTGACCGTGCAGCACGTGCCGGTCGCGCCGTCAGCTGGATTCTCCGGCGTGATCGCGGCTCCGGCCGACGTTGCCGAAGCGCTGGCGGTGGTGCAGGAAGCGCTGGCCTCCGACACCCGTGTCGTTGTGGCGGTTCAGGACGCGCTGGCCGATCCTGGGCGGGCCGCGATCGCCGGGCTCGTCCGATCGGCTCAGTCGGAGCACCCGGGCCGGTTCGTTCTCGTCGACACCGATGATCTGTCCACTGTGGACTCCATCGCGGCGCGGTTCGACGCGCCCGAGGTCTTGGTGCGCGGTGGGCAGGTCACGGCCCCGCGCCTCCAGCCGGTCGCGGTCGCCGGAGAGCCGGTGTGGTCGGCGGACGACTGCGTGCTGATCACCGGCGGAACGGGCACGTTGGCCCAGGTCGTTGCGCGCCACCTCGTGGAGAAGCACGGCGTCGGGCGGCTCGTGCTGGCGGCGCGCGGTGTTGTCGATGCGGAGTTCGTGGCTTCGCTCGCCGCTGACGTCGCGGTAGTTCGGTGTGACGTGACCGCCCGGGACGCGGTGGCCGCCGTGCTGGTCGGGCACCCGATCACGGCGGTCGTGCACACGGCGGGTGTGCTCGACGACGGCGTGGTGGAGTCACTGACACCGGCGCGCCTCGCTGCTGTGCACGCGCCGAAGGTGTTGGGGGCTCAGCACCTCGACGAGCTGACCCGCGACCGTTCGCTGACGGCATTCGTGCTGTTCTCCTCAGCGGCCGGAGTGCTGGGAACGGCTGGTCAGGGCAACTACGCCGCTGCCAACGCCGCGCTTGACGCCATTGCCCGCGCTCGCCACGCGGCTGGGCTGCCCGCCACGTCCGTGGCGTGGGGGATGTGGGCCGAGGCCGGGGGCATGGCCGGAGGGCTGAGCGCCGCCGACCGCGCCCGGCTGGCGAGGTCCGGCCTGGCCCCTCTGTCCACAGTGGACGCACTGGCGATGTTCGACGCCGCCGTCGCGGGGCCGGAGCCGGTGTACGTCGGCGCGAAGCTCGGCCGAGTGAGTGCTCCGCGCAGAGCACGGGTCGAGACGGACGAGGCGGTACTGAGGTCCGTTCGGACCGCGGTCGCAGAAGTGCTCGGGCACACCGACGCGCGGTCGGTCGACGTGACGAGGCCGTTCCAGGAACTCGGTTTCGACTCGCTCACCTCGGTGGAGCTGCGCAACCGGATCAACGCCGAGTTCGGGTTGTCGCTCCCGGCGACGCTCGTCTTCGACCACCCGAACGCCGCCGCGCTCGCCGAGCGGCTGAAGGAGGAGCTGTCCGGCGAGTCGGCTCCGGCCGCCGCACCGGTGACCGCCGCGCTCGCCGAGGATGACCCGATCGTCATCGTCGGGATGGCCTGCCGCTACCCGGGCGGCGTGCGCTCGGCGGACGACCTGTGGAACCTCGTCGCCGAGGGCGGGCAGGGGATCACGCCGTTCCCGACCGATCGCGGCTGGGAACTCGGTTCCCTGTTGGACGGGGATCAGTCCCGGCAGGGTCGCAGTACCGCGCGGGAGGGCGGCGTCTTGCACGAGGCCGTCGAGTTCGACCCGGAGTTCTTCGGGATCTCCCCGCGCGAGGCGATCGCGATGGACCCGCAGCAACGCCTGCTGCTGGAGACCTCCTGGGAGGCGCTGGAGCACGCCGGGATCGACCCGGACTCCTTGCGCGGCAGCCAGACCGGGGTGTTCGCCGGGGTCATGGCCGGGGACTACGCCACGCGCGTGCGCCAGGTCCCCGAGGACGTGGAGGGTTTCCTCGGCAACGGAAGCACGGGCAGCATCACCTCCGGCCGCGTCTCGTACGCGCTCGGGCTCGAAGGCCCCGCGCTGACCGTGGACACCGCGTGCTCGGCGTCCCTGGTGGCGATCCACCTCGCCGCGCAGTCGCTGCGGCGCGGCGAGTGCTCGTTGGCGTTGGCCGGTGGCGTCACCGTGCTGTCCACGCCGGTGTTCTTCGTCGAGTACAGCCGTCAGGGCGCGTTGGCCCCGGACAGCCGCTGCAAGTCCTTCAGCGCTGACGCTGACGGTACCGCCGGTGGTGAGGGCGTCGGCATGATCCTGCTGGAGCGCCTGTCCGACGCTCAGCGCAACGGCCACAAGGTCCTCGCGGTGGTGCGCGGCTCGGCTATCAACCAGGACGGCGCGTCCAACGGGTTGACCGCGCCGAACGGTCCTTCGCAGCAGCGAGTGATCCGTGCCGCGTTGGCGGACGCTGGTCTGTCCACTTCGGACGTTGATGTTGTTGAGGCGCACGGGACCGGGACGCGGTTGGGTGATCCGATCGAGGCTCAGGCCGTGATCGCGACGTATGGCCAGGATCGTTCTACACCGGTGTACTTGGGGTCGCTGAAGTCCAACATCGGGCACACGCAGGCGGCTGCGGGTGTCGGTGGCGTGATCAAGATGGTCCAGGCGATGCGTCATGGTGTGGTGCCTCGCACGCTGAACGTCACCGAGCCGACTCCGCGCGTGGACTGGTCGGCGGGCGCGGTCACGCTGCTGACCTCGTCGATCGACTGGCCCGACGTCGGCCGCCGTCGCCGCGCCGGTGTGTCGGGCTTCGGGGTGAGCGGGACCAACGCGCACGTTGTCCTTGAGCAGGCTCCGGCGTCGGTGCCAGCGGAGTCGTCGCCGTGGTCCGGCCCGGTTCCGTTGGCGTTGTCCGCGCGGGACGAGATCGCGCTCGCCGCTCAGGCTTCGCGGCTCGCGGAGCGCTTGGCAACGGATGTGTCCATTGTGGACGCGTCGTGGTCGTCGTTGATGACCCGCAACCAGATGCGGCAGCGCGCCGTGGTACTGGGTTCCGACCGGGACTCGTTGGTGGCGGGCTTGACCGCGCTCGCCTCGGCCGCGCCTTCCGGTGATGTCGTGCAGGGCGAGGTCGTCGGGGGCCGTGCGGCGTTCGTGTTCCCGGGTCAGGGTTCGCAGTGGGTCGGTATGGCTGTGGCGTTGTTGGAGAACCCGGTCTTCGCGGCGCGGATGGCTGAGTGTGCTGCGGCTTTGGGCGAGTTTGTTGAGTGGGATCTGTTCTCCGCGTTGGAGTCTGATCTTGAGCGGGTTGATGTTGTTCAGCCTGTGTTGTTCGCGGTGATGGTGTCGTTGGCTGCGGTGTGGCAGTCGTTTGGTGTGTCTCCTGCGGTGGTGATTGGTCATTCGCAGGGGGAGATCGCGGCGGCTTGTGTTGCCGGGGCGTTGAGTTTGCGTGATGCGGCTCGGGTGGTCGTGTTGCGTAGTAGGGCGATTGCGGCTTCTCTTGCTGGTCGCGGTGGGATGGTGTCGGTTCCGCTTCCTGTTTCCGATGTGGAGTTGGGGCCGGGGTTGTCGGTTGCGGCGGTGAACGGGCCTGCGTCCACGGTGGTATCGGGTGCCACTGCGGCTTTGGATGAGCTGCTTGCCCGGTATGAGCGGGCTCGGCGGATTCCTGTTGACTACGCGTCGCATTCTGCTCAGGTGGAGGCCATTCGGGGCGAACTCCTCGAAGTGCTGGCGGACATCACGCCGCAGGAGACGGACATCGCGTTCTTCTCGACCGTGACGTGCGAGTACCTTCCGGGCACGGCGCTGGACGGGGAGTACTGGTACGAGAACCTGCGCCAGACGGTGCGTTTCGACGACGCGGTGAACGCTGTGGAAGGGCACGTGTTCATCGAGTGCAGCCCGCACCCGGTGCTCGTCCCCGCCCTGGACGTTGCGGCAGTGGGAACCTTGCGCCGCAACGAAGGCGGTTCCGACAGGTTCCTGAAGTCCTTGGCTGAGGCTCACGTACTCGGTGTCAAGGTGGATTGGGACCAGGTCTTCGTCGGGCGCGGTCATCAGATCGACCTGCCGACCTACGCCTTCCACCGGCACCGCTACTGGCTGGAAGCCGGAACCGGGACCGACGTGTCCTCGGCCGGACTTGATGCCTCCGGGCACGCAATGCTCGGCGCAGCGGTGCCCCTCGCCGCGTCGGGTGGTTTCGTGCTCACGGCGAGGCTGTCCACGCACACGCACCCGTGGCTCGCTGACCACGCCGTTCAGGGAACCGTGCTGGTGCCGGGCTCGGTGTTCGTCGACTGGGCGGTGCGCGCCGGTGAGGAGACCGGGTTCCCGCGCGTCGAAGAGCTGACGATCCTGGAACCGTTGACGTTGGCCGGATCGGACTCCGTGCAGGTCCAGGTCACCGTCGAACCGGGCGAGGGCACTGGCCGCGTCTTGGTGCACACCCGCCGCGCTGACGAGTGGGTGCTGCACGCCGCCGGAGTTCTTGTGCCGCAAGGTGACGAGCAGTCGGACGATCTCGTGGACTGGCCGCCCGCCGGTGATGTGGTCGACGTCGAAGGCTTCTACGACGTCGTCCGCGCGGCCGGACTGGAGTACGGCTCAGCCTTCCAAGGGGTTCGCGCGGCCTGGCGTCGCGGCGACGAGGTCTTCGCGGAGATCCGCTCGCGCGCCGACCTCACCACGACGGGGTTCGGAGTGCACCCGGCGCTGCTGGACGCGGCCGTGCACTCGGCGGTCCTGGGCGCGGATCTCGACCGGCCGAAGCTCCCGTTCACGTGGAACGGGGTGAGCCTGTGGGAGCGCGGAGCGTCGGCGTTGCGAGTGCGGATCACGCCGCTCGGTGACGACACGTTCTCGGTGTTCGTGGCCGATGAGGTCGGGCGCCCGGTGCTGACCGTGGAGTCCTTCCTCGCCCGCCCGGCCAGCTCGGGAGGCGAGCAGCTGCACCACGTCCGCTGGGTGGACCTGGAGGTTCCCGCCGCGGGGCCGGTGTCGGTGGTGATGGTGCGGGAGCTGTCGGAGCTGGACGGTCCCGTGCCGGAGACCGTGTTCGTGCCGCTCGAAGCGCCGATGGCCGCCGACCTGCCGACCGCGGCGCGGGAAGCGACCGAGCGGGTGCTCAGCCTGGTGCAGGGGTGGCTCGCCGACGACAGGTACGCCGATTCCAAGCTCGTGCTGGTCACCAGCGTGGACGAACTGCCCGTCGCCGCCGCGCGGGGGCTGCTCCGGTCGGCCCAGTCCGAGCACCCGGGGCGCTTCCAGCTCGTCGACGCGGACAAGCCGGACGACCACCTCGCCCTGCTCCAACGCGTGTCCACAATGGACGAACCGCAGGTGTCACTGCGGGACGGTGTCGCTCGCGCGCCGCGCCTCGCCCGGGTTCGGTCCACTGTGGAGCGGATGCCGATCGGCCCGGACGACACCGTGCTGATCACCGGCGGGACGGGCGCGCTCGGCCGGTTGGTCGCCCGCCACCTCGCGACGACGCACGGCGTGCGGAAGCTGGTCGTGGCCAGCCGACGCGGCCCGGACGCCCCAGGAGCCGCTGAGCTGGTCGAGCTCGGGGCTGAAGTCGTCGCGGTCGACATCTCGGACCGGGACGCGGTTGCCGCCCTGCTCGAGGCCCACCCGGTCGACGCGGTCGTGCACTGCGCGGGAGCGCTGGACGACGGGCTCGTGCAGTCGCTGAGCCCGGCGCGCGTCGACGCGGTCTTCAAGTCCAAAGTGGACGCTGCGGTGCACCTGCACGAGCTGACCGCCGACCTGAAGGCGTTCGTGCTTTTCTCCTCGGCCGCGGGCACGATCGGGACGGCCGGGCAGGGCAACTACGCCGCGGCCAACGCCTTCCTGGACGCACTGGCCGCGCACCGGCGAGCGAGCGGGCTGCCCGCGACCTCGATCGCGTGGGGACTGTGGCAGGACAGCAGTGAGCTGACCACCGGGCTGGACCACGAGCGGCTGGAAAGCGTTGGGGGAAGGGCGTTGTCCAGTGATCACGGGCTGGCGCTGTTCGACGCGGCGCTGACGCGCGATGAGCCGTTCGTCGTGGCGATGCCGCTCGACCTCGCCGCCGCGCGCTCAGGCCCCGAACCACTGCGGGCGCTGGCACGGACGACAGTTCAGCGCACGACGGAAGGCGCGCCGAAAGAGACGCTGGCGCAGCGAATCCTGCGCCTGCCGGTGGAGCGTCGGCTCACCGCGGTGGTGGCGGCGGTCGTCGCCGAGACCGGAGCCGTTCTCGGACACCGCTCCCAGGGCTCCGTCCGGGCCGACCGTGGTTTCACCCAGCTCGGGCTCGACTCGCTGACCGCGGTCGAGCTGCGCAACCGGCTGGCGACGCTGACCGGGCTCCGGCTGCCCGCGAGCCTGGTGTTCGACCACCCGAACGCCCAGGTGCTGGGCGAGTTCCTGCTCGGCGAGATCACGCCGGCCACCGAGCCGGACGGGGACGTGCGCGCGGCGCTCGCGGCGATCCCGCTGGAGCGGCTGCGCGAGGCCGGGCTGCTCGACCAGCTGCTCCGGCTCACCCGCCCGGCCGAGCCCGATGACGAGCGGATCGACTCGATGGACGCCGAAGACCTCATCGCCTTGGCCCTCGGGGGCGGCGACTCGCGAAGGACTCCAGCATGAGCAACCAGGAAAGCCGCCTGCTCGACGCGTTGCGCACCTCGGTGAAGGAGACCGAGCGCCTGCGCAGGCAGGTCGACGCCGCGCGCGAGCCGATCGCGATCGTGGCGATGAGCTGCCGCTACCCCGGCGGGGTCCGTTCGCCGGAGGACCTGTGGCGGCTCGTGGCCGGCGGAACCGACGCCATCGGGGAGTTCCCCACCGATCGCGGCTGGGACCTTGACGCCCTGTTCTCCGACGATCCCGACCGGCCCGGCCGCAGTTCCGTGCGCGAGGGCGGTTTCCTGGACGCCGCGGCGGAGTTCGACGCGGAGTTCTTCGGGATCTCCCCGCGCGAGGCCACCACGATGGACCCGCAGCAGCGCCTGCTGCTGGAGACCTCGTGGGAGGCGTTCGAGCGCGCGGGTATCGACCCGGACTCGGTGCGCGGTAGCCGCACCGGCGTGTTCGCGGGGATCATGGTCAGCGGCTACGGCATGCGCGAGATCAGCGTCGCGGGCGCGGCGGGCGAGCATGAGGGCTACATCGGCAACGGCAGCGCCGGAAGCATCACCTCGGGCCGGATCTCGTACACGTTCGGGCTCGAAGGTCCGGCGTTGACCGTGGACACGGCGTGCTCGTCGTCGTTGGTGGCGCTGCACCTCGCGGTGCAGTCGTTGCGGCGCGGAGAGTGCACGCTGGCGTTGGCCGGTGGCGCGTCGGTGATGGCGATCCCCGCGCTGTTCGTCGAGTACAGCAAGCAGGGCGCGCTCTCCCTCGACGCGCGCTGCAAGTCCTTCAGCGCCGGTGCTGACGGCACGAACGGCTCCGAAGGCGTTGGGATGGTGTTGCTGGAGCGGCTTTCCGACGCTCAGCGCAACGGCCACCCGGTGCTGGCGGTGATTCGCGGCTCCGCCGTGAACCAGGATGGCGCGTCCAGCGGATTGACTGCGCCGAACGGTCCCGCTCAGCAGCGCGTGATCCGTGCGGCCTTGGCTGACGCCGGTCTGTCCACTTCGGACATTTCCGCCGTTGAGGCCCATGGGACCGGAACTCGGCTGGGTGATCCGATCGAGGCCCAGGCCGTGATCGCGACCTATGGCCGGGATCGTTCCTCTCCGGTGTACCTGGGGTCGTTGAAGTCCAACATCGGGCACACGCAGGCCGCTGCGGGTGTTGGCGGCGTGATCAAGATGGTGCAGGCCATGCGGCACGGCTTGCTGCCACGCACGCTGCACGTGTCGTCGCCGACGCCGGAGGTGGACTGGTCGGCCGGGTCGGTGTCGCTGCTGACCGAGGAAGTTCCGTGGACGTCGTCGGTTCGGCGTGCCGGGGTGTCGTCGTTCGGGGTGAGCGGCACCAATGCGCACATGATCGTCGAGCAGGCGCCCGCACCTTCTGACGTGGTGCCGGTGCACTCGGGTCCGGTTCCGCTGGCGTTGTCCGCGAAGAGCCCTGCTGCGTTGCGCGACGTCGCTTCGGGGCTCGCCGACGCGCTCTCGTCCGGAGTGTCCGAAGTGGACGCTGCGTGGACTTTGGCCGCGCGGTCGCGGTTGGAGCACCGTGCGGTGGTGTTCGGCGACGGCCTGCGTTCCTTGTCTGGCCCTGACGTTGTGACGGGTGTCGCTGAGGCCGCAGGGGCGGTCTTCATGTTCCCGGGTCAGGGTTCGCAGTGGGTCGGTATGGCTGTGGCGTTGTTGGAGAACCCGGTTTTCGCGGCGCGGATGGCTGAGTGTGCTGCGGCTTTGGGTGAGTTCGTCGACTGGGATTTGCTGTCGGCGTTGGAGTCGGATCTTGATCGGGTTGAGGTCGTTCAGCCCGTTCTGTTCGCGGTCATGGTGTCGTTGGCGGCTGTGTGGCAGTCGCATGGCGTTTCGCCTGCCGTTGTTGTGGGGCATTCGCAGGGCGAGATCGCGGCTGCGTGCGTTGCTGGCGTGCTGAGCCTGCGTGATGCGGCTCGGGTGGTCGTGTTGCGTAGTAGGGCGATTGCGGCTTCTCTTGCTGGTCGCGGTGGGATGGTGTCGGTTCCGCTTCCTGTTTCCGACGTGGAGTTGGGGCCGGGGTTGTCGGTTGCGGCGGTGAACGGGCCTGCGTCCACCGTGGTTTCGGGTACCACTGCGGCTTTGGACGAGTTGCTTGCTCAGCACGAGCGGGCTCGTCGGATTCCGGTGGACTACGCGTCGCATTCGGCTCAGGTGGAAGCGATTCGGGACGAGCTGCTCGACGTGCTCGGGTCGATCGAACCGCAGACGGCCGCTGTGCCGTTCTTCTCGACGGTGACGGGGGAGTACGTCGACGGTGCTGAGCTGAACGCGGAGTACTGGTACGAGAACCTTCGGCGGACAGTGCGGTTCTCGGAAGCTGTGGAGGCGTTGGAAGGGCACGTGTTCATCGAGTGCAGCCCGCACCCGGTGCTCGTGCCGGCCCTGGACGTCAGCGCGGTCGGCACGTTGCGGCGCGACGAGGGCGGATTCGACCGGCTTGTCCGGTCCTTGGCCGAGGCGCATGTGCTGGGCGCCTCGGTGGACTGGACGACGGTCGTTCACGGACGTCTGGTGGACCTGCCCACATACCCCTTCCAGCGGCGGCGTTACTGGCTGGAGAGCGCGGTGGCGGACGTCGCGTCGGCCGGGCTCGACGCCGTCGACCATCCGCTGCTCGGCGCTGCGCTTCCCCTCGCCGCCTCGGCCGGGTACGTGTTCACCTCGAAGGTGTCCACGCACACGCACCCCTGGCTGGCGGATCACATGGTGCGCGGCGACATCCTCGTGCCAGCAACGGCATTCGTCGAGTGGGCGGTTCGAGCGGGTGACGAGACGGGGTGCCAGCTCGTCGAAGAACTGGTGCTCGTCGCCCCGCTCGTCCTGCCATCGGCGGGGTCCGTCCAGGTGCAGGTGACGGTGACCGCGCCGGGCGCCGCGGGGCGCCGCGACCTCACGGTGCACGCCAAGGACGGCGTCGGGGAGTGGGTCCTGCACGCGACGGCGACGCTCACGCCCGCGCGCGAGGCCGTCGCTGACGATCTCAGTGAGTGGCCACCGCGCGACGCTGAGCCTGTTGACACGCATGGGTTCTACGAGCGGCTCGCCGCCACGGGATTGGCCTACGGGCCGAGCTTCCAGGGCGTTCGGGCGGCGTGGAGCCGGGGTGACGCGCTCTTCGTCGACATCGAAGCTGATCTCGCAGTGACCGGATTCGGGCTGCACCCCGCAGTGCTGGACGCCGCCGTGCACTCGGCGGGCCTGACGGCGGAGTTGGACGCGCCGAAGCTGCCGTTCCTGTGGAGCGGGATCACGTTGCGCGCCACCGGAGCGACGGCCGTGCGCGTACGGATCACGCCGCTGGGCAACGATTCCTTCGCGGTGCTCGTCGCCGACGGTCAGGGCCTGCCGGTGCTCACCGTGGACTCGTTGACCGTGCGCGCGGTGGACACCACGCGTTCATCCTCCGCTGAACACCTTTACCGCCCGCTGTGGACGGAAGTTACCGTCGACGCTGTAGTTTCTCGGTCTGCCAAGGTCTTTGACGGGGACCTGGCCGACGTGGTCGGCGCGGAGCTGGTGTTCGCCCGAGTCGATCCGGATTCGTCACCGCGCGAAGCCACCGCGCGAGCGCTTGAGTTGATCCAAACATGGTTGTCCGACGAGCGGTTCGAGGCCGCGCGCCTGGTCTTCGTGATCGGGTCGGACACCTCCAGTGCAGCCGTCCGGGGACTGGCCCGCTCGGCCCAGGCCGAGCACCCCGGGCGGCTCCAACTCATCGAGCACGCAGGTTTCGACGTGGACGCGCTCGCGAGCGCCTGCGCGCTTGACGAACCGGTTTTGGCCGTGCGCGAAGGAAAAGTCTTCGCGCAGCGCGTGGAGCCGGTCCGCGAAGCGGTGAGCGCCCCGGTGTGGGGGCCGGAGGACACGGTCCTGGTGACCGGGGGTACCGGCACGCTCGGCGCGGCGGTCGCCCGGCACTTGGCGGCCAGCGGTGTCGGACGCCTTGTGCTGGTGAGCCGCCGAGGTCCCGCCGCTCCCGGTGCGGACGCCCTGGTCGCGGACGTGCAGCGGCTGGGCGCTGAAGCCGTAGTGCTCGCCGCCGACCTCGCCGAACGGCAGTCTGTCGCCGACCTGCTCAATGAGCATCCGGTCACCGCCGTCGTGCACAGTGCGGGCGCGCTCGACGACGGCTTGGTGGAATCCCTTACCGCCCACAGGGTTGACGCGGTGTTCAGGTCCAAAGTGGACCCCGCCGTGCACTTGGACGAGCTGACCGCCGACCTGAAGGCGTTCGTGCTGTTCTCCTCCGCTTCGGGCTTCTTCGGCACGCCGGGCCAGGGGAACTACGCCGCTGCCAACGCTTTCCTGGACGCGCTCGCGCACTCCCGCCGGCAACGAGGTCTTCCGGCGACGTCGATCGCCTGGGGTTTCTGGTCCGAGACCAGCGAGCTGACGGCGCGGCTGTCGGAGAACGACCGCAGACGCATGGCCGGTTCGGGAGTGCTCCCGCTGAGCACCGAACAGGGCCTGGCGCTGCTGGACTCCGCCGTGGCGTTGGGAGAACCGGCCCTGCTCGCCGTGCGGCTCGACCGATCTGTGCTGCGCGCGCGGGCCTCGTCAGGCGACCTGCCCGCGCCGCTGCGAGGGCTCGTGCCGCCGACGCGGCGCGCGGCCCGAGGTGCGCTGGCCGGGCTCAGCAGCGGAGCCGTGCTCGCGGCGGTGCTCGCGGAGACCTCGGCGGTACTCGGGTACCGGCAGGGGGAGCAGGTCCAGGCCGAACGCGATTTCAAGCGGCTCGGGTTCGACTCGCTGACCGCCGTGGAGCTGCGCAACCGGCTGGCGACGCTGACCGGGCTGCGGCTGCCCGCCACGCTGGTCTTCGACCACCCGAACCCCAAGGCGCTGGCGGACTTCTTGGCCACCGGGCTCGCACCCGCCCGTGCCGAGGAACTTCCCGCGCGGCCCGCCGACGAGCCGATCGCGATCGTCGGGATGAGCTGCCGCTACCCCGGCGGCGTCGGCTCACCCGAGGACCTGTGGTCGGTGGTGGGCGAGGGACGCGATGTGATCGGGCCGTTCCCCGCCGACCGCGGCTGGGACCTCGCCGAGCTCTTCGACGACGACCCGGAGCGGATCGGGCGCAGCTACGTCCGCGTCGGCGGTTTCCTCGACGGCGCTGGGGAGTTCGACGCGGAGTTCTTCGGGATCTCCCCGCGCGAGGCCGTGACGATGGACCCGCAGCAGCGCCTGTTGCTGGAGACCTCGTGGGAGGCGTTGGAGCGCGCGGGCATCGATCCCGCTTCGGTCCGGGGCAGCCGGACGGGCGTGTTCACCGGGGTCATGGCGGGCGGCTACGGGCTTCGGCAGATGATCACGCCCGGCGGGGCGGGGGAGCACGAGGGCTACCTGGCCAACGGCAGCTCGGTCAGCGTCGCGTCCGGCCGGATCTCCTACACCTTCGGCTTCGAAGGCCCCGCGATGACGGTGGACACCGCGTGCTCGTCGTCGTTGGTGGCGCTGCACCTGGCAGTGCAGTCGTTGCGGCGCGGTGAGAGTTCGCTGGCGTTGGCTGGTGGCGCATCGGTGATGTCGACGCCGTCGTTCTTCGTGGAGTACAGCAGACAGCGGGGCCTCGCAGCGGACGGTCGGTGCAAGTCGTTCAGCTCCGGCGCTGACGGCACCGCTGGCTCTGAGGGTGTCGGAATGCTCTTGCTGGAGCGGCTTTCTGACGCTCGCCGCAACGGTCACCCCGTGCTGGCGGTGATCCGTGGCTCAGCTGTGAACCAGGACGGCGCGTCGAACGGGTTGACCGCGCCGAACGGTCCTTCGCAGCAGCGGGTGATCCGCGCGGCGTTGGCGGACGCTGGTCTGTCCACTTCGGACATCGCGGTGGTTGAGGCGCACGGTACGGGGACTCGGCTCGGTGATCCGATCGAGGCTCAGGCGGTGATCGCGACCTACGGTCAGGATCGCTCCACGCCGGTGTACCTGGGCTCCTTGAAGTCCAACATCGGCCACGCGCAGGCGGCTGCGGGTGTTGGTGGCGTGATCAAGATGGTGCAGGCGATGCAGCACGACGTGTTGCCTCGCACGCTGCACGTGTCGTCGCCGACGTCGGAGGTGGACTGGGCGGCGGGGTCGGTGTCGCTGCTGACCGAAGAGGTCGCGTGGCCGTCGGGGACTCGGCGCGCGGGGGTGTCGTCGTTCGGGGTGAGCGGGACCAATGCGCACGTGATCCTCGAACAGGCGGCTGAAGTCGCCCCTGCTCCGGTCGAAGCGCCCTCGCGGTTGGTGTGGCCGGTGTCGGCGCGGGACGCGGTCGCTCTGCGTACTCAGGCCGGACATTTGTCCACTGTGGACGCTGCTCCTGCTGACATCGCGTGGTCGTTGGCCACGACTCGGTCCGCGTTGGAGCACCGTGCGGTCGTGCTCGGTGATCTCCAGTCCGGGTTGGCGGCGCTCGCCTCGGGGGCGGAGAGTCCTGATGTGGTGCGTGGCCGAGCCAGCGAGCGTGGCGCGGCGTTCATGTTCCCGGGTCAGGGTTCGCAGTGGGTCGGCATGGCCGTGTCGCTTCTGGAGAACCCGGTCTTTGCGGCGCGGATGGCTGAGTGTGCTGCGGCTTTGGGTGAGTTCGTCGACTGGGATCTGTTCTCCGCGTTGGAGTCGGATCTTGATCGGGTTGAGGTCGTTCAGCCCGTTCTGTTCGCCGTCATGGTGTCGTTGGCCGCTGTGTGGCAGTCGTTCGGGGTTTCGCCTGCGGTGGTGATTGGTCATTCGCAGGGGGAGATTGCGGCGGCTTGTGTTGCTGGAGCGTTGAGTCTTCGTGATGCTGCCCGCGTGGTTGTGTTGCGCAGTGCGGCGATTGCCGCCTCGCTGGCTGGCCGCGGTGGGATGGTGTCGGTTCCGGTTCCTTCCTCGGAGCTTGAGTTGGAGCCTGGGCTGTCGGTCGCGGCGGTGAACGGGCCTGCGTCCACGGTGGTATCCGGTACTCCTGCTGCTGTGGAGGGCGTGCTTGCTCGCTATGAGCGGGCTCGGCGGATTCCGGTGGACTACGCGTCGCATTCGGCTCAGGTGGAGGCGATTCGGGACGAGCTGCTTGACGTGCTTTCGGGGATCGAGCCGCGATCGGCGGAGGTTCCGTTCTTCTCGACGGTGACGGGGGAGTACGTCGACGGTGCTTCGTTGGACGCGGAGTACTGGTACGAGAACCTGCGGCAGACTGTGCGGTTCACCGACGCTGTAGCTGCGTTGAGCGGCAACGTGTTCATCGAGTGCAGCCCGCACCCGGTGCTCGTCCCGGCGCTGGACGTCGACGCGGTCGGCACGCTGCGCAGAGGTGAGGGCGGGGTCGACCGGTTCGTGCGCTCGCTGGCCGAAGCGCACGTGCTGGGCGCCTCGGTGGACTGGCGGACGCTGCTCGGTGGTGGACGGCGCGTCGACCTGCCGACGTATCCCTTCCAGCGAAAGCACTTCTGGCTGGAGAATCCGCCCGAGGCGGGCATCGCCACGTCCGGGCACCCGTTGCTCGGGGCGGCCGTCGCGCTGCCGGGGATCGGCGGGTTCCTGTTCACATCCAGGCTGTCCCTCGACACGCATTCCTGGCTCGCCGACCACGCGGTCCACGGCGTGCCGCTGCTGCCCGGAACGGCCTTCGTCGAGCTGGCCTCCCAGGCGGGCGCGTTCGCGGGCGCTGACGTGCTGGACGAGCTGACGTTGCACGCGCCGCTGGTCTTCCCCGTTGAGGGCGGTGTCCGGGTTCGCGTGGTGGTGAGCGCGGACCTGCGGGTCAGCGTGCACTCGCTGCCGGACGACCTCCCTGAGGACTCGGAGTGGTTGCTGCACGCCAGCGGCACCCTGTCCACCGGAGCGCCGCACGGCACGCACCCGGACGACTGGCCGCCGAGCGGTGCGTCCGAAGTGGACATCACAGGTCTCTACGAGACGTTGGCGGACAAGGGTTTCCACTACGGTCCCGTGTTCCAGGGCCTGCGGCGGGTGTGGCAGCGGGATGACGAGCTGTTCGCCGAGGCAGTGCTCCCCGCAGGCGAAGCGCGCCACGGCTACGGCGTGCACCCGGCACTGTTCGACGCGGCGCTGCACGCTGCCGTCGCTGGCGAGGACACGCCGAAGCTGCCGTTCTCCTGGAGCGGCGTGGTGGTACACGGTCCCGCGACGGACTCCGTGCGCGTGCGGATCACGCCGACTGGGGCCGTTGAGCTGCACAGCCCAACTGGCGCGCCGATCGCCTCGGTCGCGTCGGTGGTGGCGCGGCCGGTGAGCGCGGACGCCCTCAGCGGACTGCGTGCCACCGACTCCTTGTTCCGGCTGGAGTGGGTCCCGGTCGCGACGCCCGTCTCAGCTGATGATGTCGATGCCGTCGAAGTGTCCACTGCGGTCGAAGCGTTGGAACTTGTGCAGAGCGCGCTTCGAGATCCGGAATCGCGGGTCACGGTGATCACGCGCGGAGCCGCTGAGTCGCTGGAGCTGGCGGCGGTGTGGGGCCTGGTGCGGTCCGCGCAGACCGAGCACCCGGACCGCTTCGTCCTTGTCGATCTCCCGGCCGACGCGGACACCTCGCTGGCCGCTGTCGCTGTCGCCACCGGCGAGCCCCAGATCATGGTGCGCGACGGCAAGCTGTTCGCGTTGCGGCTGGCCAGGGCGGGTGCGGGCGCGGAGTTCGGTGGGTTCGACCCGGACGGGACCGTTCTGGTCACGGGCGGCAGCGGCGGCCTCGGACGGCTCGTGACGCGTCACCTGGTGAACTCGCACGGTGTCCGGCGGGTGCTGATCGCCTCTCGACGGGGCGCTGAGGCCCCCGGCGCGGCGGAGCTGGCGGCTGAGTTGGGTGACGCGGTGTCGTTCGCTGCTTGCGATGTGTCTGATCGCGACGCGCTTTCGGCTCTGTTGAGCGGAGTTCGCCTCACCGGCGTGTTCCACGCGGCCGGAGTGCTCGATGACGGTGTGGTCGAGTCGTTGAACCCAGTGCGTCTCGGTACCGTGTTCCGTTCCAAGGTGGACGCGGCGCTGCACCTGGACGAGTTGACCCGGGGCCAGGACCTCGCCGCGTTCGTGCTGTTCTCTTCGGCGGCCGGAGTGCTGGGCGCGCCGGGCCAGGCCAACTACGCGGCGGCGAACGCGGCGCTCGACGCACTGGCCACCCGACGGCGCGCGGCCGGACTGCCCGCGGTGTCGCTGGCGTGGGGCGCGTGGGACCAGCGCAGCGACATGGCCGGAGACCTCGGCGACGACGCGCGGATGGCGCGGGGTGGAGTACTGCCGCTGTCGCCAGAGCAGGGGCTGGCGTTGCTGGACACCTCGCTGGCCCACGCCGAAGCGGTGCTCGTCCCGGCTCGGCTCGACCTCGGCGTGGCGTCCTCGCCGCTGCTGCGCGGGCTGGTGCGCAGGCGGGCCCCCGTCGCGGAGCTGGCCCTGGCCGACCTGCCGGAGTCCAAGCGCGAGCAGGTGCTGACCGAGCTGGTGCGCGGTCACGTCGCCGCGGTGCTCGGGCACGAGTCGGGTGCCGCGGTCGACCAGGAGAAGCCGTTCAAGGACCTCGGATTCGACTCGCTGACCGCCGTCGAGCTGCGCAACCGGCTCGGTGCCGCGACCGGGCTGCGGCTGCCCGCCACGCTGGTCTTCGAGCACCCCACGCCCGCCGATCTGGCGGCGCACCTGCTGGAAAGACTGGTGGGGGCCGCACCGGGAGCCACCGAGTCCTCGCTGGCCGACCTGGACCGGCTGGATGAGGTACTCGGTTCCTTGGAGGACTCCGACCGCGCGGCGCTGCTGGCGCGCGTGCGGGCGTTGCTGGCGAGGCACACCGGGGGCGGTGCCGGGCGTGCCGTCGTCGAGGACGCCAGCGACGAGGAGATGTTCGCGTTGATCGACAGCGAGATCGGAGCCTGACGTGCGAGTCCTGTTCACCTCGTTCGCGCTCGACGCCCACTACCTGGGCTCGGTGCCGCTGGCGTGGGCGCTGCGCGCGGCCGGGCACGAGGTCCGCGTCGCCAGCCAGCCCGCGCTGACCGGGACCATCACCGCGGCGGGACTGACCGCGGTCCCAGTTGGTACTGACCACCAGTTGCTGGAGGCGATGGCCGCCAGCGCCGCCGAACCCGGCGCGACGCCGTGGAACGCCGTCGACCTCGATCCGGCTCGCCCCGAGGTCGGCGCGTGGCCGTTCCTCGAGGCGCTCAACGACCGGCTGCCGTCGATGTTCTTCGCCCGCGCCAACAACGACTCCATGATCGACGACCTCGTCGCCTTCGCCAGGGACTGGCGGCCGGACCTGGTGATCTGGGAGCCGTTCACGCTCGCCGGCGCGGTGGCGGCGAAGGCGGTCGGGGCGGCGCACGCGCGCTTGCTGTGGGGCGCGGACCTCTTCCTCAACCAGCGTGTGAACTACCTGCGGATGTTGTCGGCGCGCGGCGGGAACGACGCGCTGGCGGACTGGCTCGGCGACGTGCTCGACCGGCACGGGGCGTTCTTCGACGAGACGGCCGTGCGAGGGCAGTGGACCATCGACATGATGCCCGCGAGCATCCGCCTGCCCTCCGACGAGCTGACCGTGCCCATGCGCTACGTGTCCTACAACGGCACCGCCGTGGTGCCGGACTGGCTGCGCGAACCGCCGCAGCGGCCCCGCGTGTGCCTGACGGTCGGGCTCACCGCGCGCGGCGGGGCGAACTACCTGGTCGGGGGACTGGCCGGGTTGTTCGACGCGATCGGTGACCTGGACGTGGAGATCGTGGCGACGCTGGACGCCGCGCAGCGCGCCGAGGTCGCTTCGCTGCCCGACAACGTCCGCGCCGTGGACTTCGTGCCGCTGCACGCGTTGCTGCCGACGTGCTCGGCGATCGCCCACCACGGCGGTGCGGGCACGTGGTCCACCGCGGTCGCCGCCGGGCTGCCGCAAATGATCTTCCCCTCCGTGTGGGACAACGCCTACCGCGCCCGCCGGACCGCCGAGATCGGCGCGGGAATCGCCGTGCCGCAACAGGAACTGACTCCCGCCGCACTGCGCTCGGGCGTGCTGCGGCTGCTGGAGGAGCCGGGCTTCGCCGAGGGCGCCGACCGGCTCCGCCGCGAGATGAACAGCGATCCGAGCCCTGGTGAGGTCGTCGTGACGCTGGAGAAACTGACCGCACAACACCAGGAGCTCGACACATGAGAGTCCTTATTGTCGCCGCGGGGACGATGGGCGATGTCGCCCCGTACACCGGCCTCGTGCCCCCGCTGATCGAGGCGGGGCACACGGTCGCGATCGCGGCCTACCCGCGCTTCGCTGAGCTGATCCGCGCTTGCGGAGCCGAGTTCCGCGAGCTGCCCGGCGATCCGTCCGTGCGCGGCGAGTGGACGCAGGCGGAGAACTCCTCCAAGGCCGCGCGGGGTGCCGCTGGCAAGGGGCTGGAGCTGGGCGAGGCGATCCTGGAGGCCGCGAAGCAGGGCGCCGACGTGCTGCTGCTGTCGATGGCCGCGCAGCCGGGCGTGCACGTCGCGGAAAGCCTCGGCATCCCGAGCATCGGCGTGTTCCTCCAGCCCCTGTTCCCGACCAGCGAGCACCCGCCGTCGTTCCTCGGCGTCGGCGGCTCGCTCGGCGGGTGGGGGAACCGCGCCTCCGCGAAAGCGGTGATGGGCGTGATGGGCCGGTTGATGAGCAGCACCACGATGGAGCTGCGCTCACGCCTCGGCCTGCCGACCCGCACCCGCGCGCAGCTCACCGAGCAGCACGCGTCCTGGCCGGTGCTGCACGGTTACAGCCCGAGCGTGCTGCCGCGCCCGGCCGACTGGCGTCCTGGCCTGGACGTCTGCGGTTACTTCTGGCCGGCGCCGTCCACGTGGGAGCCCTCGCAGGACCTGCTGGACTTCCTCGCCGACGGCCCGCCGCCGGTGTTCGTGGGCTTCGGCAGCCGCAACATCGAGGACGCGCCGCGCATCGCCGCGCTCGTCGACGAAGCGCTCGGCCTCGCCGGGGTGCGCGGTGTCGTCCAGGCCGGGTGGGCCGAGCTCGCCGCGTCGTCCTCGCGCACGTTCACCGTGGGCGAGGCCCCGCACTCGTGGCTGTTCCCGCGCATGGCTGCGGTCGTGCACCACAGCGGTGCCGGTACCACCGCGGCGGGACTGCGTGCCGGAGTGCCGACCGTCGGCGTGCCGATCCTCGGCGACCAGCCGTTCTGGGCGGGCCGCGTCGCCGCGCTCGGCGCTGGGCCGAAGCCGCTGCCGTACAAGAAGCTCACCGCGCAGCGGTTGGCCGATTCCATTCGGGCCGCAGTGTCAACGCCGTCGTTCGGCGTGCGGGCGCGGGCGCTGAGCGAGCAGATCGCCGCGGAGAACGGCGCGGGCGCGGTCGTCGCCGCGATCAACGGCTTGGGAGGCTGACCGTGCGAATCCTGATCGTGGCCATCGGCACGCGCGGCGACGTCGCCCCCTATGTGGGACTCGGTGCCATGTTGAACGAGGCCGGGTACTCCGTCGCCGTCGCGGCGCACGAGCCGTTCTCGTCGATGGTTCGTTCCGCAGGCTTGGAGTTCCGTGCGATCCCCGGTGACGTGCACGCCGTCAACGCCGACGTCCTCGTCTCCGACCGCCCTTCGCTGAAGCAGAAGCGGGACCTGCTGGAGGGCTACTGGCGGGAGATCGCGTGGGGCACCCTCGACGCGGCGAAGCAGGGAACCGACCTGCTCCTGCTCAACTTCACCGGGTGGCTGCCCGGAGTGCAGGTCGCGGAGGCGCTGGGGCTGCCCAGCATCGGCGTCAACGTCTACCCCGTGCACCGCACCGGCGACTTCGCGCCGATCTCGCTCAACACCACGCGCTCCTTCGGGCGGCTCGGCAACCGCGTCGCGGGCGTGCTGACCAACTGGACCGTCGCGCAGGCCATGGTGCTCAAGAAGGCCAACGCCGAGCTGCGGTCGACCCTCGGGTTGCCTCCGGCGACCGTGACCCAAGTGGTACGCGAGCTCGAAGCGCGGAACTGGCCGATCTACCACGGCTTCAGCCCCACGCTGCTGCCCCGGCCGTCGGATTGGCGTCCTGGCTTGGACGTCTGCGGCTTCTGGTGGCCCGCGCCGTCCGCGTGGGAGCCTTCGCGGGAGCTGCTGGACTTCCTCGCCTCCGGCCCGCCGCCGGTGTTCGTCGGCTTCGGCAGCACCGCGCACGGCTCCACCGCCGCCAGCGCCGACCTCGTGCTCTCCGCGCTGCGCTCCGCCGGAGTGCGCGGCGTCGTCCAAGCGGACTGGTCGGATCTCGGTTCCGTGGGGGACGACGTCATCACCGTGGGAGACGTGCCCTTCGACTGGCTCTTCCCCCAGGTGTCCGCCGTCGTCTGCCACGCGGGCGTCGGCACGGCCGCCTACGCCCTGCGCGCCGGAGTGCCCGTCGTCGGTGTGCCGTTGATCAACGACCAGTCCCTGTGGGCGACCCGCTTGGCCGCGCTGGGCGTGTCCCCCGCGCCCTTGCCGCACAAGCGCCTCACGTCGTCGGCCCTCGCCTCGGCCATCACCGCCGTGCTCACCGAACCGTCCTATCGCGACAGTGCCGAGCGCGTCGCCCCGCTCGTGCGCTCCGAGGACGGCTTCGCCCCCGTCCTCAACGCCGTCAACCACATCCTCAGCGCGAACTGAATGCCGCGTTTGGTGCGTTGAGGGTCCTGAATGACTCATTCAGGACCCTCAAGTACCTCAATGAGTCATTCAGGGAGTACGGGGGCGCGGGTGGACAGGCGCTTGCCCCAACGGATTCCGGGGCGCTCGACGAGCACGTGGGCCAGGGCGGCGACGACGAGCACGATGAGGCCCGCCAAGGCGGCGACCGGCCAGGTGGTCGGAGCGAGCAGGGTCAGGACGAGGCCGTGCGAGAGGTAGACGCCGTAGCTCACGGCGCCGAGCCGTCGAGAAGCTCGCAGACCCAACAGGCCGAACACGGAACTTCCGTTGCACACCAAGAAGAACGCCACGGCGAGCAGCACGATCTGCAGGCTCCCGGTCGGCGCGAGGAACGGGCCCGGCAGCAGGCACAGCACCACCACGGCCGAACTCAGCCGGTCCGGCACGGACAGCGGTGGGAGCGCGGCGCACACCATGCCCGCGAACAAGCTCGCGAAGCTGGCCAGGGGGAGGGCTGACATCTCGTTGGCGGGCAGGGCGAGCAGCAGCGCCAACATCACCGAAGGCATCAGCAGGCGCTTGCGGACCAGGGCGAGCAGCGGCAGCGAGAGGTAGAAGACCCATTCGAACTGCAGGGTCCACGTCACTCCGGCGACCACCGTGTGCGCGTCGGCGTAGCCGTTGATCACCGTGGTCGCGTTGCCGGAGAGGCCGAGCGCGAGCCAGCTCGCCACCTGGCCGAGCACGGTCCCCGCGGGCTGGTGCAGCTGGAACCCGGTGCGCCAGAACACGATGAGCAGCATGAACAAGATCACGACGAGGTACAGCGGGCCGATCCGGAACACACGGCCGAGCAGCATCGTGCGCCAGCGGACGGGACCGGCGATCACCTTGCGCCAGAACAGGAAGCCGGTGATCATGAAGAACAGCCAGACCGGGGCCTTGCCGAGGTGTTCGAAGAAGGCCGACTCCGGGGGCTCCCACCGGCCGGTCTCCGCGTAGCCGCGCCACACCGCGACGTGGTGCACGAACACCGCCAGCGCGAGGAAGCCGCGCAGCCCGTCGACGTGGCCGAAGCGACCGGAGGCGGGGGAGTCGAGGCGGGCGAACGCCGGGACGCTCAGCACGAGCAGCGCCCCGACGACCACCGCCGCGAAGAAGATCATCGGGCGAATCGCTTGTACAGCGGCTTCTCCACGAGCGCGTAGAGCGCGATCGGGGCGAGCAGCACCAGCGGCAGCACGACGAAGAACAGCCACATCAGCGCCTGGCCCGCGTCCTGGCCGCCGGAGGGAAGCAGCAGCTGCCTGGCGTAGGCGATGACCACGAAGTGACTCATGTACAGGGCGAACGAGCGGTCGCCGAGGTAGGTCATGACGCGACCGCGCAGGTGCGAGGGACGGCCTTCGAGGTCACGAGTGGCGAGGGTGGCCACGAGGAGCCCGGCGGGCGCGGCGTAGAACGGGCCGAAGAAGAAGATGGGCGGCAGGGCCAGCGACACCACGAGCGAGACGAACAGCAGCAGCACCGCGAGGCCGACGCGGCGGGGACGCCACAGGCCCTCGGCGACCACGCGGGCCAGCACCATGCCGAGCACGAACTCGGCGAGCCTGCTCACCGGGAACAGGTAGCCGAACCACAGCTGCCACACCGGGATCGGCATCTCGGGCGCGAGGTTGGCGCCGCCGAAGAGCAGGGCGAGGCACGGGACGGCGAGGCTGACGAGCACGGCGCCGAGCGCGCAGATCTTCAAGCGGGCGCTGGGAATCCGCTTGATCACCAGATAGAGCGCGGGGAACATCAGGTAGAAGAACAGCTCGTTGGCCAGCGACCACGCTGGGGAGTTCGCCGAGGAGATGTAGGCGGGGTTGGGCACCCACGCGTGCACCAGGAACAGGTTGGCGACGCTGGCGTCCCACCGCACCGGCCCGGGCGTGGTGCCGACCATCTGGGCCTTGGCGCCGAAGGTGACCAGGAAGCCCATGGCCAGCGCCCACATCACCACGTGGTTCGGGAAGATCTTGACGAGCCTGCGCCGCCAGAACTTGCGCGCGGTGTCCCCGACCGCCGAGCGCGCCGACCAGGTCAGCACGAAACCGCTCAGCACGAAGAAGATCGACACCGCCGAGGTGGCCAGCGGGATGGTGGCGCCGAAGGCGATCTGGAGGTTCGTGTCGGAGAAGATCACCTGCGTGGACACCAGGTGCACCAGCGCGACCGCGAGCGCGGCGTAGAAGCGCACCCCGGTCAGCGACGGCAGCCGGTTCTCGGTGACGGGCGCGGGGCTCAGCCCTGCCGGAGAGGTGGTCGTGGTCATCAGGGGGTTTCCTGTCTGAACTGGCTGGGGCTGAGGCCGTCTCCGCCGGAGACCATGTCCTCGCAGACCCGGTGGAAGTGGGTGATCAGGCACTCGCGCTCGCTGAGGACGTTCCTGCGGTAGGCCGAGGACCTGGCCACGGCGGCGACGTCGGTCCACTCCTCGACGTCCTGGGCGACGATGCTCTTGTAGAGCTCCCAGGACATCTCGACGTAGTCCAGGTACTCCTCGTCGTCGCTGGCGTACTGCAGCTCCCACGCCTCGAAACGCGTCCTGTTCACCGACAGCGGGACGGCGCGGAAGACCTGGGTGTGCAGGTGGGTGCTGTTCACCACGGTGGTCGGGAACAGCACGTAGTTGCAGGTGGCGAGCCGGTTGTGGTCCAGGGTCTCGCGCAGTTCCTCCAGCACGCCCATCACCGGGACGACCATCATCCCGTTGCGGCCGAACACGTCGATGGTGGAGTGCCGCGCGTCCTTGACGTCGGTGGAGGGCACCTCGTGCAGCGCCTGGGCGTGGTAGTACTCGCTGAAGGCGTCGACGCAGACCTTCCAGTTGACCTCGACCTCCCACTCGACCTTCTCGGCCAGGCGCATGTCCTGCATGCGGAAGGCGCCGAGGTCGTCGGCGATCTCCTTGCCCAGCCAGTCCTCCAGCGACCCCGCGACACCGGGCCCGGCGAGCACCGCCCACACCCAGCCGCCCCACTCGGCGAGGTCGAGGCCCGGCGCGCACAGCCCCTTCAGCAGCTCCTTGCCGAAGTCGGGGCGGTCGGGCACGCCGCGCACGTTCCCGTCGACGTCGTAGGCCCAGTTGTGCCAGCGGCAGGTGAAGCGCTTGGCGCCCGATCCGCTCTCGCGCACGATGCGCGCGCCCCGGTGCTGGCAGACGTTGTGGAAGCCGGACAGGCCACCGTCCTCGCGCCTGGTGATCACGACGCTCTCGCCGTGGCCCTCCCACACGTGGTGATCGCCGGGGTTGGCGAGCTGGTCCGAGCGGCAGATCAGCTGCCAACTGCGGTTGAGCACGCGCTCGCGCTCCAGCTCGTAGCGCGCGGGGTCGCGGTAGACCTCGGCGTCCAGCTCGGCGGGGCCGATGGGCGGCGCGGCGGGCACCCCCGGCCCGAAGCGGGCGGGCAGGTCACCACGAGTGGGGCGGAAAACCACGGTCGACCTCCAGCGACGGTTGCGTCCAGTGCGCAGCATCTCCGCGCGCGGCGCGGTGTCACCAGGCAGAACCGGCGGCGGATTCGGCTTCCGCCAGCGGTTCTGCCTGGTCCGCGCCACCGGCGGCCCCCGAGCATGGCGAGGGTGAGCGCTGAGGAGAGGCTGCGCGGCTATCTCAAGCGCGTGACCGGGGAACTGCTGGACACGCGCAAGCGTCTTGAGGCCGCCGAGAACGACGAGCCGATCGCGATCGTGGGCATGGCCTGCCGCTTCCCCGGCGGGGTCGACTCGCCCGAGCAGCTGTGGGAGCTGGTGCTGCGCGGCGGCACCGGCATCACCGACGGCCCGGCCGATCGCGGCTGGCCCACGGGCAACGGCGTGCTGCGCGGGGGTTTCCTGCACGACGCCGCCGACTTCGACGCCGAGTTCTTCGAGATCTCCCCGCGCGAGGCCATCGCGATGGACCCGCAGCACCGGTTGCTGCTGGAGTCCGCGTGGGAGGCGTTGGAGCGCGCCGGGATCGCCGCCGACGACCTGCGCGGCACCGACACCGGTGTCTACATCGGCATGATGGCGGGCGACTACGCCAGCCGCTTCGGCCACGCGGGCTTCGAAGGTTTCTTCCTCAACGGCAACGGCGGCAGCATCGCCTCCGGCCGGATCGCCTACGCGCTCGGTCTGCACGGTCCCGCCGTCACCGTGGACACCGCGTGCTCCTCGACCCTGGTGGCACTGCACGACGCCTGCCGCGCGCTCCGCCGCCAGGAGTGCTCGACCGCACTGGTCGGCGGCGTGTCGGTGATGTCGACGCCCGCGCTGCTGGAGGAGTTCAGCCGCCAGGGCGGGCTCGCCGAGGACGGGCACTGCAAGCCCTTCGCCGCCGCGGCCGACGGGACCTCCTTCTCCGAGGGCGTCGCCATGGTTGTGGTGCAACGACTTTCCGACGCGGTCAAGGCCGGGCGCGAGGTGCTGGCGGTCGTCACGGGCTCGGCGGTGAACTCCGACGGCGCCTCCAACGGCCTCACCGCGCCCAACGGCGCCGCGCAGGAGCAGGTCATCCGCAGCGCGCTCGCCTCGGCCCGGCTCACCCCGGACCAGGTGGACGTCGTCGAGGCGCACGGGACCGGGACCACGCTCGGCGATCCGATCGAGGCCAGGGCGCTGCTGGCGACCTACGGCGCGCGCCGTCGTGACGGACGGCCGCTGCTGCTGGGCTCGGTGAAGTCCAACATCGGCCACACCCAGTCGGCGGCGGGCCTGGCCGGAGTGATCAAGATGGTGCTCGCGCTGCGCGCCGGGATCGCTCCGCCGACGCTCGGGATCGACGCGCCCAGCCCGCACGTCGACTGGTCCAGCGGTGCGGTGCGCCTGCTGACCGAGGCGGTCGCGTGGCCCGCCGGTGACGAACCCCGCCGTGCCGCCGTGTCCTCGTTCAGCCTCAGCGGTACCAACGCCCACGTGGTACTCGAACACACCCCTGTGCCCGCCGCGGACGCAGAACCGGCGCACGCCGAAGTCCCGATCGTCGTGTCGGCAAAGAGCGCGGCAGCGCTGCGCGCGAGTGCCGCGCGGCTTCTGTCCTTTGTGGACAAGCCGGTGGACGTGGGTTTCTCGCTGGCCAGCGGAAGGTCCGCGCTGCGGCACCGCGCGGTGATCGCGGGCGGCGTGCTGCGCGACGGGCTCGCGGCGCTGGCCAACGGTGAGACGGCGTCCAATCTGGTTCTGGGTACCGCCGCCAGCCGCAAGCCCGGCGCGGTGTTCGTCTTCCCCGGGCAAGGTCACCAGTGGGCCGGGATGGGTGCGGCTCTGCTGACGGAGTCCCGGGTGTTCGCGGCCAAGGTCCGCGAGTGCGACGAGGCCTTCCTGCCGCACCTGGGCTGGTCGGTCACCGAGGTGCTGCGCGGCTCGCGCGGTCTCGACGGCGACGAGGTCGTGCAGCCCGTGCTGTTCACGATGATGGTTGCCCTCGCAGAGGTGTGGCGTGCGCACGGAGTGCTGCCCAGCGCCGTCGTGGGGCACAGCCAGGGCGAGATCGCGGCGGCGCACGTGGCGGGCGCACTGTCCCTTGTGGACGCCGCACGCATGGTCGCCGCGCGCAGCCGGTTGATCCAGCAGCGCCTCACCGGGCGCGGCGGGATGTTGTCCGTGGCGCGCCCGGCCGACGAAGTGACTGAGCTGATTTCTCCTTGGGGCGACAAGCTTTCCGTGTCCGCCCTCAACGGCCCGTCATCGACGGCGGTCTCCGGGGAGCTCGCCGTGCTCGCCGAACTGGAGGCGGC
Source organism: Allokutzneria sp. NRRL B-24872 (assembly GCF_002155965.1). Lineage (GTDB taxonomy): Bacteria > Actinomycetota > Actinomycetes > Mycobacteriales > Pseudonocardiaceae > Allokutzneria. The sequence goes on from NZ_MUMH01000085.1 coordinate 44,749, forward strand.
CTGCGAGGCGTCCGGCACGCGGACGCGCAAGATCGACATCGGCTACGCGGCGCACTCGCCCCAGGTCGACGCCGTGGAAGCGGAGATGCGCGCGGCCATCGGCGTGATCGAGCCCGGCGAGCTGAGCGTCCCGTTCTGTTCGACCGCCACCCAGGAGGCGGACTTCTCCCAGGACTACTGGTGGGCGAACATGCGCCAGCCCGTCGACTTCGTGGGCGCGGTGGCGAGGTTGGTCGCGGACGGCCACCACACGTTCGTCGAGTGCAGCGCGCACCCCGTGCTCACCTACGGCATCGACGAGCTGGACGAAACCCGGGTCACCGGCACGTTGCGCCGGGAGGACGGCGGGCTCGCGCGTTTCCACAGGTCGCTCGCTGAGCTGTACGTGCGTGGCCTGCCCGTCAACTGGTCCGTCGCCTTCGCGGGCAGCGGTGCGCGAAGGGTCGACCTGCCGACGTATCCCTTTCAACGCAAACGTTTCTGGCTCGACGCGAGTGCGGCCCCCGGCGATGTGCGCGCGGTCGGCCTGACGCCGTCGGAGCATCCTGTGCTCGGCGCCGTCGTGGACCGGGCAGACGGCGACCTGGTGCTCCTCGGCAGGCTTTCCACGGCAACGCATCCGTGGCTGGCCGATCACGCGGTGGCCGGGACCGTGCTCGTGCCCGGCACCGCGCTCGTGGAGATGGCCGCTGCCGCTGGCGCGCGTAGCGGGTTGGGCGCGGTGGAGGAGCTGACCCTGCACGCACCGCTTGTGCTGCAAGGTGATGTGGCCCTACAGGTGCTCGTGCGTGATCATCGGGTGGAGCTGTACTCGCGGCCTGCCGAGACCGACGAGCCCTGGGCGAAGCACGCGACGGGTACCTTGGCCGTGGCAGAGCCGCAGGAGGATGATCTCCGTGCGTGGCCGCCGCAAGGTGCTGAAGCGGTCGACGTCGCCGACGCCTACACGCGGCTGGCGGACCTCGGGTACCAATACGGTCCGGCGTTCCAGGGCCTGCGTGCCGCGTGGACTCGCGGGAACGAGGTCTTCGCGCAGGTCGAAGCGCCCCCAGCAGCCGGTTTCGCGCTGCACCCCGCCGCGCTCGACGCCTCGCTGCACGCGTTGCTGGTGACCGGCGGCGAGGTGCGCCCACAGCTTCCCTTTGCGTGGCAAGGTGTTTCGTTCCAAGGGACCCCGGGCGAGGGGCCGTTGCGCGTGCGGATCACCCGGCGCGGTGAGGACGAGATCGCGCTGCTGGTCGCCGATTCCACTGGCACGGCGGTCGCGTCGGTCACCTCGCTGGTCACCCGGCCGATGCGGCTCGGTGTGGGTGACGCGCTCTTCCGCCTTGAATGGCAGGAGTCCACGGCTCAGGTTTCGTTGGAGGGACTGGAGTTCGTCGCGATCGACACCTCCGTTGACCTCCGGGCCGTGCTCGCCGACGCGTTGGCGCGCGTGCAGGAGTGGATCTCCGGAGACCACGCGGAGCGCCTGGTGGTCATGGCGCCGAGCGTGGACCCCGTCGGGGCGGCGGTGTGGGGGCTCGTGCGCTCGGCGCAGTCGGAGCACCCGGGCCGTTTCGTGCTGTTGGACAGCGACGCCGGAGCCGTGGCGCTTCCCGTCGGCGAGCCGCAGGTGTTGGTGCGCAAAGGAGTCACGCACGTCGCGCGCCTCGCTCCGGTGCGACCCACGACGACGAGCCCCGAACCCGTCGAGAGCGTGCTGATCACCGGCGGGCTCGGCGCGCTCGGCTCGACGATGGCGAAGCACCTCGTGGCTGAGCGCGCTACCAAGCGCGTGGTGCTCCTCGGCCGTCGCGGAGCGGACACGCCGGGCGCGGCCGAACTCGTCGCTGAGCTGGGCGCGGAGGTCGCGGTGGTGACGTGCGACGCCGCCGACCGCGACGCGCTCGCGAAAGTCCTCGCGGATCACCCGGTCACGACGGTGATCCACGCGGCCGGTGTGTTGGACGATGGCGTGATCACCGACCAGAGCCCGGAGCGGCTTGAGCGTGTCCTGAAGTCCAAGGTGGACATTGCGATCAACTTGCACGAACTCGCACCCGACGCCGACCTGGTGCTGTTCTCCTCGCTCTCCGGAGTGCTCGGCGGCGCTGGCCAAGCCGGGTACGCGGCGGCCAACGCGTTCCTGGACGCGCTCGCGAAGCATCGGCGCGCCAACGGTCAGCGGGGGCAATCGCTTGCCTGGGGCTCGTGGAGCGGTGGGCTCGCCAGCGGAGTCCAGGAACGGCTCGCGTCGGCGGGACTGCTGCCGCTGAGCGACGCCGAGGGAACCGCGCTGTTCGACCTGGCGTCCACTGTGGACGAAGCGGCCCTCGTTCCCGCTCGCCTCAACATGTCCGTGCTCCGCGCGGTCGCGGCCAACGACGAGTTGCCGCCGGTGCTGAGCGGCCTGGTGCGCGTCCAACGGCACGAGCCCGAGCGGTCGGTGGAGCTGGCCGGGCTGAGCGAGCAGGACCAGCTGGCGGTGTTGCTGGACCTGGTCGGCGCGCGCGTCGCGTCGGTGCTCGGCCACACCTCCGAGGTGGTCGAACCGGATCGCCCGTTCAAGGAACTCGGTTTCGACTCGCTCACGGCGGTCGAACTGCGCAACCGGATCAGCACCGCGACCGGGCTGAAACTGCCCGCGACGCTGGTCTTCGACTACCCGACGCCCGAGGTGCTGGCCGCGCACCTGCGCGCGGAACTGGTCACCGAACCCGCCGCTGCGGCGGACGCGGTGGGCTCGACCGTGGCGCACCTGCGTTCGGTCGCCGGCGGCTTGGACGAGGCCGAGCGCGCCGACCTGGCGCGGCGGCTGCGGGACCTGGCGCGCGAGTGGACCCCCGCGACCAGCACGGTCGCCACCGGCAGCGCCGACGAGATCTTCGCCCTGCTCGACGAACAGCTTGAGATGAACTGAAGGTGGGAAACGGGATGGACACGTCTCCGGAGCAGCTCGTCGAGGCGTTGCGGGCGTCGCTGATCGAGAACGACCGCCTGCGCAGGCGGACCGAGGAGCTGACCGCCGCCTCCGCCGAGCCGATCGCGATCGTGGGCCTGGCCTGCCGGATGCCGGGCGGGGTCAGCGATCCCGAGGGCTTCTGGCGCCTGATGGCCGACGGCGTCGATGCGATCACCCCAACGCCCGGTGACCGGGGTTGGTCCGAGGACGGCCTGGACGACCAGATCACCGTGCGCGAAGGCGGTTTCATCGACGACATCGCCGGGTTCGACGCCGCGTTCTTCGGGATCTCCCCGCGCGAGGCGCTGACCCTGGACCCGCAGCACCGGCTGCTGCTGGAGTGCGCGTGGGAGTCGCTGGAGAACGCCGGTGTGGACCCGAAGTCGCTCGCGGGCAGCCAGTCCGGCGTCTACATGGGCCTGGCGTACAACGAATACCTCGGCAACGGCAGCGCGGGCAGTATGGCGGCCGGGCGGATCTCCTACACGCTCGGCCTCGAAGGCCCGGCGATGACGCTGGAGACCGCGTGCTCGTCGTCGCTGGTCGCGCTGCACACGGCAGTGACCGCGCTGCGGCAGCGCGAGTGCTCGCTGGCGCTCGCGGGCGGGGCGACGGTGATGATCACGCGCCGGGTGCTCGTCGAGCTGACCCGGCAGGGCGTGCTCTCCGACGACGGTCGCTGCAAGCCGTTCGCGGCCACCGCGGACGGCATCGGCTGGTCCGAGGGCGCGGGCATCGTCGTGCTGGAGCGCCTGTCCGACGCGCGCCGCCTCGGCCACCGGGTGCTCGCCGTCGTGCGCGGCTCCGCGGTCAACCAGGACGGCGCGAGCAGCGGGTTCGCTGCTCCCAACGGCCCGTCGCAGCAGCGCGTGATCCGCGCGGCCTTGGCCAACGCTGGCCTGAGCACCGGTGACGTGGACGTGGTCGAGGCGCACGGAACCGGCACCAAGCTCGGCGACCCCATTGAGGCGCAAGCACTTCTGGCCACCTACGGGGCGGGGGAGCGGACGCCGCTGCTGCTGGGCTCGGTGAAGTCCAACATCGGGCACGCGCAGGCCGCCGCCGGTGTGGCCGGAGTGATCAAGATGGTGCTCGCGCTCAGCAAGGGCACCGTGCCCGCGACCGTGCACCTGGATGCGCGGACCCCGCACGTGGACTGGTCGGCGGGCGCGATCGAGCTGGTGGACAAGAACAGGGCGTGGCCCGAGGTCGACCGCCCCCGGCGCGCTGCTGTGTCCTCGTTCGGCATGAGCGGTACCAACGCCCACGTGGTACTGGAGCAGGCGCCAGCGGAGGAGCCCGTCGAGGCCGAGCCGGTGAACGGCCCGCTCGCCTGGCCGCTGTCCGGCCGCTCCGCGGCAGCCCTGCGCGCTCAGGCCGCGAAGCTGCTGGCGCACGTGGAGGAGACGGACGCGCCGCTCGACTCGGTGGCCCGCGCCCTCGCCTCGCGCACGGTCTTCGAGAACCGCGCGGCCGTCGTCGGCGAGACTCGCGAAGAGCTGCTTTCCGGGCTGAAGTCCTTGGCGGACAACGAGGACTCGGCTGGCGTGGTGCATGGTCGCGCACGCACCACCGGCCGCACGGTTTTCGTCTTCCCCGGCCAGGGCTCGCAGTGGGCGGGCATGGGCGCGGACCTGCTCGACACCGAATCCGTGTTCGCCGAAGAGATGGCCCGCTGCGACGAGGCGTTCCGCGAGCACGTCGACTTCTCGGTACTTGACGTCATCCGTCAAGTAGACGGTACCCCCGGTCTGGACCGCATCGACGTGGTGCAGCCGACGCTGTTCTCGGTTGCGGTCTCGCTCGCGGCGCTGTGGCGCTCCAACGGCGTCGAGCCGGGCGCCGTGGTCGGCCAGAGCCAGGGGGAGATCGCCGCCGCATACGTCGCGGGCGCGCTCAGCCTGGCCGACGCCGCGCGCGTGATCGCCTTGCGCAGCCAGGAACTCGTGGAGCTGCTGGCCGGACGTGGAAGTCTCGTCGCGATCGAGGCGGCCGGTGCCGCGCTGACCGAGCTGCTGGAGCCGTGGGGCGGAAGGCTGACCGTGGCCGGGGTCAACAGCCCGGTGTCCTCGGTGGTGGCCGGGGACGACGACGCCGTGGACGAGCTGCTCGCGCGCTGCGAGGCGGACGGTACCCGGGCCCGAAAGGTACCGGCCTCCGTCGCCACTCACTCTCCGCAGGTAGACGACTTGCGTGAGCGCCTGATGAGCGAGCTGGAGCCCGTTCGCCCGCAGCACGCTCCGGTGCGCGTGTTCTCCACAGTGACCGGTGACTGGCTCGACGGCGAAGCCATGGACGCCGGGTACTGGTTCGAGAACATGCGGCGCCCGGTGCTGCTGGCCGCCTCGCTGACCGCGCTCGCGGAGCAGGGCTTCGACTCCTTCGTCGAGGTCAGCCCGCATCCCGTGCTGCCGCGCGAGGTCCAGGACAACCTGGAGCCGACTGGGCGGCCCTTCTGCTCGATCGGCACGCTGCGGCGCGGCCACGGCGACCGCCGTCGCGTGCTGACCTCGCTGGGCGAGGCGTTCGTCGCGGGAGTCGGTCTCAACTGGAACTCGGTCCTGCCGAGCGGCCCGGTCGTGGACCTGCCGACCTACGCCTTCCAGCGCCAGCGCTACTGGATGAACACCGGCACCTCGGGCTCCGGCGAGGGTGATTCCCTTGAGGCGCACCTGCCGCAGAGCACGGTTGACGCCGATCACGTCGACCTGCTCGGCGCGGAGGACCCGAGTGCCGCCGCGCTCGACCTGGTCCGCCGCGTGGTGGCGGGCGTGCTCGGGCACGCCTCCGCCGAGGAGATCGACCCCGCCGCGAAGTTCCTCGAACTCGGCATGGACTCGCTGACCGCGCTGGAGGTGCGCAACCGGCTCAACCGCGCGACCGGGATGACCCTGCTGGTGAGCATGGTCTTCGACCACCCGACGCCGACCGAGCTGGCTGAGTGCGTGCTCGCGGAGTGCGCCAGCGGCGGGAGCAACGGTCCGGACGCGAACCAGGAGCTGCTGGCCATCGCCGCGCGCCGCCGCGCCGAGAACATCCGCGTGCCGCTCTCCTTCGCGCAGCAGCGGTTGTGGTCGGTGGACCAGATGGTTCCCGGTAGCCCGGCCTACAACATGTCGATGTCGGTCGTCCTGTACGGACCGTTGCAGCCGCAGGCGATGGAGCAGGCGGTCAACGAACTCGTCCGCAGGCACGAGATCCTGCGCACGACCTTCCCGAGCGTCGAAGGCGTTCCGTGGCAGGACATCGCGCCCGAGCTGGCCATGACGGTTCCCGTGATCGACATGGAGCACCTGCCGGAGGGCGAGCGCGAGCAGGAGTGCGAGCGCCTGGTGAAGGCCGCCGCGCGCGACCCGTTCGACCTCGCGACCGGTCCGCTGATGCGCGTGACCCTCTACCGCTTCGGCGCGGACGAGCACCGGATGCTGTTCACGATGCACCACATCGTCGCGGACGCGTGGTCCGGCGGCGTGTTCGGCGCCGAGCTGGCCGCCTCCTACGACGCCTTCGCCAACGGCCGCAAGCCGGAGCTGCCCGAGCTTCCCGTGCAGTACGCGGACTACACGCTGTGGGAGCGCGAGCGCCTGGACGGCGACACGCTCACCGAGCGCGTCGGCAGCATGCGGGAGTTGTTGGGCGCCACGGGTACCGGCGTCGAGCTGCTGCCCGACCGGCCGCGCCCGGCGTTGCAGGAGTTCCGCGGCGCGAGCACGAGCTTCGAGGTCGGCGCGGAGCTGCTGGCCCGGCTGCGCGCGTTCAGCAACGACCGCGGCGTCACGCTGTTCACCACCGTGCTGTCGGCGTTGAAGGTCGTGCTCTACCGCTACGCCGGGGACACGCAGGGCAGCGGTGACGTGGTGGTCGGCACGCTGATGGCCAACCGGCAGCACGAGGCCGTGCAGGGGCTGATCGGCTTCTTCGTCAACACGATGGTGCTCAAGACCAGCCTGGGCGACGACCCCTCGGTGGCCGAGCTGATCAAGCGCGTGGACACCGTGGTCAAGCGCGCTGCCGACCACCAGGACGTGCCGTTCGACGCGGTGGTCTCCGAGCTGGCGCCCGAGCGCGCGCTGACCGCGACGCCACTGTTCCAGGTGCTCTTCGACATGAAGCGGCACAAGATCGACCAGCTCCAGATCCCGGTCGCCGACGGCGAGGACTCGCCGTTCTCCGACATCAGCGAGGTGCACACCGACACCAGCAAGTTCGACGTCGAGATCTCGGTGACCGAGAACCCCGACTCGCTGCTGGTGGACGCGGAGTACAACAGCGACATCTTCGACCGCGAGACCATCGAGCGCGTTTTCGCTGGCTACCAGGTGCTTCTGGAGGCTTTCGCGGCCGATCTGGAGCGCAGTGTCTCGGAGTTGCCGGTACTGCCCGCCGCCACTGAGGAGAAGATCCTCCGCGAGTGGAACGCCACCGACGTGCAGTGGCCGGAGCACCGCTGGCGCCCCTTGCACACGCTTATCGAGGACACCGTTGACGCGACTCCGGACGCGGTCGCGCTGCGCTTCGAGGGCCAGGACGTCACCTTCGCCGAGCTGGACCTCCGGGCCAACCGGCTCGCGCACCGCTTGCTGCGCATGGGAATCACGGCAGGGCAGCCCGTCGGCGTCTGCGTGCAGCGCTCGCCGGAGATGGTGGTCGGCCTGCTCGGCGTCCTCAAGGCAGGTGGTGCCTACCTGCCGATCGACCCGACCTATCCGAAGCAGCGCGTCGCGTTCATGCTCGCCGACGCCGAGCCCACGATCCTGTTGACGCAGCAGACGCTCGTCGACGACCTGCCGGAGCACGGCGCGGTCGTCGTCGCGCTGGACGGCGCGGGAGAGTTCGACGCCGAGCCGGACACGCGCCCCGGCGTCGCGGTCGGCATGGACGACATCGCGTACATGATCTACACCTCCGGTTCGACCGGGCAGCCCAAGGCAGCGATGAACGCCCACCGCGCCGTGGTGAACCGGCTGCTGTGGATGCAGGAGCACTTCGGCCTCACCGCCGGGGACCGAGTACTGCAAAAGACTCCGTTTAGTTTCGACGTGTCGGTGTGGGAGTTCTTCTGGCCGCTGATCACCGGCGCGCGCATGGTGATCGCCAAGCCGGAGGGCCACAAGGACCCCGAGTACCTGTCGACGCTCATCCAGGAGCAGGGCGTCACCACGCTGCACTTCGTCCCGCCGATGCTGCGCGTGTTCCTCCAGCACCCCGGCGTCGGCAACTGCGAGTCGATCACGCGGGTGATCTCCAGCGGCGAAGCGCTCCCGCAGACCTCGGTGCGCGCGCTCTACGCGACGCTGCCGGGAGCGGCGCTGCACAACCTGTGGGGTGTCACGGAGTCCAGCGTGGACAGCACGGCGTGGGAGTGCCCGCGCGACACCACATCGGCGCTGGTGCCAATTGGAACTCCGATCGCGAACACCCGCATCCACATCCTCGACCAGCACCGGAACCCGGTTCCAATTGGTACTCCGGGTGAGGCGTACATCGGCGGGATCGGCGTGGGCAGCGGCTACTACCGCCGCCCCGAGCTGACCGAGCAGCGCTTCGTGCCCGACCCGTTCAGCACTGATCCCTTCAACGACGGGCCCGGCGCGACGCTCTACCGCACCGGCGACCTCGCCCGCTACCAGCCGGACGGCACGATCGTCTTCCTCGGCCGCACCGACTTCCAGGTCAAGGTGCGCGGGCTGCGCATCGAGCCCGGCGAGATCGAGGCGGCGCTGGCCGAGCACGACGCCGTGCGCGACGTGGTCGTGCTCGCGCGCTCGCTGACCCAGGACGCCGAGGACAAGCAGCTCGTCGCCTACGTCGTGCCCGAGCCCGGCGCCATGGCCCCCTCCTCCAGCGAGGAGAGCCGCGTCTCGGAGTGGCAGGACCTGTTCGACCAGAACTACCGCTCCGGCGGTTCCGGCGGCGCCGCGGACTTCAACATCGTCGGCTGGAACAGCAGCTACACCGACGAACCGCTGCCCGCCGAGGAGATGCGCGTCTGGGTCGAGTCCACTGTGGACAGGATCAGGGCGACGCGGCCGCGCTCCGTGCTGGAGATCGGCAGCGGCACCGGACTGCTGCTCGCGCGGATCGCCCCGGACACCGAGCGCTACTGGGGCACCGACATCTCCGCGACCGCGCTGGACTACGTGCGCGACGCGGTGGTGCCGACGCTGCCCTCCGGCGTGGACGTGCAGCTCTTCCAGCGCGACGCCAACGACTTCTCCGGCATCGCGGGGGAGCGGTTCGACGCCGTGGTGATCAACTCCGTCGCGCAGTACTTCCCAGGTCCGGACTACTTGACGGACGTCGTCAAGCAGGCGATCGCGTGCCTGGTACCCGGTGGCACGCTGTTCCTCGGCGACCTGCGCGGCCTCGCCCTGCTGAACACCTTCCACGTCGAGGTCGAGCTGGCCCGCGCCGAACCCGGCCTGACCGTCGGGGCGCTGCGCGACCGCGTGCACCAGCGCGCCGCGCAGGAGCAGGAGCTGGTGATCGCGCCCGAGTACTTCACCGCTCTGCGCGCGGAGGTCCCGGAGATCAGCCGCGTCGAGGTCATGCTCAAGCGCGGTGACCACCACAACGAGCTGACCCGCTACCGCTACGACGTCGCCGTGCACGTGGGCGGGGCGCCCGCGACGCCGGTCGAGCCGGTGCCGTGGACCTCGCTGGAGGACGTGCGTCACGTGCTCACCGAGCAGCGCCCTGAGGTGCTGCGCGTTGACGGCGTGCCCAACGCGCGCGTCGCGTCGATCAACGCTGCCCTGGCTGAGCTGGCCGAAGCCGCCGCCGACGCTCCGGTGCGGACATCGGTGACCACCGGGGGCGTCGAGCCCGAGGCGTGGTGGCAGCTGGCCGACGACCTCGGCTACACCGCCGACGTGTCGTGGCAGGGCGGTGCCACCGATGGCTCCTACCGAGTCGTCCTGCGCCGTGAAGGCAGCGCGCGCCTGGTCGACTGGGCCGATCCCGTCGAGCCGGGCAAGGCGCACACCAACAACCCGCGCCTGCTCGAACTGAGCCGCTGGCTCAGCACCGACGTCCCGCGTTTCCTGAGGGACAGCATCCCCGAGTTCATGGTGCCCACCGCGGTCGTCGCGGTGGCGGAGTTCCCCGTGAGCGCCAACGGGAAGCTCGACCGCGACGCGCTCCCGCTCCCACTGCGCGGAGCCGCGCCAACGGGCGAGGTCCTGGCCCCGCGCACCGACGTGGAGCGGCGCCTGGCGGAGGTCTGGCGCGACGTGCTCGGCATCGAGGAGATCAGCGTCGACCGCGGCTTCTTCGAGCTGGGCGGTGACTCGCTGCTCGGCATCCAGATGGTCAGCCGCGCCAACGCCAGGGGCATGGTGCTCAGCCCGCAGGACGTCTTCCAGAGCCGCACGATCGCGGCACTGGCGGCGCTCGTCGAGGCACGCGGTCCCGCGCGAAACGCCGTCGCTGTGGAACGGGACGCGGAATTGGTGGAGTGGGCGCGCACGCACCACGCCGACGCTGAGGACGCCTACCCGGCGACCGGCATGCAACAGCGCGCGCTGGACAGCATCCTCCGCGAGCCGGGCTCCGGTGTTTACGTTGTGCACCAACGCTTCCGATTTGCCGACCAGGGCTTGGACCCGGTGGCGCTCGAACGCGCCTGGCAGTACACGGCGCGGCGCTACCCGACGCTGCGCACGGCCTACGTCCGCGAGGACGGCGGACGCTGGATTCAGGTGGTCCGCACGGACGTTGAGCCGCGCATCGACATGCGTGACTTCCGCGCGGTGCAGCCCGTCGAGCAGGAGCGGCGGATCGGCGCCTACATCGAAGCCGAGCGCCGCAAGGGATTCGACGGCTCCGCGCCGCAGCTGCGGCTGGCGTTGTTCCGCACGGACGAGGACACCTACGACTACGTCCACATGTTCACGCTGCCCTCGCAGGACGGGTGGAGCTACCAGATCCTGGTGACGACGCTGCTCGACGCCTACCAGCTCTACGCCTCCGGCCGGGAGCCCGCCGCGCTGCCGCCCGCGACGGCCTTCGGCGACTTCTGCGTGGAGCAGAGCCAGCGCGACATGACCGCCGCCGAGGAGTTCTGGCGGCAGGAACTGGCTTTCCCCGCGCCGTCGATCACCTCGCCCGGGACGGCCGACATCTCCACGCCGATCTTCCAGGAGACGGCGGTCATCGCGCCGGAGACCGCCGTCGCGCTGGCCGACCTGGCACGGGCGCACGGGCTGAGTGTGAACACGCTGGCGCACGGAGCCTGGGCACTGCTGCTCAGCACGATCACCGGCTCGGACCGGGTGGTGTGCGGCACGATCTTCTCCGGTCGCGGCACGACCTCGGTCGATGTCGACCAGGCGGTGGGGCTGCTGTTCAACATCCTGCCAGTCGCTGTCACCGTGGACCGGACGCAGCGGCTGCTGCCGTGGCTGGCGGCGTTGCAGGACAAGATCTCCGCGATCACCGAGCACGAGTACCTGCCGCAGGCCCGGCTGCACGAACTCGCCGGGGCACCGCAGGACGCTCCGCTGGTGGAGAGCTACCTGGTCAGCGAGTCCGTTCCGGGCATGGCTTCCAACCTCGGCCGGTTCTTCTCCGTGCTCGGCGCGTTCCCGTTGCAGTTCCTCGCCCAGACCGAGCACCCGCTGCGCGTGGAGGTCGTGCTGGCCGGCGAGATCATGCACCTCAACCTCAACCACCGCGCCGGGCGCTTCCCGGACGGCGCGGTGGCCGGGTGGCTCGCGGAGTTCGTGCGCCTGCTCGAAGCCGTCGCCGCCGACCCGCGCCGCCCGCTCGGCGAACTCCTTCCCTGACAGCACTTCCCGACCCGGAGGCTCACCCATGGCGCCCGTCACCGGCTCCATCTCCATCGACGCCGAGCCCGCTGCCGTCATCGGCATCCTGCTCGACGTCGCCAAGTACCCGTCCTGGCAGAGCGGTTACGACAAGATCGAGATCCACGAGACCGACGAGCGGGGCCGCCCCGTGCTGGTCAAGTGGTACGTCTCGGCGATGGGGCAGAAGGCGTCGCACCAGGTGCGCTACAGCTACTCCGGGGAGGACGCCTACGAGTTCCACCTGGACTCCAGCGAGGTCACCACGAAGTACGACTTCACCTGCGCGGTCACCGCGACCGGCGGCGGCAGCGAGGTCACGGCCAGCCAGGAGATCGCGCTGAAGTGGCCGATGCCCAAGCGGCTGCTGGAGAAGATGTGCCGCAAGGGCATCGACGGCCTGCTGACCGCGCTCAAGTCGCGCGCGGAGGGGAACTAGCGTGACGACGGCACCGGCCGCGCTCGATCGCGCGTCGTGGCGGGCGGCCGGGGCGGTGGTGATCGGCTCGTTCATGGCGGTGCTGGACTCCACGGTGGTCAACATCGCCCTGCCCGAGCTCACCACCGGGTTCCAGACCTCCTTCGCCACGATCCAGTGGGTGGTGACCGGCTACCTGCTGGCGCTGGCCATGGCCATCCCGGTGACCGGGTGGGCGGCCGACCGCTTCGGCGCGCGCCGGGTCTACCTGCTCGCGCTGGTCCTGTTCACCGCGGGCTCGGCGCTGGCGGGGCTCGCGTGGGACGTGGGTTCGCTGGTCGTCTTCCGCGTCCTGCAAGGCTTCGCGGGCGGGTTGCTGGGGCCAGCCGGTACCGCGATCCTTGTCCGGCTCGCAGGCCCTGATCAGGTCGGCAAGGTGATGGGCGTGCTCGGCGTGCCCATGCTGCTCGGCCCGATCAGCGGCCCGATCCTGGGCGGCTGGCTGGTCGACGTCGCGGGCTGGCGCGCGCTGTTCCTGATCAACGTGCCGATCGGCGTGGTGGCACTGGTGATCTCCGCGCGGGTGCTGCCGGTCGACCCGCCCCGGCCCGCCGGGCGCTTCGACTTCCTCGGCATGCTGCTGCTCTCGCCCGGGTTGGCCGCGCTGATCTTCACCGCGTTCCTCGCCGCTGGCGGGGCTCCTGCGGCCGTCGTCTGGCCGATCGGCCTGCTGGGCGTCGTCGGCGTGGTCGGATTCGTGCTGCGCGCCAACAGGATTCCTTCGCCGCTGATCGATCTGGGGTTGTTCCGCGACCGGTCGTTCCGGCTGTCGGTGACAGCACTCGCGCTGTTCGTGATCGGCTTCCTGGGCTCGGCGGTGCTGTTCCCGGCGTACTTCCTCGTGGTGCGCGGAGAAACCACGCTCACCGCAGGACTGCTGCTGGTACCAAGTGGGCTCGCGGCCCTGTTCACCGTGCCGGTGTGCGGTGGGCTGGCTGACCGCTTCGGCGTCGGCCGGGTGGTGCTGCCCGGCCTCGTGCTGATCCTCAGCGGCATGGGCGTGTTCACCACCGTGGGCGCCGACACCCCGTACTGGCTGTTGCTCGGTGCTCAGTTCCTCATGGGACTCGGTATGGGCGCCACCATGATCCCGTTGATGTCCGAGGCGTTGCGTGCGCTGGCCACCACCAAGGCCGCCATGGCGTCCACGGCGCTCAACATCCTCCAGCAGGTGTGCGGCGCCATCGGTTCGGCCGTCATGTCGATGGTGCTCGCTGGGCTGCTCGCCACCGGCTTCGGCGTTGCCACCGCTGACGGCCAGCTCGCCGCCACCCGGGCCATCGCCGACCCCGGCTCGCGTGTGGCCGCGCTCGGTACGGCCGCCGACGCCTTCGCCTCGGCCTTCACCGTCTCCCTCGTGGTCGTGGCGCTGTGCCTGGTGCCAGTGATCCCGTTGGCGCGCAAAGGAAAACGATGAGGTTCGTCTCGCTTCTCGCCGCCGGTCTCGGTGTGCTGTTGCTGCTCACGAGCGGGCGCTACGGCTACCACGGCGACGAGCTGTACTTCTGGGCGGCCGGTCAGCACCTCGACTGGAGCTACGCCGATCAGCCGCCGCTGCTGCCCCTGCTCGCGCGCCTCATGGACTCCCTGTTCCCCGGCTCGCTCGTGGCGTTTCGCTTGCCCGCCATCGCTTTCGCTGTCGGCGGGGTCTTCTTCGCGGCGTTGACCGCGCGCGAGCTGGGCGGTTCCCGTCGAGCCCAGGTCCTGACAGCCGCCGCTGTCGTCGGCTCGCCCGTGCTCGCCACCGGCGGCCACGTCCTGACCACGACCGTCGTCGACTCGTTCCTGTGGATCGTGCTCAGCTGGCTGGTGGTGCGGTGGCTGCGCCTGCGGACGCCTTCGCTGCTGCTGTGGCTGGGTCTGACGACCGCGATCGCGCTCCAAGCGAAGTACCTCGTGGTCTTCTTCTGGCTCGCCCTCGGCGCCGCGCTGCTCGTGTTCGGTCCGCGCGAGCCCTTGCGCAGCAAGCACTTCTGGTTCGGTGCGGCGATCGCGGTGCTCACCTCCGTTCCCGCGTTGGTGTGGCAGGCGAGCCACGGCTGGCCCCAGCTCGGCATGGGCGCGGTCCTCGCCGCACAACCCGATCCCGGCTTCTTCCTGCTGTTGCTCGCCTCCGCCGGTGTCCTCGGTGCCGCCCTGCTCGGCTATGGCCTGTGGTCCTCGCTGCGCTCGGAGTCGCACCGCTTCCTCGGCGCTGCCTTCGTGATCCTCGCCGTGGTGGTGTTCTTCGCGTTCGGCCACGGCTACTACCTGGCGGGCATGTTCACCGCGCTCTGGGCCGTTGGCGCCGTCGCGCTCGACCGGTTCCGTTGGGTGCCTTGGGCCGCGTGGCCCGCTGCGGCGTTGTCGGTGGCCATGGTGGTCGTGCTGCTTCCCGTCCAACCCGTGAGCAGCCTCGCCGACAAGGGCGGTGCCGCCAACGCCGTCAACACCGAGAGCGTCGGGTGGCCCCAGCTCGTCGACACCGTCGCCACTGCCTATCGTGCAGCTCCTGCGGGTACCTCCATTGTCGCTCACACCTATTGGCCCGCAAGCGCTTTGGCCTTCTACGGCCTGTCCCGGGGACTACCCGGCGTGCACAGCCCGCATCGCGGCTTCTGGTACTTCGGCACACCACCGGAATCCCCGACCACCCTCTATGTCGGCGGTTCGCAGGCCGATCTCGCCCGCCACTTCACCAGCGTCCGGCAGGTCGCCACCGTGGACAACGGTCTCGGCGTCCGCAATAACGCGCAGGGCACCCCCGTGTGGCTGTGCGAAGGCCGCCGCGAACCGTGGTCCACGCTCTGGCCCGCCCTGCGCTACCTGTGACCCACCGCCGCCCAGGAGTTGGAGGTGGACCGTCGGTCTAGGCGGAGCCGTGGACCTCGGCCGTTGCCCCGACCTCCGTCAACCGGCGCTTCAGCTCGTCGGCCCGCTGCTTGGACGTCGCCTCGACGAGCAGCACCGGCGCGTTCTCGATCTTCTCCCGCGCCTCCGCGATGCTCCAACCCGTCGCTTCCCGAACGATCTTGAGGACCGGTGTCCGCGCCGCTGGGACGTCGAGCAGGACCACGTCGAACTCGTCGCACCCGTCTTCCACGATCTCCACGCCCACGATGCTAAGCGGAAGCCCGGGCGGCCAGCGCGGCAGCGGCCAGGGCGAGCGCGAAGACGGCGTAGGAGGCGAACAGGCCCCATGTGCTCGCGGAGGACAGCGCTCCGCCGACGGCGCGACCGAGGAGCTGGCCGGTGCACTCGGCGGTGATCACCGCAGTGGCCAGTTCCGTTGCGGTGAAACCACTTGAGCCCGCGGTGGTGGCCCTGACGTACAGCCCGGGATAGGCGAGCCCGACGCCGACCCCGCCCAGCCCCCACGCGATCAGCAGCACGGGGAACGAGCCGCCGAACGCGACCACCGCCGTGGCGAGCGCGGTCATGCCGAGCCCGATCGCCGGGAGATGGGGCGACTTCACCTGTGCGGCGACGAGACTCGTGACGGCCCAGCCCAACGGGGCGGCGCTGAGGACGATCGCGGCTTGGCCGAGGCCCATCCCGAAGCCATCGGTCAGCAGCACGGTGATCAGGCTGTCCGCGCCGAAGTACCCGATCCCGAACAGCAGCATCGCGCCGAGCGCCGCGGGCGTTCCGGGTCGCAGGCGCGCGGTCCCCTCGGGCATCAGCGACAGCATCCCGACGACGGTCACGGAGGCCCCGGCGATCGCCAGCGGCCACCACCCCGAGCTGAGCACCACGCCCAAGGCGCCCAAGGGAATCAGCAACGTCCTGCCCAGCGGGCGCGGCGCGGCGTCGACGGGGGAGCGGACCGCGCGCACGACCAGCAACCGTCCAATGAGGACGAACGGCACGGGCAGCAGCAAGGTCCACCGCCAGCCGACGAGCCGTTCCAGGCCGAGGGTCGCGGCGGGGCCGACGAGAGCGGGCACGATCCACATCGCCGAGGACGCCGCGACCACGCGCACGCGCAGCCGGTCGTCGAGGTGCTGGATCGCCGCGCTGATCCCGAAAACCCCGAGCAGCCCGCTCGCGGTCCCGGTGCAGAACTGGCCGAGGGCGAACACCCACGCGGTCTGGGCCGTCGCCGCGAGCGCGAGCCCACCGAGGTAGGCGAACATCCCCACGGCCAGCGTGCCCCGAGCGCCGAAGCGGCTCAGCACGCGGCTGGCCAGCGGAAGCGCGACGAACAACCCCAGCGTCGTCCCGGCGATGAGCAGCGCGAGCTGGTCCTTGGCGGCCAGGTCCACCGAGACGACGGGCAGCAGGGTCGAGGCGACGAAGCCGGTCACCGCCGCTGCGAACTCGATCGCGACGACGCCGATCGCGAGCAGCAGTGGACCGGCCCGGCTCATGTGTAGAGCTGCCGGTCGTAGAGGTTGATCTGCACCCACACGCCGTCGGGGTCCTGAACGCGCATCGAGTGCCCGAAAGCTTCGTCGACCGGCGGCTCGGGCGCGAACCCGGCTGCCCGCAAGCGCTCCGCGACGTCGTCGAGCGGTTCGTCGGCCGCGAAAGCCAGTTCGCACCGGCCAGCGTCCTCGGCGGTGCTGCGGTGGATGGCCAGCACGCCGCCGTCGCCGGGCAGTTCGAGCCAGCCGCCGGGGCGTGAGACCGGCCCCAGCTCCAGGCCGAGCGCGCGGTAGAAGCGCGTCAAGGCCTCGGCGTCACGGGTGTAGCGGATCGGCATCACGCGCATCAGGACCGGTCCTCCCCGGATCGCAGGTACTGCTCCAACGCCTGCTCGACGAAGGAGGACAGCGACTCGTCGGCGTTGACGGCGGCGAGCTTCACCCGCCGGATGAGGTCGGCGGGCAGGTAGACGTTGAACTGCCGCTTGTCGGCCGGAGACATGCTAGCAATCTAGCATGCTAGCCGCCGTGCTTGCCCGATCCGGGGAGGCGGGCCAGGGTGTGCCGCATGTGGGGGAGCGTCACGGTGATCGCCAAGCAGCTGATCGGCGTCTGGCTGGTCGGGACGCTGCAAGCGGTCGTCGGAGGACAACTGCTGATCATCTTCCTCCTCGCCGGGCTCCTCCCGGTGGCCGTCGTGGCGGTGGCGGCCGTGGCCGTCGGCGGGTTCGCGCTGCTGTCCGCCGTGGGCAAGGCGACCGCCGAGGCGTCGTCGATGACGGCCGATCGCGAGCGGCGGCTGTGGTGGACGCTGATCGTCCAGTGCGGTGGCATCGCGGCGCTGTACCTCACGTGGACGTGGGACTGGTACCGCGATCTGGGCGGGTTCTGGTTGGTACTCCGTCCCGGGTTGCCGTTCGTGGTGCTGGCGGCGGCGCTGATGCTGGTGCCGCGCAGGAGCGCCAGCGCCAGCGACCCGCTCAGCGGTTGAGCAGCCAGGTGGTCGTGAACGGCCCCCAGTTGCCCGCCGCACGAAGTTCGAGTACGTGTGCAGGGTGATCATCGCGCCCTTGGTGGTCGCGGGCGCCGCGTCGGTCAGGGCCGGTCCCCGCTGGTCGGGGAAGAGCTCGCCGATCAGCGACGCCAGCTGCGAGACCTCGGGCTCGGAAGCGGCTCTCGGCCCCCGGTAGGCGAGGTTGCACGGATCGGCGGAGGTGCCCGCCCCGCCCCAGTAGGAGTTCCAGTTGCGGTTGAGGTCGATGCTGGGCTGCGAGTCGCCGTTGTTGGCGCAGGGCGTGGTCTCGTTGCTGTTGTCGCGGTTCTTGCGGTGGAAGGCGGAGTCGCCGATGGTCGGCCCGGTGAACCCCGACTCCACCCACTGGATGCCGTCCGGGTTCACCTGCGGCACGACCCAGACCTCAGTGCTGTCCAGCAGCGCCGTCAGGTCGGCGTTGACGTCGTAGCCGTCGACGAGGGCGGTGATGAAGCGCCACGCCAGCTCGCTCGTGGTGATCTCGCGCGCGTGGATCTGCGCCATGAGCAGAAAACGGGGCTTCGCGGAGTTTGGCTCGGTCCTGCACCCGCTCGCCGCGTTGGCGGTGATGCACAGCGCTTCGAGCGTGCTGCCCGCGTTGGGGTTCTGGGTCTTCTGCCAGGAGCTGTCGTACTCGACACGCCGCGCGAGCGCGGGGTAGGCCGCCGCGGCAACGTGGGTGAAGGACTGGAACCCCGCGGCGGTCCGGTAGCCGCCGTGGAACGTCGGGTACTTCTTCGCCGCCAGCCGCACCGGCTTCGGGTATGCCGAAGGTGCGGCGCTGGCTGTCACCGGCACGAGCGAGGCCGGTGCGAGCACCGCTCCCATCGCGGTGGCGAGACAACGTCGTGCCAGAGCGGGGTTCCCCTCCGTCACGCGGACATGTCAGCCCCGGAACCGTCGTCGCGATCCACGAGGACCGAACCCCACCGGCGGGTCACCCTTCAGGCAGTTCGCCTTTCCCTTTCGCGCGGTCCGTCCGCGCACTCAGCGGCGGGTGAGGGCGCGGCCGAGCACGTCGCGGACGTAGATCTCGACGAACTCGGGCAGCCACGGCGAGGCGGCGATGCGCTCGAACACCTCGACCAGGCGCGGGTCCGGCGCCTCGGTGAGGTGGACGATGCGCCACAGGTTCAGCGGCTGTTCCTCCGAGCCGGCGACGGCGTGCTCGACGTGGAAGAGCGGCTGGCGGGTGTCGGCGCGCAGCGTCGAGCCGTCCTCGGCGGCGCACTCGGCGGTCCCGATGAAGGTCACGGCCTGGCGCGCGTGGTCGAGCCGGGTCCGCTCCAGCACCAGCCCGGAGGTGGACGGCTCCAGCCAGAGCCGCTGCCGGGAGCGCCGGACGAACTCGTCCTCGCCGCCCCACGCCGCCGCGCTGCCCGCCTCGACCACGTACGGGATGAACAGATCGGGCCGTCGAGCCTTGCGAACCTCGTTGTCCCACAACATGGTTCGCGTGAACACCAGTGGTTCGTCCAGCTCGTAGCGCTCGGCGAGCACCCTGTTGACCTCGACCGGCGGCAGGGTGGAGCGGGTGTGGCCGGGCTCGGCCCAGGCGCGCTCGAACACGTGCTCGTGGTTCATGGCTGTCCCCTCGGAGGCTGCGCCAACTCTTTCACTCCGGTATATTACGCGCAACAACTTCTTTGCTCATGAGGGTGTGAGTCGGATCGCCGCGCCACCCCCGGCCACGAGCCGCAGCGCGAGCGTGCTGGAGGCGTCCACCGCCTCGGTGCGGACATCGACGGGTAGTGGGTCGTGGTGCCAACTGGTACCCGGTGCGTCACGGAAGATCTCGGCGAGGTGCGGCCCCGGCCCGAGGAAGCTCAACGGCACCCGCAGCGTCCGCTCGTGCTCGTCGGTGATCGCGCCGAGGTACCACGTCCCGCCTTTCCGGCGTGCGGATACCACGTGGTCCCCGATCCCACAGTCCAGGAACCGAGTCTCGTCCCAGGTGGTCGGAAGTCCCCGGAGGTACTCAGTTCCCGGATGTGCGCGGTAGTTCTCCGGGGTGTCGGCCAGCATCTGCGCGGGGCTGAAGAACAGCGTGCACAGCGCGAGCTGCGCGGCCGCCGTCGTCTGCACGCGGGTGCCGAGCCCGGCCGGGTCCCACGTCACGTTCAGCACGCCCGGCGTGTAGTCGGCGGGGCCGCCGACGAACCTGGTGAACGGCAGGATCGTCGCCTGCTCCGGTGGATTCCCGTGCTCGCCCTTGTAGTGCTGTTGCTCCATCCCCGCGACGCCCTCGCCGCTCATCAGGTTCGGGTGCGTGCGGGAGAGCCCGGTCGGCTTGATCGCCTCGTGCGCGATGATCATGAGCCGGTTGCGGGCCGCCACGTCGACCACCCGCTGGTAGTGCCGAACCGCCTCCTGGTCGAAATGGCTGCGGTGCACCCCGCCGAGCACGAACTTGGTGGCGTAGCCGGTCTTCACCGCGCTGATACCCAGCTCCGCGTACCGCGCGAAGATCGTCTCCAACGAGCGGTCGTAGTCGTCGACGAAGCCCCGGGTCTCGTTGTGCGCGACGAACCCCACCCCCTTGGCCCGCGCGTACCGGAGCACCTCCGCGAGGTCGAAATCTTCTTGCGGCGTCAGGAAATCCTGGCCGGACCAAGTGCCGCCGGAGTTGCTGTTCCACCCCTCGGCGAGCACGTGGCCCGCGCCCATCTCCTTCGCGAAGTCGATGTACTCCTTGGTCCGCGCGGTGGTCGCTCCGTGATGCGGCCCGGCGGTCCAGGTCGTGTGCCGCCGTTGCAGCTCCCACCACACGCCGACGTAGGTCCCGGGGGTGATCCACGACGTGTCCGCGAGCGCGCACGGCTCGTTCAGGTTCTCGATCAGGTGCGACTCCGCGAGATCGCCAGGGCGGTCACCGATGGTCAGCGTGCGCCACGGCGTGCGGAACTCGCCGCGCAGCCGGGCTTTCGCGCCGTCGGGCAGGCTGATCAGCTCGCTGGTGAAGGTACCGGGCCCGATCGCGGCCAACGTCATGCTGGGGTAGTCGACCAGTGCCGCCTCGTGCACCACGAGATGCTGTCCGTCCACAGTGGACAACGTGAGTGGAGTCTGTGCGGTGCGCACGTCGGCCAGCGGCGCTCGCCGGTAGTGCCGCTCGTCGGCGTTCCAGTCCTTGCCCGCCTCCAACGACCAGCTCGTCGCGGTCGGCGGCAGCGCGAACTCCGTGTGCTCCGCGGTGACCGTGTAGGCGTCGAGCCCGGACTGCGCGGGCAGGCGGTAGCGGAAGCCGACGCCGTCGTCGAACACGCGGACGACCAGCTCCAGGCGCAACCCGCTCGTCGGCCGCACAGTTCGCAGCACGCACTCGTTGGCGTGGTTGCGGACGATCGCGTCGGAGCCCCAGGTAGGACGCCATGACTCGTCGATCGTGTTGTGCTGCAAGGACTCCAAGACCAAGCCGCCGGTCAGTGACGGCCAGCCCGCCAGGTCGAGCCCGAGCCCGGAGGAAGCCACCAAGACCCGGCCACGGCGCGCGACCTCGTAGCGGAGGCGCCCGTCCACCACGGCGACGACCACCCGCAGCAGGCCGTCCGGCGAGCGCACCTCGACTGACACGGCGTCAGCGCTCAGTCAAGGCCCGGAGGACATCCTGCGACAGCGGCCGATCGCTGTAGAGCAGGCGAACGGCTGAGAGATCAGGGTTTCCCGCGTCGGGCCCGCGCCACGCGAAGGCCAGACCCAGACGCTCGACCGCTCGGCGGGACTGCTCGTTGCCGTCGAGCACGTAGGCCGTCAGCGGCAGCTCCGGGCGCAGGCGCTGGGCCGCGCCCCGAGCCGCCGCGCTGATCTCCTGGGCGTACCCCGCGCCCCACCAGCGGGGTTCGAGGCGGAAGCCGACGTTCCACGCGACGCCGTAGCGGACGAAGCAGCCCCCGATGCCGACGAAGACCCCTTGATGGCTTCGCGCGATCCACATGCCGAGCCCGTCGCGGTGCCACGCCGAGCGCCAGTTCTCGATCATCCGCTCGGTCTGGTCGATCGTGCGGTGGCGGCTCACCGGGTCCGACTCCCACACGCGCCGGTCGGCGTACAGGTCGAAGACCTCCTGCGAATCCGCCTGCGTCGGCATCCGCAAGATCAAGCGAGCTGTGGTGACCGCGTCCTCGAGCACCAGGGCATCGTGGCCGACCGACCCCGCCGGTACCAACCTCATTCCCCGGGCGCCGCCAGCAACCGCTCCAGCTCCACCTCGGCCTCCGCGCACCCCGCGTCGGAGATCCGTTGCAGCTCAAGCAGATCCCTCGCGGCGACCGCGCGCCGGGTCAGCAGCCGCCCGGCGCGCTCGCAACCCTCGTCCAACAGCTCGCTCAGCTCGTCGACATCCCCGCGCGCGTCCGCGAGATCCGCCAGCCGGTCCAGCGCCGTCTCGTTGCCCTCGTCCGCGAGCGCCCGCAGCGTCTCCCGGTCAACCCTCGAACCGTCCACGCCCCCAGCTTTCAACCCTGCCCCTGGGGCAAGGTCAACCCCCTCCTGCCCTGAGGTAGGTCAGGACGGCGAGCACCCTGCGGTTGGTGTCCTCGGTCGGCGGCAGGTCGAGCTTGGCCAGGATGTTGCCGACGTGCTTGCCGACCGCGGCCTCCGAGACCACCAGGTCGGCGGCGATCGCGGTGTTGGAGTGGCCCTGGGCCACCAGGGCGAGGACTTCGCGCTCGCGCGGGGAGAGCCGTTCCAGCGGGTTGGCCCTGCGGGTCAGCAGCTGGCGGACGACGGCGGGGTCCACGACCGTGCCGCCGTCGAGCACCTTGTGCAGGGTGTCGATGAACTCCTCCACGTCGACCACGCGGTCCTTGAGCAGGTAGCCGACCCCGCGCCCGTCGTGCGAGTCCAGCAGCTCGGCGGCGTAGCTGAGCTGCACGTACTGGCTGAGCGCGACCACCGCGAGGTCCGGCCGGGTCCGACGCAGCTCGACGGCGGCGCGCAGGCCCTCGTCGGTGAAGTCCGGGGGCATGCGGATGTCCGTGACGACGAGGTCGGGGCCGTGCTCGGCAACGGCCGCCTTCAGCTCCTCGCCGTCGCCGACGACCGCGACCACGTCGAAGCCGAAGCGGCTCAGCAGGCCCGCCAAGCCCTCGCGGAGCAGGACGCCGTCCTCGGCGAGGACGAGTCGCTTCTTCACGTGCACGGCAACTCCACGGTCAGGACGGTCGGGCCGCCAACGGGACTGGACATCGTCATCGTGCCGTCGATCACCGACACGCGGTCCGCGAGGCCGGTCAGGCCGGTGCCCGCGCGCGGGTCCGCCCCGCCCCGGCCGTTGTCGCTGACCACCACTTCGAGGCGCCCGCCGAGCTGCCGGACGCGCACGGTCACCGCACTGGCCCCGCTGTGCTTGGCGACGTTGGCCAGCGCCTCCGCCACGACGAAGTACGCGGTCGCCTCGACGTAGGGCTGCGGGCGGGTCGGCACGTCGGCGTCGACGGTCACCGGGATGCCCGAGCGGCTGGCCAGTTCCTGGAGCGCCGCGACGAGTCCGCGGTCGGTCAGCACCTGGGGGTGGATGCCGTTGATCAGCTCGCGCAGCTCGGTCATCAGCTGCTTGGCCTGGTCGTGCGCCTCGCCGACGCTCTGCGCGGCCGCCGAGCCCGCCGGGAGGTCGATGCGGGCGAGCCCGAGCTGCAACGTGAGGCTGACGAGCCGCTGCTGCGCGCCGTCGTGCAGATCGCGCTCGATGCGCCGCCGCTCGACCTCGAATGCGTTGACGAGCCTGGCCCGCGAGCGCGAGACCTCGGCGAGTTCCACGCGCAGCTCGTCCTCGGCGGCCCCGCACAACAGGTGCCGGGCCACCGAGGCGTGCGCGCCGGCCAACGCCGTCCACAGGTACGGCAGCGCGGGCACCAGCACGAGGGCGCCGATCGCGTACGGCGTGGCCTCCGCGACCGAAGTGAGCTGGATGGTGCCGAAGGACAGCGGCGTCACGTCGGTCTTCAGCAGCAGCGGGCTCGCGGCGATCACCACCACGATCAGCACCAGCACCGCCAGCGCGCCGTAGAGCATGGGTGCCACGATCGCGAGGAGCAGCACGTAGGCCAGCTCGCGCCACGTGGCCGCCTCGGTGTAGCGCGTCCGCAGCCACGTGGCGAGCCCGGGGGACTGCACGCCGCGATGCCCCGACACGATCGGCCGCCGGTCCAGCAGCCCGAGGCGCCTGCGCTCGAACTCGGCCAGCGGTGGCGCGAGCAGCGCGCCGAACAGGCCGACCAGCACGGCGCCGAGTGCCGCGAGAAGTGCCGCTGAGGTAAGGGTTTCCACCTTCTTGCTGGCCACGAGGAAGATCCAGGGCAGTGCGGGGAAGGCCAGCAGGGCGATCGCGGCCGCCGCGGCGAAGGGCGTGGTGAGCACGTGCGCCAGGGCTCGCCACGGCCAGGCGGAGAACAGGAATCGCGCCTTGGCAAGCGATTTCAGCGGTGCGTCGATGGGTGGGGCACTCATGGAACGGACGGTAGACGGGCGGTGCGGCGACCGCCCAGGTGTCTGGTCGTAGTTCTGAGGTAGGGCTGGGCATACCTCGAAGTGGGCGGGTGCTCGTAGTGCCCGGTGGGCCGGGCGGTTGGTGGACTCGTGCGCAGCTCACCGAGGAGGACCACAACCGTGATGGCGCAAAGAGGACAGCTGTTCGCGGCGGCGGCGTTGATCGTCGGACCCGTGCAGTTCGCGGCGGCCAACGTCGTCGCCCAGCTCGCGTGGACGACGCCGTACAGCTTGGCGCACAACAACATCAGCGACCTGGGCAACGTGCGCTGCCAGGTATCGGATGACGGCGTCTCGCGCTACATCTGCTCACCGCTGCACGAGCTGCTGAACACCTCGGCCGTGCTCTGCGGAGTGCTGCTGATCGTCGGCCTGGCGCTGTCACCGGTGCTGTGGCGGCGTTCCTGGGTGGCGGCGCTCGCGTGCGTCCTCCTCGCCGGGGGTGGCTCCGGCTTCGTGCTCGCCGGGCTCGCCCCCGCCGACGTCGACCTCGACCTCCACGTCGTGGGCGCGTTCCTGATCATGGGCGTCGGCAACCTCGGCCTGGCCCTGAGCGCGTTCTCCGGGCGCGGCAACCCGTTCGCCGCGCTCCGCGTGATCACCGTCGCCGCCGCCGTCATCGCGATCGTCGCGACCTGGCTGCACTTCTCGCACAGCTACGGTCCGCTCGGCATGGGCGGCAGCGAGCGCTTCGCCCTCTTCACCACGCAGCTCTGGTTCGTGGTCCTCGGCGCCCACCTCACACGGTCAGCGCTGAGAGACCCGGTCCGGTGAGTTCGGCCAAAGCGTCCTGCCTCCCAGACACGGCCAGCAGCAATGACAGCGAGGTGCCGCGCACCTCCGGGCCCTCGCCGATCACGACGTCCGTGTCGGTCGCGGTCAGCCGCACTCCGGCGACCAGCTCCTTGGCCCCGCCGAACGACGCCGCGGTGCGCGTCTGGAGGCGGAGGGCTCGCGCGACGGCCTCGTGCGGGTAGGCGCGGGTCAGCCCCAACGGCCGCCGGATGTCCTCGCCGTGCACGATCTCCTCGACGAGGCGGGTGTCCAGCGGAGCCGGGGGAGTGGTGGTCCGCGTCATCACCTGGCGCAGCCGCGCCAACGTCTCCTCCGGTGAGGCACCGCGCTCCCGCGCGACACCGCGCGCGTTCTGGCGGTCGAAGTCGAACCGAGCCCGCACGAGCCCGGCCACGAAGCCGATGCGCGTGGTCCGCGCGGAGTCGATGAGGTGGGCCACGACGTCGTGCACGGACCACCCCGCGCAGAGCGACGGCTTGTCCCACAGGGCCGCGTCGACCTGCGCGAGGTCGTCGATGAGCGCGGCGCGTTCGGCGTGCACGAGAGTCCAGATTGTGTTCGTCATGCCTTCACTACGAACGGCGTACCGCCGCATGGACACGCGCTCCAAAAAATCTTCAGTGGTCGCGGCCCGTCACGAGTGAGAAGAGCGCGCGCAGCTCGGCGCCAGCGACCGGTTCGGGGCCGACCTCCTCAAGCGCGTGCAGGGCGGCCTGCGCGCAGCGCTGCGCCTCTTGGCGCGCCCAGTCCCTGCCGCCCGCCACCTCGACCAGGTGCGCGGCGCGCTCGACCTCGGCGGGGGTGAGGGCGCGGTCGAGCCGGTACAGCTCGGCCAGCTCCGCCCCGGCGGCGGTGCCGGAGTCCAGCGCCGCCACCACGGGCAAGGACTTCTTGCGGTTCGCCAGATCGCTGCCGACCGGCTTGCCGACCACGTCCGGATCGCCCCAGATGCCCAACAGGTCGTCGACCACCTGGAAGGCCATGCCCAGGTGCTCGCCCACCCGCTGGAACGCGTCCACCTGCGCGTCGCTGCCGCCGCCGGTCACCGCGCCGAGCGCGCACGCGCAGCCCAGCACGGCAGCGGTCTTGCCAGCGGCCATGGCCTGGCACTCGGCCATGCTGACCCGCTCGCGCCCGGGGAAGTCGGTGTCCGCGCTCTGGCCGTCCATCAGGCGGCACAGCGTGAGCGCCATCGTTCGCACGGCTCGGACCGACGCCGTGCCACCGCCGTCGGTGAGCACCCGCATTGCCAAGGCCCACAACGCGTCCCCGGCCAGGATCGCCGACGGGACCCCGAAGACCGCCCACGCGGTCGGCCGGTTCCTGCGCGTCTTGTCGCCATCGATGATGTCGTCGTGCAGCAGGGAGAAGTTGTGCACCAGCTCCACCGACGTCGCCGCGAGCACCGCGTCCTCCGTGGCGCCTCCGACCGCTCGGGCCGATAACAGGGCCAGCGCGGGGCGGAGCCACTTGCCGCCGTTGTCGTCGGCGCGCGGCCGGCCGTGCTCGTCCTGCCAGCCGAAGTGGTAGGCGGCGACCCGCCGCACCGGCTCCGGCAGCGTGTCCACCGCCGCGCGCACCGTGGGCTCGACCGCCGCGCGACATTTCGCGAGGAGCGTCGCCACGTCCGTCGTTCTGGGGTCGTGGCTGGTCGTGGCCGTGAGACGGACCTTCTCGTCCGGGTTTGCCGTCATCGCGCCCAGGCCCTCCTTCGCGCCGCGCCGCCCTCGTCATCGGCCCCGGTGGGGCACGTGAGGAACGCTCACGAAGCACAACCCGGGCATGCGGTGCGAGCAACAGTATTCACAGACAGAAGAAGCCGTGAGGGGTATTGCGCCCGAGCGGGTGGCCGTACTCACACGCCCATCTGGGCGAGTGTCAGCGAAGCGACGATGCCCAGATCGGCGCACACGTGCACGGCCAGGTTCCAGACGAAGCCGCGCGCGCTGAGCATCGCGAAGGCGCAGACCAGCCCGAACGCGGCCGAGGTGAGCACGCCGAGCCAGCCGCCGGGGTTCCCGCCGAGGTGGCTCAACCCGAACACCGCCGAGCCCAGCGCCAGCGCCGGGGCGAGCGGCATGACCTCGCGCGCCGCGCGCAACGCCGCGCCGCGGTACAGGAACTCCTCGGCCGCCGCGTTGATCAGGCAGCCCGCCAGCATCACGGGCAGCCACGGCAGTACCGATGGCAGGTGGGCCAGCGCGCCGGAAGGCAGCTCCGCGAGGAAGAGGCCCGGCACGAGCAGGCACAACAGCGGGCCGAAGATCAGCCAGCCGCCCGCGCGCGGTGAACCGGGACGCAGGTGCAGCTCCTCCAGTGACCACCGCTGCCGCCGGGCGAGCAGCGCGGCGAGGCCGACCGAGACCAGCTTGACGCTGTTCACCGCGAGGAACGCGACCGGGATCGGCAGGCTCGTGAGCGCCCCCGTCACCCCGGGTAGCGACGTGATCAGCGACGTCAGCCAGCCGAAGACCGATGTCGCGGCGAACAGCAGCAGGAGCGGCCTCGCGGTGCCCCACGCGGGGACCGCGCTCATCAGCAGCAGGGTCGCCGTGCCCGCGACGCCGACCGCGGCCGACCAGCTCGAATCGCTCAGCGCCGCGGGAACCCCACTGGCCAGCAGGCCCGCGAAACAGCAGGCGAGCGTCGGGGAAAGACCGGAAAACCGCTGCTCAACGGCATGCATGCACATCTCCTCCTAGTAATTAGCACAGCTGTGATAGAGCGAAGCTAGCACAGCTGTGATAGGAGTTGGGCATGCCGATCGACCACGACCAGCGCCGCGCCGACCTCGCCGACGCCGTCTGGCGGATCGTGCTGCGCGAGGGGGTGCCCGCGGCTTCCGTGCGCGGCGTCGCCCGCGAGGCCGGGCTGTCGACGGGCTCGGTGCGCTACTTCTTCGCCACCCAGGACGAGCTGCTGCGCTTCGCGATGCGGGAGGTCGTCAGCCGGGCCGAGCGCCGCGTCCAGGCCGGGGTCGAGTGGCGCACGCGCGAGGTCGGCGAGGGCGATCCGATCGCCGCCGGGGTCGATCTGCTCAAGCAGGTGCTCCCGCTGGACGCCGACCGGCTCACCGAGGCGCGCGTGTGGTTCGCCTTCACCGCGCACGGCACCACCGATCCCGAGGCCCGGGGGATTCGCCAGGAGGCCGACGAGGGCGTGAAGGGCTTGTGCCGCACGTGCGTCAGCGATCTCGACGGGCTCGGGCTGCTCGGCGCCGGGCGCGAGGTCGACGTGGAGGCCGAGCGGCTGTGGGCGCTGCTGGACGGCCTCACCCTGCACGTCCTGCTCGCGCCTGAGCCGCCCGGCACCGACGCGGTCGCCGCGGTGCTGGATCGGCACCTACGTGATCTGACGCTCAACACTTAGCCCTTGCGCTAAGTTTCCTGCCGAGTCATACTTAGCCGCATGGCACAGTATTCGGCGGAGGTGGACGGCGTGTTCGTCGCGCTCGCCGACCCGACCCGGCGAGAGGTGATCCGACGCCTCGGTCGTGGTCCGACGAGCGTGGGCGAGCTGGCCCGCGAGTTCCCGATGACCCTGCCGTCCTTCATGAAGCACGTGCGGACGCTGGAGGACAGCGGCCTCATTCGCACCGCCAAGCGGGGTCGCGTGCGCACGTGCACGCTGGACCGCGACCGCCTCGCCGTCGTCGACGACTGGCTCACGGAGCAGCGCCGGGTCTGGGAAGAGCGCACCGACCGGCTCGACAGCTTCGTCACCGGCCACCAAGCACAGCAAAAGAAAGAGGAACAGCCGTGAACCCCGATCTCGACCTCGTCCTGGACCGCGTCATCCGCGCTCCCCGCGCCGTCGTGTGGAGCGCGTGGACCGAGCCGTCCAGCTTCGCGCAGTGGTGGCTGCCCGCGCCGACCGTCTGCCGCGTCGACCGCCTCGACGTCCGGCCCGGCGGCGGGCTCGTCACGCGGATGAGCGAGGACGGCGTGGACTTCCAGCCGCACATGGACGCGAGCTTCCTCGTCGTGGACGAGCTGGAGCGCATCGTCTTCACCAACACCATCGACAGCGAGTGGCGCCCGGTCGCCCCCGCGCCGCTGCACATGACGGCCGAGATCACCCTCGCCGACCACCCGGACGGCACCGACTACCGGATCGTCGTCCGGCACGGCGACCCGTCCTCCCGGGAGCGCCACCACGAGCTCGGCTTCTTCGACGGCTGGGGCTCGGTCACCGCTCAGCTGGCCGCTGTCGCGGAGGGTGTGGTCGTCCGATGAAGATCGTCATCACCGAGTTCGTCACCCTCGACGGCGTCAGCCAGGGCCCCGGCTCGCCGGAGGAGGACACCAGCGACGGCTTCACCCGCGGCGGCTGGCTCGTGCCCCACATCGACGAGGTGTTCGTCAAGCGCACCTCGGAGTGGCTCGACCAGGCGGACGGCCTGCTGTTCGGGCGGCGGACCTACGAGGCCTTCGCGCGCGACTGGCCGGAGATCACCGACCCGAACGACCCGTACACCGGGCGAATGAACTCGCTGCCGAAGTACGTCGTGACCAACACCCTCACCGAGGGCGCGTGGAACCCCACGACCGTCCTGCGCGGCGACCCCCTCGCGACCGTCGCCGAGCTGAGGGCGCGCCCCGGCCGCGAACTCCAGATCCACGGCAGTTCGCGCCTGGCCAACGCCCTGCTGTCGGCTGGCCTCGTCGACGCGCTCCGGCTCGTCGTCGCCCCGGTCGTCATCGGCTCCGGACGACGCCTGCTCGACTCCGGCGCCCCGGTCGGCCTCCACCTCGTCGAGCACGAAGTGACCCCGAAAGGCTTGCTGCTCCTGCGCTACGAGACCACGGGCGCCGCCCGAACCGCCTCCTACGACGGCGTCACCGACTTCGTCTAGAGCCGTTGGTGGCGGGGGCTCAGCGGACCACGCGGTAGACGAGGTGCGTGACGGAGTCGGTGGGGCGCGATTCGAGCTGTTCGAGGTTGAGCGGGGGCACGCCGTCGAAGAGCCGCGTGCCCGCGCCGAGCGTGATGGGCACGATGTGCAGCCGCAGTTCGTCGATCAGCCCGGCGGCGAGGTACTGGTTCACGGTGCTCGCTCCGCCGTGGATGGAGATGTCACCGCCGTCGGCCGCTTCCCGCGCGCGCTCCATGGCGGCGTGGATGCCCTCGGTGACGAAGTGGAAGGTGGTGCCGCCGTCCATCAGCTGCGGCTCGCGCGCGTGGTGGGTGAGCACGAAGACGTCGGCGTGGTAGGGCGGGTTGTCGCCCCACCAGCCCTTCCACGCCCGGTCCCACTCACCGCGCACGGGGCCGAACATGTTGCGGCCCATGATGAACGCCTTGGACTTGGCCATCCGGCCCAGCTCGACCTCGTGCAGCTCGCGCGGTTCGACGTACCAGGCGTGCAGCTTGTCGCCCCAGCCGTCGCCGCCGTCCTCGCCGAACGGGCGCTGTTCGGTCTGGTTGAGCCCGGCCGAGAACCCGTCGAGAGAAACGGAGAGATCGCAGGTCACCTTGCCTGTGCGCGTCGTCATCGGCACAGCATCGAGCAGGCGCGACATGACGTCCAATGCCAATCCGGCACGCGATCCATAGATAGCATTGATGGATGTTGAGCCTGGTCCACCTCAAGGTCCTGGCCGCGGTGTCCCGGCACGGCTCGGTGACGGAGGCGGCCAGGCAGCTGCACTACTCGCAGCCCTCGGTCAGCCACCACCTGGCCCGGCTGGAGGCGGCGACCGGGGTCAAGCTGGTGCAGCGGGTCGGCCGCGGCATCCGCCTGACCCCGGAGGGCGTGCTGCTGGCCAACCGCGCCGCCGAGATCGTCGGGCGGGTCGACGCCGCGAGCACCGAGCTGGCCGCGCACGTCGACCTGCGCGCGGGCCGGGTTCGCTTGGCCGCCAACGCTTCCGCGCTGAGCACGATCGTGCCGAAGGCGACGGCCGCGCTGGCGCGAGCGCACCCCGGGCTCCAGCTGAGCCTGTTCGACCGCCACCCCGACGACTCGGCGCGGATGCTGCGGCACGGCGAGATCGACGTCGCGCTCGCCTTCCGCCCCAAGGACTCTGTCAACGACGAGGAGGACGGCCTGCGCCGCGTCCACGTCGGCGAGGACTCGATCTACCTGATCAGCACGCGACCCGATGACAGCCTCGCGAACCACCGCGACTCCGCGTGGATCGGCGGCTGCGAGCGGTGCCTGGCGGAGCTGAACGCGGCGTGCGGGCGAGTGGGTTTCGTGCCCCGCATCGCCTCGCACAGCGACGACATGGTTGTGGTGCAAGCACTTGTGGCGGCGGGCGCGGGCGTCACGACACTGCCGGGCCTTGCGCTGCGAGCCCACCGCCATCCCGGCGTGCACGCCGCCGAGATCGTCGGTTCACGCCGCGAGATCTACGCCGCGACCTACGGCGACCCGCCCGATCCGCCCGCCGTCGCCGCCGTGCTGGACGCGCTCAGCACGGCGGCCGCGACGCTGTGAGCCTGCGCGCCTCCAGGAAGCTCCGCTCGGTGTCGTTGGTGGCCAACGCGATCGCCTCGTCATAGGCCGCGACGGCCTCGACGGAGCGGTCGAGCCGGGTGAGCAGGTCCGCGCGCGTCGCGTGCAGCAGGTGGTAGCCCGGCAGGTCCAGCTCGTCCACGATGGCCAGCGCGAGCGCGGGGCCGTGCACCTCGGCGACGGCGACCGCGCGGTTGAGCGCCACGACCGGCGTCGGCGTGAGCTCCAAGAGCTGGTCGTAGAGCGCCAGCACCTGCGTCCAGTCGGTGGCCGGACCGTCGGTGTGCACGGCGTTGATCGCGGCCTGCACCTGGTACGGCCCCGGCTGGCCGCGCCGCAGGCACTGGCGCACGAGCGCGTGCCCCTCGGCGATCAGCTCCCGGTTCCACAGCGCCCGGTCCTGCTCGGCGAGCACGACCAGCTCACCGTCGCGCCCCACCCGCGCCGGGCGCCGCGCCTCGGTGAGCACCAGCAGCGCGAGCAACCCGATCACCTCCGGCTCATCGGGCATCAGCTCCGCGAGCGACCGCGCCAGGCGGATCGCCTCCTGGCTCAGATCCGTGCGCAGCAGCTGCCCCGACGTGGCCGCGTACCCCTCGTTGAACACCAGGTAGAGCACGGCGAGCACCGAGGACAGGCGGTCGGGCAGCTCCGCGGCCTCGGGCACGCGGTAGGGGATGCCCGCATCGCGGATCTTCTTCTTCGCGCGCACGATCCGTTGCGCCACAGTGGTTTCCGGGATCAGGTAGGCCCGCGCGATCTCGGCCGTCCCCAGCCCGCCGAGCAGGCGCAGCGTCAGCGCCGTCCGCGCGAGCGGGGCCAGCGCCGGGTGGCAGCAGGTGAAGATCAGGCGGAGCTGGTCGTCGCGCACGGGGCCCACCTCCTCCGGCTCATCGGGTTGGTGCAGCAGCTGCGCCTGCGCGTGGCGAGCCTCCCGGGTGGATTCGCGGCGCAGGCGGTCGATCGCCCGGTTGCGGGCGGTGGTCACGATCCACGCGCCGGGATTGGGCGGCGGCGCTTCGCCCCACTTCTGCACGGCCACCGCGAACGCGTCCTGCACGGCCTCCTCGGCCAGCCCGATGTCGCCGAGCACCCGCGTCAGCGTGGCGACGCAGCGGCCGTACTCCGCGCGGTAGACCTCGTCCAGCCGCGCCACGCTCAGGCCCACTGCGCGTCTTCGAACGGGCGCACCTCGATCGGGCAGCCGCAGGCCAACGCGCACTTCTCGGCCCAGCGCAGCGCTTGGTCGAGGTCGGCGCACTCCAGCACCCAGAAGCCGCCGAGCTGCTCCTTGGTCTCGGCGAACGGGCCGTCGGTGATCGTGGTGCTGAAGCCGTCCTGGGGGCGGATGACCGTGGTGGCGTGCGAGGACCGCAGGCCACCGACGAACACCCACGACCCGGTCGCGCGCATCTCGTCGGTGACCTTCTCGGTCCGGGCCATCTGCGCGTGGAACTCCTCGTCGGAGGGCGCGGGCGCGGTCTCGTCGAGCTGGACGGCGAGCAGGTACTTCTTCACGGCGGACTCCCTCGGGGTGGACTGCGTCTCACCTTGTCCACGAACGGGCTCGACGCCATTCGACACCCCGAGGAGAAAAGATTCAGTACCTCAGCCGGTACACCGGGGCCAGCTCGGCGTGGTCGCGCTTGCCGTGGGTCTCCCACTCCTGGCGCCGCACGGCCAGGAACGCCTGGTGCAGCTCGTCGCCGAGCGCCCTGGCCACCGTCTCGCTGCCCGTAAGCAGCTCGATCGCCTCCCCGAGCGAGGACGGGAGCTGTTCGACGCCCGCCTTCCTGCGCTGGGCCTTGGTCATGGTGTGCGGGTCGCGCTGCACCGGGGCGGGCAGCGTCGCCGCCTTGTCCAGGCCGTCGAGCCCGGCCGAGAGCAGCACCGCCGCCGCCAGGTAGGGGTTGGCCGAGCCGTCCAGCGGCTTGACCTCGACGTTGGCCGCGGTGGCCCGCGAGGTGATCGTTCCCGGCACCACGCGCAGCGCGGCCTCGCGGTTCTCCACGCCCCAGCAGGCGTAGGCGCCGGACCACATCTGCGGCTGGAGCCGGGCGTAGCTGAGCACGCTGGGCGCGAGCACCCCCATCAGCTCCGGCAGCGCGTCGAGCATCCCGGCGACGAAGGCCGCGCCGTCCTCGGACATCCCGCCGGTCTTCTCGTCAGTACCGCCCTGCATGAGGTTCACGCCGTCGCGCCACGCGCTGAGGTGCAGGTGGCAGCCGTTGCCGACGGCGCCGGGGCGCACGCTCGGCGCGAAGCTCACGTCGAAGCCGTGCGCCCGCGCGACCCGGCGGGCCAGCACCCGGCTCAGCACCAGCTGGTCGGCGGCGGCGAGCGGGTCGCGGGCGGAGCAGGAGAACTCGACCTGACCCGGCGCGTACTCCGGGTGCAGCTGCTCCGGCTCGATGCCGTGCTCGGTGAGCGCGTCCAGCAGGTCCAGCGCGAACGGCTCGACCTCCAGCAGCGCGGAGGCGCTGTAGCCCGGCCCGTCGTGCCCGGGGGAGCCGTCGGCGCGCAGCAGCGACATCTCGACCTCGAAGGCCGCCTTGAACTCCACGCCCGCCGCCTGGCCGCGCTCGATCACCCGGCGCAGCGCCGAGCGCTGGCAGCACGGGGAGACCTCCAGCTCCTGCGTGTAGAGGTCGGCGGGCACCCACGCCGTGCCGGGGGAGCCGTTCAGCCGCTCCAGGGCACCGGCGTCGGGGAAGAGCCGGAGGTCCCCCGCGGGGCTGTCGAACGGGGCGACCATGGCGAAGCTGTCGTCGGTGCCCGAGATCGACCACACGACCGAGAAGCCGATCCCGCCGCGCAGGACGCTGGCCAGCCTGCGCACCGGGACGAGCTTCACCCGGGTGACGCCGCCGTTGTCGACGTTCGTCATGGCCACCGCGCGGACACCCGCGGCGGCCAGCCGCTCGGTGAGCGCGGCGCCGGCGTCCGGATCGGCGTCGAGCACCTGGGGGCGCGGCGCCACCGCGGTGCCCGCCGAACCGCTGCTGGTCTTCATGGTCGAAATTCTCCCTGGGCGAGCCCGGCTGTCAATCGCGAAAAACATTCTTTCCGGCTGCGAGAATTCGCCTGCCGCATCGGTGGAAATCATGATGTTTCACGTGCTGAGATAAATGCGGCACCATGATTTCCGCTCGGCACCGGGACGGCGAGTAGGTGTAGCACACGATAGTGATCGCCTGTCAAATGTCGGATTTCGATGTGTCCTTCGCCGTGAACCGAGGTGTTCGCGGCGCTTCTGGACGGCGGCCGGCCCGGTGCCGGTCCCGCTGAGCAGCGCCTCCTCGCCCACCGCCGCCCGGACGGGGGAGCCAGGCGTGCCGGACCGCCTGGCCGGACGCCGGGAGCGGGGGCCGCCGCGCGTCGGTGAAGTGCGTCGTCCGTGCGCCAAACCGCAGCGGGGAGCGGCATCCGCTCAAGTCGTGCGTGAATCACTCGACCGGGGGCTTGAATGCGCGGCCGCAAATGCCTCACCTGCCGAAACGGGTGTTCCGCCCAGGACGGGACAGGCAGGTCGATACCGAAAATTCGATCATGCGATCATCGACGCCCCCCAGCCGCCCCGCTCTGCTGGGTCGCACGGTGAATGGAGTCGCACAATGAACGCTGGGCCACCCACCGACGATGTCCGCGCGCGCATTCTCGCCGCCGTCGACGGCCTCCGCGACGAGATGGTCACATCGCTGCAGCGGCTGGTTCGAGTTCCTTCGGTGAACCCCAAGTACCCCGGTGTCGAATACCGCGAGCACGTCGGCCGGGAGGGCGAGGGCAGCGCGGTGCTGGCCGAGCTCTACGAGCGCGCCGGGGCCGAGGTCGAGCTGTTCGCCGTCGAGGCGGGCCGGGAGAACGCGGTCGGCAGGCTCGGCGGGCGCGGCGAGGGCCGCTCGCTGATCTTCAACGGCCACGTCGACGTCGTCCCCGGCGGGGACCCGGGCGAGTGGCGGGTCGCCCCGCCCTTCGCCGGTGAGGTCGTGGGCTCGCGCATGTACGGCCGGGGCACCACCGACCAGAAGTCCGGCCTCATCGGCCAGGCCTACGCGGCCATCGCGCTGCGCCGCGCGGGGATCGAGCTCGCGGGTGAGCTCCAGCTCCAGTGCGCAGTCGGTGAGGAGACCGTCGACTACACCTGCGGGACCGGCGCGATCGTCGAGCGCGGCTACACCGCCGAGGCGGCCATCGTCTCCGAGCCGAGCGCGCCGCCGACGCCGGTGTCGCTGGCCGTGGTGAGTCCCGGGCTGCTGTGGTTCTCCGTCACCGTCGAGGGCATCAAGGTGCACTGCTCGATGCGCGGCGAGACCATCCACCCGCACCGCGCCGGCGAGGAACTGGGCGTCAACGCCATCGACAAGATCTTCACGATCTACCAGGCGCTGCGCGGTCTTGAGCAGGAGTGGGTGCAGACGCAGCGGCACCCGCTCTTCTACGACGGGCACTTCTCGTTGCTGCCCGGCGTGATCCGCGGCGCGCCCGGCGACCTCGCGGTGCCCTTCGCGCTGTCGGACTCCGCGACGATCGAGTACACCGCCATGTTCCACCCGGAGCGCGACGGCGCGGACGTGCGCGCGGAGATCCAGGGCGTGATCGACCGCGCCGCCGACTCCGACCCGTGGCTGCGCAAGCACCGCCCGGTGTGCGAGTGGAAGCTCCAGTGGGACCCGTACTCGATCGAGCCCGGCGCCGACATCAACACCACGCTCGCCGCCGCCTACAAGGAAGCCGCCGTGGGCACGCGGTTCGCTCCGGAGCCGACGTTCACCGGGTTCTACGGCGGGTGCGACGCCACCGTGCTGAAGAAGCTCGGCATCCCGTCGGTCGTGCTCGGCCCCGGTGACCTGCGCGTCGCCCACGCCAACGACGAGTACGTGGACCTCGACGAGATGCTGCTCGCCGCCAGGACCTACGCCCTGGTCGCCGCCGACTGGTGCGGGGTCAGGTCGTAGACGCGCTGGGCGTTTCCGCCCATCAGCAGCTCCAGGTACCGCCTCGCGTCGGCCTCGCCGATCGCGTCCGCCGCCAGCCAGTCGCCGAACGCGCTGGCCAGCGCGAGGCGGTGCCGCAGCGCTCCGACCAGGTACAGCTCGGGCAGCCCGTACGCGTCGGTGGAGAACAGGACCTTGGTGAACGGCGCGATCTCCAGCGACTCGCGCACGATCGAGGTCGCCGAGGCACCGGAGAACCCCGCCGCCAGGCCGGTGTCGAGGTAGACGTGCGGGTAGACGTGCGCGAGGTAGCCCGCCTCGCGGACGAACGGGTAGTTGTGCAGCAGCATGATCGGCGTGCCCGTGCTGGCCGTCGCCCGCAGGAACTCCGTCATCCGCGTCGGATCGCAGCGGTGCAGCACGATGTCGGAGTCACCGAAGCCCACGTGCATCTGGATCGGCTTGCCCGCGTCCACCGCCGCCCAGAGCAGCGCGCGCAGCAGCACCGGATCGCTCAGCCGCCGCTGCTGGGACCTCAGCCAGGCATCAGCCGCTGAGCGGATCTCGGCCTCGGTGGGGCGCGCTGGGTCGAAGTCGAAGCCGTGCCGGTAGGCGATGATCGACTTCACGCCCACCGCCGTGCGCAGCGCCGATTCCAGCTCAGCCTGAAACGCATCGTGAAACCCTTGCGCGCCAACACCTTCCCCAGCAAGGCGTTCGGCAAGCGACTCCAGCCGGGCGATCTCGAACCCCCGTGCCCCCGACACGCCCGCCAGCTCGTCGGGCGAGGTGATCTCGTCGGCGCAGAACCCCGTGTCGACCAGGTAGGTGGAGATGTTCGCCGCCGTCAGCAGACGCCGCGTCACCTCCTGCTGGCCCAGCTCGGCCCGCCTGCGGAGGTAGCTCTCCGCGTCGGCGTGGCGTGGCAGGTCCAGCAGCGGCGCGCACTCCGCCCGGATCGCCACGCCCACCGGGCTGTCGAACACCTCGCCCGCCGGGCCCTGCGGCAGGTCCGACTCCGTCGC
Organism: Allokutzneria sp. NRRL B-24872; assembly: GCF_002155965.1. GTDB lineage: Bacteria > Actinomycetota > Actinomycetes > Mycobacteriales > Pseudonocardiaceae > Allokutzneria. The sequence continues at coordinate 82,057 of NZ_MUMH01000085.1, forward strand.
GAGCTTCCGGAAGCCCTCCGCGCTGACCTCGTCCTTGGCGACCCCGTGGCAGTGGTGGTCCACCGCGGGGACCTGCGTCAGGACGTCCAGCAACGCGACACGTTCTTCCACAGCCTCGACCTCACGCCTTCCGGAGCCGTTGGTGATCACGCACTTTCTACCGGGAGGCGGTGCTGCGGGGACAGTGCTGCCGCCGAAAACGGTGACGAACGGCTCGGCGCCGCAATTCGGCTGTGCGTGCTCCTCCTCGCCGAGACCAGCGGAGACGGTGATCCGCGCGAGGTGCGCAGCGATTCTCGCCCAATTCGAAAACTGCTCGAATTTGCTCGCTGCCGGAAATGCGGATGACGCTCCCGGTCAACCAACGGGCAAAGGGGAACACATGCGCACCACCGTCAAGGGCCTTGTCGCAGCGATCGCCGCGATGGCGGCCACGGCGAGTCTGGCGGCCGTCCCGGCCGACGCCGCCCCGGTCGAGCGGGCCGCGAAGTGCGGCTACTACCGGGCGGGCACGCCGGCCGTTCAGGCCTGGTACAACCACTGCGGTGGCGGGAAGGTCTGGATCAAGGTCTTCCACACCTTCGGCGACGACACCTTCTGGTGCGTCGGCCCCGGCCACACCAGCCTCGGTGTCTGGCCGGAGATCAACGACGCCGTGTACGACAACCGGACCTGCTGATCACCGGATTCACCCCGACCTGAAACGCGGGAGATCCCCCCGTCGCGCGATTAGCTTGCACGTGCAAGCAAACGAGTGCACGAGCAAGGGGAGCACATGCGCAGAACCGCCAGGACCGTCGTCGGAACCCTCGCCCTGATGGCGGCCGCGATCAGCCTGACGGCCGTCCCGGCCGGTGCGGACGAGGTCGTGGCCGCCGCGAAGTGCGGCTTCCACAAGGAAGGCACGCCCGCCGTTCAGGCCTGGTACAACCACTGCGGCAGCGGGAACGTCTGGATCAGGAAGACCTACGCCGTCGGCAGCGACGAGTTCGAGTGCGTCCGGCCCGGCGACACCCTTCTCGGTGTCTGGCCCTACATCACCGGGGCCTACTACGACAACCGGACCTGCTGAAGGTGAAGCACGGCGAGAGCGCGGTCACCGGCCGCGCTCTCGCGCTTTCAGGCGACGGGAAATCAGGCGACAACCCGCACGCCCTGACCTAGCTTCCTCCCGCATGCGCGAACTCACGTGGCGGCCGCTCACGACAGCGGACGCCAAGGCGTCGGCGGACCTGCTCAACGCGATCGAGACCGTCGACAAGATCGGCGAGAACTACGTCGAGGCGGACACCCTCCAGGAACTGGTCGACCCGTACACCGACCTGGAACGCGGGAGCCTGGCCGCGCTCGACGGCGACGAGCTGGTCGGCTACATGAAGATCCGCTACAAGCCGGTCGCGGACGAGGTCCACCGGGTCCTCCTGGACGGCGGGGTCCACCCCGGACACCGGGGACGCGGCATCGGCGCGACGCTCGTGCGCACGGGGATCGAGGCGGCGAAGGTGCTGCACGCCGAGCACCACCCGGGGCTCGACCTCGTCGTCGACGTCCACAAGGCCGAGCACATCCCGGGGCTGGCCGATCTCGTGCGGTCCCAGGGCTTCGCGCCCGTCCGCTACTACCAGCGCATGGAGCACCCGCTCGGCGCGGCGATCGGGGACGCGGCGGTGCCCGATGGGCTGCGGATCGAGCCGTGGTCGCAGCGCACCGACGAGGACTTCCGCCTGGTGCGCAACGCTTCCTTCGCCGATCACTGGGGCGCGGCGCCGCTGCCGGTGGACGGCTGGCAGAACAAGATCACCAACCAGACGTTCAAGCCGGAGACGAGCTTCCTGGTCCGCGACGAGGCCAGCGGCGCCGCCGTGGGCCTGCTGGTGACCATGAGCTGGGAGGCCGACACCGCGGCCACCGGCGTCCGCGACGCGCACTTCATGGTCATCGGGACAGTGCCGGAGCACCGCGGGCGCGGTGTGGCCAACGCGGTGATCGCGCACGCGCTGCGGGCCGCCGCCCAGCAGGGCTACCACCGCGCCAGCCTCAGCGTGGACTCGGCGAGCGCGTCCGGGGCGCCGGGCGTCTTCGAGAAGGCCGGGTTCGAGCCGGGGCTGCGCTACGTGCGCTGGGAGCTGGCGGTCGGTTCACTCTCCGGCTGACCACCTTCAGGGGGAGCGCTGCGGGCGTGTCGGTGACGGATCGTCAAACGCCGTCGGCGCCTGCCGGAGCGCTCCGACCGGGGAGGTGAAAGATCATTCAGGGATGACCGCGCTCTGCCGAAGAGAACGGCGACACCCGCACAGTCCTCTGTGGACTTCCTTGCGGGACAAGCCGATTCTCCAGGAGCGTCGTTGACAGCCACGCACTCAGCGCCCCCGTTAGCGCCGAGTCCAGCAGCCCCCACCCCTGCCGGTTCGCAGCACCACCACGATCATCAGCACCACCACCATCACCACCACGCGCAGCACGGTGTGGAGCGGATGACCGTCCTGCCCGCGATCGCGACCCTGGGCACCGAGGAGCACCGCAGCGGCAACGAGCACCTGGCCCAACTGGGGCCCGGCAAGGTGTTCATGATGGGCGACAACCCCGCCCTGCCCAAGATGCCCAAGCGGCCCACGATCGCCGACTTCTTCCGCCTGCGGCTCGGGCTCGACCCCTTCACGATGCGGCACATGCTGCACAGCGCGCGGCGGGCCCAGCTGCTCGGCCTGGACGAGCCGATCGTGCTCGCCTGCCTGCTGCACGACATCGCCGTCGGCGGTCTGCTGCGCAGCCACCACGGCCACTGGGGCGCCCAACTGCTCGCCCCCTACGTCTCCGAGGAAGTGGCCTGGGCGATCCGCCAGCACGAGATCGTGCGCTTCTTCGCCGATCCGTCCGTCGGCTACGACTACCCGGACGCCTACGACTCCTTCTTCGGGCCGGAGTACGACCCGCCGGAGCACGTCCGCGACGCCTACCGGGACGTGCGGTCGCACCGGTGGTACATGTCCGCGCGGCTGGTCGCGATCAACGACGTCTACACCTTCACCGATGACGAGGACATCGACATCGCCGAGTTCGAGGACGTCATCGGCCGCCACTTCCGCCAGCCCGCCGAAGGGCTCGGGTTCGACGGTTCTCCCGTCGCGCACATGTGGCGCACGATGATCTGGCCGAACAACTTCCTGTAGCCCCCGGACGCACAGCGCGGGCGGGACCACGTCGGTCCCGCCCGCGCCGCGTGCTGGGGTGGCTATCCGGCCCGGTAGGTCAGGCAGGTCGCCGCGTGGTCGCCCTCGCCCATGCCGACGCGCACGTTCGCGGCCGTGCACTCCAGGTGTTCGTTGTGCACGCAGTCGGCCCGCTTGCACGCGCCGACCTGGGACACGGCGGCGGGCAGGCCGCCCTTCGCGGTGAGCGGCACGAAGGTCGCGCAGTCCGCCGTGCCGTTGCGGCCGTCGACGGTGATCGCGAAAGCGTGGCAGCCGTGGTCGTTGTAGGAACAGCTCGTCACCGTGCACTCGCTGACGGCGGGCATTTCCGTGGTGGTCATCGCAGACTCCTTCGAACATCCGATCGCAGTCCGGAAAACTCGTTCAGTTCGGGTCGGTATGCGGAACCGAATACCCCGAACCCCATCACGGAAACCCCATCGTCGCAGGTCGGGAAACCGATCGTGTGTTCTGGCGACGCAACGATTAGGTTAGCCTCACCATTGTCGTGAAGGCGGGTGGAATCGTTTTCATCCGCTCTTCTGGAACAGCACGCTCATCCCGTCGGGCTCGAAGAGCATCAGCGTCGGCAGGAATCCGGGGCGGGCCTCGGAGCGCTCGACCCGCTCGCGCAGCTCGCTGGCCCACCCGGAGTCCGCGGGCGCGAAGGCCAGCTCGTGCTGGCTGGGCAGGGCGGCGACGAGCCTGCGGGTGCCGATCGTGTCGATCATGCGGCCGAGGAAGCCCGGGGTGGCGACCATGGAGGCGGCGAAGCCCCTGGCGCGGCTGACCTCGACCATGCCGCCCGCGACGCCGGGCGCGTCGGAGTAGACGGACTTGAGCCCGTCGCGCAGGTTGCCCCGCGCCGTCTCCAGCTTGGCGAGGAAGTCGTCGGTGTCCGCCACGTCGAGGTTGCCGACCTCGGCGACGGTGAGCCCGTCCTGGGTCGGGGTGACCGTGGCGAGCACGAGGTAGAGCTGCCCGGGGATCAACTGCGCCACCGGAACCGGCCCGGCGTCGTTGACGTCGCCGGTGCGCATGATCGGCAGCAGCACGCCCTCGATCCCCTTGGTGATCTCGTCGAACGCGCGGTCCTCGATCTCCTGCTCCAGCGAGATCCTGGCCTCCTCGATCGCCTCCGCCCAGCGGTGCGGCTCGGGGCGCGCGAAGTTGTGCGTGACCACCTCGATGTTCGGGAAGGTCCGGTCCACGAACTCGCGGTCGGCCTCGGACAGCTCCCACTCGCTGTGCACTCGCCGCACCTCGGTCGCGGGGAAGCGCTGGCGGCTGGTCAGCTCGGCCCACGCCTGCTGCAGGCAGTTCTCGTCGCGGGCGGTCCCGGCGGCGAGCGCTGGCTCGATCTCCGGGGACGACTGGAAGAGCACGACGTTGGTGCTCATGTCGGTGTTCACGTCACCACCTCTGGTGTTCGGGCCTCGTGGGCAGGCGAATGGTAGGCGGACGCCCGCGCGCCGACAATTCGCGTACCGCCTCGCGGCACTGCTTATGCTCGTGCGCATGGGAATCCAGCGGATGGACAACGTCGCCGTCGTCGTCGACGACCTGGACGCGGCCGTCGCGTTCTTCAGAGAACTGGGGATGGAGCTGGAGAACCGGATGGCGGTCGAGGGCCGCTTCGCCGAGCTCACCGTGGGCATCGACGGCCTCCGCAGCGAGATCGCGATGATGCGGACCCCGGACGGGCACAGCAAGCTCGAACTGACGAAGTACCACACCCCCGAAGCCGTTGGCGCCGACCGGGAATGGCCGCCGCCCAACACCTTGGGCCTGCACAGGGTCATGTTCGCCGTCGACGACATCGAGGACACCGTCGCCCGCCTGCGCCCGCACGGCGCCGAACTCCTCGGCGAGATCGCGCGGTTCGAGGACGTCTTCCTGCTCTGCTACCTGCGCGGACCCGCGGGCGTCATCGTCGCGCTGGCGGAGCAGATCGGATGAGAACGGTGCGGGTCAACGGGATCGAGCTGTGCGCCGAGACCTTCGGCGACCCGGCTGACCGGGTGATCCTGCTGATCGCCGGCGCCGCCACCTCGATGGACTGGTGGGCGGCGGAGTTCTGCGCGCGCCTGGCCGCCGCCGGGCGGTTCGTCATCCGCTACGACCACCGCGACACGGGCGCGTCGACCTGCGACGAGCCGGGACGGCCGTCCTACACCGCGCAGGCGCTGACCGATGACGCGCTCGGCCTGCTCGACGCGGTGGGCGTGGCCCGCGCACACCTGGCCGGGATGTCCTCGGGCGGCGCCATCGCGCAGGAGTTGGCCGTGCGCCACCCGGACCGGGTCGCCTCGCTGACCGTCATGTCGACGACCTTCTACGCCGGTGGGCCGGATCTGCCGCGAGCGGTGCCCGAGCTGAGCGCGAAGTTCGCCGCCGCGCCCGCTCCGCCGGACTGGTCCGACCGGGCGGCCGTGGTGGAGCACCTGGTGGCCGACTGGGCGCCATACTCCGGTCCCGCCGGTGCCACCGAGGCGGAGCTGCGCGAGCTGGCGGAGCGGGTGGTCGACCGCTCGGTGAGCGTCGCGTCGAGCGGCAACCACTGGCAGGTGATCGCCGAGGAGGAGGGGCCGTCCGAGCACCGGCTCGGCGAGATCTCCGTGCCGGCACTGGTGATCCACGGAACGGCCGACCCGCTGTTCCCGTTCCCGCACGGCCGGGCGCTGGCCGCCGCGCTGCCGGGTGCGAGCCTGCTGCCGCTGCGCGAGGTCGGGCACGAGGTGCCTCCGCCGTCGACCTGGGACCAGGTGATCCCGGCGATCCTGGAGGTCACGGGCGGGGAAGGTCCTGCACGCTGAGCCGCAGCCAGCGGTCCTCGACGAGGAAGTTCAGCTCGCCGCCCCTGCCGACGACGCGCGCACTGCCCGGCAGCGGTCGGCCGTCAGGTTGCACGACCCGGTGCTCTCCGGTCACGAGCAGGCGATTTTCCAGCGGCACAGTGGTGATGAGCTTGTCCTGGTCGGGCCCGTACCCGCCGAAGAACGCGACGGTCGAACCGTCGACGGCGAGGGCGCTCGCCCCGCTGACGTCGTTGTGCCACCCGGTCACGGTGTCACCATCGACGCGCACAACCGGGAAGTCGGTGTAGTAGTAGGCCCACGCGGTGTCGTCGTGGACGTTGAGCGCGTAACAGCTGCTGATCGCACCCCATTCGCCCGCGGGGTACTGCCACCGCAGGTCGAGATCGGAGGACCACCGGGACAGCCCGTGCCGCCCGACAGGGGGAGCGCTGTCGCGATTGCCCCAGCCGTAGTTGCCGTAGACGCCCTCGTCGAAGTAGCCGACCCAGACCTCACCCCGAGGCGTGGTGAGCACGTGGGAGATGCCGTCCCCGAGGGTCTGTTCGAGCACCGCCGAGCCGCGGGCGTCGTAGACGATCGCGTTGCGCTCCGGGCCTTCCGGGCGCCACCGGCAGCGCGCGCCGACGACGAGGACCTTGCCGTCGGGCAGCGGTTGCACCGAAGGGAACGCGACGGGCCGCCACGCGATCGGTGTCGTCGTGGTCGTTCCCCTGGCCTGTACGGTCACGCACGCGTCGGACGTGGCCTCCTCCGCCGCCCACAGCGCGATGACCTCGCCGGAAGGCCCGATCGAGCTGCACAGGAGGACGTCGCCGGGGCGTGGTGCCACCAAGCGCGCGTGCTGACGCGCGCGGAGCGCGGGCGCTGACGTCATCTTCACCGGCTCAGCCCATCACGTCGCCGCACCGCGACGGGGCGGCGACCGGAGAAATACCACTTTCGACCCATCAGGCGGCTCCGGTGTCGCGGCGGGCCCTGGCCAGCGTCTCCGAGCCGAGCGCGGTCTCCAGTTGCTCCCACCGCGTCACCAGGTCCGACATCATCAGCATCAGCACGTCGGGGAAGGCGTAGAGGAAGCTCTGGTACCGGTAGTGGTCCAGGTAGAACACCACGACATCGTCGGTGAGCGCGGTGACGGAGGTGGTGCGGGCGTTGAAGAACAGGTCGTGGTGGCCCAGCAGCGCGCCGCGCCCGAGCACCGCGCGCTCGTAGATCCCGCCGAAGTCGACCTCGACCTGACCGCTCACGACGAGGAACACCCCGTGCGCGGCGTCGTCCTCCCGGAACAGGGAATCGCCTGCGGCGTAAGGGATCTCGTCGAACATCGACGCGAGCGTCTCCAGCTCGGAGTCCACGAGCGCGGTGAACAGCCGCACGCCGTGCGGGTCGACGCTCTCGCGCAGACAGGCCACGCGCTCGGTCAGCTCGCGCTGGCTGATGTGGGTCATGCGCATCCGCACGAAGCGCAGCATCCGGTCGGTGTTGCGGTTCTGCCGCCGCGAGGTCCCCGCGCTCGGCGGGGTGTAGACCTCGGAGTTCCCGCTGATGCGCGCGGCTTCGCGCAGGCCGGACTCGTAGGCGCTGTGCACGCAGCCCCAGTGGTAGTTGTTGGTGCCCTCACCGGCGAAGAACACCTTGTCGCCCACGGGCTCCGCGAGGGTGGCGATGTCCTTGGAGGAGGCGTCGACCCCGATGCACGTGTAGGAGCCGAGCGCGAAGGGGTCGGTCGACCACGCCGTGCGCGAGATGTGCTCCGGAGCGGGCGCGTCGGCTCCGAAGACGTCCCGCACGACGGTGGTGGCGTAGGCCGAGACCTCCTCCTCCGACCAGGTCTCCGCCTCCCGGCCGAGCGACGCGCCGAGCAGCATCACCAGGATCGGCTTGCCGTGGGACTTCCACATGCTGATGACGACGGTGGGGTAGCGGTCGGTGTCGCGGCACAGGTAGCCGAAGACGTACTGGTCCTTGGGCCAGAAGGGTTCCGCGTAGTACACGGCGATCTTGTTGAGGGTGCCGAAGCCCAGCCGCGCGATCGCCGAGCGCTTGACCTCGGGCAGGGCGGGCTCGAAGCGCACCGCCCCGGCCTTGAGCACGCCGAGGGGGAGGGTCACCAGGACCTTGTCCGCCTCGAAGTCCCCGTGGTCGGTCGTGATCCGCGTGCTCGCCGCCGTGCTGTCGATCCGCGTGACCACGTGGCCCAGCCGGATGTCGAGCCCGTCGGCGATCGCGCCCACCACCGACTGGTAACCCTGGTGCAGCGTGCTGTCGCCGTAGCCGTAGACCAGGTAGCCGTCCTCCCAGTACTTCAGCGACAGCTTGTCCGCGTCCTCGCCGACGTCCTCGCGCAGGATCACGTTGAGGTGGTAGCGAACCGCCTGTTCGTCCTCTGTGGACAGTTGTCGGTCGGCGAGGATCTGGCGCAGCGCCGCGCCGAGGGAGATGTCCGGCCGGTGTTCCTTGCGCGCGATCGCGGCGCGCTGCTCCAGCTCGTGCAGCACGTCGTCGGCCAGCTCCAGCGTGCGGCTCTTGGTGCGGTGGTTGGCGATGCGGTTGTCCGCGCCGAAGAGGTCGAGGCTGTCGAAACCGCCCGTGTAGGCGCTGTCACCGCCCACGTAGCTGTAGGGGATGCCCAGGTCCTCCACCAGCTCGGTGATCGGGTTGCCGTCCGTGCCGTGGATCCAGTGCGCGCCGAGGTCGACGCCCTCGGAGTCGGTCCAGATCCGCCCGCCGACGCGCTCGCGCGCCTCCAGGACGATGACGGGATGGCCGAGCCGGCTCAGGGTGCGCGCCGCCGCGAGGCCCGCCATCCCGGCCCCGATGACCACCACGCTGGGGAGATCCTGTTCTTCGGGCATCGTTCGATTGTTGGCAGTCCGCGCGCGCCCGCACAGACCCGGATCGTGTGCTCGCGCTGGGCCGTCCGGGTTGATCATCCGCCGCAATTCGGTTGAGGCCCCTCCGGCGCTGGGCTGCACTGTGCGCGACAACGCGCACCCCGGGAGGCGGCAGCATGAAGATCCGTGCCACGACCGACGAGGACCTCGACGTCTTCGTCTCCACCGTCCACACCGCGTTCGGGCGCTTCCCGGATACCCCGGCCGAGGACGGCGGCGGGTGCTGGTGGTCGGCGACCGAGATGGACCGCAACCTGCTCGCCGAGACCGACGACGGCCGGCCCGTCGGCACCGCGGGCTCCTACTCCTTCGAGCTGACCCTGCCCGGCCGGGTCGTCGTTCCGGTGGCGGGGGTGAGCTCCGTCGGCGTCCTGCCCTCGCACCGGCGCCGGGGCGTGCTCAGCGCGATGATGCGGCACCAGCTCACCGATCTGCGTGAGCGAGGGGAGTTCCTCTCCGTCCTGCTGGCCTCCGAGCCGGTGATCTACGGCCGCTTCGGCTACGGGCCCGCGACCTACACGGGGCGGCTGACCGTGCAGCGGCACCGCGCCGTCTTCGCTGAGCCCAGGGCGGGCGGCGGTGGGGCGTCCGGCTCGATCGAGGTGCTTCGCCGGGACGAGTGCGTCGACGTCCTCGAAGACGTCTACGACCGCTACCGCCGCGCGCAGCCCGGCGCGCTGTCGCGCCCGCCCCGCTGGTGGGCCCTGCGCGCCGGGCAACCCCCGATCGCCGCCGCGCCGCGTTATGTCGCCGTGCACCGCGATGGGGACGGGAATGCGAATGGCTACGCGAGCTATTCACTTCAGGACGGCACTTTGACCGTCGACGAGACAATTGCGCTCGACGACGCGGTCTTTACCGCTCTCGTTACGTTCGCGCTCGGTCACGATCTGGTCACTCAGGTGATGTTCAAGCACGTTCCGCACGAGCACCCACTGCGCTGGCAATTGGCCGACTTCAGCGCAGGAGAGGCCAGCCAGCACACCGAATGGCTCTGGGTGCGGTTGCTCGACGTCCCGCGCGCCCTGGCCGCGCGCCGGTGGTTCACCGACGGTGACCTGGTCCTGGACGTCACCGACCCGTTCCTCGGTGATCAAGCCCGCTACCTGCTGACCGTGCGGGACGGCCAGGGTGGGTGCGTGCTCACGGAGCGTGCGCCCGACCTGTCGCTGGACGTGCGCGACCTGGGCGCGGTCTACCTCGGCGGCACTGCGCCGAGCACGCTCGTCCGAGCGGGCCACATCCGCGCCCACCATTCGGACGCAGCTTCTCTGGCAGATCGACTGCTCCGCTCGGATGTGCTTCCGCACTGCGTTCAATGGTTTTGATATCTGTCCCGGAAAGCGGGGACATTTGCGAGCCGGATAAGAGTCTTCACATTTCCCTCGGTTACCTTTCCGCCCGTTGTCCTGTTTGAACGGGATTGGAGAAGTATGCGCAAGGGAATTGCTCGCGGCATCGCGGCCGGATTGGTCGGCATCGGTATCTCGGCGTTGGTCGGTGCCGCGCCCGCCTCGGCGACGGAGCGGGGGGAGCCCAGCTGCGAGCTCGAGCGGATCTGCATGTGGGAGGACACCGAGTTCGACGGCACCCGCTACATCAACGCCGCGGCGCAGGCGAGCGACCAGTGCCACGAGATCGACTGGTGGAACGGGGACAACGAGATCAGCGCGGTCTACAACCACAGCCGGTCGCTCCGGGTGACCCTGTACGCCAACGACGGCTGCACGGGGCCGACCTACGTCGTCGCCGCGGACCTCCCGATCAGCAACCTCAACAGCTTCGGCTTCGACAACGAGGCGGAGAGCTTCAAGATCCACCGCTGACCCACTTGGTAACACCGCGTGTCTGGATGTAGCCTGATTCCAGAAGCGCGGTGTTACTCATTTGTGGGGAGAGCGGATGGTCAGGCTGACGCGGGCCGAGCAGCAGCGGGTCACGCACGACCGCCTGCTCGGCGCCGGGCGGGCGGTGTTCGCGCGGCGGGGGTTCCTGGCGGCGACGGTGGAGGAGATCGTCGCCGAGGCCGGTTACACGCGGGGCGCGCTGTACAAGCACTTCGGCAGTCGGGAAGGGCTCTGGCTGGCGATCACCGACGCCCAGGCCGAGGACCACCTCGCCGAGCTGGAGAAGCGCCTCGACGGCGTGGCCGACCGCGACGCTCTGGTCGCCGCGCTGGTGCCCGCCGGGGCGGTGTTCGGCGGCGGAGCGCTCCGCGCGGTCTACGAGTTCACGGCCTGGATCGCCGGGCAACCCGAGGTCGCCGCACCTGTCATCGCCGCCCAGCGCCAGCGCGAGGAGCGGATCACCGCGATGCTGGAGCGCGCGTGCTCGCGCTTGGGAGTGCGCGCGACCATGCCGCTGGCTGAGGTCGTCGTGCTCGTCGGGGCGCTCGGTGGCAGCCTCGCCCTGCGCAGCGCGATGGACGCCGAGACAGATGTGCGCGCTGTTGCCACCGGCGTCCTTGAGGCTGTGTTCGCGGCATGAGCATTCGCTTGGCGCGCAACGGAGACGTCGAGATCGCCTACGAGACCTTCGGCTCCGCCGGCGGTCGTCCGCTGCTGTTGGTCCAGGGTGCGAGCGCTCCGATGCAGGGCTGGCCGGACGGGTTCTGCTCGACCCTGGTCGAACGCGGGTTCCACGTGGCGCGCTGCGACAACCGGGACGCTGGCCGTTCTTCTCGCGCTGCCAAGCCCTACTCGCTCGACGACATGGCCGCCGACTCGCTGAGCGTCCTGGACGCGTTGGGCTGGCCCGCCGCGCACGTCGTCGGCGTGTCCCTCGGCGGAATGATCGCCCAGGTCATGGCCGCGCGACACCGGGACCGCGTGCTCAGCCTGACGTCGATGTGCTCGGCCCCCGACGCTTCCTTCCGGCGCTCCAAGCTCGGCACCCTGATCCGCTTCGCACTGCTCACCTGGCGGGCACCGTCCACTCCGGACGCTTCGGGCGAGCGGCTGGTGAAGGTGTTGCGGCTGGTCGGTTCCCGTGGTTTCCCGCAGGACGAGCAGTGGGCGCGCCGCATCGGCAGCTCGGGCCACGCCCACCGCACCGACTTCGCCGCCGCCCGCCGCCAAGCCGCCGCCGCGCGCGCCTCGGGCGATCGGCGGGCCGAGCTGGCCACGATCACCGCGCCCACCCTGGTGCTCAGCGGCGGCGCCGATCCCGTGCAGCCGCCGCGCGCCGGGAAGGCCACCGCCGACGCCATCCCCGGAGCGCGCTTCGTCGTCCACCCCGGACTCGGCCACGACCTACCGCCCGGCCTGTGGTCCGCCTTCGCCGACGACATCGCGGCGGTGGCTCGTGGCTGACCTCGTGATCCCCCTGGTGCTGCTGGTGTCCTTCGGCGCCACCTTCGCCGGGCTGCCCTGGCTCGCCGCCCGCGTCCGCCGCCGGGGCAGTGGAGCTGAGTTCTTCGGCCCGTTCGAGGAGATCTGGTACCCCGCAGCCGCCCGCACCCGCGTCGAGATCCAGGTGCAGCAGGAACGCCGAGCCCCCGCCCCCACCCCCGGCGACCCGCCGCTGCGGGGCTGAGCTCCGGGTGGACGGGAGAATCCAGAAGCTCTGGGGAGGGTGTTGCGCCGGGTTCGGTCGCGAAAGTGCTCGTTCTGGTCGACAACGCCGTCACCGACTCGGAGCGGGCTCGTGCGCTCCTCGACACCGCCGCACTCGAATACGAAGCGCACACGGTGGAGGCGAACGAGCACCTGCGCTCTGCGTTCGCGATTCGGTGTTCGGTCATCCAGCGCCTCAAGCGATTCCGTTCCGCCATCAGCGGGACGGGCGAGGTCGTCGTACCTGAAGCGAAGGTGGTCGGTGACCCACACCCAGCGGTGACCGTCGCGATTCCCCAGGGGTTCACCGAGCGGACGATCAAGTCCTTCGCCAGAGCGGTGCGCCAACTGGTGCGGCTGGAGCGCCTTCCACCGGGTGACCCGGTGATGCAGGGCCGCAGGGTGCGGCGCACGGCGAGGGTCGGGCAGATCGGATGTCGACATCGCGCTGCGGGTGGCGGAGGAGCACTTCTTCGAGCTCGCGGAGAAGTGCCTGGCGCGGGCGCGCCCCGGAACCGAGCTGCGCAAGCGAACGCTGTCCCGGATACGCGGGAACGGCCAGCTATCCTCCTTCGACCTGGGCGTCGAGTTCACCGCCAACCGTATCGAGCTGGTGGATGAGCGAGTGTCCTTCTCCGTTCAGTTCTCGGTGCTGAGGATTGGCGGGAAGTTGGACACACCGCCCTACTGCTCGCTCAACCGGGGAGCCAATGAACCACGTTGACGAACTGAAGTTCCTCGTCATGGTCGAGGGGGCGTCCGGCGACCGGGTCGTCGCGGCCCTTCAAGGGCTCGACGGCGCCGAGTCCGGCGAGTACGGCCGAATCGTGCTCCGCGGGAACCACGTCGACGTGCGGGAGAACGACGATGCCGACCCGGTCCGCGCCGCGGCGGGCGAGGACGACTTCCTCTACTTCGCGTGGGAGGTCCAGGTGATGCCGGTGATCGGCCCGAACGTCACCTGGGAGTCGCAGATCGCGTTGGCGCGGCTGATTCGCGATGGCCTCATCGCCGAGGACCTTCGGGTAGAGGTGCTCGCGAGCTTCGAGGACGAGGTGTGAGCGTTTCCGGGGTGCCGCTGCTGATCCACGTGAACGGTCCCTCCGGTGCCGGGAAGTCGACGTTCGCGCGGGCCTACGCCGACCGGCACCCGGGCGTGCTCAACCTCGACATCGACCAGGTGGTGAGCATGGTCGGCGGTTGGCGCGAGGACTTCTGGACGGCGTTCAAGGCCGGGCGGCGGCTGGCGGTCGGCATGGCGGAGACGCACCTGCGGACGGGGCACGACGTGGTGATGCCGCAGCTGGTGACCGGCCCGCACGAGATCGCGGAGTTCGAGGCGGCCGCCGAGCGCGCCGGGGCGGAGTACCGCGAGGTCGTGCTGGCCGTTGACAAGCAGCGGATGCACGAGCGGTTCTCGTGCCGGGCAAGGGAAAACGCCTCCGAGCTGGACCGCCGCGTCGACGAGGTGGTCGCGCGAGGCGGCGGGCCGGTGCTGCTGGAGCGAATCCACGACCAGCTCTCCGCCTACCTCGAAACCCGCCCGGAACACCTGGTGGTGCACGCCGACGACCTCGGCCCGGACGAGACCTACGACGCGGTGCTCGCCCTGCTGGCTCAGCGTTCGCCGAGCACCTTCTCCTGACGGGACAGGCTCAGCGCGAAGTAGCACAGCGCGAGCAGGCCGACCACGGCGAGGCAGGCGCCGTAGGCCAGCGCGGCGTGCCACCAGACGATCGGTTCGTCCATCCTGATCAGGGCGACGGTGACGTAGCACGCCGCCGCGAACCCGATCGCGCCGTCGATCAGCCAGAAGACGGACCACGAGCGGTCAGACGATCTCATGTGATCATGCTAGTGCGGCTCGCACCCGAGGGCACGAGCCGCGATCGAGTGGTCTCAGTGCTCGCAGAGGGAGAACTCCCGCTCGTACAGCTCCTCGTTGTGCTCGTCGACGAAGAACTTCCGCTCGCGCATCAGCTCTTCGCGGAACTCCTTGGCCTGCGCCAAGGACATGGTCGAGGTCGGCGACCACGGCTGCTGCGGCGGCACGTCAGAGGTGGAGGTGATCCGCGCGGAGGGGTCGACGAGGAAGAAGACCAAGACCTTGCGGTGACCCGGCCGCGTCGGGTCGGCGAGGCGGAACGGGGCGACCCGGTGCTGAAGGATGTTCGGGAACGCCAGGCAGCGGCCCGCGCGGGTCTCGACCGCGCCCAACGCCTGGTTCAGCTGGTCCTCGTTGTTGAGGCCGTAGACCTCGCGCATGCCCGGCTCGTCGTTCTGCTCGTAGTCGGGGTCGTCGACCGCCGCGCGGAACCCCAGCTCGCTGTCGGTGATGTTCTCGTTGTCCCAGTAGTGGATGACGGTGGAGACGATGCGCTCGTTCATCATCCCCTCCACGTGCCAGCTGCCGCCGGCGTACTCGGGCTTCTCCGGGGTGAGGTGGATGGAGGCGAGCTTGACGATCACCTGGAGCTGACGGCCGCGCAGGTCGAGCGGGACAACCTCGCCGGGCGGGGTGAAGGCGGGTGCGTCCGGCAGTACCGGGAGGCGGTTGTCCCACCACTCGTCCATGGCCGTGTAGTACGTGCTCAAGGCTTCCTGGTCTCCGGCGGGCGGTCGGACCGGCTCGTCGGAGTACCACGAGAAGGGATCGGCCTCGATCCTCAGCGGTCGAGGACTGCGCAGGTCCGCGAGCACCTTCTCGAACAGCGGGCGCACGCGCGCGAAGAGCGGCGGCAGGACGTCGGCGAGGTCGCGGTGGTCCTCGGGGTGGACGTTGTTGACGTAGGAACGGAAAACGGCCTCACCTTCGGCGTTGACGTCGACATCCGTCGGCAGCCACTGGAACTTCTCCGACCACGCGTAGCGCGCTCCGTCGGCCTCCGGGTTCTGCCAGACCGAGTCCTCGACCGGGCTCACCTTGCGCACCAGGCAGAACAGCGAGGGGTGGACGAGGTCGAGCACCTGCTCGTCGGAGCCCGGGTGCCAGTCCAGCTCGGCGTCGGGAACCTCCTCCAGCGCCCGGACCGCCTCGCGCAGCCGGGATCGCAGCTCCTCGTCGATCAGGGAGTCCGACTGCCACACGCCGTCCACTGAGGACACTTCGATGCCGGTCCGCTCGTCCCGGAGCGCGGCGTAGTGCGCCAGTTCCGCGAGCACGTAACGGATCTGGGCCTCCGTCAGGCCCGCGTCGGCCGCTTCCCGGCTCCACCTGGCGACGATGTCGGCGTCATGCATCTTCTCGAACCACCGCGGCTTCGAGCGGATCTCAGCGCTGAGGCGCGTCATCTCCAGCTCGCGCAACGTCCTCGGCTTGGACACCGGCACCTTGTGCGCGACGAGGAAGGGCAGCGGGAATGCGGCTAGGTCGGTCATGCTCTCTGTTCTCTCACAGGGATTCCCGGCGCTCAGGCGAGGCCGGACTGGTAGGCGAAGACGACGAGCTGGGCGCGGTCGCGGGCACCGAGCTTGATCATGGCCCGGCTGACGTGCGTGCGGGCGGTCGCGGGGCTGACGTGCAGGCGCTCGCCGATCTCGTGGTTGTTCAGGCCCTCCGCGACGAGCACCAGGACCTCGCGCTCGCGTTCGGTGAGCTGGCCGAGCTGCGGGTGCGGGGTGCGCGTGCGCGGGGACGCGGCGAGGAATTCGGCGATCACGGTCCGCGTGACGGTGGGGGCGAGCAGCGCGCCGCCGTCCGCGACGGTGCGGATGGCCTCCAGCAGCGCGGCGGGCTTGGTGTCCTTCAGCAGGAAGCCGCTCGCGCCGACGCGCAGCGCCTCGAACACGTACTCGTCGCGCTCGAAGGTGGTCAGCACGATCACCTTGGTCTCGGCGAGCTCGGCGTGGGTGAAGATGCGCCGAGCGGCTTCGAGGCCGTCGATGCCGGGCATGCGGATGTCCATCAGCACGACCTGGGGGCGGGTGCGCAGCGCGGCCTCCACGGCGGCGAGCCCATCGGCCGCCTCCCCGGCGACGGAGAAGCCGTCGGTGTGCTCGAGCAGGGTGCGCAGCCCGATCCGGACGAGGTCCTGGTCGTCGACGACCAGCACGTCGATCATCGGATTCCCTTGGCAGCCGCAGTGGTCACGGCGGTCATCGTACGGACGCGGCCCCTCGGTTTGAACACCGACAGCACGATCGCCACGAGCACGACCGTCGACGACACCAGCGGCGGGAACAGCATCGACGACATGTCGGGCAGCGAGCCGGTCCGCGCGAGCGCGGCGAGTTCGGTGGCGCCCGGCCCGAGCAAGAACAGCACGAGGACGACGAGCACCACGTTGAGCACGAGCTTCACCGCGACCCACCAGTAGCGGACGAGCCCGTACTTCGAACCGAGCCCGAGCACGACACCGCTCAGGAACGTGAGCACACCGACCACGGCGAGCGGCCACGTGGCGAAGGTCGCGATGCTCGCGGCCGCCGCGCCGGAGCCGAAGGGGTCGGCGGTGAGCGCGGTGACGACGAGGACACCGAGCACGACGTCCATGCCGAGCCACGCGCCCGCCGCGGCGATGTGCACGGTCAGCGTGAGTTTGCGCGTGCGCGCGGAGAGCCTGGGGAACATGAGCCTTCCTCCCGGTCTGGTGGAGGAGTCCGATCGTGCTCGACGCGACCGCGGTCGACATCCGCACCACGGCGGCCCTGTTCCTACGTTCACGGGCGTAGTCGGAAGTACGCGGCCGGACCGGCGACGCGGCGCGGCGATTTCGCGAGGGTTGTGGCCGAGCGAAAGGAAACCACCATGACCACCACCGAAATCCGCCCCGCCGCCCCGCTGGTCGGTGCCGCGAGCTTCCTGGCCCTCTACCTGTCCGTGGACTTCGCGACCTCGCCGCTGCGCGAGGGCGACATGCCGTTGCCCGGCGCTCCCGTGCCCGAGGTCTACGAGTTCCTGGTGAACAACAGCGCGTCGTCGATCGTCGGCGGAATCCTGCAATTCGCTTCTGTGATCGGCTTTCTGCTGTTCTTCCGCCGCGTCTCGACGAAGCCCCTCGGCGCCTTCGCGGGCTGGACCGCCGTGGTGTCGATGGTGCTCACGGCGGTGCTCATGATCGTGCTCGGGAGCTTCGCGCCGTCGCTCTCACCGGAGCTGGCCAGCACCGTTCGCGGCATCAGCTTCACACTGGGCGGCGTGGTGCACGTCGTGGCACTCGGTGTGTTCCTGCTCGTTGAGGTGGCCCGTGCGGGCGGCTGGACGAAGGCGGTGCGCGTGACCGCGTGGGTCGGTGCCGTTCCCGCGATGCTGTCGATCAGCTCCACGGTGTGGTTCATGGCGTCGATCCTGCTGCCGCTCGGCCGCGTCCTGTCGATGATCGCGCTCGTCACGGCGGGTGTGAGCCTGCTTCGGGGACGCGGTGTGCGAGCCTGAGTCCTCCCAGGAAGGGCGAATGCCGGTGACGACACGACCAGGGCGGCGCTCCACCATCACCTCGGGCGCGCTCGCCGCGACGCTGATGGCGATCTGCTTGTGCTCCGCCCCGTTCCTGCCCGTCTGGCTCGAAGGGCAGCAGAAGGTCGACCTGCTCGGCTACGTGCTCCTGGCCAGCGCCTGCGCACCGGTTGCGGTGCGCGGGCGCTTCCCGCTCGCTGCGCTGGCCGTGACGACCGCGGCGGTGTCGATCTACCTCATCCAGCGCTACCCCTACGGCCCGGTGTTCCTGCCGTTGACGGTCGTCGTCTACGCGATCGGCAGGCGTCAGCCCACCGTCCGCGCGGTCGCGCTCGGCGTCGTCGCCTTCGCCGCGCTCACGGTCAACATGTTCACCGGGAAGTTCCCCGTCGACCTCAGTGGAATGATCTTCGCCGCCGCGTGGATCGCGGTGCCGTTGACGATCGGCATCGCGCGGCGACTCGTCACGGAGTCACAGGCGCGCGAACGCGCCGAGACCGAGCTGCGCAAGCTCGACGACGAGCGCCTGCGGCTCGCGACCGAGGTGCACGACATCGTGGGGCACGGCCTCGCCGCGATCCAGATGCAGGCCGACATCGCGCTGCACCTCGCCGACACCAAGCCGGAGCAGGCGCGGACGGCCTTGCGCGCCATCAGCTCCGCCAGCGCTTCCGCCCTCGCCGAACTCCGCGCGACGCTGAGCGCGATCGCTCCCCGCGAGGACAGCGGCCTCCACGCGCCCACGCCCGGGCTCGCGCGCGTGGAGGAGACCTGTCAGCGCGTGCGCGAAGCCGGGGTCGACGTCGCGCTCTCCTTCGCCGGCCGACGGCGGAGCCTGCCGCCGGACACCGATGTGGTCGCGTACCGGCTCGTGCAGGAGTCGTTGACCAACGTGGTGAAACACGCCGCCGAGCCGCGAGCCGGTGTTCGGATCGACTACCGGCCGGAGTCCGTCGCGCTCACCATCAGCAGCCCGCACGACGGCTCGCCCGTGGTGGAGGGTTTCGGCATTCGCGGGATGCGGCGCCGCGTGGAGCGCCTCGACGGCGAGTTCGAGGTCACCCACGCCGACGCGTTCACCGTCCGCGCGGTCCTGCCCACCCCCGCGCCGTAGCCGCTGCGTCAGCGGACGTAGGCGGGGTGTCGCTCGGGAACGGATTCGCGAAGTGCTTGGGACAACGAGGCTTTCCTCATGAGAGCACACATCGTGAAGATGATCGCCGCGATCGCCTTGGGGGCGGTGCTCGCCGGGTGCGGCGCGGACTCGGCGAACGAGAGCGTCACGGAGTGGTTGGACTCGCGGAGCACGCCGTTGCGCGGCACCGACCCCCGTGAATCGGTCGAAGAGCTTGCGGCACTGGGGAAAACGGTCGGGAGCGCGGAGATCGTCGGGCTCGGTGAGCACGCGCACGGCCTGGCCGAGATCACCCGGCTGAAGCACCGAGCGGCGCGCTACCTGGTGGAGGAGCTGGGGTTCAGGACGATCGCCTGGGAGGAGGACTGGAGCCTCGGCACGCAGATCGACGACTACGTCCACGGCAGGCGCCACGACCGCGACGCGCTCATCGGCCAGATGAGTTCTGGTTGGCGCTTCAAGGAAATCGCCGAGTTCGTGGACTGGATTCGCGACTACAACCGGACTCACCAGGACAAGGTCCGCTTCTTCGGCGTCGAGTACTACGCGACGCGCCCGTTCGTCTACGACGACATCGAGGCCCACATCGCCCGCCACGCGCCGTCCTCGCTGGCGACGGCTCGCACGTACCTGGCCGCGCTCAAGCCGAAGTCCGACGACATCGGCAAGCACCTCCGGTGGTACATGGCGCAGATCGACAAGAAACCCTATGTGCGCCAAGCAGAACAGCTCTACGACCTCGTGCGCGGGCTTCCCCAGGGGGACGCGGTCGCCGAGCACGGCGCGCGGCAGATCCGGTCGTTCTACTCCGCGTTCGTCGATCTGGCGAAGACGCCGGCGTTCCGGGACGCGCGCGCCGCGGAGAACCTGAGCTGGCTGCGGAAGAACGACACCGGCAAGATCGTGTACTGGGCGGCGTCAGCGCACACCGCCGACCTGCCCGCGCTCACGATCTCGCAGCCACAGGGCCCGCCCGTCTCCTTCGCGAGCGTGGGTTCCTTCCTGCGCAAGGAATTCCGGTACCTCTCCGTCGGATTCACTTATCACCACGGCACGTACGGGGCGGCGCAGGGCGTGATCGACCTGCCGAGGCCCCCGGCGGAGTGGTTCGAGCACGAGCTGGGTAAGGCCCGTGGTGACCAGTACGTCGTCGATCTGCGCGGCCCGGCGAGCCCGGCGGTGCGCGCGTGGCTCGACGCGCCGAGACACGCGCGCGGCTATCCCGAGGCCGGGCTCGCCTCCACGATGAGCGGCGGCACCCCCGCGCAGTGGTTCGACGTCATAGTCCACCGCGCGGAGGTGTCTCCCGCTACGCCGCTGACGAAGTAGCGAGCACACCGCGGATCGCCTGGACGACGGCGTCCGGCCGGACCCAGGCGATCCCCGAGTGCCCGGCGTCGTCCAGGCGCAGCACCTCGCCGCGGGGGAGTGCGGCGGCCAGGTCCGTGCAGAGGCGGTGCCTTGCCTTCTGCGACTCGACCGCGGCCGCCCGAGCGGCGGGCGGCACCAAGTGCTCGGCGAAAGCGTCGAAACCCATGGCGGACAAGAAGAACGTCGGCACATCGAGTTCTGGTCCGGCCGCGCGCACCTCGGCGAACAGCTCGGGCAGGTTCTTCGCTTCGAGCAGCGAGCGGCGGTAGACCTCGGTGTCGAAACCCCGCTCCAGCAAGGGTTCGCGGATATCGGCGGGCCACTCGGCGAGCGCGCGCTCGAACACGGCCCGGTAGGTGGAGCGCATCGCCTCCAGCTGCTCGGGGGCGGGGGAGAGGGCGTCGGTGTTCCAGTCCCTGAGCCGCTGGGCCTCCGCCTCCGGCAGGTAGTCGACGACGTCCTCGTGCGTCGGGTCGAGCAGCACGAGTCCGGCCACCTCATCGGGGAAGCGCTTCGCGTGCAGCCGCGCGTACAGGCCGCCCAGCGAGTGCCCGACCAGCACGTACGGGCCGGGCACCCCTGCGGCACGCAGCACTTCGCGCAGGTCGTCGCTCACCTGCTCGCCGGTGCGCGGGAGGTCCACCGCCTCGCTCCAGCCCGTGCCGAGCCGGTCGTAGACCACGCTCGTGGTGAACTCGGCGACGAGGTTGTGCACGTTCCAGTAGTAGAGCCCGAACATCCCGCCACCGGGCAGGAACACCACTGACGGCCCGCCGGTACCGGAGCTGTGCAGCAGCATCGACCCGTCCGAGACCTCGTAGTGCTGTCCGAGGTTCTTCTTTCTTCCCGTGGCTGTCACTCAGCCGACTGTAGCCAGGAACGGAAACCGGGTGGAGATCGTCGCGGCGAGGCTCTACGTTGGTCCGCATGATGCAGCAGTTCTTCTTCCGCCTCAGCTGACTCGTCCTCCGAGTCCCGGCGCCGCGCCCTCCGCGCTCGGCGTCCCCTGAGTCATTCCCTGAGGGAGAACCGTGCTACTGCTCGTTTCCGGCGCGTCGGCCGTCGGCAAGTCCACCGCTCGTCTGCACGCGCGGCACCTGCTCGACGACACCTTCGAGAACGCCGAACTCTTCACGCTCGGCCCGATCCCGGCCGTGCCCACCGTCGCCTGGCGCCAGGAGATGGTGGAGGCCGCGGTCGTGCGGGCGATCGCCCTCGAAGCCGAGGGCAAGCACCTGCTCTTCGCCGGTGACCCGGTCCCGCTCGGCGAGGCGCTGGCCGTGCCCAGCGCCGACCGGGTCGACATCGCCGCCTGCCTGCTCGACGTCGACGAGCGGGCGCACCTCGCCCGCCTCGCCAAGCGCGGTGAGCCGCAGGAGCTGATCCCGCTGCACCAGGGCTTCGCCGCGTGGCTGCGCGCGCACGCCACCGATCCCGGCCACGTCACCGAGGCGGTCACCAACGACGCCTGGGCCGAGATGCGCTGGGACCGCTGGATCGGGCGCGGCCCGGGCCCGGAGTGGGCGATGACCGTCATCGACACCTCGCCGCTCGGTCCGGAGCAGGTCGGCGCCGAGGTCGCCGACTGGTGCCGCCGCGCGGTCGCCGGTCAGGCCCCGGTGTTCCGCGCGGGGTGGTTCACCGGCTGAGCGACGCCGAGCCCGGTCAACCAGCACCGCTGGTGGCCGGGCCCGGCTCCCGTCAGATCCCGTACTCGACGAGCGCGACGCCGATGCTGGCGCTCTTCACCCTGATCTCCAGCATGGACGCGCTGTTCCTCGGCCAGGCCACCTTGCCTTGTTCCCCTTGCCGCAGCCCAGGGACTGCCACTTGTCCGGGTTGGTGTACCGGGACATCCGGCCCTCCACGCACGCCTGCTGGGCGGTGCCCGGCTGCACGCCCCAGCCGACGATGACGTAGCCGCGCCACTTCGGGTCGTTCGGCGCGAAGTTCACGCACTGCTTGGAGACCGAGCCCCACGCGCCCGGCCACCCGGACGCCCTTCCCGTGCACTTGTAGGCGGCCTCGGCGGCGGGCGCGGTGACGCCCGAGGAAAAGGCGGCCATCGCCGTGGTGAGGGTCAGAACGGATTTCATGAAATGTGCTGCGTTCATGATTCGGGTATGTCAGCCCCGTGTCGCTCGCGGAAGCTGGTTCGGTACGGCGTACCAGAGGTGGACCTGGGGTTCCGCGCTCCGAACGCAGCTGCTGAGTGAGGTCTCCGAAATGAGGTCAACCTTTCGGGTGGTGTTCTGCTGCGCTGTGAAATGTCAGGTTTCATCCGGGACTGAAATGGCCTGTTGAGCCGGGATCGCTCTCTAGTATTCCGCCGTGCGTACTCGTGGCCAGCGCCTTCCCGTGCTCCTCGCGGCCCTTTCCGCCGTGGTTTCCTCGGCCTGCTCCAGCGTGGTCGCCGGTGTCGCCGAGCCCTCGGGCGCGCCGAGCAGCGGCGCCAAGGACAGCCAGCCGGTCATCGCGCTCGGCGACGTCCGCACGATCGACGTGTGCGGTCTGACCCCCAAGGAGGTGCTGGGCAAGGTCGGGCGACTGGAGAACAGGGCCTCCACCTCCGGCATCAACTCCTGCCACCGGACGATCCACATCGAGCGGGACGTGGGCGGCGGGCAGAAGGAGACCTTGGGCGTGCTCGACTACACGCTCAGCCTCAAGTCGCCGAGCGAGGGCGCGGAGTGGCTGAGGAAGAGCTATCCCACCGAGTTCGCCGAGGGCAAGCGGGGGGCGACCACCACCTACCAGGGCACGAGCGCTGACGGTGCCTGCATGCGCATGGCGAACGCCGACACGGGACAGCTCCAAGTCGTGGTGAAGAAGCGCACCCCGCAAGCGCAGGGCGACGCGTGCGCGACCGCCGGCACGGCCCTCGGCGCGGTGCTGGCCGCCGCGTCGGTGGAGATCCCCAGGCGGCTCACCGTGGTCGGCTCGATCGCGAACCTCGATCCGTGCGCGCTGGTCACGCCCGAGATGGTCCGGACCGCCTACTCCCCGGACTTCAAGGTCAGCCCGCAGGTCAGCGCGTTCTCGTGCGCTTTCGGCGGACCCGGCCAGGGCATCCTGCTGATCAGCGTGCAGCACATGATCGTTCCGGGCCGCCTTCCGCCGATGCCGGGAACCAGGGCGACGACCATCGCCGGTCGCTCCGCGACCGAGAACCTGAGCGGGGGGCAGTGCGTCATCGAACTCGGCCACATCGTGACCGATCCGCCCGCCGACGACACGCACCCGTACCTGGAGGCGGTGTCCTTCTTCTACGGGGCGACGCCCGAGAACGCGGCGATCGCGTGCGAGCAGACCACCAAGCTCGCCACCGCCGTCGCCGCCAAGCTGCCGCCGACCTCCTGACGGCCCGCCCGCGCACGCTGATCGCCGCCACCACGATGAAGGACCGGACGTCCTTCACAGCACAGCGTCGGCAAGTGCTTCGGGAACCTCGTCGGTGATGAGGTGCCCGGCGGCGGCGATGACGCCGAGTTCCACGCCGAACGAACGGAGTACCACCGGGGCCAGCGTCCGTACTGGGAGGAACGCGTCCTCATCCCCAACGACAACGGTGCGCCGGACGTCGTGGCGGGCGATCACCGCGGCGCCCGGATCGGTGCTGGTGCGCACATGGCGAGCCACGAGCGTCATCCACTCCACCAGTTCCGGCCGCGGACGACGAGCGCGACCGTGCATGGCGCGCAGCAGCAGGGCGCTGGCCGCGGGACTGCGAGCGAGCAGCCAGCTCACCGACGCGAGCGCGACGCGAGGCGTGATGTGCAGCCGCATCAACCCGCCCGGGGACACCAGCACCTGCTCGCTCACGAGCGGGGACGCGCACGCCAGCGTGATCGCGGCGCCCAACGAGTGCCCCAACACCGTCACCGGGGCAGTAGTGATCTGGCCGACCGCGTCCTCCAGCCAGCGGCCGTACCAGGCAAGACGGCCTTTCGTCGGAACGCGATCGGCTGCGCTGAGGCCGGGTTGCCCGGGGAGGTCGACGGCCACGACACGGCAGCGCGCCGCCAGGACGGAGAGCAGCGGCAGGCACGAGGCCGCGCAGAAGTTGGTGCCCGGTACCACCACCACTGTGCGCTCGCCGGTTCCCGCCGTGACCACGTGCGTTCGCGCTCCGCGTGCGGTGATCACGGCGCGTTCGTGGGGGAGGGGCCAGGCGTCGAGCTGACCGCGGCACCATTCGGCGACGGCGGCTCGCCCTGACGCGCTCCGGTAGATCGAGGCGGCACCACGAGAGGGGAGAGGGGACAACGGGACTCCGTCCAGGGCAGCGTGAACACCGACGCCGACCAGACTTCCCGGCACACCTGCGACCACCTTAGCGTCCGCCGCGCCGGAGTCAGCGCAGCCAGCGAAGCGCCGCGTCGGCGCTGTCCTCGGGGTTGCTGTTGAACGCGATCGCCGCGCCCGGGGCGTGCAGGCGGACCAGGTTGACCAGCTTCTCGAAGAACTCCAGCAGCGGCGCGTGCATCCGGATTCCGCCGCCGATCACCACGCACGCGTAGTCGCGCGCCGACAGCGCCCGCACGACCAGGTCGTCGGCGTCCTCGATCTCCTCCATCGCCAGCAGGCACTCGTCGAACTCGATGCCGTGCCTCTCGAAGCGCGCGTGCCCCCTGGCGAGCGCGGCCAGTACCGGCACCGGGTCCCACTCGGGGATCGTGGCCGGATCGAGCCCGATCAGCAGCACTCGTCCCATTGCTCCTCCTGGAGTTCAGTCGGTGGATCGGCGGCGTTCCAGGAACACGGTGTCCCGCCACACGCCGTGCTGCTGGGCGATGCGTTCGCGGACGCCGAGTGTGCGGAAGCCCGCTGAGTGGTGCAGGCCGACGCTGGCGCGGTTCTCGGGGAAGACCGAGGTCTGCAACGTCCACAGCCCGGCGGCGTCGGCGGCGGTGACCTGCTTGTGCAGCAACGCTTTCCCGATGCCTCGACCGCGCAGGCCCGCGTCGACGTAGACGGAGGTCTCGGCGACTCCGGAGTAGCACTCGCGGCGTGAGGCCGGGGACGCGGCGGCCCAGCCGACGACCGCGCCGTCGAGTTCGGCGACCCAGCGGTGTCCGGCCAGCCACCTGGAATCCAGCGCGGAACGGCTGGGGACCTCGGTCTCGAAGGTGGCGTCGCCGGTGTCGATGCCCGCACGGAAGATCCGCCGCACCGCCGCCCAGTCCTGCTCGCGCAGCGCGCGGACGGAGACGTCGGCGGGCAGCTCGCCCGGGCAGCACGGGCGGGGCGCGAGGGTGCCCATGACCACGTCGGCGGCGTGCGGGAGGCCGGTGCAGCAGTTCGGGTTGACCGAGACCAGCGTGGTGGTGCCTTCCTTGCGCAGCAGCACGAAACCGACGTCGGCGAGCTTGCGGACGTGGTGCGAGCACGTGGACTGGCTGATGCCGGTGCGCTCGGTCAGCTCCCCGACGGAGATCGAGCGCCCGGCGACGGCGACGGTGTGCAGGAGGCGGACGCGCGTGGGCTCGGCCAGGCAGGCGAACCACTCGGCGTAGGTCGTCGCCGTCTCGACGGGCAGGGCGCTCATGCGAACAGTATCGATCGGCGTCGATGGTTGCGTCAATCGATGCTCGTCGATACAGTCCGGGCCATTACTTCGATGACCGTCTATTCAAGGAGTGGGCTCGTGAACGAGTTGCCCGTGGTCGTGGTGGGTGCGGGTCCGGTCGGGTTGGCCGCGGCGGCGAACCTGGTGGAGCGCGAGATCCCCGTGCTGGTGCTGGAATCCGGTGCTCAGGCGGGGGCGGCGGTGGCGCAGTGGCACCACGTGCGGTTGTTCTCCGCGTGGCCCGAACTGGTCGATCCCGCCGCGGTCCGGCTGCTGGAGCCGACGGGGTGGCAGCGCCCGGAGCGGCCCGCCTATCCGACGGGACGGCAGTGGGCCGAGCAGTACTTGCGACCGCTGGCCGAAGCGCTCGGGGAGCGGGTTCGCTACGGAGCGCGCGTGGTCGGGGTCGCGCGACGCGGTCGGGATCGCGTTGTGGACGCCGGGCGCGAGAGCGAGCCGCTGACCGTGCACGTGCGGACCGCCGAGGGAGAAGAGCGGATCACCGCGCGGGCGGTCATCGACGCCTCCGGCACCTGGAGCGCGCCGAACCCGCTCGGGGGAGACGGTCTGCCCGCGATCGGCGAGCACGCGGCCGCCGACCGGATCTCCTATCGGGTGCCGGACCTCACCGACGAGGCGGTGCGGGAGCGCTACGCGGGCAAGCGGATCGCGGTCGCGGGTAGCGGGCATTCCGCGCTCACCGCGTTGGTCGCGCTCGCCGAACTCGCCGAGCGGGCGCCTGGCACGCGGATCGTGTGGTTGCTGCGGCGCGGCGCGGTCGGCACGGTCTTCGGCGGGGGCGACTCCGACCAGTTGCCCGCGCGCGGCGCACTCGGCTCGCGCGCGAAGGCCGCGGCAGAGGCGGGGCACGTTGAGACCGTGACCGGGTTCCGCGCCGCCAGCGTCGAGTCCACCGTGGACGGTCGTCTGCTGCTGGAGTCCTTCGACGGGCACAAGCTCGACGCGGTCGACGAAGTCGTTGCCCTGACCGGGTTCCGCCCCGACCTGTCGTGGCTGTCGGAGCTGCGCCTCGACCTGGACGCGACGTTGCAGGCGCCGGTCGCGTTGGCGCCACTGATCGATCCGAACGCGCACTCGTGCGGCACGGTCTACCCGCACGGGGTGAAGGAGCTGTCCCACCCGGAGCCCAACGTGTTCCTGGTCGGGATGAAGAGCTACGGTCGC
Source organism: Allokutzneria sp. NRRL B-24872 (assembly GCF_002155965.1). Lineage (GTDB taxonomy): Bacteria > Actinomycetota > Actinomycetes > Mycobacteriales > Pseudonocardiaceae > Allokutzneria. The sequence goes on from NZ_MUMH01000085.1 coordinate 109,170, forward strand.
GCGCCGACGTTCCTGGCGTTGACCGGCTTCGAGCAGGCCCGCTCCGTCGTCGCCGCCATCGCCGGGGACCGCGCCGCCGCCGAGCGCGTGGAGCTTGTGCTGCCCGAAACCGGGGTGTGCGGCGGATCTGGTGTCTTCGACGAACGCGCTCCGGAGCCGAGCGGTTGCTGCGGCTGACGCTCAGGGGCTCAGCAGCGCGGACATCTCCGCGAGCGCGCCGGGCAGCGGGCGGTAGTAGACCCAGGTGCCCCGGCGCTCGCCGTCGATCAGCCCGGCGGACTTGAGGACCTTGAGGTGGTGGGAGATCGTCGGCGCGGTCAGCTCGAACCCGCCCGTCAGCTCGCACACGCACATCTCCCCGCCCGGCGCGGAGGCGATCATGCTCAGCAGCCGCAACCGCGCGGGGTCGGCCAGCGCCTTGAACACCACGGCCGCCGAGGCGGCGCGCTCCGCGGACAAGGGCGCGACGGTCAGCGACTCCTCGGTGCGGCTGGAGGTGGTGGGACTGGGTGAGGGCGCCACCGGCTCACCGTCGCACATCTCCGTCGGCCGTCGCCACCCGGTCGAGCAGTTCGGCCAGCAGCGCACGGACCCGGCGGTCGATCTCGTCCCGGATCGGCCGCACCGCGTCCAGCCCCTGCCCGGCGGGGTCCTCCAGCTGCCAGTCGAGATAGCGCTTGCCGGGAAACACCGGGCAGGTGTCCCCGCAGCCCATCGTGATCACCACGTCGGCCGCGTCGACGTCGGCGGTGGACAGTTTCGAGGGGACCTCGGCGCTGATGTCCAGCCCGAGCTCCGCCAGGGCCTGGGCGGCGGCCGCGTTGACCCCGTCGGCGGGCGCCGACCCCGCCGAGCGCACGCGCACCCGCCCCAGCGCGTAGTGCTCCAACAACGCGGCGGCCATCTGCGAACGGCCGGCGTTGTGCACGCACACGAACAGGACCTCGGGGGTGGCGCTCATGCGGGTTCTCCTCGGAATCCGACGGTGTCGGGCCATCTCATCAGCCTCGGCTGATGTAATCTCTGATTCGATGACAATCGATACAGAGCTGTTGCGGGTGCTGGCCGACCCGCTGCGCGCCCGGATCGTGGAGCTGCTGGCCGGCGGCGCGCTGTGCACCTGCCACCTCGTCGAGGAGACCGGCGCGAAGCAGGCCAACGTCTCCAACCACCTGAAGCTGCTTCGTGACGCCGGGCTGGTGCGGGCCGAGCCGTGCGGTCGCTTCACCTACTACCGCCTGTGCCCCGAGGTCGTGGAGCGGGCGAGCTCGTCCCTGGCCGACCTCGCGGCCCGTGCCCGTGCGAACACCGCGACCAGGAGGCCCTGTTGAGCGACGAGGCGGTGCTGCACCGGTTGTCCTTCCTCGACCGGTTCCTGCCGGTCTGGATCGGCGTGGCGATGGGCGCCGGCCTGCTGCTCGGCCGGTTCGTCCCCGGGCTGCAAGGCGTGCTGGAGGCGGTGAAGATCGGCGAGGTCTCGCTGCCGATCGCGCTCGGCCTGCTGCTGATGATGTACCCGGTGCTGGCCAAGGTCCGCTACGACGAGCTCGACACCGTCACCCGCGACAAGACCACGCTGGTGCTGTCGTTGGTGCTCAACTGGATCCTCGGCCCGGCGCTGATGTTCGCCCTCGCCTGGATCTTCCTCGCGGACCTGCCCGAGTACCGCACCGGGCTGATCATCGTCGGGCTCGCCCGCTGCATCGCCATGGTCATCATCTGGAACGACCTCGCCTGCGGCGACCGCGAGGCCGCCGCCGTGCTCGTCGCACTGAACTCCGTGTTCCAGGTCGTGATGTTCGGCGTGCTCGGCTGGTTCTACCTCGACCTGCTGCCCGGCTGGCTCGGCATGGACACCGCGGCGATCGAGTTCTCCGCGTGGGAGATCGCGGGAAACGTGGTGGTCTTCCTCGGGGTCCCGCTGCTCGCCGGCTACCTCTCCCGCCGCATCGGCGAGCGCGCGCGAGGTCGGGACTGGTACGAGCAGAAGTTCCTGCCCGTCATCGGCCCCATCGCCCTCTGCGGACTGCTGTTCACCATCGTCATCCTCTTCGCGCTGCAAGGGGAAACCATCACCTCCCAGCCGCTGGACGTCGCCCGGATCGCGCTGCCGCTGCTGGTCTACTTCATCGTGATGTGGGGCGGCTCCCACGCCCTCGGCAAGGCGAGCGGCCTCACCTACGAGCGCACCACCACGTTGGCGTTCACCGCCGCGGGCAACAACTTCGAGCTCGCCATCGCAGTGGCCATCGGTGTCTTCGGCGTCACCTCCGGCCAAGCGCTCGCCGGGGTCGTCGGCCCGCTCATCGAGGTGCCGGTGCTCGTCGGCCTCGTGTACGTCAGCCTGTGGCTGCGTCGCCGGTGGAGAACCGAGCAGGACGACTCGGTGGGTGTTCGGCCGGGCGGGCGGCGGAGCTGATCCCGTCCGCGCGGGCCGTGTTGCTCGGCGGAACCGGGCACATGGCGAACGTCGACCAGTCCGCGTCGGGCTCGCCGCCCAACGGATCTTCTGGACTGACCGATTGGTTGAAAGCTGACCATGTGGTCAGGTAGCTTGGCCCCCAACGGAAGGGGGCCGGGGTGCCACGACAGACCCAGGAACAGCTCACGGCGGAGATCGTCGCGGTCGCGGGGCGGCTGTTCGGCGCGCGCGGCTACGGGGCGACGAGCGTGCAGCAGATCGCCGACGCCATGGGCTACTCCAAGGCGGCGGTGCTCTACCACTTCCCGTCGAAGGACGCGCTGCTCGCGGCGGTGCTGACGGAGGCGGCGGGGGCGATCGCGGAGATCGCCGACAGCGCCGACAGGTCGCAGGCCGTCGAACGCTACGTCGACCTGGCCTTGACGCGCTCGGAGCTGGGTGTGCTGCTGGACCTCTCCGGCGCGCACGCCGAGTTCCGCGTGCTGGCCGAAGCCGGGATGCGGCTGCGCGAGTTCCTGCGCGCGGACGACGGACCGGAGGCCGGGGTCCGCGTCGACATGGCCCTGTGGGGCGTGATCTTCACGGCGCGCACGACCGGGGCCGACCACGACACCGTGCGTGCGGCGATGGTGCGTGCGGCGGCGGACCTGCTCGGGATCGACGGAATCGAGGTATGAGACTGTGCAACGTTTGGTGAACAGCAACGGGATCACGCTGTGGTGCGAGGACTTCGGCGATCCGGATGATCCGGCGGTGCTGCTGGTGATGGGGCTCGGCGCGCAGGGCACGTCGTGGAACGAGGCGTTCTGCTCGGCGCTGGTCGAAGGCGGCAGGCACGTGGTGCGCTTCGACAGCCGCGACACCGGCAGGTCCGACACCGTCGACTTCGCGGCTGCCCCGTACACGGTGACCGACATGGCGGCCGATGCCTTCGGGGTGCTGGACGCGCTCGGCATCGAGGCCGCGCACGTGGTCGGGGTGTCGATGGGCGGCATGGTGGCGCAGGAGATGGCGATCGAGCGCCCGGCGCGCGTGCTCTCGCTGACCTCGTGGATGTCCAGTCCGGACACCCCGGATCCGTCCACGATGGACTGGAGGGTGCTCCCGGGAAGGCGCGCCGAGATGGCCCCGCTCGTCGCGGAGATGGCGGACGGTCTGCCGGCCACCCGCGAGGAGCGCGTGGAGTTCATGGTGCGGCTCGCCCGCGCGGCGACCGGCGGCGGCGCGGACTTCGACGAGGTGGCTGTGCGCCAGTTCATCGAGCGGGACATCGACCGCGCCGACGGGCGCGACGCCACGACGAACCACAGCCTCGCGGCCGCGTCCTCGCGCGAGCGGTGGGACCTGCTGCGGGGCTTGACGATCCCGACGCTCGTCGTGCACGGGACCGAGGACCCGATCATCCCGTTCGTCCACGCCGAGGAGATGGTTCGACTGGTGCCGAACGCTCGACTGCTCCCGCTGCCCGGGGTCGGGCACGACATGCCGCGTGAGCGGCAGGACCTTGTGGCGAAGGAGATCCTGGCGCACACCGCCTGAAGCTCCGGGACAACCCGGGGGTGTCGTCGTTCGTCTACTGGGTACTTGAAGTTCCAACACCCAGGGGAGAACACCATGAGGACCAGGTTCGCCGCGGCTGCGGTCGCCGCCGCCTTCGCCGTCGCCGGTTTCGCCGGAACCGCCCACGCGGACGGTGACACCACGCTCGGCCCGTTCGGCTACAACGACCTGAAGCTCGGCCAGTCGGAGCAGGCGGCCGTGGAAACCGGGCTCCTGGTGGACGGTGAAGGCGACCAGGTCTGCCGCAGGTACTACTTCACCCCCTCGGAAGGCAGCTCGCCAAGGGCCAGCGGTGTGTGGATCTCCGGCCTGCGAGGTGTGACGTTGATCGGTGGCACGTCGCGGATGCGGACGGCGGAGGGCATCACCGAGGGTGCGTCGTTGCAGTCGCTCCAGCAGCACTACCCGCAGCTGGTGCAGGACCCGGGCTCCGACTGGATCTACTTCACGCCCGCTCCCGGAAACCCCAGCGCCAAGTACCGCTTCGTCGTGTACGACGGCGTCGTGGACAGCTTCGTCCTTGAGCTGAACGACCGCGCGGGCTGCTAACGCGCTCGGGTCAGTGGCACGTCGACAAAGCCGTGGGGGACAAGGGAAACAGGGCCGATCAGTCCTGAAAGGACGACCTGGCCCCGTGCGTTGGCGCCGGTGTTGGTGACGCGAACGCGCACCCTGTTGCGGCCTGACAGCAGTGCGTCCGTCACCTCCACCCGGTACGGCGCCCACAGGCGTGCCGAGATCGTCGTCCCGTTGACGACGATCTCGGCCACCTCGTGCACCGTGCCGAGATCGAGCGTCCACCGGCGGCCGTCGAGCACGTTCACCTTGATGTCAAAGGCTCTCTCGTACCACGCGGAGCCGGAGTGCGCACCGTCCACAGTGGTCCACGAGCCGAGCGGGCGGGTCGTCGCGGGTGCGCCCGGACGATCGAAGCGGAACGACCAGTCGCCGTCGAGCGGGATCGCGGCGAACTGGCCGACCACGTTCGTGGTGCCCTGAAACCGGTTTCGGCCGTCGGTCGCGACCACCGCGACCGAACCGGGTGCGGTCGCACGCACTGTGGCGCTCGCGCCGTGCTCGTCGATGCGCACCCGCTCCACCGGCGCGGACGAGGAGATCGCGTGAGCGCCCGGCCGTCCCGGCTTGAACACCACCACGAGCGTCGCCTTGGGCTCGATCCGCAGCGACACGGCGGTTCCGCCCTCGCGTTCGCCGGGGAAAGTCGTTGTGTCCCAGACAAGTGCGGGCTTCGCCGTGCCGGTATCGGGGTCCCAGATCTCCGGAGACCCGGTCGCCGGGAACGTCGCGGTGAGGTCTGCGGCCACAGCGCGCTCATTCATCACGACGAAGGCACGTTGCCCGTCGCGCTCCAATCGTAGAACGCGGACCTGCGCTGTCGGCGGGTTCAGCACCGCCGCCGCTCCACCCGCCGCAACCACCGCTTTCGCTGCCGCGACCGGGTTGTCGACGCGGACGGCCGTGGTGAGGAGGTCGTTGAGCGCGCGACTCAGTCCCGCGTGGTCCCCGCCCGCTTCGCGGGACGGCCGCTGGCCGATGGCGATCACCATTCCGCCGCCGCGCGCGAACCGCGTCAGCGTCCGCACCGCACCGAGCGCGATCATGGGAGTTTGCGGCAGCACGACGATCCGGTACGCCTGCCGCCCCACCGCGAGCCGGGGCCCGGTGGGCTTGGCGTGCTCGCGCAGGGCGGGGTCCGCGTCCAGCGCGCCCTCGTCGAGGTAGTCGAAGTCGACCTGCACATCTTCGAGCGCGTGCGTCGCGGTGACGAACGCGGCGTCGATCCCGGCCAGCTCGGCGGTGTCCTGATAGGACTCGGCGGCGCGCTGCGGCTGGAGGATCGCGGTCCGCACTGGAACTGGGGCCCGGCACGCCTCCATCAGCCGGCCGATCCACTCGGTGAGCGGTCGGGACACGCCCCACCACGGGTTGACCGGCTGGAACGGCGGCGGGTACACGATCTGCCCGGAGTCGGTGAAGGCGGCGTGCAGCATGGTGTGGTTGACCCCGCGCGCGGCGAACGCGCCGATGACCTCCCGGGTCAGCGCGGGGGAGACCTGCCAGCCAGTGGCGCCCATCGCCTCCAGGTACACGCGCTCCAGTCGCAGCTGGTGCGCCGTGCTGGCGGGCCACCGCGGCAGAATGCGATGGAGTCCCTTCTGGTACTGGTCGAAGACCAAGTCGGTACCCGGTACCTGAGCCCACTGGTTCGCGGTGTTCAGGTTGCCGGTGCCCTTGACCTGCCGTCCCGGACCGAACTCGTCCCACATGGGATTGGAGACGAACTCCAGCCTGTTGCGGGCCATCCACTCGCCCTGACCGCGGTGGTAGGCCGCGGCGACCCGGTTGGACACCGCGCGCCAGAAGGCTCCGCGCAGCCGCAGGCCCTCCGGACCGAGGTCGTCGTGCACGGCGGTCAACGCGATCCCCGGCTGCACCTTGAGCCTGGCCAGCTCTCCGTCCAGCGACGCCGACCAGGGCGCGGTACCAGACGGGCCGTAGTCCTTGGTGGCGGCCAGGAACGGCTCGTCGTCGGCGAAGCCCCGCAGGACCGTGCCGACCGCCCAGGGGAAGCGGCGCAGGTACTCGCCCGGCACCACGTCGAGGAAACTGCTCACCGCCGTGTCGTCCATCAGGTCCAGGTAGCCGCGCAAGGCGCCAGACGCGGCCGCGAACGTGCGCAGCGTGAACAGGTCCAGTCGCCATTGGCCGGGCGGAGCGCTCCACTCGCCGCCAGCGCGTGCGATCTCGGTCAGGTCGATCACCGATGCGGGATCGGAGCTGCCCATCGGCCGAGCCGACGCGGCGACCAGCGGGAGCGGAGTCGTTGGCAACTCGAAGGAATCGAGCGCCGCCGAGGTGTCGAAGCGCTCGCCGAAGAGCACGTTCCCGCTCGGGTCGAGCACGGTGAGGCTGTCCCAGGAGGACTTCTGCGTGGCGACCGCGCGCACACCGACACGGCCGGTGAGAAACGTTGCGTCCTCCGCGTGCGGCTGCGGCAGACCGTCCACGATCACGCTGACCCGCGAGCCGCGCACGCCAATCTTCAGCTCGTGGAAGGCCTTCGGATCGAAGCCGCTGACCGGGGTCCCAGGCCGCACAAGGGTGTACTTGGTGCCCTCCAGGCGCCAGATGTCCACCGCACCGTCCGTGCGCAGGTCCGCCAGCAGACAGTGCCCCTCGTCGGCGCAGCGCACCACCAAGCCAGCCGTGTGCCGGTTCACCCGCACCCGCGCCACGACGTCGTAGTCCCGCCATTGCGCGCCCTCGCGGAGCAACGTGACACCGTCGCGGATCGCCGCGTCCGCCTCCAACTTGCCGTCCCAGACCGAGATTCCGCGCGCCACGACCCTCACCGGAGCGCCGCCGGTGACCGTTGTCGGCTGGTGCCCCACGCCCTTCATGCCCAGCTCCGGGCGCGGCGGGTAGACGCGCTCGCCCACCTTGCCGCCGTTCACCACGAAGCCGCCGCCCCGGCCGCTGGGGAAGTAGTCGTCGTTGAACAGCCACAGGCGCATCCCGTGGCGCTGGGCCTCGCGGAGGGTGAACTCGATGAGCGAGAACCATTCCTCGGTGAAGAACGCGGGCCGTAAAGCCTTGGTGTCGAAGGGGAAGACCAGCACCTCGCGCACACCCTTGTCACGGATGTCGGCCAGCTGCGTGGTCACCAGGTCCGTCGTGACCGTGCCGTTCCAGAACCACAGCAGGCTCGGCGTGCTGTCCGGGCGAGGCCCGGCGAAGCGCTGAGCGAGGAATCCGCTGTCCGGCAACGGATTCGGGGCGGCGAAGGCGGGCATCTCCGGGGTGAGCGCGGCCATGGTGCTCAGCGCGAGCACGGCGCGCCGCGACAGCCGTGGGGCTCGGTCGTTCATTCAACACTCCAACTCTCGGTCTCCGAGCGCTAGATTGAAACGATTCAAGCGCGCGAGATTATGGTGATCACCCGGTGCCCGTCAAGGCAGCAGTTGCGCTCCGAAGCGGGCTGGCACGATTGCCCGGTGCTGGTTGAGGTGGTGGGCACCGTCGTGGGCGAGCGTGGCGCGGTGCTGGCGGAGGTGCGGACCCCGGTCGGCGCGGTCACGGTGCGGTGGTGCGGCGACCAAGAGCCGTCGGTGGGCGCGCACGAGGTCGAGTGGGAGCTTGACGCGGACTTCCGCTGGGGACACGACGTCCGGCGGGTCGAGGGCCGGTCGGAGTGGCTGCGCCAGCACCAGCGCGAGATCATCTTCCGCGGCCGGTCGCACCTGGCCGACGAGGAGCCGTCGTTGGTGCACCTGGAACTCGCTGGCTCGGTCATCGACCTGGGCTGGGTCGAAGGGATGCCGACGGACCTGCCCGATCCCTGGGTGGAGGTCCGCGTTCTCGCCGAGAAGGTCGCGCTCCACCCCTACCTGGTCTGAGCGGTCAGCGGACGGCGGCGGCGAGGGCGTCGCGGCAGGCTGTGATGGCCGGGTGGGACTCGGTTCCAGTTCGGACCGCGGTGAACAACGTGCGCAGATGCGGCCCGCCCGGCATGGGACGCAGTACCGCGGAGGTCGTGGTGCTGCGCCACACCAGGTCGGGGACGAGGGCGACGGCGTGCCCCTGCTCGACGATGTGCACGTGGAACAGGACGTCGGCCGACTCGAAGCGGACGTCGGGCTCGAACCCGGCGTTGCGGCACACGGTCACGGCCCACAACCGCGCGACGGTGCCCTCGGGCTCCATCGCCCACGGCCGCGTCGCGAGGTCGGACAGGCGCGGCGGGCCGGAGCCGGGTGGGAGCGCGAGCCGGAGCGGGTCCCGGCACAGCTCGCGGCGCTCGATCCCGGCGGGCCGGGGCAGCGCGTTGCCGGGGTACTCCTCGGCGATGACGAGATCGAACTCGCGGGTCAGCAGCGCGGGCAGGACCAGCTCGGCCTCGATGTGGACGACGTGCACGCGCAGTCGCGGGTGCCGCTCGCGCAGCGCGGTCAGCGCCTCGGGCACGAACGCCAGCGCGGCGGTCTGGAACGCGCCGATCCGCAGGGTTCCGACGACCTCGACGGAGGCGCGCGCGAGGTCGGTCTGCGCCAGCTCCATGCGCCGCATGATCGCGTCGGTGTGCTCGACGAGGATCTCGGCGTGCGCGGTCAACCGCACGCCGCGGCCGACGTGCTCCAGCAGCGGGACGCCGACCTCGGCTTCGAGCTGGGACAGCTGCTGGGACACCGAGGAGGGGCTGTAGGACAACGCCTTCGCCACCGCGGCCAGGGTGCCGCGCGCCTTGAGCTCGCGGAGCAGCCGAAGCCGGTGCAGGTCGTACACGCCGCGCCCTCCGTCCTTCACACAACCGTTCAGGAATCCTGACGATTATCGCTCGAAAACATTCGCTGGACCACATGCTCGGCCGTTCCTACCGTGAGTCCATGACCTGGTTCTTCCGGCCGACCGCACGCGCATGGCGACACGCCCCTGCGCCTGAGGCGGCCTTCCGGTTCCACCGCGGCGTCGACGGCTACCGGCCGACCGCGCTGGTGGACCTGCCCGCACTGGCCGAGGAACTCGGTGTGCGCCGGGTCGTGGTCAAGGACGAGTCGGCCCGTTTCGGCCTGCCCGCGTTCAAGGTCCTCGGCGTGTCCTGGGCGGTGCACAAGGTCGTTGCCGAGCACCCCGACGCGAAGGTGCTCGTCACCGCCACCGACGGGAACCACGGCCGCGCGGTCGCCAGAACCGCGCGCCAGCACGGGCTCGACGCGCACGTCGTTGTGCCCCGAGGAGTCCACCCGGAGGCCGTCGCGGCGATCATCGCCGAGGGCGCGCAGGTGCGGCAGCTCGACGGCGCCTACGACGAGGCCGTGGACTGCGCTGTCCGCATCGCGAAGGCACCGGCGCACGTGCTCGTGCAGGACACCGACGTGCCCGGCCACCACGACGTTCCACAGTGGATAGTCGAGGGCTACTCGACCCTGTTCCGCGAGATCGGCGAACACCTCACACCCGACCTGCTCGTGGTCCCGGTCGGCGTCGGGTCGCTCGCCCAGGCCGCCGTCGTGCACCACCGGGGGACCTGCGCGACTGGCAGGACGGCGTTGCTCGCGGTCGAGCCGGACACCGCGGCGTGCCTGCTGGCCAGCCTCAACGCGGGCGAACTCGTCAGCGTGCCCACGCCGGGCACGTCCATGGCCGGGCTCAATTGTGGTACTCCGTCCGCCTCGGCGTGGCCGCTGCTCCACAGGGGACTGGATGCCGCGGTCAGCGTCACCGACCTCGACAGCGAAGCCGCCGCGACCACCTTGGCCGCGCTCGGGGTGTCGGCGGGACCGTGCGGAGCCGCGTCGCTGGCGGGTGTCCGCGCGGCGCTGGGCGATGACGACCGCAGGCGCCAGCTCGGCGTCGACGCGGGCTCGACCGTCGTCCTGCTCAACACCGAAGGCACGGCCGCGAATCCGGCGCACATCAAGGAGAACTGACCAGATGCTCATCGAGATCAACGCCGACCGGCTCTGGGCCTCCCTGATGACGCTGGCCGAGATCGGTGCCTACGAGGACCCGAGCACCGGCCTGCGCGGCGTGAACCGGCAGTCGCTCACCGACGAGGACGCCGCGGGCAGGCGGCTGCTCGTGTCGTGGTTCACCGAGGCCGGGCTGAGCGTGCGCGTCGACCGCATGGGCAACATCTTCGGCCGCCGCGAGGGCTCCGACCCGACCGCGGCGCCCGTCATGGCCGCTTCGCACATCGACAGCGTCGCCACCGCGGGCGCCTTCGACGGCTGCCTCGGCGTGCTCGGCGCGCTGGAGGTCGTCCGCACGCTCAACGAGCGCGGCATCTCCACCCTCCGCCCCGTCGAGATCGCCGCGTTCACCGAGGAGGAAGGCGTCCGCTTCGGCACCGACATGCTCGGCAGCGCGGTGGCCGCCGGGCGGATCTCCTTGGAGCAGGCCCATGATCTGACCGACCAGGACGGGCTGCGCTTCGGCGACGAGCTGGAGCGCATCGGTTTCCTCGGTCCGCACGACGTCCGCTTGAGCCCGCCGCACGCCTACGTGGAGTGCCACATCGAGCAGGGGCCGGTGCTCGCCGACGCCGGAGTGCCGCTCGGCGTGGTCACCGGCGTGCAGGCCATCTCGTGGCAGAAGATCACCGTCCGGGGCCGTGCCGCGCACGCGGGGACCACACCGACGGAGCTGCGCGTGGACGCGGGTCTGGCCGCCGCGCAGATCGTGTGCTGGATTCGCGAGATGGTCGATTCCGAGGACTACGGCCGACTTCGCGGTACGGTCGGGCATCTGCGCACGTCACCGGGACTGCCGAGCGTCGTGCCGGAGCTGGCCGAGCTGACCGTGGACCTGCGCAACCCCGACGACGAGCACATGATCAGGGCGGAGCGCGACCTCGCCGAGTTCCTGGACTCGCTGTGCGAGCGGCAGCCCGGGCTCAGGATCACCGCCGAGCGGATGGCCAGGACCCGGCACGTGCCCTTCGACGAGGGCGTGCAGAAGACCATTGCCCAAGCCGTCGAGGACCATGGGCTCGACCACCTCGCGCTGATGTCCGGCGCGGGCCACGACGCGCAGGAGATCGCGGCCGTCGCGCCGACCGCCATGATTTTCGTGCGCGGCCAGTACGACGGGATCAGCCACAACCCGCGCGAGTACTCCACGCCCGAGGACTGCGCGCGGGGGATCGCCGTCCTGGCCACCACGGTGCTGCGCCTGGCCGATCAGCGCTGATATTGGGTACGCAGCCGTTCAGGTCTCCTCGCGCGAGCAGAGCCGGTATCGGCGCACCGGGCCGTGCTCGGTGTCCCGGACCTCCTCGAAGACCCCGCCCGCGCGCTCGATCGTCCTCGCGGAAGCGGTGTTGTCGGTTGCGCAGACGATCAGGACCTGCGTGACACCGCGCGCCCGCGCCTCGGCGAGCACCAGGTTCAGCGCCCACGAGGCCAGACCGCGCCGTCGCGCGCTCGGGCACACGCCGAAACCGATGTGCCCGGCCCAGCGAACGTAGTCGGTTTCCTTGTGGCGCAAAGCGACTCCACCGAGCACGCGGCCGTCCTCGACGATCCACCAGTACGCGGTCTTGTCCGATTCGCCGTCCAGGCGAGCCACCCAGGCGGCGAAGCCGGCGGGCGAGCGCACCTCGTCCTCCGGAGCCAGCCCGAAGCCGTCCTCGTGCTGCCCCGGCCCCCACTCCGCGTGTGCGTCGAGCCAGGCTCCGTGCAGGTCAGTCGTGGGCGAGATCAGTTGTGGCACAAGGAATTCTACTGCTCCGAAAGGGCTGAGCGATACCTTCCGGGAGCCACGTCGTACGCGCGCTTGAAGGCCTTGGCGAAGGCGTACTCCGAGCCGTAGCCACAGCTCTCGGCGATGGCCCGCAACGACTTCGTGCTGTCGCGGAGCATGCGCGCGGCCGTGGTCATCCGCCACCACGTCAAGTACGCGAGCGGAGTGTCACCGACGATCGCCGTGAAGCGCTTGGCGAAGGCAGCTCGCGACAACCCGGCGCGCTCGGCGAGCGTGGCGACGGTCCACGGTCGCTCCGGGTGGCGGTGGATCTGGCGCAGCGCCAACGTGATCGCCGGATCGCGCAGCGCGCTGGCCCACCCGGCGCGATCGGCTGGCTGGTCGTCCAACCACGCGCGGAGCACGTACAGCAGCAGCATGTCCACCAGCGCGGGCAGGGCGGCCTCGGTCCCGGCGCGCGGATCACGCAGCTCGTTGCCGAGGAGTTCGACCGCGCTGCGCAACGACGAGTGCTGCCCGACCTCGGGCTTGAGGTGGACGAACGCGGGGAGGTCCGCGAGCAGCGGGTGCGGGCGCGCCGGGTCGAAGGTGTAGTTGGCGCACAGCAGCTCGGTCACCGCGCCGGAGCCGTCGATGCGCATCTCCTCCAACGGCCCCGACTCGGTGGCCAGCGGCGCGAAGTCGGTCAGCGGGCTGCCGGGGTGGTCGGCGAGCGCGTAGCCGTTGCCGTGCGGCGTGAAGAGCACGTCGCCGACGGTGAGCGCGACCGGCTCGCTCTCCGCCGACAGCAGCCAGCACGAGCCAGAGAGCACGACGTGGCACCCGGCGGCCTGGCCCGGGTGGAAGCGGACTCCCCACGGCGCCTGGCTCGACGTCCGCGCGGCACCGGGCCGACCCGTGCGCATGGCGATCAGCACGTCACTGAGCACGTCCATGGTGAAAGACTCTAAGACATCTTTTGCGGATCATGAGCTATTCAGGGTCTTCGTGAGTGCACCTAGCGTTCACGGCATGACATCTCACGTTGTGGTCGGCGCCGGACCGACCGGCACGGCGACGGCCCTGAAGCTCGCGAACTCCGGCGATGAGGTCGTGGTGGTCACCAGGCGCGGGACCGGGCCGGAGCACCCCGCGATCACCCTCGTGGCCGCCGACGCCTCGAACGCCGAGCAGCTCACCGCGCTCACCACCTCCGCCGCGACCCTGGTCAACTGCGCGATGCCCTCCTACGACCGCTGGCCGGAGGAGACGCCCGCGCTCTCCGAAGCACTGATCACGGCCGCTGAGCGCACCGGCGCCGCCTACCTCAACCTCAGCAACTGCTACGCGTACGGCCCGGTCGACGGCCCCCTCCACGAGGACCTGCCGTTGCGGCCCACCACGATCAAAGGGCGGGTGCGGGCGCGGATGTTCCTGGACGGACTCGCCGCGCACGAAGCGGGACGGCTGCGCTTCGCCGAGGTCCGGCCCGGCGACTACCTCGGCGTCGGCGCGGGCGCGATGTTCAACTTCCTCATCGGCCCGCAGGTCCTGGCGGGGGAGGAGGTCGTGTTCCCCGCCGACCTCGACGTGCCGCACAGCTGGACCTACACCGGCGACGTCGCGAGCACGCTCGTCGCGGTGGCCCGCTCGGAGCGTTCGTGGGGGCGCGCCTGGCACACCCCGCAGACCTCGGACGCGTCCGTGCGGGAGATCGCGGAGCGCTTCGCCGCCGTGGCCGGGCTCGCCGCGCCCGCGATCCGCGAGATGACCCCGCTGGAGCTGCACTCCGCCGCGCTGGCCGACCCGATCATGGCTGAGGGCTTGGAGATGCAGTACCTCTACCAGCGCTCTGCCGTCGTCGACTTCGCGCGCAGCGCCGACGTGTTGGGCGTCGAAGCGACACCGCTGGCGGAGGTGCTGGCCGAATCAGTCGGCTAGGTCGGCGATCCTGGCCGACAGCGCGCCGAGCACGGCCAGCTCCTCCGGGCTGAGGTGGTCGAGGAAGCGGGAGCGCACCGATGCGAGGTGGTGCGGTGCCGCTTCCTCCAGCACTCCGAAACCCTTGTCTGTCAAGCGGAGCACGCATCCGCGCGCGTCCTGCGGATCGGGTTCCTTCTCGATCAGCCCGCGCGCCTCCATGCGCGAGGCGTGGTGGGACAGGCGGCTGCGCGACCACTCCATCTTGGCAGCCAGGTCCTTGAGCGCGCGTCGGCGTTCGGGGTTCTCCGACAGCGTGCTCAGCACCTCGTAGTCCGCCGAGGAGAGCCCCGAATCCGCGGCCAGGTCGCGGCCGATCCGCGCGGGCAGTGCGGTGAGCAGGCGCCGGAAAGCACGCCACGCCATGTCCTCGTCGTCGTTCAGCCAGGCCGTGTCCACCGCCTCACCCTAGCTTCATTGACATGTCATCGAAACCCCGGCTATGTTCGATGACATGTCAACGAAACTCCTCGTGCTCGTCGCGAGCACCCGCCCGGGTCGCATCGGACCCGCCATCGCCGACTGGTTCGTGCGCGCCATCGCCTCCGAGGGCGTGGCCGTCGATGTCGCCGACCTCGCCGAGATCGGCCTGCCGATGCTCGACGAGCCGGACCACCCCTCGTCCGGCGAGTACGTCCACGAGCACACCCGCGCGTGGAGCCGCCGCGTGGACGCCGCCGACGCCGTCGTGGTGATCACCCCCGAGTACAACTCCGGGATGCCCGCGACGCTGAAGAACGCCTTCGACGTGCTCTACCGCGAGTGGGCGTGGAAGCCGATCGGTTTCGTCAGCTACGGCAACACCTCCGCGGGCACGCGCGCCGTGCAGATGGCCAAGCAGGTCGCGACCAGCCTGCGCATGGTGCCGGTCGGTGCGACCGTCGCGCTGCGCCTGGCCGAGAGCACCCGCGACGGCCAGGTCATCCCGTCCGCCGATCGCGACGCCGCAGCTCGAGGGGTGCTGCGCGAGGTCGCGAAGGTGGCCAGGGCGACGCGGCCCCTGCGCTCCCGCGAAACCCCCGGTCCGGTCGACGGCTTGGCGCTGACCGCCGCCGAGCCGGAGGACATGCCTGAACTCCTTGTGCTGCAACGGTGTTGCTGGGTGCAGGAGGCGTTCGCGAACGAGACGCTCGACCTCGCCCCGCTGCGAGAGAGCCTGGCGGACCTGCGCGCGAGCGGCTCGACCTGGCGGCAGTGGTGCGTGCGCCGGGACGGCCGCCTCATCGCCGCCGCTAGGGCTCGCCGGGTCGAATCCGCGTGGGAGATCGGCCGCCTCATGGTCGCCCCCGACCAAGCCGGTCAGGGCATCGGAGCCTGGCTGCTCGCGCACGTCGAGGCGCAGGCACCTGAGGACATCGACCACTACTCCCTGCACACCGGCCGCCGCAGCACCCGCAACATCGCGTTCTACCAGCGCGCCGGGTACACCCTCGCTCCGGTCGACGAGCTGAGCGTTTCCCTTACGCGGCCACGCGACTCGGCTCCCACACGAAGCCGTCCGGGTCGGTGAAAGCTCCGCCGCCGACCGTGATCCGGTGCGACCCCGTGCCCTCCGCGTCGACCCCTGCGGTCTTCGCGAGCGCGCGGCGGCGGTAGAGGCCGAGCGTGATCGGGCCCGATCCCGTGACGAACTCCGCGTAGGAGCGGCCGAAGCTCTTCGCCACCGTGAGCCCCTGATCGATGTAGAACCGCTTGCTGGCGGCCACATCCTGCACACCGAGCAGCAGCACGACGCTCTCGATGCGCCGCGTCGCCGGTCCGGTGTCCTTCTTCGCCGAGGTCGCGATCTTCCAGATCGTGCCGTCCGGCGCGCGGACCACGCCGCCGTAGCCCCAGAACGACTTCGCCACCGGCTTCACCGTCGTGGCCCCGGCCGCCACCGCCGAGGCCACGAGGCTGGCGACGTCGGCTGGCCGGGCCACGGTGAGGGAGAGCGTGAAGCCGCGGAACCCGCTCGTGGGCTCCTCGGACGCTCGCAGACCGACCTGCCCGTCGAGGCCGAAAGCGGTGGTGTAGAACAACTTCGCGGCCTCGGGGTCGGCCACGTCAAGGGTGATGGATTCGATGCTCGCCATGCCCGAGACGCTAGGTCCGACCCCGCCCCGCCCGCTTCTCGATTCCTGACCGGTCCGCGCGGCGTCACGGCTGCTGGTCGGCCTCGGACTCCAGCCGCTGCTGTTGGGCGAGCAACTGCTGCTTCTGCACCTGCATGTGCTCGTCGTGGCGCAGCGCCGCGCGGTCGGCGAACAGCCGCTGGTTGATCTGCTCCCGGAACCGTTCGAGCTTCGCCTTCTCCAGGATCGACACGGCAACGGTCGAGACCACACCGGCGTTGTTGGTGATCTTCAAGGTCGCGCTCATCGCGTTCGCGAGCATGCTGACCGCGAACACCAGCAGAACGAAGCCCACCGCTGCGGCGGAGCTCGCCGCCGACGCCATCGCGAGCAACACCAACCCGAACACGAGTCGGGAAACCGAGAGCTTGGTGTCCACGCTGACCCCGGCGACGTTGGCGAGCGGGTACATCGAGTCCCCGTACCCGAGGGGGATGACGCCGAGGAGCGTGTTCGACGAGGTGGTCGCGATGCGGGTGTTGGAGACCCCCATCCTGGTCTTCAGCCAGAACAGGACGATCGACGGGCTGAAGCTCTGCTCGGTGATGTTCTCTTCCCCGGGTGCGAACTGGAGGTTCGGCATTGTTGTTCTCCTCGGTCAGTGATTGTCGTGGCTCGGTGGGACAAGTGTCCGAGGAAGATCACGCGGCGTCTGTCCGGTGATCACAGGACACCGGTCGTCACTCGCGGCGGAACGTGAACCACTGTCGGTCCTTCGCGCAGCGGAAGATCCGAGTGATCAGGCCGTCAGTGCGCGTACCGGTCGCCCAGCAGTCGAATCCGTTCACCTGGAAACGGTGGGAGAAGCCGATGGAGTCGTAGACCTCGCGGAGCGTCGACTCGATCTCGGTGCACGGCACGCCTGCCGAACTGATGTCGAAGGTGCCGTTGCCGGAGTTCGGGGTGAACCCGATATCGGGGCAGGACTGCACGATGTCCTTCGGCCGGAGGCGCTCGCGGAGGTGGTCGGCGAGCACCTTCCCGGTCGCGTCGTGGCCGCGTTGGTTGGGGTGGAACGACTTCCTGAGGTATTCGTCGCGCGACTTGCCCAGCTGGAGCTCGCCGTCGAACTTGACGTCGTACAGCCACGTGTCGCCGGAGCAGACGCTGTGCCGACCGGTCGAAGGGTCCTCGTACGGTTTCTGGGAGATGTTCAGGAAATCGAACTGGATTCCGACGCTCTCGTATCTCTGAGCGGCGTCCTTCACCACGTGCTGGATTCGCTGGTTGAGGTAGGCGGCACCGGCGCGGAGCAGCGGGACGTCCTTCCGCCAGATGAATCCGCAGATGTCGCGCCTGCGCTTGACGCCCGTGACGGGGTCTCGCACGGGTTGCCACAGGTCGGCGTCCTCGATGATGTTCGGATAGCCGAGAACGACGACGTGACCGCCGGGTTTGACGTGCTGTGCGACTTCCTCGTAGATCTCCGGCAGCGACGTGCGTCCCCGGTACCGGCCCGGTTCGATCTCGGCGCTCCCGGCCAGCATGTCCACCCGCGCCCTGAGCTCGTCGGAGGTGATCTTGCAGCCGTCGGGCTGACCCACGAGCACCCGCCACGTCGACGCGAGGTTGACGCAGTCCTTGATGACGTCGGCGAACTTGATGTTGTTGCCGCCGATGCTGAACGTAACGATGTCCCACTTGTCGATGCCGAACCTCTCGCGCGCCTCGGCGATCTGGCTGGGGATCTCATCGGTGATGGCGCCGGTGCACGCCATGAAGTCCATCCGGGAGATGCGCAGCTCCGCGGCGACCTCGCGGCGCGCGCTCGGTGCCCACGCGGTCGCGTTGCCTCCGATGCCGTCGGCCCGTCGACAATCCCGGAGCTTCCCGTTGGAGTCGGGCGGCTGGTGCTCGGTCGGGGTCGCGGTGTCCTGGATGCCCTCGCCGGAGGAATAGGAGTCCCCCAGGACGAGCCACGTCCGCGCCGGAGGCGGTAGGGCCGCAACCGCTTCGGGCGCGGAGAGCAGGCTCAGCAAGCACACGACGGCCAAGAGGAACCTCATCGCGCCAGCTCCTCAAGACGACGGATCAGCGCGGTCACGGCGTCGGCCACGACGCGGAGCTGGTCCACGCCCATGTCCGGGTCGGGCTGGCGCCCTTGCAGCGTGGCGCTCACGACGGCGTGGAACCGACCCTGCTCCTCCTCAAGCGCCGTGCGGAGATCCTCGTTCGGGACCTTGCTGATCATCTCCGCCGTGGAGATGGGCGTGGACGTCCGGTCGAGGGCGTCGACAGCGGCGTCGCAGCGGTCCGTCGTGATCTCCGCCGAGAGCAGCGACCGGACGGCGTCGTGCGCCGCGACCGCCGCCCGCCCCTCACCCCGTATCCACGCGAGGGTGGCCACGGCGTTCTGCTTCGCCGCGCTCGGTGGAGCGCTCGGGCTCGGACCGCACGACGCCAACACCAGGATTGAGGCTGCTACCAGGACAAGACGTTGTTTCACTGCACGGTCCAATCCCGCGTCGGCGAACAGAGATCACCGAGTGTCGCGGGATGATCGCCGGGCCGTCTGTCCGGTGATCACCGGACATTCACAGCTCGTCGGCAGTGACCAGTTCGTCCTGGATGGCTCGCGCCACGAGCGCCGCCTTCGACGGGGCGGGCCGCCCGACCGCCGCGTACTTCGTCCGGATGCGGGCCAGGTACGTGTCGATGGTGCCGACCGTGATGTGCAGCTGTTTGGCGACGAGCGCCTTCGACTCGGTCTGGAACCAGTGCAGCAGGACCTTGAGCTCCATGCCGGACAGCCGTGGCCGATTCGCCGACCGCCCCAGGTGCATGGCCTTCGCCATGGTCGTGCTGTGGTACGGACGATCGGCTGCCGCCGCGTGCAGGGCGGCCACCACGTTCGCTGGCTTCTCGCCCTTGGACAGGTAGCTGGCCACGCCTCGGTCCAGGCAGTCCAGCACGAGGTCCGGTTCCGTGTAGTGCGAGAGCACGACGACCCGGTAGCCGCGCTTGCAGATCTCCCGGAGCGAGACCACGTCCGGGGCCGCGTTGCCGAACTGGAGGTCGAGGGTCACCGCGTCCGCTTCCGGGCGCGGGTCGGCGGCGAGGAACGCGCCGGGACTCTCCCACGTGGTCGTGATCTCGATCGGCGGTTCGCTGTCCCGGCACCACTCCCGGACGCCGCCGTGGATGAGCGGGTGGTCGTCGACGACCGCGACTGTGATCACTCGCGGACCCCTTCCTAGGCCGAGTGCGGACAACGCAGGCGCAACCAGACCGTCTCCGACTCCTCGTCGACGACCATGTCCGACTCCACCCCGCCCCTGAGTTCAGTCTCGCCCGACGTGGCGCCGGCGGCGTCGCACACGACGCTGACGACCAGGTGCCCGGGTTCGGCCGTCAACACTATTCGAGCGCTCGTCGCGCTCGCCGCCAACAGGGGCACCACCGCTGCCCGCACACTGGCACGTGCCTCATCGGAGATGGCCGGAAGGCCGCTCGCCGCCTCTGCGGTGACGCGCACGCCACGCGCCTCCATATCGTGCATCTGCGCGCTCAAGTCGTTCAGCAGCCAGTGGTCCATCCGGTCCGCGTGGTCGAACAGGCGCCGCAGCCTGCTGTGCTCGACCCGCGCGAGCTCCACGACGGTCGACGACATCGTTCCCTCAGCGAGACTGCGGAGCACCGGCACCACGGACCGGAGCTGGTCGCGGTAGCGCTGCTGGCACTCCTGCTTGAGCACGCGGTCGACGGCCAGGGCCAGCTCGATAGTTCGCCGCTCGCTGTCGCGCTCGGCGGCGACCAGCACGGCCCGGTGCACCGTGGCGGCGAACAACGTGATCAGCACCTGCGTGCACAGGATCGTCGAGGTGACGTGGCCGAGAAGGGCGACCGTGTCGCTCGTCGGCACGCGGGCCATCGTGGTTGCGCAGACCAGGAGCCACCACCCGCCCAGCGCGGTCATGGTCACGCATCTCGGCGCGCGGAATCCGAGTGCGACAAGCGCCCAGCCTGTGGCGCCGACGCTCCAGTTCTGCACTCCGAGCATTTCCTCCGCTGGCAACAGCAGACAGAGCAGCACCGACACCGACACCGCGACCACCATCAGGACGGCCGTCGTCGACCGATTCCGGCGCACAGCGAGCATCGCCGTCAACGCGCACACCACGATCACTGCGGCCAGAACGACATGCGCCCACACGGGCGGCGTCGGCGCGGGTTCCGGCCACACGCGCGACGACTGCAACGTGACGTCGGCGATCGCGACACCGGCGAGGACCACCCCGAGCTTGCGTTCGAGTCCTTCGATGCCACCGGCGAAGTGCGACGTGCCCGCACCGTCCTCGGCCGTATCCGCATCCGCACCCGAGGACGAGGTCCACGTCAACTCGACCCGCGTGCCGCCGCCCAGCACGCCCGTCACGGACGCGTCGCCGCCGATCCCGCGCATCCGCTCGATGATCGAGCGTCGAATTCCGTGCCTGCCCGTGCCCGCGTCCCGCCTGCCCAGCCCAACCCCGTCGTCGATGACCAGGACGCCGCGCTCGCGGACCTCGACCACCACCGAACGGGCCTGGGCGTGCCGGTCGACGTTGGTCAACGCCTCGCGAACCGCCGACGTGACCGCCCAGGCGACCGCTTGGCGGACTCGCAGGCTCGTGAGCCCCACCAGCGCCGACGGTGTGCGGCAGTCACTCGCGACGTCTGCCAGCAACCCCACCAGATCCACGTCGTTCTCGTCGAACACGGGCACTCCGGCTTCAAGAACCGCCAGGTCTCGACGCGCCTGCACGGCCAAGGCCCGCCCGTCCGCGACACCGCCCGTGCTCACCATCAGCAACGTGGACGCGGCGGTGTCGTGCATCAACGCCATCTGCTCGCGCTCGTAACGCCGCCGCGCCCCCGTCACCGCGGCCAGCACGCGCGTCCGGGCCAAGGCCTCCCGCGACACGTCGACGCCGTCCGCGGCACGCAGCACCACCAGCCGCGCGCCGACCGCCATCGCCCACAACACGAAGAGGTACTGCACGGTGAACTTGCTGAGAAACGCGTCCGGGGCCAGGTCAGGGACGTTGCGGAAGCCCACGTACAACGCGGCCAGCAGCACGGCGAGGCTGACCGCCGACCACCGCACGCGCTGCTCGATCCCGAACGAGATGATCACCGCGAAGGCCAGCTTCAGCTGCGTCGTGCCGCCGATGGCGGACACCGACGTGGCGACCTCGTTCGCCGGGACTGCCAGGTACGCGGCCAAAACCAGCAGGTCGGCGGTCACCCACACCGGACCCGCACGTCGATCCCACAGCCTGATGGCGGACCACACCATCAGCACGACCGTGGCGATCGCGACGGGAACGGGCCGGGGCGGGAACGCCAACCACATGGCGCCGATCAGCAAGCAGATGCCGTGCCGGAAGCCGACGGCCAGCGTCGTCCCCTCGCGCATCACACCGGCGAAGGTCCCCGCCGAATCCGAAAACCTTTGCGGGGCAACAGCCATCCGACGCGACCCCCGACTAGGAAACAGAGAAGCGATCACCATAACGCCGTCACCGGTCACAGGCGTCTGGCACGGTTACCGCATGAGTGCGGACGCGAGGACGTTCACCGCGGTGGCGACGCAGGTGGGCGGAGTGTGGTTGGTGACTTCGGCGACGGCAGCGCTCGGCCTGCCGGTGGTGTTCGGGGCGGCATTCAGTGGTGCGCCGTTGTTCCTCCTCGTCGGTTTGCTGGTGATCGCGGTGGGAATGGCGCTGCTGCTGGGTGTTGGGGCTGCGACCGCGTCAAGCTCAGCGATGACCGCTGAGCCGGGTATGCGCGTGTGGTGGACGACGGTCATCACGGGAGTCGGAGGCGTGCTGCTGGTGCTCACGTGGCGGTTGGGCTTGATCACCGCAGTGGGGATGCCGTGGTCGCTGTTCCTGTCGGGCGTGCCGTTCGCGGTGGTCGCACTGGTGCTGGCGATCTGGCCGCGGTCCGGCGCCTAGGGTGGTGCGGCATGAAGTCCTTCCCGATGGCGTTCGCGCGGATTCAGGGTGAGTTCTCGGGCAAGAGCTGGGATGCCGTGGCTCGGCGTTTCGACGAGCTGCGCCAGGAGAACGAGGACTTCGCCGCGCACCAGTACGTACGGGACATCGTGGCCAGCGTGCTCGACAGCGGGGTGGCTGACCGCCTGGGCGTGACCACGTCGATGCACGACCTCGTCGTGGTGTCGCTGGAGGCGGCGAACGGGTTCTACGAGACGATCAAGGTGCACGCCCCCGGCCCGCTGACCCAGGTCGAGCCCGGGTGCTTCGTGCTGACCTTCTTCGGCCGCAAGAAGCGCAAGCACGGGCGCGAGATGATCGAGCAGCACCCGGTCGCCGAGGCCGTGCCCGCGTTCTGGCGCATGGTCGAGGAGAAGTTCGGCATCGCCCCCGGAGCCGTCTGACAGCCGAGGTCGGGCCGTCTTCACGACCGCCGAACCCCTCTGACGATCATCGTTGACCGCCACAAACCTGACGTTGCCGGGTGGCGTCCCCGTTCGCGTCCCCAACTCCGGTGACAGGTCATCGGGCTCGGACATGACTGCCGCACCGCGGAAGTCGGGCTACTTCCGCGAAGTGCTCGGCGATCGGTCGGCTCCGGGCGCAGTGGCACCGACTTCCGGGCGAACTAGGGTGCGGGGGTGAGCTTTCACCTCTGCGAGAACGGGATCGTCCACCGCACCACGACGCTGCACGGGTACTCCGCGATCACCATGGTGGAGTCCTGGGTGGACGGTCGTTGGGTGCTCGCGCGCCGGGTTCCGCGCGGCTGCACGGAGATCTCCGAGGACGTGGCGCGCGAGCGGGTGGGCGACGAGCCGAGCCGGTTCGCGGAGCCGCTGGAGGGCGGCGGTGGGCTCAACGCCCGGGTGAAGCAGTTGGACGAGATGATCGAGGCAACGGTGGCGTGGCTGCGCGCGAGCGCGGTGGGCTCGGACGCGGAACTCGCCTGGGCGAGCCCGGGGTCCTGGGACCGCGAGTACGAGATGGACTCGCAGGAAGCAATGCGCGGGGCGGCCGAGCTGATCGACCGGATGCTCACGCAGCGCGACACGATCTTGTTCCGCAACGCGAACCGGCCCGCTCCGGACTGAGGTCTCGATGTGTGAGATTTGCAGTTCGCAACGCGATTACGGTCGGTTACCCGTCGATTTCCGAGCGTCGAGCGCTCTCCGCGAGGAAGCGGTGGGAGGACCACTCCGACGTGGCTGGGGTAAACCGTGCGGCCGAAGCGAAGAACATGCAGGTCACGGTGCGGATGGCCGGGGTAATCGGTGGGGGAGAGCCGGAGGTAGGCCCCGGCTGGCGGGAGCGCGAACCTGGATCACATGCACCGGCAGCAGCACGACAGGGGAGCGACCACCCTTCGCGGCCATGAACTCGGCGTGACCGAGGTGGAGCGCAACGGGCACGGGAAGCCGCGCTGTCACGCCTGCGGGCAGCCGGTGGGCTTCTGGGCCACCGACAAGCTGACCGGGCTGCTCGACCGCTGGGGCTGGGACGAGCAGGCGCCGAGCGCGCTGGCCCGCTCCGCCGAGCGCGGGTACGGCTCCGCGCTGCTGGTGATCGACTTCGACCACTTCAAGCAGGTCAACGACCTGCACGGGCACCTGGCAGGGGACGCGGTGCTGACAGCCATGGGCAAGGTGCTGCTGGAGAGCACCCGCGCCGGGGACGTGGTGAGCAGGCTCGGCGGCGACGAGTTCGCCGTGCTGATGCCCGAGACCACCCTCGACGAGGCCATGGCGGTCGCCGAACGCGTCGGCGCCGCGGTGCGCGGACTGAGCGTGCTGATCCCGTTGGGGCTCACCGGAACCACCATCGGACGGCACTCCGCCTCCATCGGCCTGGCGGCCTCCCCCGAGCACGGGCGGGAGCTGCGCGATCTGTTGCTGCGCGCGGACTCCGCACTGCTGGCCGCCAAGCGCCAGGGGCGGGACCAGGTCCGGATCGCCGACTGAGGCCGTCCGCCCACGGCCTTGTTGCCCTGGTCGGCGATCCGGACTGTTCCTTCGTCGAGAGGATCTAGCGCGGCGGGAGCTTGCCCGGGTTCAACAGCCCCTCCGGGTCGAAGCGCGCGGCCGCCTCGCGGATCTCGTCCAAGTTCTCGTTGTGCAGCAACCACGTGTGCGGGTCGTGCACGTCGACGCCCACGGCGTTGAGCCCCTCGATCCCGGCGTACAACCGCTCCTCGCCGTCGAAGCGGCACAGCAGCATGCCGACGAGCCCGCGCCCGTCGACGCCCGCCGAGCGGTCCACGCGGAAGCCATCCATGTGCAGCAACGTTTCCGGCAGCACCGCGCGCACGTCGTCCGGCCGCTCGGTCAGCCCGGGACCGTAGACCTGGAGGTGGCACAGCTCCGGGCGGGCCTTGCGGGCGCGGTGCGTGACGTGGTTGAACGACAACGACGCCAGGTACGCGGCTCCCTTGTCCCGCACGGCTTCCACGACTCCGCCGTGCGAGGTCACCGTCGCGCTCGCGGAGGTGGCGCACGAGCGGTCGACCACGGCGCGGACGCTGAAGCGCCCCTCGGGGATGGCCTTGTCCTTCGGGAGGGTCGCCAGCACTCCGGGCTCGTCGATGGACAGGATGCGCGGAGCCGGGTCGAGGCGCAGGAGTTCGTGCGCGGCCGCCAAGGCAGCCGTCTCCTCGGCGAAGGAGGCGAACACCCCGATCCAGTCCCTGCGCGGCACCAGGGTCACGGTCGCGGTCGCGATCACCCCGGTCACCCCGTAGGCGTGGATGTGCGGAGCGCACTGTCCACTGTCGACAGTGATCAGCGCACCCTCGTCGGTGCACGGCGCGATGTCCATGGCGTGCACGTACTCGTCCCAGGTGTAGCCGTTCTCCACCGAGCCCGTGCCACCGGAGCCGCCCGCGATGAACCCCGCGACCGCGCTGCCCACCGTGGACGGCATGATCGCGATCTCCTGGCCGTCGCGCCGGGCGGCCGCCTCGATCGCGGCCAGCGACACCCCGGCCTCCGCGCGGACCCATCCCGGCCCCATGTCGAGGATGCGCGCGCACCGGCTCGTGTCGATGACCAGCCCGTCGCGCAACGGGATTCCCTGGCCGTAGTTGCCGGTGCCCTGCCCGCGCGGAGTGACCGGAACGCGATGCTCGTGCGCGAGCCGCACGGTGCCGGCGATCTGCTCGGGAGTGCTCGGGTAGGCCACGACGTCGGCGAGGCCCGCGGGCAGCCGAGCGGCGAGGATCGGCGACATGTGCGCCCAGTCCGTGGAGGCGACGCGGCGCGCGGTGGCGTCCACCGACACCCCGTTCGCGCCAAGCAGGTCCTCCAGGTCGGCGATGAGCGCGGCGAGCCCGGTCACGGTTTCAGGCCGATGGCCGGGTCGACGAACTCGTTGGTCGCGATGTCCTCGACGGCGAGCTTCTGCGGCAGGGGCTTGCGCTGACCGGCCGCGATCGGCGAGACCACGTCGATGATCCGCCGCACCCGCTCGGCCTGGAAGTCACCGATGGTGGCGTTGTGGCCGTTGCCGGCGATCTTCAGCTTCAGCTGCTGCTCGGTGCTGAACGCGGCCTGCTCGGCGGTGTAGGCGACACCGGCGCGGTACTTGCGGGTCACGTCCACGATGAGCTTGTTCACGGCCTCGGGCGAGCGCAGGTAGTCGACCTGCGCCCGCTGCACCATCGGCACGAGCTTCTTCAGGCACGGCGCCAGTTCGGCCTTGCGGTTGGCGCGGATGGACAGCGCCTCGGGGTAGATCGGGAACCCGGCGTCGTGCAGCAACTGGAACTTCACCGGTTTGCGCCACTGCGAGAGCTGCTTCTCGTACAGGAACGGCTCCATCGTGGCGAAACCCTGCTGCGCCACCGCTCCGCCAGCTGCCACGAACGCGGCGGGGGAGCCGTCGTAGCTGCCGTCGACCTGGCCGCGCTTGAGGGTTCCCGAGCCGGTCAGGTAGTCCATCATCGTCGCAGAGGAGTAGTAGAGCACCTTGGTGTCGGTGCGCCCCAGATCGGCGATGCTGGTGATGGCGGGGTGCTTCTGCGGGTCCCACATGATCATGTGCGGGCCGATGTCCAGCGGCGCGACCACCCCGGTCGTCGGCTGCGTGCCCGCGAGCATCGCGGCCTCGTCGGTGCTGATCTGCCCGAGGGTGATCGTGGGGTCCTGGTACAGCAACGAGGTCACGGTCTGGAAGCCGATCGCCGGGCCGCCCGCGCGGATCTCCAGCTTCACCCCGGTGTCGGCGCCGCCGGTGACCAGGCGCCCGGTGATCCGCTTGCGGTCGGCGTCGATCACCGGGTCCGGGCCCAGCAGCTGGTAGCTCGCGCCGTGCTCGGCCTGCGGGGTCCAGTCGGTCTGGAGCACGACGGTGTCCGGGCAGACGCCCTTGAGCACCTGCTCACCCGTTGCCGAGGACAGCTGCGCGGGCGCCTTGTCCGGCGTGCCGCCGCAGGCCGAGAGCGCCAGCGCGGCCACGAGCCCGCCCGTCGCGAGCCTCAGTGTGGTGCTGCCCCTGTCCATCCGACTCCTCACGTTCGCGGTTCGCGCACGGACTCGTGCCACGACCCCACCACTCGTCCTGCCAGAAAACCGAAGAACCAGAACACGGTGATGCCCAGCGCCGAGGCCAACAGCACCGCGGCGAACATCTGCTCCGACTGCAACCGCGAGCGGTACAGGTCGATGAGGATGCCGATGCCGGGCTCGCCCTGCTTGAAGAAGAAGTCGCCGACCACCGCGCCGATCACCGACAGCCCCGCCGAGATCCGCAGGCCGGTGAAGATCGACGGCAGCGCGGCGGGGAACTGGAGCTTCCACAGCGTCCGCCAGCGCCCGGCGCCGTGCAGCGCGAACAGGTCCAGCTGCGCGCTGGTGACCGAGCGCAGGCCGAACAACGTGTTGGCGATCAACGGGAACAGCGCGATCAGCACGCACACCAGCACCCGGCTGCCGAAGCCGAAGCCGAACCAGAAACCGAACAGCGGCACCAGCGCCAGCACCGGAATCGTCTGCAGCAGCACGGCGTACGGGTAGAGCGAGCGCTCCACCCACTTCGCCTGGCTCATCGCCACCGCGAGGCCAACGCCGATCACGAAGGCCACCACCAGGCCGACGAGCGCGACCTGGGCGGAGAGCGCGAGCGCGGTCAGCAGCTCGACGAGGTTGTCCGGATCGCCGAAGCCGATCGCGAGCACGTCGTGCGGCAACGGCATCAGGAAGCGCTCCTGGTCGCTGAGCAACAGCAGGCTCGCCGCGTACCAAAGACCCACGGCGGCAAGGAGAACCAGCAACGGCGGGGCGAGCTTGCGGATCACCCGGCACCTCCGCGAAGGCAGGCCGAGATCTTCCCGGCGAGGTGGGTGAACTCGTCCTCGAAGCGCAGCTCGGGGGAGCGCGGGAGGGCGAAGGGCACCGCGAAGTCGCCGATCACCCGCCCTGGGCGGTCGGAGAGCACGAGCACGCGGGTGGACAGGTACACGGCCTCGGTCACCGAGTGCGTCACCATCAGCCCGGCGAAGCCGCGCAGCGTGAACAGCCGCAGCAGCTCGTCGCCGAGGCGCTGACGGCTGATCTCGTCGAGCGCGCCGAAGGGCTCGTCGAAGAGGAACAGCTCCGGCTCCACCGTCAGCGAGCGCGCCAGCGACACCCGCATCCGCATCCCGCCGGAGAGCTGGCCGGGACGATGTTTCGCGAAGTCCTTGAGCCCCACCAGCTCGATCGCCTCATCGGCGCGCCTGCGGCGTTCCTGCTTCGGCAGGTCCTTCAGCTCGGCCAGAAGCTCCACATTGGACTGAACGGTGCGCCACGGCAGCAGCGTCGCGTCCTGGAAGACGTAGCCGACGCGCTCGGTCTCGCGCCGCACAGTGCCCTCGCTTGCCGTGCTGAGCCCGGCGGCGATGCGCAGCAGGCTGGTCTTGCCGCAGCCGGAGGGGCCGACGACGCTGACGAACTCGCCGGGGGCGACGTCGATGTCGATGCCCGCGAGCGCGGTGGTGCCGTCCGCGAAACGCTTGCCCACACCGGTGAAGCCGAGCATGGTCACGCGCTTTCTCCAGGTAGGGGAGGGAGTTCGTGGGTCACGGTGGTGCGGCTGACCACGTGTCCCCTGTGGATCACGACCCGGTCGGCGCTGGCCCTGGCGACGGCGTCGGCGACCCCGGTCGCGCGGATCGCCAGCAGCTCGGCCGGAAACCCTTGTCGTACCTGGACCTCGGGCAGCCCCATCGCGGCGCGGGCGCCGGAGCTGACCGCGTCGTAGGCCGCGCGCGGGCTCAGGTGCCCGGCCGAGACCAGCAGCGCGGCGGCCTCCAGGGGATCGCCCCGGCCGATCGGGTTGAACGGGTCCTGCACGTTGTCACCGCCGCCCGCGACGGTCACCCCGGCGGCCAGCAGCTCGCGCAGCGCGGTCAGCCCGCGCGCCGGAGCGCCGGTGTGCTCGCGGCTCTGGAGGCCCAGGTTGGTCTGCGGCAGGCAGATCACCGAGATCCCAGCCGCGGCAACGCTTTCCGCCACGCGTGCCGCGATCTCCGGCGGCTGCATGCCCAGGCTCACGCAGTGGCTGGCCGCGGCCCCGTGCGCGAAGCCGGTCTCGGTGACCAGCCGCGCGTAGTGCTCCAGGTAGAGCACGTCGGGGTCGGTGGTCTCATCGGTGTGCAGATCGACCGGCACGCCGAACTCGTCGGCGATCGCCAGGCACACGCGGTGGCACTCCTCGGGATTCGGGTCCGCGTAGGGGAAAGCACCGACCGCGTCCGCGCCCATCTGCACCGAGGTCCGCATCAGCGCCCGGTTCTCCGCCCCCGCCTCACCGCTGAGCGGGACGTCGACGAAAGCGACGAGCTGGAGGTCCAGCCGGTGCCGCACCGCCTCGCGGACTTCGAGCAGCGCCTTGAGGCAGCGCAGTCCGGCGACTCCGCCGACGTCGACGTGCGTGCGGATCGCGGTGGCGCCGCTGGCGAGCGACATCAGCGCGGCCTCCGTGGCCCGCCGGACGATGTCCTCGTGTTCCATGGACGGGCTGAACCCGCGCCACAGCTCGATCGCGGTCACCAGGTCGCCCGCCGGGTTCTCCACCCGCTCGGTGGTCAGCGCCTTGTCCAGGTGGGCGTGCGGTTCGGCGGGCGCGGGCAGCAGCAGGTAGCCGCTCAGGTCGAGCACCTCCGGCCAGCCCGTCAGCGACCCGGCCGGGCCGACCTCGGCGATCTCCCCTCCGCGCAGGCCCACGTCCACCGTTCGGCCGTCGGCCAGCCGCACACCGCGCAGCAACAAGCTGAACTCCTCTGTCATGTGCTGATGGTCGGCTGCCGGGGCGAGAGTCCCAAGTGGACCAGGCGCTCGTCGAACTGCTTCACCTCGGGTGAACGGGCCCACGGCTGGAGGCTGCGGCGGACGTCGAACATCCACTCGCCGACCCGGACCGAGCTGTGCCCGGCCACGATCTCGGCGATCTCCTCCAGCACGCGCACCGCCTCGGGGATCTCCTTCTGCTGCACCAGCGCCTTCGCCCGGTCGATCAACCGGAAGCCCCGGTTGCGCACCAGGCCCGGCGCGGTCAGCTCCAGCGCGCTCTCCGAGGCCTGCAACGCGCGCTTGGACTGGTTCAGCCGCACCCAGGAGCCCGCCTGGAAGCCCACGCTGAAACCCTGGTCCACGAAGTACAGGTACTCCGGGTCGTCGTCGGCGAGCCGGTCCGGCAGCAGGCTCTCCACCCGGTTCAGCGCCCGGCTGGTGGCGATCTCCTGGCCGTCGGTGGAGTAGCCCCACGCCGCCATCTGCTCGGCGTAGGTGGCCAGCAGCGCGCTGCCGGACTGGGCGGCCCAGCCGCGCGCGGCGAAGACGTGGTCCAGCGCCTTGGGGATCTGCTCGCGGAAGATCGCCATGTGCGCCAGGCAGCAGTGGATGAAGGTGATCGTCCGGACGTCCTTGATCGCGTGCGCCGCGGCCAGCCCCTCCTTGAAGCAGCGGTCGGCGGCGGGGTAGCGGCCCACGTCGTAGAGCAGCCAGCCGGCCAGCTGCGACAGCTCCGCGTAGACCTGCACCAGGTCGCGCTCCAGCGCCGAGCGCGAGACCCCGTCCAGCATCTCGCCGACCACCGAGCGGTAGCGCAGCACGGCCTTGAGCACCGGCTCCGGGCCCTTGGAGTCGTCGAGGTGGCGGCACATGCCGGTGACGTTCTTGAAGATCTCGATGGTCGAGGCGTCCGGCCGGTGCGCGGAGAAGGTGGCCGTCGCGAGGCGTTCGCGCTCCTCCGGCCGCAGCTTGCGGACCACGGGCAGCCCGGACACCCCGCCGAAGACCTGGGCCAACCGGAACAGCGTTTCCTGGCGGCCGGGGTCCGGCTCGGTCCTGGTGACCGCGCGGAACAGCTCGAAGGACTCGTCGCGAGTCGGCACCAGCAGCTGGTCCAAGCCGTTCACCGGCGCCTGCAGGTCCAGCCCGTCGGTGAACCGCCGCGGCTGCTCCGCGGGCGTGGAGGAGGGAACGACGGGGCGGGCGCGGTGCTGGTCGAGGTGGCTGAAGTCGGCGGCGTCGATCGCGGCCTGGTCCTCGGCGCCGTAGCTGGCGTAGGTCGCGTCGGTGAGCAGCTCGCGGGTGGCCGCGCAGTACATCCGCGCCAGCACCGGCAGCACCCACACCGAGGGACGGCGCCCGCCGTCCGGCCACATCTCGTAGTCGTAGAGGCGCTGCACTCGCAGGGTCGCGGTCGCCGCCGGGTCGAGCTGGTTGAACTCGTCGACCACGTGCGAGGCGCTGCGGTTGTGCGCGAGGCGGTACAGGCGCAGGGGGCTGACCTGATTGTCGAATGCGAGCACGTCGACGATCTGCGCCCAGGAAAACCCTTTCTCGCGGAGATTCTTCGCGCGTGACTGAGCGCGCGCGGTGTCGTTGTTGCCGTTGTTCTGGCTAGCCGCGACCACGAGAACCGACACCTCCCGCTCCTCCCGGCCGTTGCTGTGCCCGGCGCACATCCTCTCGGCTGGTGGCGCCCGAGGGCCACGGCGCGGTCACCGGCGAGGGGAATTGGGGTAACCCGAGCGCCCTCGCGTGCCGATCGCGCAGCTCACGGCCGTGCCGGCCGGGGTAGTCCGAGGATGATCGCCGGGGGTAGGCCGCGCGGCCCCGGCCCGCCATCCTGGTGCTGGTGCCCGTGCGAGCAGCGCGGACGCGCGTCGTCGCCCCGGCCCCGCACGGGGGCTCGGACAGCAGTGCGGACAGCAGTACGGACGGATGCATGTGGTTGAACACTTGCCTTTTCGGCTCGCCCGGATTTCGGCCGATGCCGACGATACCGGTCCCGGGTTGCGGTGTCTTTCCTCCGGTGGTCGGCTGAGCCGCCATGGCTGAGCACACCGGTTTGCTGCTCTTCTGCCTGGCTATTGTCGCCGTAGTCGGTTCGTCCGAATGGTGGCATCGAAAATGTGAGAGAAGGACCGGACTGCTCTGCCTGTTGTGCGGACTGCTTCGACTTCTTGAAAATGTGCTGCTCGGAACCGGGCAGTCCACCAGGTGGGCGCGCCGGGCCGACTCCGCGCCCGACGACGTGTGGCACGCCGTGACCAACGCCGGCCGCCGCTACGCGCGGATGTGCTGCGGAGCCGCCCTGCACGACGTCGACGTGGACGTGGTCGCCCGCCGCCCGCGTGGCCGCAAGTGCTCGCGCTGCGCCGAACGCGTCAGCACGGTCGGCCGCCGCTAGCCGCTAGTCGGTCGCGTACCGCGCCAGCCGCCCGGCGAGCTGGTCGCGCTCGGTGGTCGTCGGGAAGGCCGGCTCGGCCGAGCCCGCCGCGCCCCCGGCGACGACCTCGCCGACGAACCGCGCGACCACCGCGGGCTCCGGGGCGACGTGCTCGCTGCCGAGGTGGGCCAGCACCGCGCTGCGCTCGCCCGGATCGGTCTCCACGGCCACCGCCCAGCCGTTGCGCTCGCTCCACACCAGCATCAGGTCCCGCTCCGGGCGCTCGCGGGAGCGGTGCGGCAGCCCCAGGTAGGCCGTTGCCGTGTCGCTGATCTCGAACGAGGTCGCTTCCGCCGGAACTCCGACCGCGACGGCCACGGCGTTGAGATAGCCCGCCAGTCCACGGTCGAGCGGAGTTCTGGAAATCACGGCGTCGTCCATGCCCATCAGGCTATGCGCGGCGCCTTAATCGGTCGACCGGCCTCGCCGGAAACGGCGTGCTTCGGGTCGGAAAAGTGATGTCCGCGCACCGCGGAACCCCCTGCTACGAGGGAAAACGAGTGGCCGTCTCCGCTCGGCGCGGTTTCCCCTCGCTTGACGTTGTGTCGCGTCCGTGCTTTACTGGTTTTGGTTGAAGGTTTTTGTGTCGTCTTTTCTGGCGCTCGCAAGGATTTTTGAGCGAGCGTGTCAGAGTGTTCGGGTTCATCGAATTCCTCCCTCAACGCGCTTGCACCCGGCCCGCTCGGTCGAGCGGCGCCGCACGTTGAAGCGATGGGATTCACCAGCATGACTCAGGGCACCGTGAAGTGGTTCAACGCCGACAAGGGCTTCGGCTTCATCACTCCGGACGACGGCGGTAACGACCTGTTCGTCCACTTCTCCGCGATCAACGCGG
Organism: Allokutzneria sp. NRRL B-24872; assembly: GCF_002155965.1. Lineage (GTDB taxonomy): Bacteria > Actinomycetota > Actinomycetes > Mycobacteriales > Pseudonocardiaceae > Allokutzneria. The sequence goes on from NZ_MUMH01000085.1 coordinate 141,972, forward strand.
GTGGTTACCGCAGCCTGGACGAGAACGCCCGGGTGCAGTTCGAGGTCACCCAGGGCGACCGCGGCCCCCAGGCCACCGCTGTCAGCCTCGTCTGAGGCGCAAGCACCTCCGCGAAGGGCGTCCACCACGGTGGGCGCCCTTCGCCGTGCCGGGATCAGCCGAGGGGGGCGCTGCGCCAGGTCCACGAGGTGCGGCGCGGGTGGCCGGGGAGCTCGCCGCGGCCGGTCGCCCAGAGCAGGGTCGGCCAGGGGACCGTGGTCGTCGGCGCTTCCGGGAAGAGCCGGGCGAGGGCGCGCGAGCACAGGCCGCTGGGCGGATTCCACGACAGGCCAAGGCCTTCGGCGAGGTCGTGGGTGTGCACGAGCGTCTCCACGACGCCCATCGCGGCGAAGCCCTCCGGATCGGAGACGCCGTTGCTGTGCCAGGCGCGCTTGCCGGACGGAGCGGTGCGGACCATCGCGACGAGCAGCGCGCCGCTGGCCTCCAACACCTGCAACAAGCCTTCCGGTCCACCGGCGCGATCGGCGTGCACGGCGTTGCGGGGACCGCCCGGCCTGCGCGCCTCCCACACGAACGGCACGTTCCCGGTCAGCGGCGGCGTCGCCGGGCCGAGCTGCACGGCGTAGGCGAACAGGTCGTCGCTGAGGTGTTCGACGGTCTCCCAGCAGTCCCACTCCAAACCGCCCGCCTTCGCCTCCCACGCCTGCGCCGGAGCCTCGCGCAGTCTCTGCACGGAGAGTTCCACGGAGCGCGCCAGGTGCTCGGGCAGCACGGGCGGCCGCTCGCTCACGGTGTTGAGGTAGGTGGTGATGGCGTCGCGGTTGCGGGCGAGGCAGCTGACCCGCGCGTCGAGCTGGTCGCGCTCGCGCCGCAGCGTGTCCAGCAGCTCCGCCGAGGCGTCGGTGACCTGGATGGAGCACGGCGTGTCCAGGCACGGCAGGATGTCCTTGATGATCTTCGTGGGCACCCCGGCGTCGAGCAGGCCCCGGATCTGGATCACCCGCTCCACCAGGGGCTCCGGGTAGTCGCGGTAGCCGTTGGCCTCCCGCTGCGGGGCGAGCAGGCCCTGCTCCTCGTAGTAGCGCAGCAGCCGCGCGGGCACGTGGGTGCGGTCGGCCAGTTCTCCGATGCGCACTGCGCACCACCTCTCGATCAGGGCTTTCCCTCACACTAGTGTGAAGGTTCGAGCATGGGCGACATGATTCTCGCGCTGCTCTCGCTGGCCCAGTTCCTCATCGCGCTGGATTACTCGATCATCTTCATCGCGCTGCCCAGCGTCGCCGCCGAACTGCACCTCGCGCCCGCGACCGCGCAGTGGGTGGTCAGCGCCTACGCGGTGCTCTTCGCGGGCTTCCTGGTGGTCGGCGGGCGGCTGACCGACCGGATCGGCGCCAAGCCGCTGTTCGTCGTGGCCATCGCGGGGTTCGGCCTGGCCAGCGCGGCGGGCGGGCTCGCGGAGGGCGGCGGCCTGCTGCTCGCCGCGCGCGCCGCCCAGGGGCTCGGGGCCGCGCTGCTGCAACCCGCCGTGCTCGGGCTGATCGGGACGACGTTCCCGGCGGGACCCGCGCGCAGCCGGGCGCTGGTGGTCTGGGGCTCGGTCGGTGCCTCCGGCCTGGCGGCGGGCGCGATCCTCGGCGGCCTGCTCACCGTCGTGTCGTGGCGGCTCACCTTCATGATCAACGTGCCGCTGACGCTGCTGTGCGCGCTCGGCGCGGTGATCTGGTTCGCGCCGACGAGCGACCGGAGCACCGCGCGCATCCCCGTCGGCGCCTCCGTCCTCGGCACGGGCGCGGTGCTCGCGCTGGTGCTCGGGCTGACGTTGGCGGCTGAGCAGGGGTGGGGCGCGCCGCTCACGATCGGCAGCCTCGTGCTCGGCGTCGTGCTGCTCGCGGCCTTCCTCCACAACGAGCGGACGTCGACGGCCGTGCTGATCGAGCACGTGCTGCGCCGCACGTCGTCACTGCGCACCGGGGCGCTGGCGACCGCGCTGTACATGGCCAGCGTCGGCGCGGAGTTCTACCTGCTGACCCTGCTGCTCCAGGCGATGAAGGGCTACACGCCGCTGGAGGCGGGCCTGGCGTTCCTGCCCTTGGCCATCATGGTCACCGCGGGCAACGCCGCCGCGGGACGCGCCGCGCGCCGCTTCGGAGCACGGGCCTCGCTGGCCGCCGGTTTCGCCTTCGCCACGGTCGGCCTGGTGTGGATCGCCCTTGCGCTGCAAGGAGATTCCTACGTGCTGCACCTGCTGCCGGGCATCCTGCTGAGCGGCTTCGGGCACGGCGCCATCTACACCTCGATGTTCACCATCGGCACCAGCGACGTGCCCGCCGCGCACCAGGGGACGGCGGGCGCGCTGCTCACCACCTCGCAGTACCTCTCCGGCGCGATGACCGTCGCCGTGCTCACCCTCGCGCTCGGCTCCGCGCCCGGCCACGGCAACTTCCAGGTCGCGTTCCTGATCACCGCCGCCGCTGCCGCCGGAGGCCTCGCGCTGAGCATGCGCCGCGTCCCCGTCGGGCCTGGCGCTGAAGCACGATCTAGGACACACTGACCCCAGGTGGCTGGCCTTCTCACAGGCCCCGGCCCGCGGTGTCGGTCAAGACCCGCGCGATGAACACCTCTTCTTCCCCGCAGTTCCTGTTCCGCCCTGCTCTGGGCCGGTCGCCGCCACCACCCCACAGAACGGAGTGAAGTCCTTGAGCAGCACCAGAATCACCAACGGCGCCGAGCGGGCGATCATCGAGAACATGCTCGACCGCAACCGCGAAGCGCTCATCGCGACCGCGCGCGGACTGTCCGAGGCCGACGCCAGGCGACGGCTCGTCACGTCGCTGACCACGCCGATCTCGGTGATCAAGCACGCCGCCGCCGCGGAGCGGATCTGGTTCCAGCGGTTCTGGGCCGGGCTCGGCGAACACGAGTGCGACGGGTACTCCGCCCGGGACGTGGGCACCTTCGCCGTCACCGACGACGAGACGCTTGCCGATGTCATCGCCGAGTTCGAGCGCGCCAGCCAGCGATCACGGGAGATCGCCGCGCGCTTCGACCTCGACGACGTCAAGCACAACCCCCGCGAGGGCACGGTGAGCATGCGGTGGACCCTGCTGTCGATGATCGAGGAGTTCGCCAGGCACGCCGGTCACGGTGACATCCTCCGCGAACAGCTCGACGTCACCGCAGGGTGAAACACCCCTGCCGCTCAAGGGTTTCGAGCACGCCGCCGGACTCGACGCCGGTCCAGCGCAGATCGAGCTTCTCCAGCGACGGCATCCGCGCGACCCACTCCGGCAGCTCGCGCACGCGGGTGCCGCGAAGGTCGACGTGCCGCAGCCGGGGGAGCTCGGCGAGCTGGGCCGGGAACTCGGTCAGCGCGGTGTCGCGCAGCTCCAGCACGCGCAGGTGGCCCAGCTCGGCGAAGGAGTCGGGAAGGCGGGTGATCTCGTTGCCGCCCAACCACACCTCGCGCAGCGACGCCAGGCGGCCGATGTCCTGCGGCAGCTCGGTGATGCGATTGTGCTGGGCGCGCAGCTCGACCAGCCCTGACGGCGCGACGAGGGCGGAGAGCTGGTTCTCACCGACGTTGAGGTAGCGGAGCCGGTCCATGCGCGCCACCGACCCGGGCAGCTCCGTGAGCCGGTTGTCGTGCAGGTAGAGGAAGTCGGTGACCTGGGGAATCTCCTCGGGCACAGCCGTCAGCAGGTTGTGCCCGAGGTCCAGGGTCCGCAGCCGCCCCAGCTCCCCGATCCTCGGTGACAACTCCGTCAGGTCGTTGTCGGCGAGGATCAGCACGTCCAGGCCGCGGTGCTCCCAGACCGACTCCGGAACGGTCCCGAGCCGCTGCCGCCACAGGTTCAGTTCAGCCACCGCGGCAACCTACGCCCATAATGCGCGGGTGGTGATCGCTGCGGAGATCGTGGCGCTGGTGGTGACCGTTCTCGTGGTCACCTCGGCGGCGCGCAAGTTCGACTGGCCCGCGCCGTTGGTGCTGATCGGCGTGGGGGTGCTGGCCTCGTTCGTGCCCGGGGTGCCCGAGGTGCACCTGCCGCCGGAGGTGGTGCTGGTCGGGCTGCTGCCGCCGCTGCTCTACGCGACGGCGATCTCCACCTCGGTCAGCGACTTCCGGGCCAACCGCGGCCCGATCGCGCTGCTCTCGGTGGGCCTGGTCGTGTTCACCACCTTCGGCGTCGGCCTGGTGGCGTGGCTGGTCGTGCCCGGGCTCCCGCTCGCGGCGGCGATCGCGCTCGGCGCCGTGGTCGCGCCGCCGGACGCCGTCGCGGCCTCCGCCGTCGCGCGGCGCGTCGGGATGCCGCGCACGATCGTGCGCATCCTGGAGGGCGAGAGCCTGGTCAACGACGCGGCGGCCCTGGTCGCTCTGCGCATGGCCATCGCGGCGATCTCCGGATCGGTGACCCTGCTCCAGGTCGGCGGGGACTTCCTGCTCGCGGCCGGGGTCGGGATTCTCGTCGGGCTCGTGGTCGGCGTCGCGGCGTCGATGATCCGGGCGCGGCTGACCGACTCGGTCACCGACACCGCGCTGTCCTTCTCGTTGCCGTTCATCGCCTACCTGCCCGCCGAAGCCGTGCACGGCTCGGGAGTGCTGGCCGTCGTGCTCTGCGGGCTGATCATGGGTCACCGCGCGCCCGCGCTGCTGTCCGGGCCGTCGCGGCTGGCCAGCCGGTTGAACTGGCAGACCGTGCAGTTCCTGCTGGAGAACGTGGTCTTCCTGCTGATCGGCTTGCAGATCAGGCCGATCCTGCGCGATGTCGCGGAGAGCGGGCTCAGCGCGGGCACGCTGACCGCGATCTGCGCCGCCGTGTTCGCCGCGACGGTGCTCACGCGCATGGTGTGGATGGTGCTCATCGCGACCGTGCGGCGGGTGCTCCGGCTGAAGGCGTGGCGATGGGGCTACACGGCCGTCGTCGGCTGGGCGGGGATGCGCGGCGTGGTCACGTTGGCCGCCGCGTTCATCCTGCCGCCGGACACCCCGCAGCGCCCGGTGCTGCTGCTCTGCGCGTTCGTCGTGGTGGCGGGAACCCTTGTGCTGCAAGGAACAACACTGCCCGCGCTGGTGCGGCGGCTGAAGCTGCCCGCGCCCGATCCGGCCGAGGACGCGTTGCAGCGGGCGGCGTTGCTCCAGGAGATGACCAACGCGGCGCTGCACCGCCTGGAGAAGGTCGCGACGCCCGACGACCCGCCGGAGGTGGTGGACCGGCTGCGCGACCGCGTCAGCCACCGCGCGGACTCCGCGTGGGAGCGGCTCGGGCGGCAAGGCGCTCTCGCGGAGACGCCGAGCGAGGCGTACCTGAGGCTGCGCCTGGAAATGCTCGAAGCCGAGCGCGAGGTCTTCCTGAAGGCGCGCGACGAGGGCCGCGCGGACGACACGGTGCTGCGCTCGGTGTTGGAGACCTTGGACATCGAGGAGTCCATGCTCGACCAGGCCGCCGACGAGCAGGACGCCGTCGAGGGGGAGCTGCGCACGCCGAGCGCAACCGCCGGGAGCTGCAAACACCTTGGCAAACAACGGAAGCCAGTCGCGCCCAGTGCAACCGTGTGCGCGGAGTGCGTCGCGGACGGGCAAACCTGGGTCCACCTGCGCATGTGCTTGTCGTGCGGGCACGTGGGCTGCTGCGACTCCTCGGTCGGCAAGCACGCGACGGCGCACTTCAGGGACACCCTGCACCCCGTGATGCGCAGTCACGAGCCCGGCGAGACGTGGCGCTGGTGCTTCGTGGACCAACAACTCGGTTGAGTCTTCCCTTGCAACGAGCCGGAAACAGCCGTTAACGCGGGCCCGGCGCGGTGCGAGGGACGGGCATGGGCATCTTCGAAGAACTGGTCAAGCACGCCGCCGGGCACCTTGGGCTCGACCGCGCGAGCGCCGAGCGCGTCACCGCGGACAAGATGTCGAGCGTTTCCGGGACCACGCCGTTCCTGGCGTGCGCGATCGTCGACCTCGAAGTTCGGTACCGGCTGGGGGACTACCGCTCCTGCGACGGCGTGTACAACGAGTACTTCAAGATGGACCGCGAGCGCTTCCTGCGCGGGCCGAGGCTGTGCACCTGCCAGCGGCAGGGGTCGTGGCACCACCCGAGCGAGGTCGCCCAGTACGTGCGGCAGATGGCGATCGTCCACGGCAGGAGCGACGTCTCCAAGATCTCGCCGAGACGGCACGCCCACCGCAAGGACCTGCGCGGCGCTTCGCGGTGGCGCACAACGTTCCCACGCACATCCTGGGGGACCGGGTGCTGGCCGAGTACAGCTCCTCCGAGACCGCCTACGACACCATCGCGCGTGCGTACGCGGCAGCGGGCAGGACCGGCTCGGACTGGCGGCAGTGCGACGGGAACACGCCCGAACGCCTCGGGCTTGAGCCGGACAACCTCCCGGGTGCGCGTGCCGCCGCTACCGTTACTCGATGGCCGAGTCCGTGAAGTACCAGAAGGAGAACGGCTACGGGTGAGGTGCGGGCGCGCGCGGAATGGGGTAGGCACAGGGGATGGACCCGGTGTGGGCACTGCGCCAGATCGCATTCCACCTCGAACGCGCCGCCGAACCGACCTACCGCGTGCGCGCGTTCCGCCGAGCCGCCGAGGTGGTGGCTGGCCTGGACCCGGACGTGCTCCGCGAGCGCGCGCGGCGGGGCAGCCTCAAGGACCTGCCCGGGATCGGCGCCACCACCGCGACGGTGATCGGCGAGGCGGTGGCCGGGCGGGAGCCGGAGTACCTGACCAAGCTGCTCAGCCGGGCCGCGCCCGTGGTCAGCGGTGGCGAGGAGCTGCTGGCCGCGCTGCGCGGGGACTGCCACACGCACTCCGACTGGTCCGACGGCGGCAGCCCGCCGCGCGAGATGGCCGAGGCCGCGCGGGCGCTCGGCCGGGAGTGGATCGCGCTGACCGACCACTCACCGCGCCTCAAGGTCGCCAACGGGCTCAGCGCGGACCGGCTGCGCCAACAGCTCGACGTGGTCGCGGAGATCAACGCCGACCTCGCCCCGTTCCGCGTGCTGACCGGGATCGAGGTGGACATCCTCGACGACGGCTCGCTGGACCAGGACGAGGAGTTGTTGGCGCGCTTGGACATGGTGGTCGCGAGCGTCCACTCAGGACTCCGCATGCCACGTGCCGCGATGACCAGGCGGATGCTCGCGGCGGTGGCCAATCCGCACGTGGACGTGCTCGGGCACTGCACGGGCAGGCTCCGCGTCGGCAAGAAGCGGCCCGAGTCGGAGTTCGACGCCGAAGCCGTCTTCGCCGCGTGCGCGGAGAACGGGGTGGCTGTGGAGATCAACTCGCGGCCGGAGCGGCTGGACCCGCCGATGCGCCTGCTCCGCATGGCCGTGGCGGCGGGCTGCGAGTTCGCCATTGACAGCGACGCGCACGCCCCCGGGCAGCTCGACTGGCTCGGCTACGGCTGCGCCCGCGCCGAGGACGCCGGGATCACCGCCGATCGCGTCATCAACGCGCGCCAGCTGGAGTAAACGATTGCTGCGCTCGGCCCCACTTGGCCGGGAAGTGATACGCGGGCGCGCGCTCCGGCGATAGCGGAGCAGAACGGCCGGGGGGCCGTTCCCTGGGGGGAGCACTCATGAAACGTTTGTCGCTCGTTGCTGCCTGCCTTCCGCTCATCGTCGCCGTGACCGCCTTGCCCGCGAGCGCCAAGCCCGCCGCGGGGTCCGTCGACGGCCTGGTGACCGCCGCCGCGACCGGGCAGCCCGTCGCCGGCGCCTGCGTCACGGTGTTCACGCTGGAGCTGGCCGAGGTCCGCTCCGCGTGCGCTGACGCGCAGGGCCGCTACTCCATCCCGAACATCTCCTACGCCAACTACAAGGTCCGCGCGACCGCGGCCGGCTTCTCCGAGATGTGGGCCTACAACACGGGAAGCGCGCTCGCCGCCGACGTGCTCGATCTGCCGCACGCGCTGAACTTCGCGCTGCGCCAAGGAAACGCGACCGTGCGCGGGAAGATCACCGACGCGGGGGCCGCCGCGAAGGACGCCTCGGTCAGCATCACCGATGAGAACCAGCGGTGGCGCTCCACCGTGAAGACCGCCGCTGACGGGACCTACGTCTTCACCGGCCTCACCGCCGACAAGTACAAGCTGAACGTCATCTACGGTGACCGCTACCAGTGGTTCCACCAGAAGTCGAGCTTCCCCGATGCCGACACCTTCGACGTCGCCAACGGCACGACCACGGTGGTCGACGAGGCCGTTCTGGACTACGGCGCGGTGAAGTTCATCGCCGTGGACGAGGTCACCGGGGCACCCGTCCGCGACGCGTGCGCCGCGCTCTACGCGGGCGGGCCGCCGGACCGGCGCGACTGCTCCTCCGGCGACGGCATCATGCAGTTCAACCGCTTGCCCGCCAACGGTTACTACACCGCGTCTGTGTGGGACGCGGCCGGAACGCACTACTCCGTCGGTGATCTGCGCCCGTCCGTCGTCGCCGGGAAGACCACCGAGCTGCGCGTCACGCTCAAGCCCGCCGCCTCGTTCCGCACCACTGTCGTGGACGCGCGGACGCAGGCCCCGCTGCCCGGTGTTTGCGTTGAGCCGCACGCGGTTCCCGTCGAAGGCGTCGTCGACCGCGACTACTCCTGGTACTGCACCGACGACTCCGGCTCGCTGATCATCGGGCCGCTTGACCCCAACACCTACCAGTTCTACGTCAAGCCCAACGACAAGAACTACGGTCAGCAGTGGGTCGGCGCGCGCGGTGGCACCGGTGACCTCCGCGAGGCGCACAAGGGCGTCGGCAAGCTCCGCGAAACCACTGTGCTGCCTCAGATCCAGGTCGACCCTGCCGGCATCATCACCGGCACCGTCACCGACAACACCGGCGCGAAGATCGGCGCTTGCGTCTTCCCGTTCGCCGTCGACCCGCGCAACGGTTTCCGGTTCCTGGAGAACTGCACCGACGACAAGGGCCAGTACCGCATCAGGGGCCTCGGCCCGTACACGTGGCCGCTGGAGTTCTTGCACCACACCGGTGGTCTCGCCACCCAGTGGTCCGGCGGTGCCGCTGACCGCTTCGCCGCGACCCCCGTGACCGTGCGCGCCGGTGGCACCACCGTCGCCGATGCCAAGCTCGTCCCCTCCGGCCGCATCGCCGGGCGTGCTCTGGACCGCAACGGCAGACCCACCTTCGCCTACGTCTACACCTTCAACGCCCGCACCGGCGACATCATCACCTGGGACACCACCGACAACGACAACAACTTCGAGGTCAACAGCCTCGCCACGCAGGACGTGAAGATCCGCTACGTCATCAAGGACAAGACCTGCGCCTACCCGACACCGATCTCCGTCACCGCGGGCCAGATCGTGAAGGGCATCGACCTCACCGAGTGCTGACCCTCCTGAGCGGGGGTCGGGCGGTCTTCACGACCCCCAACCCCCGCTCAGAAGGTCTTCAACCACAGCAAACCCTGGGCGCGATGCGCGGCTACTTGTCGTCGTCGGGTGCTGGAGGCGGCGGGTCCTCGACGTCGGCCGAGGTGCTCGTCTCCGGCGCCTCATCGTCGAGCGGATGCGTCACGTCGACGTCTCCCACTGGAGAGAAGTCCTCGTCAGCAGCGTCGAGGTCCTCAACGCCGTAGCGGTCGCGAGTGCGATGCGCGCGGTCGTGGTGCTCATGCTGGTCCAAGAGGTCGGCAAGGTGGTGTCCGAACAGCGAATTCTCGGAGTTCTCCGGATCGGGCAGGAGTTCCTCGTCGATGCGTGGGACGGGCTGTCCTCCGATCACGTCAGCGTGATTCGTCACCACACCATCGCCGTCCACAATGAATGCGGTCATCTGACCAGGGACCCCCTGGCGACTGTCATCCTCGTTGTACTGCGCGGCATCGACGAGCTCTGGCGCGGGAGGTGTCGGACGACGTAGGTCCTCTGGCAAGAGATGCTGGAAGGCGTCGTCTACGTGCGTATCGCGCGCAGCGGCTGACAACTGCGCAAGCGTTCCGACCAGCTCGACCGTCTCCTGAACTCGAGCGGCGTCGCGTGCCAACCACCAGACGACGGTGCTGCCGGTGCTGGCAAGCACGTCGTCGGCGTAGTAGCGGCGCTTCGCTTGCTCGACGGCCTTTTCCTGTTCCCAGAGGCGGATGTGCTTGCGGACGGCACTCGCGCGGCTCAGGTGTTCGCGATCTTCCTGGCTGACCTTGAGACTCACTTGCGTGGCCCATGCGATGACGTGCTGGCGAGGATCGGATACGGCGTGGCCCAAAGCCGCTGCCAGCGCAGTGGCGGTCGTGTCGTCCTCAGGAGCGTGTGCTGTGGTGATCTGACGCGCCCGCAGCACGATGGCTTCGGCTGCAAGGGCTCCTGGATCAGCGTGCCCGTTGCCCGCTGCGTGATGCTGAGGACGCCACCGCACGGTGCAGGAGAAGACGAAAGGGTAGTCGGGAGTGGCGCTGCTGAGCGTGACGGAGTCGATTCGGCGTTCCCCCGGCGGCGGCGGGGGAGGCGGTGTCGGCCGCGCCTCCTGCTCGTAGACGTTGCGAGCGTGTTCCACCCGCAGTTCGTGCTCCTCTCGTCGAGAGCGCTGCTGCCGCACGACCCACGCCGTGACAGCCAGCAACACGAGGGCGGCCAGCATGATCAGCCAGATCGGCCATCCGGCGCTGCTTCCCGCGCCGATGGCGAGCACGAGCGAGAGGGCGATGCCGATGGCGGCGGTGGATGTGTCGGTGGTCCTCACGGATTCTCCAAGGCGGTCGTGCCGACGGCGTGGTTGATGTGGCGCTGGAGCTGCCGTACGTGCGCAAGGTTTTCCTGGCGCATCGGCCCTCGTGGAGTCGCGAGCACCCATTCGCGTGCGAGCAGGTACAGCTCGTTGAGCCTTGGCACGCGTCTGTCGCACGCTGCTACCAGCAGTTCTGGGTCTCGTGACAACCAGCGGTGCACGGCTTCGGGCGGTACTTCCCGGAAGCCGTCGATCAGGACTTTGCGCCAGCAAGCAATGAGATTGCGCCTGGTCTGGCGTTCCTTCGCGATGCGCTCGGAGACGTTCAACTCGAACAAGGTGGCGCGGTCCTCATCGCGAAGAGCGGCGTTCGCCCACTGGTAGAGCAACCACCGCTGGAAACCGCGGTCCACAACGAGGTCGAGCAGAGCAGTGCGCGCACGACTACTGACCTCTCCGTCGCGATGTCGAGTGAGCCAGCGCAACCGCACCAGCGCTTGAGTGGGTCGATGCGGCGCGAGCTCCTCGATGCACGTACTGATGAGCACCTTTGCGAGTGGCGAAGGCAAGTTGGGATCGCGTGCCCAGTTGTAGATCTGTTCGCGGACAGGGCCTGACAACTCGTGGTGGTGCAACGCAACGGAGAACACCTGCAGGGCGAGTTCTGTCTTGTGGGCGCTCAACCTCCGTGCCAGGTCGGTGAGGAGATGAACAGGACCGGTTGTGAGAACCTGCTGGGCGAAACGATCGACGAGCGTCCAGGTGTCAACGGCGGTCAACCCAGGAAGCGCCACGGTGCGCGCGACCCAGTCCGGCATCCGAGGGCGAAGTTCGGCGAAGTACGTCCAGAAGTGGTGGCGCACAGCGCCATCGCAGCCAAATTCGGCGAAGGTCACCGACCGCTCGCCTTCGGCGCGGAGACCGATGTCGCGCATCCTCTGCGCGAGGTAGCGGCCGTTCAGGACGTGTGTCTTGTCGGGTGGAAGCCCTACCAGGCGCTGGAAGCTCGCTTCCGCGTCGATGAGGGCTTCCAATGGCCTGCCCGCCAGGAAACCGGCCACCACCAACAACGCTCGGTCGTTGCCGTCACTGCTTTGCTGGAACAGCTCGGCCGCCTTGCCTCCCTGCGCAGACCGTGCGTTGAGCGCTGCCTGCAACCACGTGTCCGGCGTGCCACGCGGCTGTGTGGCACAGGCCTCCGTCGTCAGGCGTGCCAGACCGACGATGTCACGGACGGAGGCAGTCGCGAGATAGTCTTCGAGCGTGGTCTCGGTCCCTGTCTCGGCAGGCAGGGGAAGCGACACGTGGATCTTCGCGGCGTGAAGATGCCTTTGCAGTAGGCGACTGCCGTTCGGTGGCTCGAGATCGACAATGAGACCGGTGAAGGACCCTCTCAACAGGTGTTCCTGATCTCGCCGGATCACCACGACAAGACGAGCCCGCTTGCTCTCAACCGCGGCGCGGTAGGCGTCCAACTCCGCTCGCAGCAGGACGATCTTCGCGTCATCGGTGTTGGTCAGGTCGAGCAGCAGGCGCTCGTCATCGCGAAGGCCGCCCTGGTCGAGTGCTTGTTCGCCAGGGCCATCGGCTACGTCGGACAGTTCCCTGAGTTGCTCCAGGCCGATCTTGCCGCGCTGGGTGAGAACCATCAGAGCGGCGGTGCGCAGTCCTGTGCCCCTCGCCCCCATCAGGACGATGGAGCCCGGCCTCTGCAGGGCGTTCTCGGGGTATCTCTGCGGAGCGACGAATCGCTCAGCCAGCCACCGGACGTGCTCGTTGGCCACGCGGCGCGCTTCACGACGGCGTCGCTGTGTCTCGTTGAAGAAGTTATTGATCTGACTTCCGGAGCCGGTGTTGCTGGGTCCGTGGTTGTGGTTGGTGGTGGTATCGCCGTGTTGGACGTAGTCGCCGCCCTGCACGGCAGCGCCGTACACGTCCGCCGCGCTGTTGTCCGCTCCTGGGATGCCTTCAGGGGGGTCAGGAAAGGTCACTGCGACCGACGCTTGTCGTTGTAGCGAACCCTGTCGCCGTTGAACTGGTTCCCGGAGCCGGTATTGGTGGGTCCGTGGTTGTGGTTGGTGGTGGTATCGCCGTGTTGGACGTAGTCGCCGCCTTGGATGGCATTTCCGTGCACATCGGCGATGCGGTTGTTCACCGACCGGCCGCTGCGGGAGCTGCCTGCTGCGGGCTTGGTTTCCTGGTCCGAGCCTTCAAGGTTGTGAGCCTCCGGCGGAAGGAAGCCGGTGCGGAGAAGCTCGCCGGTAGGGGAGGGGACACGAAGATAGGCCGTGTCGGCGAAGGTCTTCACCTGTACAGGCGCCGCGATGTAGAACTCGGGAGGTTCTGCGGCGTATCCGCTGAGGACCGCGTCCTGGAAGGCACGCGCGGAGACGATTGCGGCGACCCGGGTAGCTGGACCCGAGCGTGCGAGCAGATCGCGGACCGGCTTCGCGTCCAGCAGACGGTGGTTCTCAACCCGGGACGTACCGCTGCCGTCGCTGATGGCCTGTGCGGTCGAACTGGTCATCGGTCCCACGTTGATGCTGACGCGCATGCGCAGCGCCGCCGGTTGTGCGGCGACCTGTTCGCGGTAGTCCAGTTCGTCCTGCAAGGCGCGCAGGAAGGGGTTGAGCAAGAACGGGAGGACGGCGGACGGGAAGCCCAGGGCGTAACCGTCGCCCGTCGTGGCCTCGAAACGGCGATCCCGCCACACCGAGTCGGTCAGGCCGCATCGCTGGAAAGCACTCTGCAGAATGACCGGGATTGCCTCGGTGATTTGGGCGTGATCACGCCCAACGCGACCGCTGAAGTCTTTGACGTCTACAACGAGTAGCGAGTGGTACGGGGGCAGTTCTGAGACGGTGTGCGCCACGGTGATTCCTCCTCGATCGGCTTGCGAGGAGAAGCTTGGTAGTCAGCGCCGCGACGTTCTGTCCGCCGCCGGACAGTTTGAGGGTGATGGGTGTCACACTCCGGCGACCTGTCTGAGCAGGGGAATGCTGGCGACAACAATGCGCGGGCCAGTGCGCAGTGCTCCTGCATCCTTGAGCTGCTGGAGGTGGTGGGCCACCGTGCTGCGCGCCATGCCCAAAGCGTCAGCGACCTCTTGCTGAGAAAAAGGCACGCGCGCTGGGTCTGCGGTGAGTTCCGCCAGAGAGACAATCTCCAACAGTAGGCGTGCAATCCTGCGATCAGGGCTGAAGTGGATGAGTTGAACCTGATAGGGGACTGTCTGGGACAACTTGGAGACGACGTAGTCCGCGAGCGCGGCATGGCCGTCGATCTCGCTGAGAAAAGCATTGAACGATCTCGCCGAGATGGAGTGCGTCGTGCACTCGTCAACGGCTTGCACGGTCGCCGTTCGAGGAGCGGACGAGCGTGCGGCGATCTCACCGAGCAGATCACCCGACCCTCGTAAGGTCAGCAACAACTGCCCTCCGTCGGGCTCAGCGCCCAACACCTTGACGCGGCCGCGGATCAACGCCAGCACGCTCATGCCGGGTTCCCCCTGCTGCAGCAAGAGAGACCCGCGGCGATGAACCCGCTCAACTCCCCGCTTCAGCAGCTCCCGCCATTTCGCCTCTCCCAGCAGTGCGCGGAATCCCCGCGCTCCTCGGGACGACATGCCGTCCATCGGCTCTGCCTACCGGATCGGTGCGCGCTGACCAGATGTCTGGCCGATGATCACTCGATCAGAGAGCAGCTGATGTCGTTGTCTCAGGCACGTGCCCAGCAAGGTTGCACCCGTCACGGGGCGCAAGCGCATCGCCGCGGTGTGGCAGGTCTTCTGCGAGGATGGCGCCATGAGTGACTTGCGCCTCTGGTACTGCGTCAACGGGCACAGCGACAGGCGCGATGAGGGAATGCTCGACGGAGTCGAAGCCATTGACTCGTTCCTCAACCGGTTGGCCGAAGGCGAGCGAGCGGTCATGGCGGCGTTGTTCCGCGCGGAAGACCTGCACGTCTTCCCGCCGCAGGTCGAGATGCTGGTCGGCCTCGGCGGTGGCTTGGACGGTGGGGTCGTGCAGTGCGATGGAATGCATTGCGGCAGCGCGGGGGATTTTGAGGGAGGGGCAGTGTCCTACGACTACGTGGAGAGCAGACGTGACCTCCCCGCGAGCGCAGTCATCCCGCAGGCTCAGGTCCGCGCCGTGCTGCACGAGTTCGCCGCTACTGGAAAGCGCCCGGAAACTGTTGTGTGGCACCCGATCCGCTGACCAAGCCCAGGTCACACGGAGCTGAGCACCTGCATGGCGTGGTGCTCCCGTGCCGCGAGGTCGGTGAGGAGCTTCGACGCGCGGGTGAGGTGCGAGGCGTCGCCGGAGGAACCGGCCGCGGCGATGTGCGCGGAGACCTCCGTCCACAGTGGAGCGATCTCGGCGTAGAGCCGATGCCCGGCGCGGAGGGTGGAGTCGTCGACAAGCGAAGCGCTCTCGGCGAGGAAGTCGCGGTACAGGGCGCGGAACAGGGCGCCACCGGTGCCGCCGCGTTCCATCAGCGTCGCGGCGAGAGGGAGATCGCGTGACGGCGCGTCGGAGCGGTCGAGCCAGCCGAGCACTTGGCGTGCGGCCTTGCCGATGCCGCGGTGGCCAAGGTTGGCGATGGGCGGGTTGAGGAAGTCGCGCGCGTTGTTGCGCACGGACTCCAGCACGGCGGAGCGCAGCGATGGACGACGGCCCGGCGCGGTGACGGTGAACGAGAGGTTCCGCGCGGTCATCGGGCCGCGCTCGGCACGGGCGCGCTCCAAGCTCGCGAGCGAGGTCGTCACGGCGCCGCCCTGCTGAGCGGTGTCGATGAGGTTCGCGCGGGTGTCGTCGTGGCCGTACAACGCGACGAAGTGCCCGCCGAAGTGCACCTTCGACGTGAAGTACTCCAGGTGGTAGCAGTCCAGTTGGAGCCCGACGGGGCGCCCGGCGGCGAGGGCGTCGGTGACGTTCTGCCACGCCTTGCGGGTGGAGCCGGTCTCCTGGACGCGCAGGTCGAGCCCGAGCCGTTCGGCCACGGTCCGGGTGATCATGGCGGGCTTGGAGCGCCCGCCGAGGAACGGGAAGTCCATGTTCTTCGCGTCCCAGTAGACGAAGCCGAGCCCTTCGCCGAGGCCGAACAGCATCGGCTCGGACAGCTCGATCCCCTCGTGGCGCAGCAGCGCGCCGAGCGCGGTGGTCTCGCAGTGCTGCCCGGAGGGGAACGAGACGTTCTCGATGATCATGTGCTTCCTGCTCTGCTCGTGGCGCCTGTCCGACGGGCACCAGGCTCGACCCTCCCACCGGGAGAGAGTCAACACCCGCACCTTGACCAGCGCAGCGGCTCCTCAGGTTCTGAAGACCTCTGCCACATCGGCGAGCACGCGGGTCACCACGGCCAGCTCGTCGGCCGGGAGCCCGTCGAAGAGCCGGTCGGCCAGCGCGTCGGCGGACTCGTCCAAGCGCGCCACGGTGGCGCCGCCCTTCTCCGTGAGGCTGACCAAGATCGCCCTGCGGTCGTCGGGGTGCGGGTCGCGCGCGACGAACCCGGCCTCCTCCAGCGCGTCGACCAGGGCCGTGACGTTGCGCGGCGTGACGTTGAGCGCGTCAGCCAGTTCGCGCTGAGTGCGTGGTTCGCTGGCGGCGAGCTGCCACAGCACCGCGGCCCTGGCCACCGTGAGCCCATCGGCGCGCAGCCCCGCCGTCATGTCCTCGGTGATCAGCTCCGTCGCGCGCATCAGCATGTTGAACGTCACACGGGGTGACAGCGCTTCGGAGAAGCCTTTGCCGGGGGATGATGTACTGTATTCATCATGTTCCATATTCACCATGCTACCGCGTGGTGGTCGTGAAGGAGGGATCGGCATGAGCACCAACACCGCCAACACCAACAGCACCGCCGAGCGGAACATGGCCGCGATGCGGACCGCCTACGCCACCCTGGTCAGCGGGGACCTGGACGCGTGCGTGGAGATGCTGACCGAGGACTTCGTCGCCAACCTCCCCGGGCTGCCCGAGCCGGTCCGCAGCCGCGAGGTGTGGCGGATGGGGGCCGAGGCGATGCTGAAGGGCTTCCCGGACCTGCGGATCGACGTCGAGCACATGGCCGCAGACGGGGACCAGGTCGCCGTCCGGGCTCGGTTCAGCGGTACGCACAAGGGCGAGTTCGGCGGCGTCCCGGCCACTGGGCGCTCGGTGGACTTCTGGAGCGTGGAGTACTACCGCTTCGTCGACGGCAAGGTCGCCGAGGAGTGGGTCGCGCCCGACATGGGCAATCTGATGCACCAGATCACCGCTGAGTGATCTTCCCCCGAGGAGCCGCCCGTGCCACGTCGGCGCGGGCGGTCGCTTGCGCTCAGCAGCAGTGCCGGCCCCGCCAGGCCTCGCGCCCTTCCTTGACCGCGACCGCCGCGATCACCAGGGCGGCGAGCGGATCGGCCCAGTGCCAACCGAAAGCGGAGTTGAGCAGCAGGCCGACGAGCAGCACGCCGGACAGGTAGGTGCACAGCAGCGTCTGCTTGGAGTCGGCGACCGCGCTGGCCGAGCCGAGTTCGCGTCCAGCACGGCGTTGCGCGGCCGACAGGAACGGCATGACCGCCAGTGACACCGCCGCGAGCACGATCCCGACCGTGGAGTGCTCAGCGGGCTCGGCGCCGAACAGCGAGCGCGCGGACTCGACGGTGACGTAGCCGGCGAGCGCGACGAACGATACGGCGATCACCTTGAGCGCCAAGCGTTCCCGGGCCTGCGGGTCGCGGCCGGAGAACTGCCAGGCGACGGCGGTGGCCGAGGCGACCTCGATCACCGAGTCCAGGCCGAAGCCGATCAGCGCCGTGGACGAGGCGATCGTCCCGGCCGCCAACGCGATCACGGCCTCGACGACGTTGTAGGTGATCGTCGCGGCGACCAGCAGCCGCACGCGCCGCGTCAGCTCGGCTCGGCGCTGCGGATCGAGAGCTGGCGCGTCGGCGCAGCTCACCTCGACACCCGCTCATCGACGCACGGCTCAGCGGTGTCGACGGCGAGGACCACCTTCACCAGCTCGGTCAGCGCCCGCTCCAGGTGCTCGTCGGCCAGGGCGTAACGGACCTGACGGCCCTCGTAGGTCGTGCTGACCAGGCCGCATCCGCGCAGGCAGGACAGGTGGTTGGACACGTTCGACCGGCTCAGCCCGAGGCGGTCGGCCAGCTGCGCGGGGTAGACGACGCCGTCGAGCAGGGCGACCAGGATGCGGCAGCGCGTCGGGTCGGCCAGTGCCCGGCCCAGGCGGGCGAGCGCGTCCTCCCGCGTCTCACACTTCAGCATAGGCGCAACAGTACATCGAAAACTGAACCAATAACGCTGACACGGGTTGTCAGGTTTCGCGTCGACGATGACCTCCGTGAGAAGCGTGGAGAACAGCGGGACGATCGACGTGATCGGTGCTCGCACGAACAACCTGCGTGACGTGTCCGTGCGCATCCCCAAGGGACACCTGGTCGCCTTCACCGGCGTGAGCGGCAGCGGCAAGACCTCGCTCGCCGTCGACACGCTGCACAACGAGGCTCAGCTGCGGTACCTGGAAGGGCTCTCGCCGTTCGTGCGGCAGTACATCACCCAGCGGAACCGGCCGAAGGTCGACCGCGTGCTCGGGCTCGGCGCGACGCTCGCGGTCGACCAGCGCCGCCTCAACCGCAACCCGCGCTCCACGGTCGCGACGATCACCGGCATCGACGGGCACCTGGGGCTGCTGTACTCGCGCCTGCCCGGCATCGACGGCGACTCGCACCTCACGACCTCGCACTTCGACCGGAACACGCCGGAAGGCGGCTGCTCGGAGTGCCACGGCGTCGGCGGGCGCTGGCAGGCGCGCGAGGAGCTGATCGTCACGCACCCCGAGTTGCCGCTGTTCGAGGGCGCTTCGCCGTGGTTCGAGAAGTGGCGCTCGGGCGAGCACGCGTTCGTGCCCGCGCTCGCGCGGAAGCGGGGCGTCGACCTCGGCCAGCCGTGGCGGTCGCTGCCGGAGGAGTTCCGGCGCTGCGTGCTCCACGGCACCGGTGACGAGAAGATCGTCGCCACCGTCGACGTCCCGAACAAGAACGAGACGGCGCAGATGACCTTCACCTGGAACCAGCCGCTGAAGGGTGCGCTGGCCGAGGTGGAGCGGGTCTTCGTCAACGCCAAGACCTCCAGCGCGAAGCAGCGGTACCTCCGCTACATGCGCAAGCGGCCCTGCGACGCCTGTGCCGGAAGCGGATTCGACGCGGCGGCGCGATCCGTGCGGCTCGGCGGGCTGAGCTACCCGGAGCTGATCGAGGTGGAGGTGCGCGAGGTCCGCGACTGGGCGCGGCGCGTCGCCGACGAGCTGGACGAGCGGCAGCGCGAGGTGGGGGAGCCGCTGGTCCAGGACCTCGACCGCAGGCTCGGCATCCTCGACCGGCTCGGCCTCGCGCACCTGCAACTGTCCAGGAGCGCGGCCACGCTCTCCGGCGGCGAACTGCAGCGGACGCGGCTCGCCGCGCAGCTCAGCACCGAGCTCAGCGGCATCATCTTCGTGCTCGACGAACCCGGCAACGGACTGCACCCGGCGGACAAGGCGCAGCTGCTGGACATCGCGCTGGAGCTGCGCGAGGCGGGCAACACCGTGCTGCTCGTCGAGCACGACCCCGAGCTGATCGCCCGAGCTGACTGGGTGGTCGACATGGGTCCCGGCGCGGGCCGCAACGGCGGCGAGGTCCTGGTGTCCGGCCCGCCCGCCGACATCGCGGCCCACCCCTCGTCGCTGACCGGCCGCTACCTCGCCGGAGCCGGTCCGCGTCTGCGTCGAATCCCGCGCCCGGTCGGGGAAACCGACTGGGTGGAGCTGCGGGGTCTGCGCGCGCACAACGTGGTCGCGGACCTGGTGCGCTTTCCCGTCGGGCGGCTCACGTGCCTGACCGGAGTGAGCGGTAGCGGCAAGAGCAGCCTGCTCAGCGCGCTCGCAACGGGCGTGGAGGCCGCGCTCGACGACACCCCGACCGACGTGGTGCGCTCCGTGCGCGGACTCGACGGCTTCGGCTGGGTGGCCGTCGTCGACCAAGAGCCACTGGGCCGGACACCGCGCTCCAACCCGGCCACCTACAGCAAGGCCTTCGACGTCGTGCGCGGGCTCTTCGCCGCCACCGACGCGGCGCGCGAGCGCGGGCTCACCGCGTCCTGGTTCAGCTTCAACACGGCGGGCGGCGGGCGCTGCGACACCTGCACCGGCTACGGCCGCAAGCTCGTCGACATGCACTTCCTGCCGGACGTGTGGGTGGTCTGCGACGCGTGCGAGGGGCGCCGCTACCGGCCCGAGGCCCTGGAGATCAGCTACCTCGGCCTGGCCATCGACGAGGTGTTGGAGCTGACCGTCGCCGAGGCCGTCGAGCGCTTCACCGAGCCGCGCCAGCTCGCCGAGACCCTGGGCGCGCTCAACCAGGTCGGCCTCGGCTACCTCCAGCTCGGCCAGAGCGCCACCGAGCTCTCCGGCGGCGAAGCCCAGCGGCTGAAGCTCGCGTCGGCGATCCAGCGCGGAGCCGGTGGGCGCGGAGCCGGGCTCGTCATCGTCGACGAACCCGTCTCCGGCCTGCACCCCTCCGACGTCCAGCGGGTCGTGGACGCATTGGACGTGCTGCTCGACTCCGGCAACACCGTCGTCGTGGCCGAGCACGACATCCCCGTCGCCGCGTCCGCGGACTGGGTCATCGACCTCGGCCCCGGAGCCGGTCCCGACGGCGGCGCGGTCCTCGCGGAGGGCCCGCCCGAGATCGTCGCCAAGGCCGACACGCCGACCGCCGTGTTCCTGCGCCGCTACGCCGCGGGCGAACCGCTGCTCAGTGCCAGCCCGTGCACTTGAACCCGCCGTCGTTGATGCAGGCGCGCCACTTGTAGTTCTCGTGCTTGTAGCTCGCGGTGTTGCCCGCGCCGCCGCCCATCTGCTTCCAGGTCCTGCCGCCGTCGGAGGAGCGGTCGAGCCACACCCACTTGTCGAAGGTGTCCTGGCCGGAGACGTAGTCCTTGGGGATGTAGTACAGCCGGACCTCGTGGCCGTAGGGGAGGCGGATGCAGTAGTACCCCGAGCCGCACTCCTCGCTCGCGGCGGCGGAGGGGGCGAACGGGACCAGCGAGGCGACCGTGAGGGCAGCCGCCGTGAGGACGTTCCAGAGCTTCATGGCCGAAGATGATCACTTAGCCCGCGCGCACTCCGCTGACCGTTCGCTAAAACCCCGATGCCTTGGCGCATAACGGAAAAGCCCTCGTCATCGCGGCTTGGCGCGGAAAGTTCTCCGGTACGCGCCCGGAGTGGTGCCCAGCGCGGTGAGGAAGCGCCTGCGCAGGTTGGTCGCCGAGGACAGCCCGACGCGGCGGGCGACGGCCTCCAGTGGCAGGTCGGAGGACTCCAGCAGCTCCCGGGCGGTGGTGATCCGCCGTGCGAGCAGCCACTGCCCGGGGCTGGTCCCGAGCTGGTCGGTGAAGCGCCGGGTGAGCGTGCGCGGCGAGACCCCCGCGTGCGCGGCGACGCGATCGAGACTCACGTCCTGGTCGAGGCGTTCGGTGATCCACTCCAGCACCGGCGCGAGCGTGCTCTCGATCTGCGCGGGGTGCGACGGCGCCGCGTACTGCGCCTGCCCGCCCTCGCGGTGCGGCGGCATGACCATGGTGCGCGCGATGTGCGCGGCGTGGGCGGCTCCGTGATCACCGCGGACGAGGTGCAGGCACAGGTCGATGCCCGCTCCGGCGCCCGCGCTGGTCGCCACGTCGCCGTGGTCGACGTAGAGCACGTCGGCGTCGACCTCGATCTCCGGGAAGCTCGCGGCGAGCTGGTCGGTGAGCCTCCAGTGCGTGCTCGCCCGTCGCCCGTCCAGCAGTCCCGCGTGCGCGAGCGCGAATGCCGCTGAGCAGATGCTGACCACCCGTGCACCCCGGGAATGATTGCGCCGCAACGCTTCCACGACCGCGGCGCTCGGAGGTTCGGTCACGGGAAGCCACCCGGGGACGAGCACGGTGTCCGCTCGGTCGAGCGCGTCAAGCCCTTCGGTCACGAGCATGTCGTACCCGGCGAGGGTGCTGATCGGACCGGGGTCCTCCGCGCACACGCTGAACGTGTAGCGGGTCGGCAGCCCCGGGCGCTCGACGCCGAAGACCTGTGCCGCGCAGCCCAGCTCGAAGGTCGACTGCGGGGCGCGGACGAGGGCCACGACGCGGTGCATGGCCAGAAAGTACCTGAGGATGTCTTTCCAGACACTCGGCGTGCTTCCGGTCGCCGAGCAGGCTGGGCCCATGACGACCGAACAGGCTGGCTACACGTGGTCCTCCGTCGAGGACGCCCCGGTGCACGAGCTCTTCCCCGGAATCCGCCTGCGCCCGTTGTGGCAGGGGGAGAACGGGGCGAAGGCGTACGTGCTCCAGATGGACCCGCGCACGAGCTGGCAGGGGATCGACGTGCACGAGCCCGGCCCGGAGGAGGTCTTCGTGGTCTCCGGGGTCTTCAACGACGGCGAGCGCGACTACCCGGCGGGCTCGTTCATCCACGCCCCCGCGGGCTCGTCGCACGTCCCGCAGACCACCTCGGGCTGCACCCTCTTCCTCTTCTACCCCGAGGGCTGACCCGCACCGCATTCGCAGCACAGGCGCTAGTAGCGGCCGGTGCAGGCTGCGACGGGCGTGGTGGACCGCTCGGGGAGGTGGATCAGGCAGGCGCGGAACCACGTGTCCTCCTTGCCGTCGCCGTCGGCGTCGCGGATGACCGCCGCGGTGACGGAGCGCTCGTGCTCGCGGAGGAACGGCTTCGAGCACGTGTGCCAGCGACCCTCGACGCGCGAATCGGTCCACTGGAGAGCGACGGTGAACCGTTCGGGGCTGAACTTCACGTAGCCCTCGGCCCAGTAGAACTCCTCGCGCCGGCCATCGGCGGTGCTGCGCGAGTCGCGGAAGAGCTGAGCGGCGCCAGCGGTGCCCTGGCCGATGCTCACCTGCCCGCGCGCGGCGTCCGTGTCGCGGATGAAGATGCGGGGCCCCGCCCACGCGACGGCGGTGACGTCGACGTCCGCGCGGCCGTCGTCGCAAGGGCGGTCCTTACCGCCACCGGGGTACTCGGCGGCATCGGTGCCGACGACGCCGCCCTGGCTCACCCGCGCGGCTCCCGCACCGGTCGTGGTCATCGGGGCAGGAGCCGCGGCGACCTTCCACAGCTGCGTGCGCTTGCCGTTCTCGCACGGGCGTTGAGCGAGGTTCATCCCGGCATGAGCCGAGGCCCCGGCCATGCTCAGGCAGAGGCCGCTGTTGAGGTTCGCGATCTGCGCGGCGCCCGGGCCGTGCGGCTGCACCTGCCAGTACTGGTGCCTTTCTCCGTTGCACCCCCACTGCTGCGCGGGAGCGCGGTCGTCGTGCCTGCCGCTCACGACCTCCAGGCACATCAGGAGCTTGCCCTGCGGGCGGATCTGCACGAACTCGGGATTGTCGCGGTAGGGCGTGGCGAACTCCCACACGGCGCCCGGCGCCGAGCCACCGTTGAGCACCACAGCGCCCGCGCCGGGGTTGTCGGTCGCGCGGTCGATGGCCAGCCGCAGACCTGTTCCGCTGACTTCGATCACCGACGGCTTCGCGAGGTCGATGTGCTCCACGGGCGGTTCCGGCTGCACGACGAGCCACGTCACGAGCGCGATCACCGCGAGCCCGGCGACGGCGGCGGTCACGAGCGGCCACCGCCGCCGTCGCCGTTGTTGCGTCGGGGCGACGACGACCGGAGGAACCGGGGCCGAGGGGAGCTGCGTCTGCTCCAACAACACGTCGAGCGCGGCGATCCACGGCGCCGGGTCCATGCCGAGCGTCGTGACGTAGGCGCTGACGAAGCGGTGCGGATCGCGACTGAGCGCTAGGTCGTTGCGACCGGTCAGCAGCCGGTGCGCGGTCGCCTTCGACAGCATTCCGTGGCCGACGGCCGGATTGGCGCGCGCCATGTCGTCGAGCTTCTTGAAGCCGATCGGCGCGTCCGGCCACCCGGCGACGGCGCGCAGCCCGTCCAGCAGCGCGACGTACTGCGCGAGGTCCGTCGCCGTCGCTGGATCGGGTGGAACGGGTCCCGCGCCGCTCTCGTTCTCGTGCTTCACCGGCCCGAGCATCTGATTCCCCCTGTGCGTCGGTCCAACCGTCGGCGGTCCCACTTACCCCGGCTGACCTGTGTCTCAGCGTGTCCCACTGTCTCAACCAAGGTCAACACCTGTTCGTGGGACAGCGCCAGACGTTAGCCAGGAAGGGCGGCACCGGCAGTCGTCGGGGCCCTCACGAAAGGCATGATCGACATGAAGAAGTCTTCGCGCTCCGGCGTCCTGGCGACCGGGACCGTCGCACTCGCGACCGCGCTGACGATGATCGCGACCGGCACGGCGAACGCGGCCATCGCCCAGTCCGGGGGCAACCTCGTCCGGGCGAACCAGCACTGCGCGGCGGCCTTCGACGGCGAGAGCGACGGCCACGGGGTCTACGCGGACGTCCACCTCGTCGACGGCACGCACTTCTCGGTGTGGGACGGCAGCGGCTCCGACGGCAAGTGGGGGCCGACGACCTGCTGGAGCTCGCGGATCGCGAAGGTCCGGGTCGTCGAGGACAAGGGCCCGGCGTCGGGCTGGGTCTACAACCCGAACTGATCCACCTCGCCTCGAAGGGAAGGGCAGGCACATGTCCAGCACGGCAGCACGGGCACGTCGCTTCGCCGTCGTCGTCGCCGCGACCACGTTCCTCACCGGACTGGCCGGAGCGACCGCGTCGGCGGGGGAGTGCAAGATCAACATCGGTGGTTTCGGCATCGGGTGCGGCCACGCGTTCAACAAGACCACCTTCACCTTGCGCATCGCCTCGATCGTCAAGAGCGGCGGTACGACGTGCACCGTCCGCGACACCGGCGGCAAGGTGCTCAGCCGCAACTGGCGGTGCGAGAGCCGTTCGGTGCGGCCGGACTCGATGAGCCCGGTCCTCGGTGGTGGTCAGGACGTCGACGCGATCACCTTCGACCGCTCGTTCAAGGTCAACGAGCATCCGTTCAAGGCGGGGGAGTGGGTGAAGATCAAGGCCGTCGCGCTCTGCGTGAACGTCTGGGGATCGCAGCCCAGGTGCTTCACGAAGTGAGCTGACGCGGTGGCCTCCCGGGCGATCGGGAGGCCACCGCCTCACCGGGTGAGGTGCCGTCCGCCCGCGACCGAGACCGTCTCGCCGTTGACGTGCCGTTGGCGGCGGAGCCGAGGAACGCCGTCACGGCGGCGACGTCCTCGGGCGTGCAGATCCGCAGCGTCGGCGTCTTCGCGGACTCGGCGTCGACCGCATCCTGGCCCAGATCGGGGGTGGTCAGGGCGCGGTCGGTGAGCGTGAAGCCGGGGCGCACGAACCGCCCACCGCCACCCGCAGCGTCTCGCGGCTGGAGGGCGGGGGGTGGTTCCGCCGCGAGCCCGTCCCGGGGACCGCCGTCAGGTCCGCATCGTCGCCACCGAGGCCGGGCGCGCGCTCGTGCCCGAGATCGAGCGCGTGTGGGCGGAGCTGGCCGAGGACGCCCTGCGGCCGGAGCTGGAGCCGGAACTCCGAGCTGCTTCGTGTTGATCTACCGAGTGCCCACCGACCGCAGGGTCGCGAGCACCAGCGCGCGGGTCACGGTGACGATTTCCTTGACGCTGACCTGTTCCTGCGGGCTGTGCGCGTGGCGCACGTCGCCGGGGCCGTACTGCAACGTCGGGATGTCCGCGCCGGAGTACAGCCGCAGGTCGCTGCCGTAAGGAGCGCCGCGCTCGGCCGGTCGCGGACCGCCGGTGACATCCGCGTGCGCGTCGCCGACGAGCGCCGCGAGCGGGTGCCCGGGCGCCAACCGCCCGCTGGCGAACTGCCCGCCGGGCCACGTCACCACGGCCGGGTGGGCGCTCAACCAGGGATCGCCCGCGCAGGCTTCGGCCACGCACTCCTCCAGTTCGGCGCGCGCCTTCGCCGGGTCCTCGCCGAGCTGCACGCCGAGCCTGCCCTCGGCCACGAGCAGGTCCGGAACGCTGCTCGCCCAGTCGCCCGCCTGCACCGTGCCGACGGAGAGCGGGTAGGGGATCGGGTACTCCGACATGAGCGGGTCGGCGCTGGTGTTGCGGCGGGCCTCCAAGCGGGCGAGCGCGTGGTGGATCGGCAGGTATGCGTCGATCGCGCTCGTGCCGACGTAGCGGGTGCTGCCGTGCGCGGCCCTGCCGGGGACCTCGATGCGGAAGGTCAGCGCCCCGGCGTTCGCGGTCATCAGCGCGCCGCTGGTCGGCTCGGTGATGATGCAGGCGTCACCGGTGTGACCGCGCTGAAGCGTGCCGAAGGCGCCGAGCCCGCCGTCCTCCTCGCTCACCACGAAGTGCGTCGACACCTGCCCGCGCAGCCGGGCGCCCGCGCGCCGGATCGCCTCCAGCGCGGCGATGATCGCGACGATGCCCGCCTTCATGTCGCAGGCGCCTCGCCCGTGCACCACGTCGCCGACGATCCTCGGGCGGAACGGGTCGCCCTCCCACTGCTTGAGGTCGCCCGGCGGCACCACGTCGGCGTGACCCTGCAAGATCAGCGTCGGGCCGTCGCCCCCGTGCTGCGTCCCGCCGACGACACCCCAGGCTTCGGTTCGCGGCGCTTCGCCGCCGGGGAAGTCGGGGTGCCCGCGCAGCTCGTCCAGGTCCATCTGCCAGAGGTCGACGTCCATGCCCGCGCGCCCCAGCTGGCGGGCGAGGACGTGCTGCAGCTCGGACTCCGCGGCGGTGCCCGTCACGCTCGGGACGGCCAGCAGCTCCACCAGGTTCTGGCCGATGGCGCACTCGTCGATCGCGGCCAGTGCTGACGCTTCCACGCCGCTCAACTGCGCTGTCATCGCAACCCCGCTCCCGGTCGTGATCATCAGAACGATCCGGGAGCCTACGGCACTCGTCGGCCCTGAAATTGGCAGTCACGATGACTTCAGTGCCGAATGAAACCAATCCCGTCGGGCCGAAGAAGAGCAACAGCGCCAGGAAGGAGCGCGGTCAGCCGTCGTAGCGCGCCCGTGCGTCGGTGACCTCGTTGATGTGGATCTCCGCCCAGTCGCGGATCGCGGCGAGCGGGCCGGTGAGCGTCCGCCCGAGCGGGGTCAGCCCGTACTCGACCTTCGGCGGCACGGTGGGGTGCGAGGTGCGGGTGAGCAGGCCGTCGCGCTCCAGGCTGCGCAGCGTCTGGGTGAGCATCTTCTCGCTGACCCCGTCGATGGCCGCGCGCAGCTCGCCGTAGCGCTTCGTGCCCGTGGACAGGCAGCCCACGATCAGCGCGGTCCACTTGTCGGCGATCCGGTCGAGCACCTGCCGTGAGGGGCACGGCGCGCTGTAGACGTCGGCCGGGCGACCGTCGGGCAGCCACGCCAGCACGGGTCCGGGCGTGCCCGGTCTGGGGCGGCGGCTGTGCGGCGGCATGGCGCGGACGCTAGTCGATGCGCAGTCCGCTAGCCCACGTCCGCAGCGGCGCGGGCGGCAGGACCCGGCCGAACACCTGTCCCGCGAAGTGCCCGCCCGCCAGGATCGTGTGCTCGTCCTGCACGTCCTTCACCACGTGCTCGCGGGTCGCGACGCCCTGTTCCGGGTCGACGTCGAAGGCGAAGCTCCAGTGGCTCTCGGTGATCTGCACCTGGCAGTGCATGACGTCGCCGAGGACGAGCACGCGCCGCGGGTCGGCTCCGCCGGGGTCGCGCACCTCCACGCTGCTGTGCCCGGGGGTGTGGCCCGGCGTGGCGAGGACGCGGACACCCGGCGCGATGGTGTCGCCGTCGCCGACGAAGTCGATCACCTCGGAGAGCGGCTGCTGCACGGTGTCCAGGTCCGGGCCGACGAGATCCGCGGTGCCGTGCCAGTGCCGCCACTCGGCCTCGCTGACCAGATGCCGTGCGTTGGCGAAGGTGAGGCTGCCCTCGCGCGTCGTCCAGCCCACGTGGTCGTGGTGCAGGTGCGTGTACACGACGGTGTCGATGTCGTTGGGGGACAAGCCTTCCGCCGCGAGCGCGGTGAGCAGGCCGCCGCCGTGGAACTCGGCCGCGTCGGGCAGCGCGAAGTCGACCGCGCCGAGCCCGAGGTCGACCAGGACGGCGCGGTCGCCGGTGCGCACGAGGAACGACCCGATGCTCACCGGGAACCACCCGCGCCGGTCCAGGAAGGCGTCGTGCGTGGCCCAGCCGTCAGGGACGCTCGCGGGCAGGAACACCGCCGGGTTGAGCCACGCGTGCCCGTCCGGCAGGTAGGTGACGGTGGTCGGGCCGACGCGGACCTGTGCGCGCTCAGCGGGTCTGGACATGGTTGCTGCTCCTCGGAAAGCGGTCGGAACGGGTGCACCACGACCTTCGACGAGCAGCTCTCCCAGCGGAAGTACGCACTTGCAAGTGCGTGTTCAGGCTCAGCTGAAGTGGTTACCGCGTCGACGGGCCTGGGTACGCCGAGGAATCAGCTGTGAGGAAGGAGAAGTCGTGGTGGTACCGGTCGCGCACAGGACGCTGGAGCTGGACGGAACGAGGATCTTCTACCGCGAGGCGGGGCCGTCCGACGCGCCAGTTGTCGTTCTGCCCCATGGGTATCCGTGCTCCTCCTACCAGTTCCGCAACCTCATGGCCGCGCTCGGTGACCAGTGGCGGCTCATCGCGCCCGACTACCCCGGTTTCGGGTACAGCGGCACACCCGATCCGGTCGACTTCGCCTACACCTTCGACGCCTATGCGGATTTCCTCCACCGCTTCGTGCGACGGCTCGAACTGGACCGGTACGTGGTCTACCTCCACGACTACGGCTCCCAGATCGGTCTGCGGCTGGCCATGGCCGACCCCGATCGCATCGCGGGCCTGGTCATCCAGAACGGGGACATCTACGAGGACGAGCACGGCCCCAAGTACGCGCCGCTCAAGGAGTACTGGAACAACCCGACGCCGGAGGGCCGCGCGAAGCTCGGCAACGCCGTGAGCGAGGAGGGTTTCCGCGACGAGTTCGTCGGCGAGATCCCGCCCCGGCTCGTCGAGCGCGTTTCGCCCGACCTGTGGCGGCTGCACTGGGCGCTCATGTCCACACCCGCGCGGCGCGAGAACCTGATCACGCTGCTGGCCGACCAGCGCAACACCGTGCCGTGGTTCGCGCGGCAGCAGGACTACCTCCGCCAGCACCGCCCGCCGACGCTGATCGTGTGGGGACCGCACGACGGCTACATGCCCGAGGGCGCCGCGCGGGCGTACCTGCGCGACCTCCCCGACGCCGAGCTCCACCTGCTCGACGCCGGTCACTGGGCCCTGGAGACCCACCTCGACGAGATCTCCGCACTCGTGCGCACCTTCCTCACACGCGTCCACCCCACCCCCTGAACGCGCCCTGCACCCCACTTCCTCGTTCGCCCCAACCCGACCCGCAGTGGTCCAGACCTTTCCCGTTTCGTACCG